>CACYQI010000035.1 GCA_902776455.1 uncultured Bacteroidales bacterium | reverse complement strand
CTTCGTGCTGGACGATAGCCTTGGATGCTGGCAGCCTCGTTTACTATTGTCCATTTTAACTTCCATGAGTGTAGCGAATTTACTTCCATTTTTACTTCCATTTTTACTTCCGAAAGTTCAGTATATTATTAAAGGTATGTGCCATATCGTCTAGAGGGAGCATTAACCCCCGTTGCCTTTGGGAAGAGGAAGAGGGAAAGGCTTCCCCTTGCCCTTTTGATAGCTGATTTTGACGCAAAAGTAAGTATTTTTTGGGAAAAAGCTTTCTTATTTGAGGAAAAAAGTGTTACTTTGTGGCACATATTTAGTAAAACAGACGAAAATGAAACGTTTTTTCCTGCCTCTCGTGGCATTGTTCATAATGGTTCAGGCTGTTTTGGGCAGCGACCTGACCGGCTTTCGCGTCTGCCGCATGATAGAGCCTGCCGGCATCACCCGCACGGCACAGTTCTCCTGGCAGACCGTCAGCAAGAAACCCAACGTGAAGCAGACGGCCTACCGCTTGCGCGTAGCAACCTCCAAGGACGGCCTCAAAGCCGGAAAAGGCCTACTTTGGGACAGCCAACGCACCAATTCCGACGAGAGCGTAGCCGTTCCCTATCAAGGCCGACGACTGCCCTATCAGAGCCGCATCTACTGGCAAGTGGAAGTATGGCTCAGCACGGGAGAGCACCTCGAAAGTCCCGTACAGAGCTTCCTGACAGGCATCAAGCAGTTCGACGATAAGGCGAAGTGGATAGGAGAGGCCTCCCCCAACTCCTCCTTCGATATGCCTGCACGCTACCTGCGTCGTGCCTTCACAATCAACAGAAAAGTGCGTCGCGCCACACTCTACGTCAGCGGCATGGGCTACGGCACTACCTACATCAACGGAAAACCCGTCGGCAAAGACGTCTTCGGCACGCTCCAGACCGACTACTCCAAGACTGTCTATTACAACACCTACGACGTCACCTCCCTCCTCCGCCGCGGCAACAACGCCATCGCCTCAGTACTGGGCAACGGCTACGTGCTGGGCTTCAACAAGGACTGCACGTCCTACGGCTTGCCGCGACTCAAGGCACAGCTCGTCGTCGAGACCGACCGCGACACCTTCAACGTCGTCACCGACAAGGACTGGAAGGTCACGACCGACGGTCCCATACAGCGCAACCACCTCTACAACGGCGAGCGCTACGAAGCAGCCCGCGAGATGAAGGGATGGCAGACAGCCTCCTTCGACGACAGCCGCTGGAAGCAGGCCGACGAGATGAAAGTTCCGACAGGCATCGTAGAAGCACAACCATGCCCCGGCATGCGCATTCAGAAGGAACTCAAAGCACAAAGCATCCGCCGCACCAGCGACGGACGATACATCATCGACATGGGACAGAACATGGTAGGACAACTGCGCGTCCGCCTCAACGGCAAGAAGGATGTGCCCGTCGTCATACGCCATGCCGAAATCCTCGACCCGAAGGACAACGACCAGCTCTTCGTCGCCAACCTGCGCTCGGCCAAGAGCACCGACACATACATCCCTGCTGCCGACGGCACGTTCACCTATCAGCCTGGGCTCACCTATCAGGGCTTCCGCTTCGTCGAAATATCGGGCATCAGCTCGCAGCCTAAAGCGTCGGACATCACAGGTTGCGTCATCTACGATTTCATGGAGGACCAGGGCACCTTCTGGTGCGATAACGAACTCCTCAACAAACTCCACGAGAACGCCTACTGGGGCATCATCGGCAACTACCACGGCATGCCTACCGACTGTCCGCAACGCGACGAACGCATGGGCTGGCTGGGCGACCACGCCATGGGATGCTTCGGCGAAAACCTCCTCGTTGACAACGGAGCACTCTACTACAAGTGGCTCCGCGACGTCTTCGACACGCAGGACGACGACGGCCTCATAGCCGACGTGGCCCCCGCCTTCTGGGTCGTGAGGAACAAGGACGTGGCTTGGGGAGCTCTCTCCGTCTATGCCGCCTACATGCTCCTTCGTCGATACAACGACGTCAATGCCGTGCTCAAGTACTATCCCTACTTGCAGAACTACATGCGCTACCTGAACCACAACCTCGACGACGGCATCGTGACCACCAACGCATACGGCGACTGGTGCATGCCCCCTGAACGTCCCGACCTCATACACAGTCAAGACCCGGCTCGCAAGACCGACGGAAGACTCATCTCCACAGCCATGTACTACAGCATGCTCACCATGATGGGCGAAATGGCGATGCAGCTCGGCATAGAGGCCGACATGTTCGACTTCGACCACCGGCAGGAAAAACTCAAAGAAGCCTACAACAGGCACTTCTATCACCCGGAGACGGCAAGCTACTCGAACAACACCGTGACGGCCAACCTGCTTTCCCTCGAGTTCGGACTCGTGCCGGATGGCGACGAGGAACGCGTTATGCAGAACATCACCGACGTGACCCGCGACACCTATCGCGACCATGTCAGCTGCGGAGTACTCGGCATGCAGCATCTGCTGACGTGCCTGACGCACCGCGGACACCTTGACCAGGCCATGCGCATCATCTTGCAAAAGGACTACCCCGGCTTTGGCTACATGATGGAGAAGGGTGCTACGACCATCTGGGAACTGTGGAACGGCGATACGGCCGACCCGGCCATGAACAGCGGAAACCACGTCATGCTCCTCGGCGACGTACTCGTCTGGATGTACAACGACCTGGCAGGCATCCGGCAGTCGCCCTACAGCCGTGCCTACAAGGAACTCGACATGTACCTCAGCATGCCGGAGGAGCTCAACCATGTCCGTGCCACACACGGCACGCCCTACGGTACGGTGAAGAGCGAATGGTGGCGCACGGAGGAAGGCATCACGTGGGAAGTGGACATCCCTGCCAACACATCGGCCCGCATACACATCCCCAGCGGCTTCACCGTGCAGGGTATGGTCAGCCTGCGATGGGCAAGCGCCGAGGTCGAGGACGACGGCATCTGCCTCCTCGTCGGCTCGGGTTCCTATACCATCAACGCCTACAAAGTCTTCACGGCACCCCAGCAAACCATATTCAGGCGAATGACGGAAACCCTGAAGAACATTCCCGAATTCCTCAAAAACTTCTGAACAAACTTAAACCCTATAACCTTCAACCATGATACAGAACGACCTGCAACGCCTCCGCTGGATGATTCTCGACGAGGCCCTACGCGACCCTGTGATGGAATACTTCATGGGCGAACGAACAAAGACTAACGAGACAGGCAACACACGCAGTCTCATCCACTACGTTAACACACGGCTCAAAGCCGTCAACCGCGAATTCAGCTGCAGCAAACGCATGCTGCAGAACGATGTGGCCTACTTCCAGCAGAAGGGAGCACGACTGGAGCCTCGCTTCCGCCGCGGGCACAAACGCATCCTCCGATACATCAATCTCGACTGGAAGAACCCCTTGCTCAAGGCGGCCTCCTTCCTTAAATACGAGAAGGACGATACGGCTCCTGCTCTTATCGCCTTGCCCGACGGCCCACTCACCCCTGTCACCCTCCGCATCAGCAAGAACGAAGAGGCCATCCGACAGCACCTCGGCAATCCCGAAATACTGCAGCGAAGCTCGGACAGCAAGACAAACACGACCACCATCCAAGTGGAGCTGCCCATGAGCCAAGGCCTGCAGAACTTCTTCCTCGGCTTCGGAACGGACGTAGAAGTGCTTGCTCCCGAAAGCTTTCGCGAGGAGATGCGGCAAGCCATCAACGCCTTGCAGAAGCTCTACAAGAAGGATTCCTCCGCTCCCAAAAACCCGGTACAGGGCGACCTCTTCGACGGACTGTTCTGAAAGCACTCAGAATACTCAGAATACTCAGAATAATCAGAATAATCAGATAACTCCGAAAACTCCGATTACTCAGAACACTCAGATAAACACCTACACCATTATGAAGATCTTTACCAGGCTGCTTATGGCAGCAACCCTGCTGCTCGGATTGGGCAGCACCGTGAAGGCTGCGGATCTCCCCCGCAGCGAGTACCCGCGTCCGCAGTTCGAGCGGGAACGCTGGATGAACCTCAACGGCACTTGGACCTACACCTTCGACTTCGGACAGACAGGTGCCGAAAGAGACTTCCGCAACAGCAAAGGCTTCGACGGCAAGATAACCGTCCCCTTCTGCCCTGAAAGCAGCCTCTCCGGCGTGAAGCATACCGACTTCATCCCCTGCATCTGGTACCAGCGCACCATCACCGTGCCCGAGACTTGGGGTGGAAAGAACATCCTGCTCAACTTTGGTGCCGTCGATTACGACGCCACCATCTACATCGACGGAAAGAAGGTCGGTCGCCATTGTGGCGCAGGCTCTTCCTTCTCGCTCGACATCACGAAGTTCGTGAAGGCAGGCGGCAGCGCCAACCTCGTCATTCAGGTGAAGGACAACCTGCGTGGCGGCAAGCAGCCCGGCGGCAAGCAGAGCACAGGCTACTACAGCGCTGGCTGCAACTATACCCGCGTAACAGGCATCTGGCAGACAGTCTGGATGGAAGCAGTCTGCCCGGAGGCTTTGAAGCAAGTCTTCGCCACGCCCGACATCGACCAGCAGCAGCTCGTCGTCCGTCCCGAGTTCTACGAGGAAGGCAACGGCTGTACGCTGACCGTTCAGGTGTTCGACGAGAAGCAAAAGCTCGTTTCGACCAAGACGGCTCCGGCCACAAACAACACCGTCATCGTGCTGCCCATCAAGAACCCCAAGCTGTGGACTCCTGAGACTCCCAACCTCTATGACGTCATCTACACGGTGCGCGACGCCAAGGGCAACGTGCTGGACAAGGTAAAATCATACGCCGGAATGCGCAAGATACACCTTGCTGGCGGCTACTTCTACCTTAATAATAAGCCTTACTACCAGCGTCTTGTGCTCGACCAGGGCTTCTATCCCGACGGCATCTGGACGGCTCCCAGCGACGAGGCCCTCAAGCACGACATCGAGATGAGCAAGGCCGTGGGCTTCAACGGCGCACGCCTGCACCAGAAGGTCTTCGAGGAGCGCTACTTCTACTGGGCCGACAAGCTGGGCTACATCACTTGGGCAGAGCAGGCAAGCTGGGGCTTGGACGTGAACAACGAAGAGGCCGTCCGCAACTTCCTCACGGAATGGGCGGACGAAGTGGTGCGCGACCGCAACCACCCGAGCATCGTCACCTGGACGCCCCTCAACGAGACTTGGGGCGCTCGCGACGGCGTCTATGTCCGTTTCGTCAACGACCTCTACAATCTCACCAAGGCCATCGACCCCACACGCCCCGTGAACGATGCCAGCGGCGACAGCCACGTCAAGACAGACATCTGGAGCGTCCACGACTATACCCGCGAGTACGACCGCCTCGTGGCCAACCATACCTTCCAGGCCGGCGTGGAGCCTTACCGCAACATGCGCGACAAGGAGTGGCTCGCCAAGTACGACGGACAGCCCTACATGCTGGACGAGTTCGGCGGACTGGGTTGGATTCCGAAGGAAGAGCGCAGCAGTTCCTGGGGCTACGGCGCACAGATCGAGTCGGAGGATGAGTTCTTCCAGATTCTCGAGAAGGAAGTTGATGCCATCAAGGCCTGCAAGCACATCACCGGCTTCTGCTACACCCAGATAACCGACGTCGAGCAGGAGAAGAACGGCGTCTATTACTACGACCGCCGCCCGAAGTTCGACGCAGCCAAGTGGAAGGCCATCTTCGAGAAGATTCCCTCAGTCATCGAAGACCCGCAGGACCTGAGCGACTGGAAGCCCTGAGAGTAGCTAGGCTTTCTAGGCAGCCCTAGGAGATTCTAGGCTTTCTTAGGAGAATCTAGGCTTTCCTAGGAGAACCTAGGATTTCCTAGGACTTCCTAGACTTTCCTAAAAAAAGAAAAACCCTTTATAAACCTCTATTAAAATATGAAGAAAATTCTTTTCTTTGCTGCTACGGCAGCTGTGCTTCTGGCTTCAAGCTGCCAGAACAAGTGTAAGTGTACCTGCGAGTGCGAAGCCTGCAAGAACTGCGTGGAGAAGCAGGATCCCAATGCTCCTCAGGACAGCGCTACCATCGTTGACAACGAGCAGTACGACCTCTCTCTGCTGAAGGTCGATGCCGACGGCTACTATGTCCTCTACGACGGCACGAGCCTCGACGGCTGGCGCGGCTATGGTCAGGACGCTGTTCCCACCAGCTGGGAGAGCGCCGACGGCTGCATCCACCTCGTTGGTAGCGGCACAGGCGAAGCCCAAGTGGAAGGCGGCGGCGACCTGCTGTTCGCCCACAAGTTCAAGAACTTCACCTTCGAGTGCGAGTACAAGATCAGCAAGGGCGGCAACTCCGGCATCTTCTATCTGGCTCAGGAAGCCAAAGGCAAGGACGGCAACTACCTGCCCATCTGGCAGAGCTGCTCTGAGTATCAAGTGCTCGACAACGCCAACCACGAGGATGCCAACCAGGGCAAGGACGGCAACCGTCAGGCTGCTTCGCTCTACGACATGATTCCTGCCGTGCCTCAGAATGCCAAGCCCTTCGGCGAATGGAACACCGTGAAGATCCGCGTCTTCAAAGGCTCTGTTTGGCACTATCAGAACGGCGAGGAAGTGCTGGAGTATCACCTCTGGACTCCGAAGTGGAAGGAAATGCTGGACGGCAGCAAGTTCTGCAAGGGCGGCGAGTTCCCCGCAGCCTACGACCTGATGATTGTCGAAGGCCAGAAGGACGGTGGCTACATCGCCTTCCAGGACCACGGCGACGACGTCTGGTACCGCAACGTCCGCATCAAACTGGATGAATAATACTTATACAACCTTAAAGTTAGCAATCAAGAGAGGCAAGCGAACATCGCTTGCCTCTCTTTCATTTCTAATTCCTTGTCTACAAGTTTAGAGCGCAAGGCGGAGTCCGACGTTATTGTCATTGTTGTCCGGCCACAAGCTTCGTTTGCATGATATGCGGCAAGCGTCAACATCGTCAACCCACCAGCTTCCGCCACGAATCGCACGAGTTTGAATGGAGTCATCGATCAAGGTCATGTCTTCGCACCATTCACAGACGTTTCCGCTCATATCGTAGATTCCCAGCTCGTTTGGTGCTTTCGTCTTGACGGGATGTGTCTTTTTGTCGCTATTGTTCCAGTTCCAAGCCACCTCGTTTATGTCGTCACTACCACTATATTCAAACTCTTGGCTCTTTTCCCCACCATTAGCTGCGAACTCCCATTCCGCTTCTGTAGGCAGACGATATGCTTTTCCTGTCAACCTGTTCAGCTTTGCAATGAAGTCCTGACACTCGCTCCAATTCACGTACTCAACGGGGTTGTCCTTTCCCTTGAAACTGCTGGGATTGCTGCCCATTACAGCTTCCCACAACTCTTGCGTCACCTCAGTCTGTCCGATGAAGAAGCCATCCGGCTGTTTTGAACTTGAAATGGGACTGTTGACATACACCATCTCGAACGATACACCGTTTACAGTCTCTGTGAAGGACTGCTTCATGTCTGTACAACTAAGAAGAGCAAGAGAAAGAAGAAACGAGAGCCTCCAAACCATTCTCTTTGAAAAAAGCAACTTTTCCATAATCTGATAAGTTAGATAGTTTGTTATGATTGTTGATGCAAAGTAATGGAGAATTTTCGAAAGCTGCACAGAGAAAATGTATAAAAAGGTCGCGCGCAAACTTTATTTAACGTTTATTCGTAGTAATGCAACGTTTATTTGTAGTTATCGAAAAGGAATGATTTGTGGTGAGCCTAAGCTTGTCGCAAAACATAACGTGGAGCATCGGCCGATGCAACGTGGAGCGTAAGCCTTTGCAACGTGGAGCGTAAGCCGATGCTCCACGGAGCGTAAACCCCCACCTCTTTCCCCGTCGCCGGAAGGAACCTCAAATTCGCTTCAAAAGGACCTGAAATTGCGTTTTTCATCCCTGCCTTTTCCCTCCTTTTCCTTGTTTTTTGTTAAAATTAACCCTTTCCGACAAGAAAGTACTTAAAAAGTTTTGAAGTAATGCCAAAAACTCCTATCTTTGCTAAGCAATATGCAGAAAAACGTAATAATTTCAGCTAAAATAAGCGAAAAATACATTAAATTAATCAATTAACCCATTTATTAACTAAAAAAAACATTCTATGAGTAGAAGACTACTGAATCTGTGTTTGGCCGCGCTCTTTAGCGTTGTCAGCACAGCTGCATGGGCGCTCTCCGAAGTGGGCGGCGTCTATCAGATTGGTTCGGCGGCAGACTTGAAAGCCTTTGCCGAACTCGTGAATGGTGGTAATGCTTTTGCCAATGCCGTGCTGACAGCCGACATCGACAAGGGCGCCGACCTCACCATGATAGGCAGGGATGGCCTGGACTATCAGGGATGCTTCGACGGTCAGGGCCACACCATTACCATCGATGCCACCAATCAGGCAAGTCAGGGTACAGCCATCTTCCGCAATGTCGGCGTGAAGGCACTTATCCAGAACCTGAAGGTGCAGGGCACAATTCGCACAAGCCAGAAGCTGGCAGCCGGTATCGCGGTTTGGAGCAGCGGCACCATCCGTGGCTGCTACACCGACATTGAGGTGACCAGCGCAGTCACCGGCGATGCCACTCATGCAGGCATTGTCGCTGTGGCCTACAACGGCACCTTCATCGAGGACTGCTTGGCAAAGTTCGTCATCAAAGGCGCTACAACAGAGAACTGTGGCGGCATCATCGGTTGGTGCAGCGGCCGTAGCCAAATTATGAACTGTCTCGTCATCAGCGACGGCAGCGAGTTCAAATTTGGCAGCGATGACAGTAAAAACATCGGCCGTAACGACGACAACCTGAGAGTTGTTAACTTGGATAATTACAACCAGAACATCTACAACAACCGTCCGACAGGCGCTTCCTACAACAACTATGTAACGAAGCAGTGGGGCACGAACAAGGCCACAACCGTTGTTGCTTACGACGACCTGGCCAGCGGTCAGATTTGCTATCAGCTGAACAACGACCAGAGCCACATCGCTTGGGTACAGAAGATCGGCACCGACCCCTTCCCCGTTCCCGCAGCATTCGGCAGCGGCAGAGTCTATGCTTCACGCCCGACCGAATGTGACGGCAAGAGCTTGGACGCAGCCACCTACTCCAACAGCGGCAGCGACCAGTCCAGCAAGCACCAGTACGACAAGTTCGGCATCTGCTCCGTCTGCGGTTGCTACAACTACCTCGGCCTTGAGCGCGACTTCAACGACGGCTATCTCCTGCTCAAGTCAGCAGCAGACATCGACCTGGCAGAAGGCATGAACCGTCTGGAGGAAGGTGGTAAGTTCAGCCTGAAGATGGCAGCCGACATCGAGTACACCGCCGAGCCTGGCCGCTTCATCTTCAACACAGGCAACTGGTTCGACGGCAGTTTCAACGGCGACGGCCACGAACTCACCATCGTCATGGACGTAGAGGAAAGCAACGCTTCTCTGTTCCCCAACTTCTCCGGCACGTTCGAGAACGTCATCATGCACGGCTCTATTACTACCAGCGGCCAGTATGCAGGCTCCATCACCTCCCACACCCGCCGCGGAAGCGTGAAGATTCAGAACGTCTTCTCAGACATTGACATCAACGCATCCTGTGCCGGTGACAACACCAGTGCCGGTCTTATCGGCGTTGTAGAGGAAAAGACCACCGTGGACAACACCATCTATGCCGGTAACGTCAATGGTAACGGAGAATCTACCGAGTGCCTCGCAGGCTTCGCCGGCTGGTCTTCAGCCCAAACCTACTACACCAACTGCGCATTCCTCGGAACGCTCAACGGCGAAATGGGTGACTCGAAGACCCTCTCACGTAACCCCAGTAACATCACCTGCGAGAACGTCTATATCGCCAACAGCTATGGCTACGAGGACGAAGCAAAGGCTACCCTCATCGAGAACTTCGATGACATCGAGAACGGTGCCCTGGCATACGCCCTGAACGGCAACCAGGGAGGCGTAGAACGCTTCTATCAGAAGATTGGCGAAGACCCGATGCCCATGCCTATCAAGAAGGAAGGCGCACTCGTCTATGCTGTTTCCGATCAGTATCGCTGCGACGGTCAGCCCATCGGCTCTGGTATCGCTTATGCGAACAGTCCTTCCGGTGGCGGCAATATACCTGACCACAAATTCAGCGAAGGCTTCTGCACCGTCTGCGGCAGCCTGCAGGAAGACTTCCTGACGCCCGTGGATGGCTGGTTCGAAATCGGCACTCCCGCACAGCTCCTCTGGTGGAGCCACTATGCTGCTAAGCATCTGGATGCCAATGCTAAGCTGACAGCCAACATCGATATGGACGGCTACAGCGACCGCTGGGCACAGGTGGGTACCGAAGGCAAGCCCTTCTACGGCAACTTCGACGGACAGTTCCACACCATCAGCAACCTCATCGTCGATATGCCTAACAGCAACGGCGTCGGCCTCATCTCCGTGATGAACAGCTTGCCCTCTAAGGGCTTCGGCGGCATCAGCGACGAAGACGCACGCAACGCAGAAGGCGTATATATTAAAAATGTAGTGCTCGATGAAACCTGCTCACTCTTGGGTCGCGGCTACGTCGCTCTGGTTGGTATGACAGCTCCTTGGGCCGGTCACGTCAACATCAAGGGCGTCATGATGTGCGGCGACGTAACAGCCAATGGCGGCCCCAACGCTGCCGGCGTCTTCGGCTGCGTCATGAGCTCTTCCTGCCACGTAACCATCGACAACTGCGGCATGGTCGGCAACGTCTATGGCCCGAAGGAGAACGGTTCGTTCTCTGGCTGGCTGGGCGACTGGGCTGAAGTGACCAACTGCTTCGCCGTAGGTTTAGTGGAAGGTACAGAAAGCAACGAACGCTACTTCGCACGCTACGGCAACAGCCGCGTCAACGACAACATCAAGAACTGCTATGCTCGCTACGGTAACCAGGAACATGTAGGCATCGTCAGTCAGGAAGACTTCGAGAGCGGTGCTCTTGCTTGGAAGGCTAACGGCGAACAGTTCCGCACAGGCTACTGGTTCCAGGACCTCGGCGAGGATATGTATCCCTTCCCCGATCCCTCTCACGGCACCGTCATCTTCGCAGCAGGCCAGTACTTCTCTGTTGCCAGCGAAGATGAGTTCAGCGACGTAGCCGACGCTATCCAGACCTTCGAGCAAGAGGAACTCGACGAAGTAATCGCTACTCAGGCCCTCCTCGACAAGTTCCAGGAGACACTCGAGGCTCTGTTCGATGCCAAGACTACTGATGCGTTTGCCGACGTCATCGACTCTGTAAACGTGCAGAAGCAAGCCATCGAAGAGAATGCAGGCGTTTATCAGAACTACATCACTAAGTGTGAGGAAGTGAAGAAGTATCTCGATGATAACCAGATTGAGGGTAGCATTCGCGATGCCCTTTATGCTTATCTCACAGAGGACGAAGAGCCTGACGAGAACAACCCGCTCGGTTCTTACTCGTTCATCATCGAGAACCACACCGCTACAGCTGCTGAGATTAAGGCAGAAATGGAGCGCGTCATCAAGTGGCAGCAGGATGCAATTGCCGAAGACTATGCTCCCGGCACCGACGTCAGCAACCTGATTGCCAACGGCGACTTCACCGAAGGCCGCAACGAGAAGTGGACAGATGGCTGGGCAACAGGCTCAGGCAAGGTACACGCCGATGAAGCAGAGTACCCAGAGTACAACAAGACTGTCGGCGTAGAAGGTTGGGCAGTAACAGGCGACATGTACCAGACACTCGAAGGCATGAAGCCCGGTTACTATCTGGTTGGCACACACGCTGCCTATCGTCCCAGCAACAACCGCTACGGCCTCAACTATGCCGCCGGTATCTATGCTAACGGTACGTTCAACTTCTTCCCCACTGTCATTGAGGACTACGTAGCAGCTGCCGACACTATCGATCAGGTTAACTGCAACCTGCACGGCGACGGCGCACTCGACCTGGAAATTTATGACGACTTCATGTCAACAAACGCTGACGGCGGCGCAACCCTCCTGGGTTATGCTGTTCATGGTCCCAGTGGCATGGCTGCTGCTGCCAACGACGGCCGCTACCAGGTTTACACCATCGGTAAGGTTGAGGCTGACGGTAAGCTCACCATCGGCATCAAGAACCCAGGTTCGAACTACAGCAACGACTGGACTGGCTGGACTGCCATCAAGCTGACTTACCTCGGCGAACAGCCTACTCAAGGCGTTGCTGACGCTCTTGAGAACATGAAAGCTCGTGCTAATACTATTATCAACGACTATGTCTTCTCCGACGGCGCTGAGGGTCTTGAAGGTGTAGCTTATGCTCCTAACTATCCTGAGGATGTGAAGGAAGAGCTTTACACCATTCTTGACTCTAACGACGACGACTTCACAGTCATCACCGACCTGTCCGACGTATTCCAGAAGATTTATGAAGGCAAGCAAGCTTACCTTGCTATGTACGAAGCTGCTCATGGTCTTGAATCCGTTCTCAATGGCAACCTTGCCTTGGTAGAGAAAGATCCTGAGACAGGCGAATGGTATGAGACAGGCGATTTGCTCTTCGATGGTGCCGAAACGGAAACAATAGAAGAGGTAGCATTTAACTTGTACGGAATCTATGCAGATGGCACTTACAGCACAGAGGAGGCTCTTGAAGCAGCTTCTAATGCTTATGCCGATGCTAAGGGCATTGTTCCTGCTCAGGACCAGGAAGGCAACTATCTGATTGGTACTGCTAAGGAGCTTGCAGCTTTCCGTGTCCTTGCCACTGATGTTGACAACACCGTGAAGGGCAAGCTGACAGCCGACATCGACATGGATGGCATCGCTATGCTGCCCATCTGTAGCAGCGACTACAAGTTCCGTGGCGTATTCGACGGCCAGGGCCACGCTCTCTCGAATGTATATATCAACAACTACGATGCAGAGTGCTGCGCACTGTTCTACATGATGCAGGATGCAACCGTCAAGAACCTCAAGCTGACTGGCGACTACTACTCCAGCAACAAGTACATCGCCGGTATCGTTGGTAAGACCTACGGCAATTGCGTCATCGACAACTGCGAAGTAGCCATCACCATCAACTCTGCTATTGAGGGCGACGGTACACATGGCGGTATCATCGGCGTTAACGAAGAAAGCGGTACGGTTATCAGCAACTGTCTCGTGAACAACGCTATGTACGGTGAGACTACCACCTCTTGCGGTGGTGTCTGCGGTTGGGCTACCAACGCTCTTACCATCAACAACACCCTCATTCTCTCTCAGGACATCACCATCAGCTCTGAAAGCTCCAACATCGTCAGCCGTAATGATGGCAACGTTACCGTGAACAACGTCTTCTATGCTAAGGCATGGGGCGGCACAAAGGGTGTTCTGGCAACAGAGGCTCAGCTGGCAAGCGGTGAGATTGCCTACAAGATGAATGGCAGCAAGAGCGAAGGCGATCTGAAGTGGTTCCAGACCATCGGTCAGGACGCTACTCCTCGTCTGTTCGACGGCGCCGTAGTTTACTTCTATGGTGGCAAGTACATGAACGACGTGCCCAATCCTCAGCTCAATGCATTTGCTTACAACCTCGATGCTAAGCTCGCTGGCAACAGCGTAGTCGTAAGCTTCGACCTCAATGCAGAGGCAGAGGCAGCAGAGGTTCGCTTCTTCAACGGTGAACTTCAGGTTTACACTCAGAAGGTTGCAGGCGAACTGCGTCCCGGCACCCACAAGGTGACGGTTGATGCCAGCAAGCTCAACGGCAATCCTACTTCTCTCGCTTATGAGGTTGTAGTCACCGGCAAGGGTTCTCTCGACATCCTCAAGGTAGGCGAAAGCTACAAGTTTAGCTCTCCTTACGGACTGGCTGTCAACAACAATCCTGCAAGCAAGGGCTTCGGTCAGGTGCTCGTCACCGAAACACGTCCTACAGAGACGTTGGCAGAAGATATGTTCTCTGCTAACGCTCCCGGTCAGCTCTTCGCTCTCGACGCAGCCTTCCAGCCCGTCGGCCACTACAATGGCGGCTTCAACTTCGCCGAGAAGGCTCCTCTCAAGCTCTTCGGCGAGTACGAACTCGGCTTCAAGGACGTACGCTTCTCTCAGGACGGCCGTCTCTTCGTAGGCAACGCCTCTGGTACAACCACCAGCTCCGTCTATGAGTTGAATCCCGACGACCTCAGCGAGGCTTGGAAGCCCGTCTTCACAGGCGGCGAGCTTGACGAGGCTACCGGCATCACCTATGTCGGCAACGACGAACAGAACCGTCCGGCTGTCGGCCTGGCTCTCGAGGGAGAAGGCGACGACCTGAAGATGTATGTTCTCGGCGTACAGGGTGGATTCGACAAGAGCAACGATGTCAGCACCTATGCTCCTGCCTTCAACTGCGCTGTCTATGAACTTGGCTCAGCTAAGGAATGGACTGCAGCTCCCTCTGCTTACGTTGAGGCTCTCGACGGTGTATATGCCGGCATCCCGACGCACATCAGCATCTTCGAGGACCGTCAGGGCGGTCTCTGGTTCATCCAGAGCGCAACTGAACACTCCGAGGCTGTTCCTTCCATCAAGCACTTCGACGCAGAAGGCAACGAGGACTACAGCGACGCTACTACCAACACCTACAGCGGCATGATGGCTATCACCACCGACGGCAAGTACATCGCCTTCGGCATGGGTCAGAACAAGGTGGTTCTCTACGAGACCAACTATGTTCCTATGGCCAACGGCATGCTCTGGCTCGAACCGAAGTACAACATTGCTACATCGGAGAACAACATCACAGGCCTGGCATTCGACTTTGCCAACAACCTCTATGTTGCATCCAGCGGTACGAAGACCCTGAGCCGCTACACCATCCCCAGCTGGAACAATAACATTGCCGTAACTCCCGGTAACGGTATTGTAGAAGGTGGAATCGAGGGCGACCTCAATGGCGATAGCAAGGTTGACATTGCCGATGCCGTGGCAGTGCTCGAAGTTATGGCTCGCGACGGCAATGATCCCGAGGCAGACCTCAACGGCGACGGCAAGGTTGATATTGCCGACTTCGTAGCTGTTCTCGAAATCATGGCTAAGCAGTAACAATCGCACCGGTTGCTATGGCGTCCTGAAGGGTTGCCATAGCACCTGATAAACCAAGCCCCCCGCGGTCTTCCGCAGGGGGCTTTTCGTGTCGTGCCGCAAAAGGTGCTACGCCATGTTCCCAGTACCACCGTGGTAGTACTGGAGTTTTCCCACGGTAGTACTGGAGTTTCTCCACGGTGGGACTGGCCATGCTCCACGGAGCGTTTCGCTCATCCTTGTTCGGAGGTGTGATTAGAATTATTGCTTTTTCCTTGATAACTTCAATTCCTAATCTTCAGTTGTCTCTTGCTTCTCTTCTTCACCGCTTTCTTTCTCGGTAAATTTCTTCAAGTATTCGTCGAGCGTGATGCCCTCAATCTTGAGGAAGCACGAGCGGACGGTCTGCATCGTTCCGAAGCCGGCATCCGTCATGTCGTTCAGCGACTCCACTTCGCCCCGCGCTATCATGCGTTTCAGTTCGGCCACGCGGAAGCTGCTGATGTAGTCGTGTACGTTGTTGAAGCCTTGGCTGCGCACGCTCTGCAGGATGAAGTGGCGGTTCAGTCCCACCGCTTGGCAGAGGCGGTCGCGCCCGAAGGAGCTGTCCTTCCATTTGTTGCGGTTATGCTGCATCCAGTAGTTGATGCGCTGGAAGCGAAGCAGGTTCGCCTCGTTGAAGTCCTCCTGCTCCTTCTCTTTGTCCTCGGCGGGAGCCACTGCCACTTCGCGGATGACGGGGCGCGGCAACTGTATGGCCAGCGACTCCAACGTGCGGAAGGCAAGGTAGAGGTTGAGGAGCGTGAAGAGGACGATGTAGATGGCAAGCATTGTCATGTCGTAGTAGATGGCAATGCAGGTGTAGAACACCACCGACATCCCCATAGCGATGCAGTAGCCCAGCAGGTAGCCAGGCACGTTGGCATGTCGGGCCATGCGGTGCGGAAGCAGGAAGATGTTCACGATGTAGTAGATGCTCAGCCCCAGGGCGCAGAGGCGCAGCAGGATGTCGCTGCTCAGGATGTTCTCCGTCAGCTCAGTGGCCGAGTAGATATAGACAATGTTGCTGCCCAGCAGGGCTGCGCTGACGTAGATGGCCAGCAGCACGAGGATGGGGCATGCGTAGCGCCACATGCGTTCCCATTGCAGGAAGCCCGGCATCGAGATGTTCAGCGGATAGATGCTCTGCAAGTAGCAAGCGCAGAGCAAGGCCAGCAGCATGCCGGGGTGAAGGATGCCGGGCTGGCCCTCGGCTATGTTGTGGCTGAAGAGGGACGCCACGAGCATCGTGCAGCAGAAGATGCCGTTCACCCAAGGAAGGCACAGGTATTGCACTCGATGACGCGCAAAGATTGCCATCACACAAGTAATGACAAAATGCGCGATGGCAGAACCGCCAAGAGTCATAAAAAGTATGTTTTCGGTCATGTCAACAGCGTTTTATACCTGCAAAGTTAGCCTTTTTCACTCAAACTGCAACCGTTTTCCACTTTTTTCTTTGGGAAAGTTGCATACATTATCATAAATAATAGTAACTTTACCCACAAAGAAATATATTAATCAACTTAATCAACCTAAATCAAAACAACTTTATGAAAAAAGCTAAACTCTTTTCACTGCTTGCCATGCTCTTGCTCTTTGCAGGGAATGCGATGGCAGACGAACTCTTCTACACGTTGTGGACAGTTCCCTTCACGGAAGGCACCAACCACACAGACTACAGTAAGTACTTCGACGACGAGCACGACGGCATGATTTGGAATGCTCCGGGCAACCAGAGTCTTGAAGGAAAATGGCGCATCGGCGGCAAGAGCCTCGACGGAGTTGACCGCACCATTACGGCCAAAAGCCCCATGGGAAGCGCCATCAGCCGCGTTGTCCTCAACCATCTCGGCGTTAGTCGCGAACAGGTGACGGTAAACAGCCTGACCCTCACTATTGCCAGCGACGCGGAGTACTCCAGCATCCTCGACGAGGTAGAGCTTACTCCCACCATCGCTGCCCAGACGGCCGGCAGCGTTGATTTTGTGCCTGCTTCAGGTACATCCTGGGCTACAGGCGCTTACTACAAGCTCACCATCAACCTCTCCAACACTGTTTCAAGCAATGGTGGCCTTGACGTTGCCTCCATCCAGTTCTATGCTCCCGACGGCGGAGCCTATGTGGCAAAGCCCGTCATCGAGCCTGCTGGCGGCACATTCGCTGAGCCGCAGGAGGTTACTCTCACTGCCGGAGAAGGTTGCAGCATCTTCTACACCACCGACGGCACCGAGCCTACCGAAGCAAGCACTCTCTATTCGGCTCCCTTCACGGTCAGCCAGAACTGCACCGTCAAAGCGATTGCCTACGATGCTGACGACAACGCCAGCGCCGTCGCTTCTGCCGAGTTCAAGTTCAACAACGAAGTCTTCACTAGCATTGCCGACCTTTGTGCCGCTGCTACTTCGACCAGCACGCCCGTCAACGTGCAGTTCAACAACTGGGTTTGCACAGGTGTAAGCACTAAGAATGCCAGCAACGCTTACTTCACCGACGGCGTCAACGGCATCCTCCTCTATCAGAAGGAGCACGGCTTCGAAGTGGGCGACCAGATTTCTGGCACGGCTTCCATCAACCTGACCATTTACAACGATTGTGCCGAGGTTACGGGTCTGTCGGCTACCACCGAGGGCATCAGCGTGACGAAGGGCGTAACTGTCAACCCCATCGCTACCACTATTGACCAGCTCGACAAGAGCATGCAGGGCTGCCTCATCTATCTTGCCAACGTTACCTATGAAGGCGGCGTGTTCAAGGACGCAACGGGCCAGATTACTCCCTACAACATTTTCACTACGCTGCCCACTCTCACCGAAGGCGGAGCCTACAATGCAACGGGTGTTGCCGTTTGGTTCAAGAAGGAAGGCATCTGGGAGATTGCTCCCCGCACTGCCGACGAGTTTGCCGAAGCAAGCGTAGCCGTTGCCAAGCCCCTCATCGTTCCTTCAGGCGGCGTCTTTGCTGAGCCGCAACAAGTAACGATTACCGCCCAGGAAGGCTGCACCATTATGTACACCACCGACGGCACCGAACCCAGTGCTACCGTTGGCAGCCGCTACACAGCTCCCTTTACGGTAAGCGAGGAATGCACCGTCAAGGCCGTTGCCATCAACAAGGAGAACAAAGTCAGCGCTGTGGCAACAGCTGAGTTCAAGTTCATTGCCGGCGAAGCCATCCAGTCCATTGCCGCACTTTGTGCCGCTGCTCCTGCTGAAGGAACAGCCGACGTCCTCGTCAGCATCAAGAACTGGATTGTGACAGGTGTCAAGGGCAACCAGCTCTTCTTCACCGACGGCAAGAACGGCATCGTGAACTACTGCAAGGGACACGGCTTCGAGGTAGGCGACATCGTTAACGGAGAGGTAGTTGTCACGCTGACCATCTTCAACGAGTGTGCCGAGATTACGAGCCTCACCGCTGCCACCGAGGGCATCACCGTCACGAAGGGCGAAGGCGCTACTCCCATGACGGTAGCCATTGCCGACCTCCAGAAGGACATGCAAGGCTGCCTCCTCTTCTTCGAAGGCCTCACCTATAGCGCTGAAGAAGGTGCATTCATCGACGACGACGACAACAAGATTGTTCCCAACAACAAGTTCGTATCTCTGCCCGAACTCATCGACGGCCAGACCTACAACGTGACGGGCGTGGCCGTTTGGTTCGTTCAGTCCGGCGGCAGCAGCTACTGGGCCATCGCTCCCCGCACAGCCGACGAGTTTGTGCTTGTCACTTCGCAATTCGCTCCCATCTCTTCTTGGAGCGTTGAGAGCGAGACGGTTGACGTCAACGGCAAGGTTACAGCTACCTTCACCACCAACTCCGACGGCCAAGTCACCTACGAAAGCTCCGACGAAACGGTTGCTACCATCGACGCTGAAGGCAACATCACGCCCGTAGGCAGAGGCGTTGCCACCATCACCGCTAACGTGGCCGAGACTGAGACCTACTTGCCTGACAGCAAGAGCTTCACGCTCACCGTCACCGAGGCTGGCTACGAAGATGCTACCTTCGCCTACAACGACGAGGACATCCAAGGCCAGGGCGCACCCGACACGGGCAGCGAACTCACAGCCACCCGCGGCGTGCTCACCCTCTATGCCAACAAGGCTTACGCCAAGGTGGGCGACACGCACATCAAGATCTACGGCAGCAAGTTCGAAGGCAAAGATGAGGATAAAGTCCTCACTGAGCCGAGCTTCATCCAGCTCTCCGTTCCCGAAGGCTACATCATCACGGACATCGTCCTCACCGCTACTGGCGAAGGCTACATCAAGGAATGGGCCGACCAGAACGACAATGCAGCCGTCATCGAAGGCAATACAGCCACATGGAAGGGCGAGCAAAGCGAAGTAGTCCTGACCAACCAGGCCGGTGCTCAGGCACGCATCAAGACCATCGCCGTTACGTTCAAGAACACCGGTTCGGCCGGCATGGAGGGCGACCTCAATGGCGACGAGAAGGTCGATATCGCCGATGCAGTAGCCGTGCTCGAAGTGATGGCTCGCGACGGCAACGACCCCGAGGCTGACCTCAACGGCGACGGCAAGGTGGATATCGCCGACTTCGTGGCCGTGCTCGAAATCATGGCTAAGCAGTAAACCTCCTCTGCGAGAGGGAAGTCATCCCTCTTGCCAAAGGACACAGGAAACAAAGAGTCCCATCCGAGAAGTTCGGGTGGGACTCTTTCTTCGTAGGGGCTTAGAGGCCTCATGAAGGCTCTTTCGCACCTTTGATGCTTATTTGGCGGAAAGCAATTATTGTTGTCCGGGAGAAAGCACCAAAGGTGCGAAAGAGCACAGACGGGGGTGTAAACCCCCGGTACAGGAGCATCAACAAAACAAAAGCCCCGACGGGGCGACAGAATATCTAACTTGTTTAATTTCAACTTGTATCTGTTTCTGTCGCCCTTTCGGGGCTTCTTTTGTTGCCGCACTACTACCGGGGGTTTCACCCCCGTCTGTGGTCTGTCGTCTCTTCGAGACTTTTGCCAGGCCTCTTGGTTCTCAGAAATTGCAGTCCGGAAGATTCGGTATGAAAGGTCAGACAGTTCCCAGCTTAGGGAATAGCTCTGGGTTTTGCTGTCCAGGGGGTTCTTCGCTTCGTTCAGGCGCAGGCGGAGAACATCCCCGCATGTGCTTTAGCGGAAAGCAATGGTTCTCAGGGACTTCATGGGCATCTTTTGGCTGCTGAAAATGATGCTGCATGGGGTGCCGTTTTATGCTCCGTGGAGTGTGAGCCGATTCTCCGTGGAGTGTGAGCCGATTCTCCGTGGAGTGTGAGCCGATTCTCCGTGGAGTGTGAGCCTACGCTATGACGGAGGAGGGGATTGGAAGGCCGTTGCGTCTAATTCTCGAGTATGGCTTTGATGTCCTTTATGTACTTCTCGTATCGCTTCGGATTGTTCTTTGCCAGCCTTTCGAACACCTCCAAGACCTCTCTGAATAACGGCTTTGCCTTTTCGGCCCTCTGTGTTTCCAGGTAAACACCTCCCAAGTTGTAGAGTACGGACACAACCTCCAGCTCGTAGGCTTGCGGGTTTGCTTTTGCCAAGCGCCTGCGGATTTCCAGGGCTTCGCCAAGCGTTTGTTCCGCTTCTTCCCAGCGCGCGGTCTGACAATAGACGGTAGCCAGGTCGTTGAGCACTATGCCTAATTCCGGTTCGTATGCCTGCGGATTGTCCTTAGCCAGCCGTCGGAGGATTTCCAATGCATTCTTGAACAGCGTTTCCGCCTCTTCCAACCGCTCGGTGTCGGAGTAGAGAACGGCCAGATTTATCATCGATTGGGCTACATCCTCCTCGTATGTCTGCGGATTGTCCTTGGCCAAGCGCGTACGGATGTCAAGGGCTTGCTTGTTCATCGTTTCCGCCTTGTCGAACTGCTGGGTGACGGTGTACAGATTGGCCAAGTTTGTCATCGTGAAGGCCACACTCGGCTCGTATTCCTTCGGGTTGTCCTTCGCCAAGCGTTTGCGTATCTCCAGCGCTTCCTTGTGCGTGGCCTCCGCCTTGTCGAGCTGCCTGGTCTCGAAGTAGAGAACGGCCAGACTGCTCAGCGAACCTGCCACATCCGGGTCGTAGGCCTGCGGATTGTCCTTTGCCAAGCGTTTGCGGATGGCCAGTGCCTCATTGATCATGGCTTCAGCCTCCTCGTAGCGACGGATGCGACCGTAGAGATTTGCCAGGTTGTTAAGCGACTGAGCCAGAGCCGGCTCGTAGGCTTGCGGATTGCTCCTTGCCAGCTCTCTGCGGATTTCCAATGCCCGCACCAAGTACAGCTCCGTTTGCTTGAACTGATTCTGGTCTTGAAAGTAATTTCCTGCATCGAACTGCCAGTCGGCGTTCAGCGTGTCGAGGTTGGCCCTTTGCTCTATGTAGAAAGCCGCCGAGTCGTTCTTGTGTTGAGTCTGGAGCAGTTCGAAGTACTTGTAGCACCTGTCGGCGAGTTCCCTCCTGCTACGGTTCTCCAGGGAGTCGCGCACGGCCTGTTCGGCCCTCTTCTGAGCGTTTGCATCCCGAAAGGCCTTGAACTTGTTGAGGTCGTCGGCGATGTTGCCCTTCGTTCTGAGCAGGGAGTCGGCTTGCATCGTTTCGCCATTGAGGAGGAAGAGGCTGAACTGTCGGCTGAAGTCGTCTTCCTGGTCGAAGTCGATTTGCGAGTACTTCTCCACCATGTCCTTGATGATGGTTTCGTTGTCGTCTTCCTTCTTGTTGACCTGCAGCAGCAACTCGCGATACTTCTCCTCGGTGATGGCGTTTTCCTGCTTCAGGCGGTCGATTTCCTCGCGCTCCTTTTCCGTCTGGGCATAGAGGCTGTTGCGCACCTTTCTCTCTATTTTCTTGCGCTCGTTGGCCTTCTCCAGCTCGTCCTCCATGACGATGACGAAGTCGTTGGTGGAGTAGGAGTATTGCTTTTTCAGCAGGTCGGGGTCGCAGAGCACATAGTTCTTCTTCGTGACGCTCTTCAGTACAAATTGGGGCGAAGAAAGCTTCAGGGAGAACTTTCCGTCGTCGTCGCTCATCACGTTGTTCCCGTTCAAGACCGTCACGACGGCCCCCGAGAGCTTCTGCCCCGCTGTCACCGAACCATTGAAGTTCAGTCTGCCTTTTGTCTTGACGTATCCCAACTGCGTCTGTCCCGATGCGGACAGAGAGCCTGAAAGCACAGCAATGAGCGCAGCAAATCTGAGGTGGCGCATCCGAGGGCTGAGAGCAAGAAAGGTGTCGCGTTTGTCGCGCGAGTCCGTAACCAGTAGCCCATTATTCTCCATAAGTAGTAGGTTTTTGTCATTATGTTGGCTACAAATTTACACATTTCTTTTCAAAAAACCACCCCGCAGACGTTATTTGACCCCCAAAACTGTTATTTTGCGTTTCAAAGTCGTCAGAACAGTAGCTTTCTGCTCGCCTCCTTCGCCTTTTTAGGCAGGCAAACGCAGTCTTGGCGGATAAGAAATCAGCCGGAAGCGAACAAAGGCATTCGTCGGCTGCGCTGCTGGCTTCCCTGCTGGCGGCTTTTCAAATGCTTTGTTTAGCCTCCTTTCAACGCTTACGGAACACGTTGTTCGTCCGAAAAACCTTGACACTATTTTATCCATCTCCATAGGGCAAAAGCCGACGCCGCAAGCCGTCCTTTTCGACGCTCCACGTTGCACCGGCCGATGCTCCACGTTGTGTAGCTTTTTCCTCCACGTTAACTTTCAACTCTCAACTTTCAATTTTCCACTTCATTCTTTGTTCTGTTTGTCGGCATGCCATGTCGTCCTAACACTTTCTTAACTCTTCTCGGCAAAACATCCCTCTGTAACCCCTTGATTTCTACCTGTCATTCAAAATAAGGCCATTCCCCGCCTTCGGTGGTCCAAAGTGCCACAGAAGCGAAAAAACGCCGCCAGAACGCGTCCCATTGCGAAAACTTCTGACATTTTCTACCGCCTCCCTTCCCCTCCCATCTAAGGGGAGGGGTTAGGGGTGGGGTAGGTTCTCACGCGGAAATCACGGAAATCACAGAAAAGCTACGCCATCGGTTCCACTCCCCCTCGGGGGAGGATGGGAGGGGGCTTTTCCCTTTAGGGAGAATGGGAGGGGGCTGAGGGGCTATGAGGTGGGGTGTATAAGCTCCCGTTCGGGCGGATTTGCAATCCGCCTGCATTGGGTGTAGGGATTTGTAATCCCGCAAACATTAAGTCGCATTGCAAATGCTGAAACTCCATCCTGCCGGATTGCAAATCCGGCAGAACAAGAGAAGAAGAAGTCCTTCCCTTTAGGGGAGGATTTAGGAGAGGCTTTGGGGAGGGGTTAGGGGTGGGGTGTATTTCCTGCCGCAGCAAGTCCCTCCCCCTTGAGCAACCCTGTGAGGAAGAGGCTGACCGCCTTTGTTTTAGTGCTAAGACCAGCGAAGAAAGCCCCCTTTTTTTTCCTATTGGGGGAAATTCCTCTTCAAAATAGGCGTTTCCCTTTTGGAGTTTGCGCAAAAGTCCGTAACTTTGCACCGACAAAACAATTGAAAGTACTATGAAAGCAAATGTTATTACCCTCATGCTGCTCGCGGCTATCTGCCTCGGCGCATACGCACAGGACGACGACATGTACTCCTTCTCCTCGAAGAAGAAGACGCAGAAGAGTACGCAGCAGACTGTGACCGCACGGACGCAAGCCAACCTCGACTACGACGAAGAGGCTGACTACCACACGGGCCAGCTGCGCGACGTGGACGAATACAACCGCCGCGGACCTGCCTACTCCGAGCCTGCTACGGAAGGCACGGCAAGCTATCGCCTCTCGGGCGACACGCTCTACGTCTCCTCCGAACCATCCATAGGCTACGATGCCGGATATAGCGACGGCTATCAGGACGGCTTCTACGACGGCGACTTCACCTATACCTCACGTCTGGCTCGCTATCGCGGATACCGCATGGACGACCCATTCTATTGGGACTACTACTACAGCTGGTACGATCCCTGGTACAGCTGGCACTCGCCCTTCTACTATAATTATATAGGTTGGAACGGTTGGGGCATCAGCTGGGGCTGGTACAGACCGTATTACTACAGCAGCTGGGACTATGGCTGGTACCATCCGCACTACTACGGCGGCTACTACCACCACGGCGGCTACTACCACGGCGGCTACTACTATGGTGGCTCTCGCGGTCACGTACGCTCCGAGGCCAGCCGCAACATGGGACAGCGCTCAGCCACGTTCACCGGCAGGTCGGGCGGCAGAAGCATCAGTGGCGGCCGCGTAGGCACGTCGCGCTCAGAAGCTACGGCAGCAAGGTCGGGCGGTGCAACGAGAAGCGGAGGCGCACGCCAGATGAGCGACGGCTCGCGCACCGGTGGATACACTTCCCGCAGCAATGCCGACAGCTTCCAGCGCTCCTCCTCGCGCAGCGGCGGCTATCAGTCCTCGTCGCGCAGCAATGCAGGCATCTATCAGAACTCCTCCTCTCGCAGCGGCAGCACCTATCAGGCGTCTCCCTCTCGCAGCGGCGGCACCTATCAGTCCTCTCCCTCTCGCAGCAGCAGCACCTACCAGTCCTCTCCCTCTCGCAGCAGCAGCGGCTCTACACGTAGCAGCAGCAGTAGCAGCAGCGGTTCTCGTAGCGGAGGCTATAGCGGCGGCTACAGCGGTGGCAGCAGCGGTTCACGCAGCGGCGGCTTCAGTGGTGGCGGCGGTGGCGGCTTCAGCGGCGGCGGTTCTCGCGGCGGCGGCTTCAGTGGCGGCGGTGGCGGTGGAGGCTCTCGCGGCGGCGGACGCAGATAACAGCACATCCCCCTTCCCGCTCCCCTTTTGGGGAAGTGCTTTGGAAAGAGAGAATACATAAATATAATACGGATAACACCTTAATATGTCAAACATGATTACTTCTTATTTATATCATTCCCCCAATGGTGGAGCAAGGAGGGGGCTTTCTCTTCTCCTGGTTCTGGCTCTTTCTTTTGCGGCTCAGGCACAGGACAGCTACACGAATGAACGCCTTACGAACAGCTCAAGCGACGTCATCGGCACGGCCCGCTACGTCGGCATGGGCGGCGCCCTCGGTGCGCTCGGCGCCGACATTAGCGTCATCAGCTGGAACCCTGCAGGCATCGGCCTCTATCGCAAGAACGACATCGCTCTCACCTTCGGTGGGTTGTGGGGCAAGTCGTACATCAACGAAGAGAACCGAGGCAAGGGAACCTTCGACCAGGCTGGCTTCGTATATAACATAAAGAAAGACAGCGAGAGCTGGCCCTACGTTAACTTCGCCTTCAACTATCAGAAGAAGATTAACTTCAACCACAACTTCTATGCCGACAACCCTAACTTGGGAGGCCTGAGCCAAATGGACGAGCTCTCGCAACTCACTGAGTTCTATAAGCCAATAGACGACGGCACGTCGTACAACCTCACTGAGCTTGTTCTGTCGAACAACAAGGACGGTCTCTTCTTCGACAAGGACGGCCTCTACAATCCCTATCGCTCCTACGCCAACTACTACACGCACCACAGCACAGGTGCCCTGCAGTCGTTTGACTTCAACCTTAGCACCAACATCAGCAACCGCGCGTTCCTCGGCCTTACCGTCGGCATCGACAACATGCACTATCGCGGCTGGACGGACTACTACGAAGTGGGTGAAGGCGGCTACGGCCTCAACGACTACGACATCCGCGTCAGCGGAACAGGCGTGAACGTCAAGCTGGGCGGCATCGTCCGTCCCTTTGGCGACAGCCCCTTCCGCGTGGGTTTCGCTGTGGAAACGCCTACTTGGTACAGGCTGAAACGCTCTTCCTATTTCTATTTCTACGATACGGATGGCATGAAGACGCCCGACGGCCACAGCTACTTGAGGTACAAGCTTCGCACGCCCTGGAAGGTGCGTGCCAGCATAGGTAGCACCGTCGGAAGCGTTCTTGCATGGGACGTCGATTACGAATACGCGGCCTATGGAAGCACGAAAATGAGTTATCCCAACTACGAGGACAGCTGGAAGGGCAACACAAAAGACATGGATATGAACCAATTGACGCGTGATAACCTGCGCGGCACACACACCCTGCGCGTCGGCCTCGAGGCCAATGCCACAAAGAACCTCGCGTTCCGACTGGGTTACAACCTCAGCACATCGGCTTACAAGAAGAACATCAGCTTCGACCAGTACAATCTCAACAGCTATGCGATGGACCATTCCTCCAACACCAGCTACATGCGCATGGGCACAACCAACATCCTGACGCTCGGCATGGGCTACCGCTGGAAGAACTTCTACATTGACCTGGCCTACAAGCTCCGCAACCAGTATGGCTACTTCTATGCCTTCGACACGAACTACACCAACTTCAATACAGGAGACCCCGTCTTTCTGGGAAACAATATAGACCTTGCCGACAGAACTATCGACCCGGTGGACGTGAACCTGACGCGGCACGCCATCACGTGTACGATGGGCTTCAAGTTCTGATCCCCTTAGCGGACAAGCACTTTTCTGCCGGACGTGATGTAGAGTCCCGGCTTCGATGGCCGACGCTCCTGTCTGATGCCCATGAGGTTATAGACAGAGGCGTCGGTCTCTTTGTTGTTGTCCTCGGCTTCCTTATATATATAATAAGGTAAGGCGATGGCATCGTCGTCCTCGACCGGCGTGCCATAGACGTGGAAGGCGAAAAGGGCGGGAGCTGCCACGTTGTTCATGCCGGCGGAGGTGCGAGGGAAGACCAGTTTGACGTAGCGGCCGCGGACAGGCTCTGAGAGGCTCACGGTCTTCTTGTTCATCCCGCCCACGCTTTTCTTGTCCGCCACTTGCCTCCAGCACGTGTTGCTGTCGCCAGCCTTCGTGATGAGGCTCAGGTCGGGTTCGTCCTGGCTGACGAAGAGCTGGTAGGCATTCATGTTGACGGCCTCCGCGTCGATGCTCTTGGCGTCCCAAAGCAGCAGGCGCTTGATGTCGTAGGTGGCTTCGAGGTCAACGACGACGTAGCGGTAAGGGTCGCTGCCCATGACGGGTGTCGTAGGCATCCACGGACGCTCGGCAGCCGGCAGCCCTGTGAGCAGGTTGAGGGCGCTGAGGGTAGCGTCGGGCGTATCGTGGGCTGCAAGGATGGTCTTGCCGATGCTCACGTTGCCGTCCGAGCGGGAGATGTCGCCGACGAAGCGTCCATAGACGTCGCAGCCATAGAGGCGGACGGCGTTGTCGCTGACGCCGCTGGGACGCACGCCACGGCGCACGACCAGCTTCAGGTAGCGCACCTCGACGGGAGGAAAGCAGATGTCCTTCTCGTCCTTGTCGCCTACGTTCTCCTCGTGGGCCAGGAGCGTCCAACTTTCGCTTGTCTGCGTCCTGCCGTAGAGCCAGTATTCGGGCACGTTGCCGCAGTTCGCCTCGCGATTTCCGACGTCGCGAAGCACGAAACGACTCACTTCGTAGATGCCCGTGAACTCCAGTACGAGCCACGGCTGTTCGGTGCTTGCGTCGCACCACTTGCGGCCGGGATAGATGTAGCTCATGTTCATATTGACCGCCTCCTCGCCCTTGGCAGCAGAGCCGCTGCTGGAGTTGACGAAGCACGTCGCCTTGCCTGTGCCGAATGCCGTCCGCTGGTTGACGACGCCCTCCGGCACTTGTGCCGTCACGATGGGGTCGCCTTCGTGGAGGGCTGTTGCAGGGTCGCAGACTGCCACGCCGACGAACGAATCGGCACAGCCGTAGTAGAGGAACCATTTGCCCTGATGGTAGACAAGCCCCTCGGTGAAGACCGTGCCGGCCGCATACTGTCCGCTCTTCTCGAAG
>CACYQI010000034.1 GCA_902776455.1 uncultured Bacteroidales bacterium | reverse complement strand
ATTGACGAGCGTTTCCATCCAGATGGATATAATGTTGGCATCAATATCAATGAAGCTGCTGGCCAGTCTGTTTTTCATTGCCACATGCACGTTATCCCCCGATACAAGGGCGATGTGCCCAATCCAAAAGGCGGGGTTAGGGGCGTTATACCAAGTAAACAGAAATATTAGAATAAGCGTGGTTTTGGGATTTGCGACGAAGATGGAGCACAACAATGGAGCTATACGTACGAAGATAAAAATAATAGAGTTATAAGTGTTTATGGAGATTCTTTCACATTTTAGAACCATAGAGGAGCTGACTAAGACACTCTCGCGAGAACAAGGATTACTGAGTGAGATGTTTGAGAAGCGGAAACTAATGAAGTTTCCACAAGGGTTGGCTTTGGAACTGGTGGGAGGAAATGAAGCACGACTAAAGAAACTGCTGGATTATGGCGTACTGGTGGAGACGGGCAATACGGTAGAGATAGAAAGCGACTACCTCAATTTCTTTGAGGAAGTACTGAATGTGAACGAGGAAATAAGTGTGCTAAGTGTTCAGGAATGTATCAACACGCTGAAGGAACATATCGGATATTTCTTGCAGGAGACGAATGCCAACCGTAGGGCTGGCTATCAGGATAGTGTGCGACAACTGCTAAAAAAGACGGGATTCAGAACGCTGAAGAATGTGGTTGACTTGAAGCGCAATATGGATAATGCGTATAAGCAAGAACCCAACTATATTATCAAGAAAAAGAAGCTACAAAACCTAGATGAGAAGAGCCATAGCATCCGCTCGATGATACGCGAATGCGAGAAACTAATGGATACGGAGCACGCATTCTTCCTGATGGCCAACGACCCACACATGGCAAAGACATGTAGCGACGTGAAACACGACTTTGTGGAGGCGTACCATGCTCTGATGGAAATAGACAGACAGATTATCGTCTATATCAACCAGATTGAACAACAAAACCAGCTTTATAAGAAGATACGCAAGCTGAAATATCTGCAAGACCAGTTACTCATCAAGACTGATACCAATCTGGTTCAGGTGTTGGAAGATAGCAATCCACTATGGATGGAATCCAGACAATACAGCAAAATAAGACTCTCTTTGGAAATGCTGAGGGAGAACGACCAGATAGTGAGCATCCTGAGACGGATAGCCGAGCGAAATGGTTTGAAAAAAAACGCAAGGACAGAGGCCGAACCGCTGACAGACGAAGACTTGCAGGAACACGTTCAGCGGTTGAAGGATGTCGATCCTAATGAAGTATGGAATGCTTTTTCTGCGTCAAGCTATAACCTGTTCGACTTTATTCTGAGATACGATTATAAGGCTAAACGTGAAATAGAAGACCACGCAGCCCTCTTTTGCCAACTGGTCATCCTGCATCCTGACGAATGTAAGATGACAGGGAAATATGCCACTTATCAAGACATCGAATATCCTATTATCTATGCGAAATAATACTCAACGAATTTACGAGAGACTGAGCCGTGGAGAATTCCTTTCGGTAGACAGCTCTGATATCTCTATCCGTCATCTGTATGAGGATATTGAGGAAAACTTCGACGATTATGCTGATTTCTTCAAGGAGATAGGTCTGCAATTGGAGGCAGGCAACAGCTACTTCTACTTCTCACGTATTGGTGAGGGAAAGCAGTCCATAGAACAGAAGTTGGAGAGTTTTTCCAAATGGCTAGACTATCTGGACTTCCTGAAGACCTACAACCAATCGTTTACGGCTGGCTATCAGTTTCGTAAGAGCCATCTGATAGAGCAAATCAGTTTGGACATTGAACTGAAGGAGAAGGCTGGTCACCTTTATAAGAAATATGGTGTGGGGTCTTATTTGGAAATAGTGAACAAACTGCTTCAAGAGATGCAGGGTATGGGATTTGCCGAATGCATTAGTGAACAGGATGAGACCTACAAGATTACATCGGCCTTCCACTATGCCGAGGAACTGGTAAACATGATTCAAATAGCCAACGAAGATGAAATACCTGAATAAAATCATATTTGTCAATAGCGCTAATATACCATACGCTGAGATTTCAGTTGATGGCAATGTGCATTTTACTGGTACTCAGGGTGTGGGCAAGAGTACGGTTTTACGAGCACTGTTGTTCTTCTACAACGCAGACAAGCATCGTCTGGGCATACAGCAGGCTCAGAAGTCGTTTGACGAGTTCTATTTCCGTCAGTCAAACTCATATATCCTTTATGAGGTGATGCGCGACAATGGGGCCTATACCATACTGGTGAGTCGTTATCAGGGACGAGCTTCATGGCGGTTTATCGATGCTCCTTATCAGCGCGAGTGGATAGTTGACCAAGATAAGCAGGTATTGAGTGACTGGGTGAAGATACGCGAAAGGATTGATAAGAATGTGTCAGTATCGGCAAGGATAGACTCTGGCGTGATGTTCAAGGATATTATCTTCGGCAATACTCATGACCATAAATACACACGCTATGCTCTTGTACAAAGTACCCACTATCAGAACATTCCACGAAGCATTCAGAACGTGTTCCTGAACACCAAACTGGATGCCGACTTCGTGAAGAACACCATCATACAATCGATGGCAGACGAGGATTTGCCAATAGATTTGCAGACATACAGACGACTGGTTACTGACTTTGAGCGTGAGTATGACGAAATAGGTTGTTGGTTCCGACAGACTCGTGATGGTAATTATCCTGTTCGCCAACAGGCGTTGAAGATTGCAGAACAGGGAAGACGGATTGTGGCACTCGACCAGCAATTGATGGATGTGTGGCGCATGCTGAATCATGCAGTGGCAGAAAGCGAGCAAAAGCTCCCGCTTTTGGAAGTTGAAGCGGCTGAAGTGAAAACAGAAATCGAAAAAGAGCGCAGCCGTGAGAAAGAACTTACGACTGAGTATGACAAGGAGAACAATTCTCTGAGAGAACAGCTTGGCGAAAAGAAGGGTAAGCTGAAGGAGATAGCGCAAGCAAGAAAGGATTTCGCAGCAATGGGCATCGAAGAAAAACTGGCATTGGCTGCTCGTGAAAATTCTTTAAGACGGGAAACTGCCGACAAGCAAATGCTGTTGGATGATCTTTTGAAAACCCATGCATCCATAGAAGAGAAGTACAATATTGCTAGAGGGAAGCTGGAGAATGCCCAGCGGGCGTTCGATAATGCGCAAAAGGAGGCTTACTATCAGAAGCAAGAGTCATTGCAAAAAGAACGCAAGCGACTGGAAGACGAGCGCACAAAAAACAGAAATGTTGTAATGGATGCATTCAATAGTTGGCGTCATGAGTCTGACGAGCGACTGGAGATATTACAGAAAGAGCAAAACAGATCCGACAATGCCTTGAAGGAGTTGCGCCTATGGCATCCGAAGGCTGAGGAAATAGCTCGTATAAAAGAACTGCTTCAGCAATTGGATGTGACTGAGAAGGAGAATACAGCACAGCAAACAGCCGTCAGAAGTCAAATTGCTCAGGTGACCACTGAGTATGAGATGAAGGAAGCAGAGTTAAACCAGGCTTCTCAACGCGACCAAGAACGCTTAGTGGAAAACCGTACTCAATGTAAGGAGCAAATCGCCAAGATTGAAGCGTTGCTGTCACATCTTGATGGTTCGTTGTATCAGTGGCTGACTGAAAATGCAGAAGGATGGGAAGATAACCTCGGGAAAGTTGTTGACGAAGAAAGAATCCTGTATGCAGGGGGACTGGAACCTCAGTTGAATACCGAAACATCCGATAGCATATTTGGCGTTAAGTTGAATCTGGACAACATTGATGCCGTTCATCGCACACCCGATGATTATAGTGAAGAGAGGAAACGTCTGGAAGAGCAATTGCAACAGACAAACCGACAACTCACGCAATTGCCTATTAACCTTCAGGAAAACATCTCGAAGCTTGGGAAGAAATATGCTGTTCAACTCAATCCGCTCCGCCAGCAAGCAACATTGTTGAAAGTAGAGGAAGAACAGATTCCCGTGAAGCGTCAAGATCTGCAAAATCAGCAACACAAGCTGGTGATGGAAGAACAAGAGCTGATTGCACAAGAGAAGGGAATCCGAGAACGAGCCTTCAATGAAGCTCTGCTGAAAGTACAGGCAGAAAAAGAAGCTCGCGACGTGAAAGAGACCAAAAACAAAAAGGAGCTAAAGGATCTTGACACAGCTTTCAACAAATCTTCAAAAGCCCTTGACGAAGAATTACGATTGTTCATGGAATCTCAGGCTAAAGAAGCAACTGCAAGGAATCAGGAGTTTACGGCTCAAAAGTCTCAATTAGACGAACAACAGAAGGCAGAACTGGAAGGCAAAGGTGTTGACGTGAATCTACTGGAGCAATACCGTAAGACACTTGATGCTCTCAAGGAACTACTGAAACAGATAGATGCAGAACGGCCAACGGTGATTAGGTATCGTGATGCAGAGCAAAATCTGTTTGCCAAAGAGCCGGAAATCAAGAAGAGCATTAAGGACATAGAGCAACAGTTGGCAATGATGCGCCAACGATATGAGGATAAGCGTGCCCGTATCGAGAAGAAACGGCAGGATATGGAAGAGCGTCAGAAGGTGATCCTAAAAGACTTGACGCACAGACGCGAAGGACTGAACCAATACCATCAGATGGTCGAGAACGAGCATCTTGTACCAAACTCATTCCTGACAGATGATAAGATGGTTGAGAGCCATCAAGACTGCCAACAACTCATCAGCCAACTGAGAGGAACGGTTAATCAGAAACGCGAGACGATAGAAAAGCTGAAGGAAACGGTTATCAACTTCAATCGCAACTTCAAACCTCAAAATGCCTTCCATTTCAATACGATGCCCGTAACAGATAATGACTACCTGCAGATTGCAGTTGATTTGCAGGACTTCATGGACAACAACAAAATCGAAGAGTTCCGTCGTCGCACCAGTGAACACTATAAGGACATTCTGGGACGTATCTCCACGGAGATAGGAGCCCTGATGAAACGCAGGTCGGATGTGGACAGCGTGATACTGGATATCAACAGGGATTTCGTGGAGAAGAACTTTGCTGGTGTCATCAAGAGTATTGAACTTAGGGCAAATGAGTCGTCAGACAGGCTCATGCAGTTGCTCATGTCTATTCATGACTATACGATGGAGAATGCCCTGTCGATTGGCGAACTCAACCTCTTCTCAAGTGACAATCGAGACGAGGTGAATCGCAAGGTGGTGGACTATCTGAAGAGTCTCTCCCATCAGTTGCAAGATGAGCAAACCCGACCAACGGTATCACTTAGTGATGCTTTCCGATTGCAGTTCCGTGTGAAGGAGAACGACAATGATACTAACTGGGTGGAGCGTATCAATAATGTGGGGTCTGATGGTACGGATATCCTTGTAAAAGCAATGGTGAACATCATGCTCATCAATGTGTTTAAGAAGAAAGCAGAACGGAAAAGTGGTACTTTCATCGTACATTGTATGATGGACGAGATAGGACGACTGCATCCCAACAATATCAAAGGTATCCTGCAATTTGCCAATTCTCGAAATATCTATCTCATTAACAGTTCTCCCACGTCTTACAATCCATACGATTACAAATACACCTATTTACTTAGTAAACATGGTGTGAAGACCAGAGTGGACAAACTTTTGAAACGAACCAAATGATTATGACAATAAGTGTATCTATACAGGCGTTGATTTCAGGTGGGCAGGTGGCTGGCTCCAGATTAAGCAAAAGTCTGCTTGACGAACTGATGGCAGAAGGGTTGCTGTTGGTGACGACTCGTGGCTCTCGGAAGTCATATCGTGCCCGTGATATTGAGGCTCTGAAACGATACCTCATTGACAAAGATGAGAATTATCGAATGCTTGATGTTACTGCTGCGGATTCTCGCGCTTCAATGGCTGCAGAAACAGGAAATTCTAAGCTTTTGACGATTCGCTCTTGTCCAGGATTCCCTATCAATAGTTATAAATCTATTGAGTGTTCGCTAAATGGCGAACCGTTTGTGGTTAATCCTCCTGAAGGAAGTTTTGTGTTTATCGACAATTGGAAACATTTTGTCATTCCAGAGGATATTGTCGTGGTGGGAATAGAGAATATGGAGAACTTCCGTATGATTCGTCAGCAAAGGAAGATGTTTGAGTCTTTGTTAGGAGATAAACAACTTCTTTTTGCATCCCGCTATCCCCAATCAACTGATTTGCGTAATTGGCTTCTAACTATTCCAAACAAATACGTTCACTTTGGTGATTTTGATTTGGCAGGAATCCACATCTTCTTAACGGAATTCCATAAACATCTTGATGACCGCTCCACATACCTTATTCCATCAGATATTGAACAACGATTATCAAAAGGATCATTAACTCGTTACAATGAACAATATGACAAGTATCATACACTTCAGTGTGATATTCCCTATTTGCAGTCTCTCATAGATATGATCAACAAACATCACCGTGGATATGACCAAGAGGGATATATTAATAATGAAAAATAAAGAACAATTGGTGGCGGTTGGTAACATCACCCAAAAGGCTATTTTGCAGAGTTAATCACGGGCCGTCTAAAGGGTCAATCAAGAATAGTTAGCCTTGTATTATGGTGTGGGAAAGTATATATCCGAGAACACCCGTAACCCAAAAATGGGAAATCTGGCGCTTTGAAGAGTATTAGTTAACGGTTAAGACAGGAGCTCTCTGGGTAAGGGGCTTCGGCGAGTCTAGCCTCAAAAACATGCGCTTGTTCTATGGGGCATGGAATGTCATAAAACCTAAATCGCCAATCGCAATTGGCGATTTGGCAAAGGTGCTGACTCCGAAAGAAGAACTACAACGTATATTTGAAGAAAGCAGCAATACAGGTGACTATAGAGCGGACGAAGTTTGAGCAGATGGCAAATGTCGGAGGTGATGTCGGAGATGATGTCGGAGGTTGAAATGCAGCCCAACTCAATGAAAGGCAGAAGATTATTTTAATCGGCTGATAGAGGCAGAACAAATGAATGTCCTAGATAGTGTCCTAGAAAATGTCCTAGAAACATCAGCTTCACTTGCATGGCATTTCAAAGTTGATGCAAGGACTATCTGCCGCGACTTAAGCGTTTTGCAAACCAAAGGCTTTATCCGTCACGATGGGCCTGACAAGGGTGGACGCTGGGTTGTTATAAAGGGATAATTGAGAGTTTCATCAGAAAGCTTACTCGTATTACTGATATTACTGAATAATATGCCGAAAATGGTTTGCGAACAAAAATAATGAGATTTGCGAACAAAATGAGAGAATCAATTATTGCAGAAAGATTATATTGGTGTTCGCTAAATGCAATTTTGTTCGCAAATTGTTGTAACTCCTTGATTTTCAGTGTGGACCAGCCAGGGCTTGAACCTGGGACCTCCAGATTATGAGTCTGTTGCTCTAACCAACTGAGCTACAAGTCCAAAAGACACATTCATGTCGGAATCGGGTACAAAATTAGATATTTCCTGCGAATTATGCAAATGAAAGCGGGAAAAATTTGGTTTCGCACGGAGTTTTGACTAATTTTGCACTTCGATATGAAGAAAAGTGTTGCTGTTACTATTGGATTCTTCGATGGTGTACACCGAGGACATCGCTACTTGCTTAAGCAGTTGGAGGAACTTGCTTCGGCGGGTGGTTTGTTGCCGATGGCTGTAACTTTCGACTGCCATCCGAGGAAGGTGATACAGAAGGACTTCGCTCCTTTGCTGCTGACGACGCAGGAGGAGAAACTGGCTTTGCTTTCCGAGGTTTTCTGCGGAGAAGTTGCCGTGCTGCCTTTTACGCCGGAACTGAGTGAATTGACTGCGAAGGAGTTCATGCAATCTGTTCTTCGTGACAGGCTTCATGCAGAACTTTTGCTGATGGGTTATGACCACCGCTTCGGACACGGAGGGGGGACTCAGGCTGAGTATGAGGCTTGGGGGCAAGAGACGCGTATCAAGGTTTGCTTTGCCAATGCCCTTGATGGGGAGAAGGTAAGCAGCAGCAGAATAAGAAACCTTATCTCTCTTGGAGAGATGGAGAAGGCCAATAGTATGCTTGGTTATTCTTACTCCCTTACGGGAAAGGTGGTTGGCGGCAAGCAGATTGGTCGCCGAATGGGGTTTCCTACGGCAAATCTTTCTGTTCCGCAACAGAAACTTCTACCCGCAAATGGGGTTTATGCTGTATCAGTTACCATGCCGGATGGGGCGAATCGAGGTGGAATGCTTTGCATCGGGCATCGTCCAACGATTGAAGATGAAGGAGAAATCAGCGTGGAGACACACATTTTTGACTTCGAGGGAAACCTGTATGGTGAGTCAATTTCTGTCCATTTCATCGGCAAATTACGTGATGAAAAGCACTTTGATTCGCTCGATGGCTTGCAACGGCAACTCGCACTTGATGCAACAGCTGCACAAAGTCTAATCAGCCACGTTGTATGACCGACGAAGCTTTCATAGCTCAGAATAGAGATGCCGATGTTCGTGCTTTGGCACTCGGAAAGGTTCCGGACGGTATCGACTTGCATTTCTGCCTCGCCCAGATAACAGGTTGGCAGACAGCCCGCAAGAAGTTGCCTTCGTGGGCACAAACCGATGGCATCATCTACCCCGTCCGGCTCTCGATGGAACAATGTAGTAGCGAGCAAACGGCTCTATACAAGCAGCACCTTGTGGAACGCCTTCTGCCTGAAGGGCGAAAGAGTATGGCGGACTTGACAGGCGGTTTCGGCATAGATTTTTCCTTTTTAGCCAAGTTGTTTGAGGAGGCGGACTATGTGGAACGAGACGAGAAACTTTGCGAAATTGCTTGCCACAACCTCCCGCTTCTTGGCCTTCCGGAAGCGAAAGTCCACAATATGACTTGTGAAGATTTTGTCGATGGAATGGGGCATTTTTGCTTTGTTTATCTCGATCCGAGCCGTCGCGATGTAAATGGCAGGAAGGTGGTTGCGCTTAGTGATTGCTCGCCGAACATCGAGGCTTTGCAAGACAAGTTGCTCGACCACGCGCCCGTTGTTATGGTGAAGCTCTCGCCGATGCTTGACATACAGGATTCGCTTCGGCGACTTCGTCATGTAAGCGAGGTGCATGTGGTAAGTGTGTGCGGCGAATGCAAGGAGGTTCTGCTGGTGCTTTGCAGAGAGAAGAACAGCATCAAATACTACTGCATAAACATCACAACAGAAGTCCAGACCTATTGTGCTGACAATAGGGATACGGAACCCACGATTGCTCCTTTGCCTGAGCGATTCCTTTACGAGCCAAACGCTTCCATATTGAAAGCCGGGGTGCAGAATGCGCTTTGCCAGGATTATGGTGTCAGGAAGTTGCATCCCTTCAGTCATTTGTTCACTTTTGCCCATTTCATCGAGGATTTTCCTGGTCGAGCGTTCACGATAGAAGACTCCTACAACTTCTCAAAGAATGAAATCAAGAGGCTCCAGAAAGATGTCAGCCAATGCAATCTGACTGTGCGCAACTTCCCCTCGACCGTTGCAGAACTCAGGAAGCGACTCAAGCTCCGCGAAGGTGGCGACTGCTACCTCTTCGCCACTACACTCTGCGACGGCTCACATGTCTTGCTGCGATGCAAGCAGGCTCTTTCGAAGCAATCGGAGAAATCAAAGTAATCGGAATAATCGGAGTAATCAGAGTTATCAGAATAATCAGAGATTATGTTAGTAAAGACTTATAGCGCCAGCGTACAAGGCCTTCAGGCATCGGCCGTCACTATAGAAGTGAACGCCACTCGGGGCATCCGTTTTGTGCTCGTTGGGTTGCCCGATAGCGCCGTCAAGGAGAGCTACGAGCGCATCTTGGCTGCCATCGAGAACAGCGGCTACACTTTTCCTTCGCGTGCTATCACGATAAACATGGCTCCTGCCGATGTACGTAAGGAGGGTTCGGGCTTCGACTTGCCGATGGCCATTGGCATCCTGGCTACTGAGGGTCAGGTGGATGCACGTTTGCTGAATCGCTACATGATGGTGGGCGAGCTGAGTCTCGACGGCTCATTGCAGCCCGTCAGGGGTGCCTTGCCCATATCCATCAAGGCTCGCGAGCTGGGTTACGAGGGTCTATTCGTTCCCGAGGCAAACGTGCGCGAGGCTGCCGTGGTGAACAACCTCAATGTCTATGGTGTACGCCACATCAATCAGGTCATCGGACACTTGAACGGACAGGAACCTATGCAACCTACCGTCGTCGATACGCGGGCTGAGTTCTTTGCAAAGCAGAGCGAGTTTGAGTACGACTTTGCTGACGTGAAGGGTCAGGAACAAGTGAAGCGTGCCCTGGAGATAGCGGCAGCAGGCGGCCACAACCTCATTATGATAGGTCCGCCAGGCAGCGGAAAGAGCATGCTGGCTAAGCGTTTGCCGAGCATTCTGCCGCCTCTTTCGCTTCGCGAGAGCTTGGAGACGACGCAGATTCATTCCGTGGCAGGCAAGCTGAAGAGCGACTGTTCGCTCATAGCCCAACGTCCCTTCCGTTCGCCGCACCACACCATTTCGCAGGTCGCCCTCGTCGGAGGCGGGGCCAACCCGCAGCCTGGCGAGATAAGTCTGGCGCATAACGGCGTGCTTTTTGCTGACGAGTTGCCGGAATTCCAGCGTTCTGTGCTCGAAGTGCTGCGTCAGCCTCTCGAAGACCGCGTCATCAACATCTCCAGGGCAAAGTACACCATCACCTACCCCTGCTCCTTTATGTTCATCGCCTCGATGAATCCTTGTCCCTGCGGCTACTACAATCACCCCGAAAAGCATTGTTGCTGCACGCCTGGACAAATAGTAAAGTATCTGAACAAGATATCGGGGCCTCTGCTCGACCGCATCGACATCCATTGCGAGATACAGCCTGTGCCGTTTGCGCAACTCAGTCAGCTGCAGCCAGGCGAACCGAGTGCTGTCATCAGGGAAAGGGTTGTTAGGGCACGCAAGATTCAGGAAGAGCGGTTCACTCACCTCCCCCTAGGGGGAGGGGCTGTCCATTGCAACGCCCAAATGACGGAGAAGATGCTCCACACGTTTGCCGAACCCGATGCTGCCTCTCTCGACCTGCTCCGCATGGCGATGGAACGGCTGAAGCTTTCAGCCCGCGCCTACAGCCGCATCCTCAAAGTGGCCCGCACCATTGCCGACCTTGAAGGCAGCGAGAAGGTTCAGAGTCAGCACATTGCCGAGGCCATAGGGTACAGGAACCTCGATCGAAGCGACTGGGCAGAGAGAGGGACTTAACGCATCATGGAAACCGCAAAAGCAAAACCTGAATTGTATGAGAATACTGTTTGTCTGTCACGGCAACATTTGCCGTAGTCCGATGGCTGAGTTTGTGATGAAAGACCTCGTGCAGAAAGCCGGACGCGAGGACGAGTTCTACATCGAATCGGCTGCCACCTCGACGGAAGAGATAGGCAACGAAGTCTATCCGCCCGCTCGGAGGAAGCTGGCCGAGCACGGCATCTCTTGTAAAGGCAAGAGAGCACGGCAGATGACCAGCCGCGACTACGAGCGTTTCGACCTCCTTGTAGGCATGGACACATGGAACATCCGGAACATGAAAGCCATCTGCGGCGGCGACCCCGAAGGCAAGATTCGGCAGCTGCTCGACTTCACGAGTCGTCCGGGCGACGTGGCCGACCCGTGGTACACGGGCGACTTCGAGGCGACGTGGCGCGACGTGCTGGAGGGCTGCCAGGGCTTGCTCAGAACACACCTTAAATTCTAAAGTCCCGAAGGGACGGGAGACCACAGACGGGGGCGCAAGCCCCCGGTAGGATTGCAACAACAATGGAAGCCCCGAGGGGGCGACAGAGACCTAAGCATGTTCTTATTAAACAAGTTACACGTTCTGTTGCCCCCTTAGGGCTTATTATTGTTCAGCGACCCTATCCCGGGGGTTCTTCGCTTCGCTCAGGCGCAGGCGGAGTACACCTCCGTCTGTGGTCTTTCGCGCCTTGACTTCGTCGACCTTTGGTTCGGCGCTTATTTAGCGGACAGCAATAAAATAAAAGCCGTTTTCCTTGCGCATATTGGCAAAAAAGCTTACCTTTGCCGAGTCATTCAATAAAACACATACGATAATGAAGTATTCCAAGTTCTTCCTTGCAGCATGTCTTGCAGCATTTGCCCTGAACGCAAGTGCCCAAGACGAGACAGTCGAAACGACCGAACCTACAGCCTCAATGTCAACAAAGAGCGCCAGCAAAGGCGATTACGACCACGGCTATCACCTGATGCCCGAAATCAAGCTCGGCGGGTACAACGGCGTGTTTGGCTTCGGTGCAAACCTCGTGTTGGAGCATGAGTTCCACCGCTACTTTGCTTGGGACATCGTCAGCCTCGACGCCTCTGCCCCCTACGACTTCAGCGAAGGCTGTGTGGGGTTGAAGACTGGCCTGCGCTACTTCACTCCCCGCTTCTGGGGCGGCAAAGTGCGCGGATTCGTAGGTGCTGCCGCTGGCTACCAATGCTGCATCAAGCAAGTGGTCGATTATTACGACCCTGATGAAATATGGACAAGCAAAACAAACGGCGTAACACGTGGCCGTTTTCACCTTAACAGGAAGCCTCTCAGCGGATTGGGCGTATCGGCAAGCATCGGCATTCAAATCAAGAAGCACCTCTTCCTGGGCTATACGATGGAATATACCTACATAAGCTACACGCCATACGTCGTAGGAGAGGATGAAGGACGCTACACCTCGATAAAAGAACTTATGCCGAAGGTTGGCGGCTTCTTTTCGCACTTCGGCAAGGTGGGCTACAGGTTCTGAAGCCCGTTTGCTTGAAAAGACAACATCCATTTAGCCCTGGGCATAGCCCTGGGCTTTATTATTATATATTGGTGTCCGGGAAAAGCGCCGAAGGCGCGAGAGAACATGCTAAGGGGAGGGGAACCGCTGGCGTAGCTTTTCTGTGCTTTCTGTGCTTTCCGTGTGATAGACCCCACCCCTAACCCCTCCCCTGCGAGGGGAGGGGAAGGGAGGCGAAGGGTCGTTTTGTCAGAAGTTTTCGCATGGCGACGCGTTCTGGCGGCGTTTTTTTGCTTCTGTGGCACTTTGGTCCGGAAAGGAAGGGAAAAGGGATTATTTTGAATCACCGCTGGGAATCAATAGGTTAGGGAAGGGGAATTTTGTCGGGGAGGGTTAAGGAAGTGTTAGGTCGGCACACAGTGCCGACAAACAGAACAAAGAATGAGGCAGAAAAATGCACGTCGGAGGGGGAAAGTTAACATGGAGGAAAGAGCGACATAACGTGCTGTGTCGGCCTACATAACGTGGAGCGTCGAAGGAGATGGCTTGGGGCGTCGGGTATTTCCCCATGGAGAGGCAGGATTTAGTGTCGTGGATTTTCCGAATCGTACCCTTTGGTTTTTCAGGGAGGCACACCCCTTCCCTCAAAGAGAAACCAAAAGGAAGTCTGCCCGCGACTTCCCTTCCCTCAAATTACAGGCTTTGAAGGGACGAAAAGCTACCGGCGGCGTGTGAGGCCTTTCAAGTAGTTTTTTGCGGATTGCAATAGTTGTACAAAAGCTCCGGTAGTGCCTTGAGTGGTCCGGCGAGCTTCGACTTCTGCATCGTTTCCTCTTTTATCAGATTCGTGGACGCAAAGAGCCAGATGAGTGCTCCGAGCACGAGGGAGTACTTCACCATGCCGAGAAGGCCGCCAAGCAGCCGGTTGAGCAGTCCGAGGACAGGCACGAAGTTCAGCACCGACGTCAGCAGGCTGGCAATCACCTTGACGGCGATGGGCACTACGACCCACAGCAGCACGAAGGCCACCACCTTGCAGAGCGCGGCCATCGAAAGGAAGTCCGTCATCACGTCGGCCAGCCGTTGGTAGTAGAGACAAGCTACGAGAAAGCCAATCAAGAAGGCTGCGAGCGAGATGACTTGCTTGATAGCCCCCGAGAAAAGTCCGCTGATGAAGCCAACGGCAAGAATAATGAGCAAAAGGATGTCCATTGCGATTAATTCATAATTTATAATTCACAATTCATAATTGTGGCCGTCGGCCTGTCGTGTTCGCGGCGTAGCCCAATTATGAATTATGAATTGTGAATTATGAATTGTGAATTGCTTTAAAGTGTTGCTTTGATTTCAATCTCCTGGAAGGTTTCAATCATGTCGCCCTCGCGCAAGTCGTTGTAACCCACGAGCGAGATGCCGCATTCGAAGTTCGTCGATACCTCCTTCACGTCGTCCTTGAAACGCTTCAGGGCGTTGATGGCACCCGTGAAGACCACGATGCCGTCGCGGATGACACGCGCCTTGTTCGAGCGGCTCACCTTGCCATCGACGACGTAAGCGCCTGCCACGGTGCCCACCTTCGTGATGTGATAGACCTGACGCACCTCGACTTGTGCCGTCACCTCCTCCTTTATCTCGGGCGAAAGCATGCCTTCCATGGCGTCCTTCACCTCCTCGATGGCATCGTAGATGACGCTGTAGAGGCGGATATCGACGTCCATCTGCTCGGCCAGCTTGCGGGCTGCAGCCGACGGGCGCACTTGGAAGCCGACGATGAAGCAGTTGTCGGCGGCAGCTGCCATGTTGACGTCGCTCTCGCTGATCTGTCCGACGGCCTTGTAGATGACGTTCACCTGAATCTTCTCCGTAGAGAGCTTGATGAGCGAATCGCTGAGGGCCTCGATGGAGCCGTCCACGTCGCCCTTGACGATGAGGTTGAGTTCCTGCACGCCGCCCAGCGCGATGTTGTGGGCAAGCTCTTCCAGTCCGCGACGCTTCATGGTGCGCAAGCCCTGCTCGCGTGCCAGCTGTTCGCGCTTGTTGGCTATCTCGCGAGCCTCCTGGTCGGAGTCCATCACGTGGAAGGCATCGCCTGCTTGCGGCGCTCCGTTCAGGCCAAGCACCGTAGCAGCCTGCGACGGGCCAATCTCCTGGACACGCTGTCCGCGCTCGTTCAGCATAGCCTTCACGCGACCGTAGTTCGTGCCGGCCAGCAGAATGTCGCCCACATGGAGCGTACCGTTGCTGACGAGCACCGTGGCAACGTAGCCGCGACCCTTGTCCAGGCTGGACTCGATGATGGAGCCTGTGGCCTTGCGGTTGGGGTTGGCCTTGAGGTCGAGCATCTCAGCCTCGAGGAGCACCTTCTCCAGAAGTTCGGCCACGCCGTTGCCCTTCTTGGCGCTGATGTCCTGGCTCTGATACTTGCCGCCCCATTCCTCTACAAGGAAGTTCATGTTGGCCAAGCCTTCCTTTATCTTGTCGGGGTTTGCCCCGGGCTTATCTATCTTGTTGATGGCAAAGACGATGGGCACACCGGCAGCCGTGGCATGCGCTATGGCCTCCTTCGTCTGCGGCATGATGTCGTCGTCGGCAGCCACAATGATGATGGCGATGTCCGTCACCTGAGCACCACGGGCACGCATGGCGGTGAAGGCCTCGTGGCCAGGCGTGTCGAGGAAGGTGACGTGGCGTCCGTCGTCGAGCGTCACGTTGTAGGCGCCGATGTGCTGCGTGATGCCGCCTGCCTCGCCGGCGATGACGTTAGTTTGGCGGATGTAGTCGAGCAACGACGTCTTACCGTGGTCTACGTGACCCATGACGGTGACGATGGGAGCGCGTGGCACGAGGTCGGCCTCGTCGTCCTCCTCCTCGCTGACAGCTGCTGTGACGTCGGCACTAACGTATTCCGTGGTGAAGCCGAACTCTTCGGCAACGAGGTTGATGGTCTCTGCATCCATTCGCTGGTTGATGCTGACCATGATGCCGATGCTCATGCAGGTGGCGATAATCTTCGTCACGGGCACATTCATCATGGTGGCAAGCTCGTTGGCCGTAACGAACTCGGTCAGCTTGAGTACCTTGCTCTCTGCTGCTTCGTTGGCCATCTCTTCCTCCATGCCCTGGCGGATGGCTTCGCGCTTCTCGCGGCGATACTTGGCGCCCTTGCCCATCTTCGTGCCTTTGCTGGTGAGGCGGGCCAGCGTCTCGCGTACCTGCTTTGCCACTTCCTCGTCGCTCACTTCAGGCTGGACGATAGTCTGCTTGGGCTGGTTCTTTTGCTTCTTGTTCTTGCCCTTGCCGCCGGCGTTCTGGTTCTGCTGCTGTTGCTGCTGACCTGAATTGCCGCCCTTCTTCTTCTGACCTGCTTGAGGCTGGTTGGCAACGGCATTGACATCGACACGCTCCTTGCCGACGCGCAGACGCTTCTTGCGGTCGCCGCCCTGTGCTTCGTTGCGCTCGCGGCGACGCTCCTCCTGCGTCTTCTTCTTCGGACGAGTGTTCTGGTTCAGACTGTCGAGGTCAATCTTTCCCTTGATGGTGAGGCTTGGGGCAATGCTTGCCGTGGGAGTGAGGCGGAACACCTCTTCTTCCTTCTTCTCCTCGGGAGCAGGCTGATGTTCGGGCGCTGCCTCTGCGGGCTTCTCTTCCTGCTGGGGCTGTGCCGTCGGCGCTTCCTTCGGCGCTTCGGGAACTACCTTCGGCTCTTCCTTGACAGCCTCCTTCTTCGGTGCGGGCGCAGCTTCCTTCGGAGCAGCCTTTGCCTTTGGCTCTTCCTTTGCAGCCTTCGGTTCCGACTTCTTTTCTTCTTTCGGAGCCTTAGTCTTGGCTTTTGCCGGTTCTGGCTTCTCGGCTTTGGGCTTTTCGGCTGGCTTGTTGTCCAAGTCAATCTTTCCCAATATCTTGGGGCCAGCTACCTTGGGTGCCTCTATCTGTACCTCTTCCACAGGCTTCGCCTTGGACTTCGGTGTTGCCTCCTTGCGTCCCCTGGCTTGGTCGATGTGCTGCTGGATGAGCTGCTTAGCTTCGTTGCGCAGTCCTTTGTCAGAGCTGAACTCGCTTTGCAACTGGGCATACTGTTCCTCGGTAATTTTGTAGTTGGGATTGGCCTCAACCTCGCTGAAGCCTTTCTTTTGGAGAAATTCAACGGCTGTCTGCAGTCCGATGTTGAATTCCTTTGTTACTTTATTTAATCTTACGCTCATATATGATTCGGCTACTTCGCTTTAGTCTTTAGTCTTGTTGGGCTTATGGGGCTTATAGGGCTTATAGGGGCTTATGGGGTTTATAGGGTATTATTCGAACTCTGCCTGCAGGATGCGCAGCACTTCATCTACCGTCTCTTCCTCGAGGTCGGCGTTCTTTACGATCATGTCGCGCTGTGCGCCCAGTACGTCGCGTGCTGTCTCGAAGCCGATCTTCTTGAGTTCGTCGATGATCCACGGCTCGATGGCATCGGTAAATTCGTCGAGGCTTACGTCGTCTTCGTCGGCAGCGTTGCTATCTACTTCGCGGAAGACGTCGATGGTGTAGCCTACGAGCATGCTGGCAAGCTTAATGTTGAGTCCGCCCTTGCCGATGGCGAGCGACACCTGGTCGGGGTCGAGGAAGACCTCTGCCTTGTGTTCCTCTTCGTGGAGCACGACGCTGTTGACGCGGGCCGGGTTGAGGGCGCGGGTTATCATCAGCTGTACGTTGGAGGTCCATGTCACGACGTCGATGTTCTCGCCTCGCAGTTCATGCACGATGCCGCGCAGACGGCTTCCCTTGACGCCGACGCAGGCTCCCACGGGGTCGATGCGGTCGTCGTAGCTCTCCACGGCAATCTTTGCGCGCTCGCCGGGAATGCGTGCCACCTTGTGGATGGTGATGAGGCCGTCCTGTATCTCAGGCACTTCGGCTTCCAGCATGCGCTTGAGGAAGTCGGGCGACGTGCGGCTCAGGATGATGCGGGGCTTGCCGCCTGTGTTTTCCACTCGGGCTATGATGGCACGGGCTGTCTCGCCTTTGCGGAAGAAGTCGCTGGGAATCTGTTCCTGACGCGGCAGCAGCAGTTCGTTGCCTTCCTCGTCCATGAGGAGCGTCTCGCGCTTCCAAGTCTGATAGACTTCGGCACTAATCACTTCGCCCTCGCGTTCCTTGAACTCATTGTAGAGCGAATCGTACTCCAGCTCCATGATGCGGCTGGCGAGTGTCTGCCTGAGTTGGAGGATGGCGCGACGGCCGAACTCCGACATGTCCACGCGCTGGCTCACTTCCTCGCCTGTCTCGTAGTCATCCTCAATCTGCTGTGCTTCGCTCAGCGATATTTCCTTGTTGGGGTCGGTCACTTCGCCGTCGGGCACAACGACGCGGTTGTGATAGATTTCGAAGTCGCCCTTGTCGGGGTTGACGATGATGTCGTAGTTCTCGTCGGAGCCGTACATCCTGGCGATGACGCTGCGGAAGCACTCCTCCAGCACGCTGACCAGCGTGGCGCGGTCGATGTTGTTCTTCTCTTTGAAGTCGGCGAAGACTTCTATCATGTTCGCCGCTTCCTTTGATTTTGTTGTTTTAGCCATTATATCTTTTTATTATTTAATTTCTTGTGGTTGGTGGTTAGAGGTTAGGTGTTAGAGGTTAGTTTTGGGATGCGGATTAGAGTCCAAAGGTATTATCTTTCCGCTTGCGCCTGAGCGAAGCGAAGAACCACTCACCTCTCACCTCTTACCTCTACTTCAACTTAATCAGGTACTTTGTGTAGGCCACATCGTCGAAGCGGAAGTCCGTTGGCACTACCTTGACTACGGGGCGCTTCTTGCCTTCCTCCTTTACCTTCTGCTCGATGCCCAGCTGGAATCCGTCGTTGCCTACGCTGAGGAGCGTGCCGCGGAACTTGTGGCCGTCGTGCAGCTGAGTCTCTACCTCCTTGCCGACGTGAATCTCGTACTGCCGGCGCACGCGGAAGGGCTGTCCCAGGCCGGCGCTGCCAACCTCCAGTTCGTAGTCCTCCTCGTCGCGGCTCAGGCGCGACTCGATGTAGCGGCTCAGCTCGGCACAGTCCTCTATCCACACACCGTCCTGGTGGTCTATCTCCACCACGATGCGGTCGTCGGGACTGATGTTGATGTCAACCAGGAAATACTCTTTGCCTTGTAGCCATTCCTCCACGGCCTGTTGTACTGCGCTTTTGCTGATCATGTATCTTAGCTTTTTAATGGTTTATAACGAAAAATGAGGAACTTTCGAAGCCCCTCACTTTCATCTTTCGCGTGCAAAGGTAAGCTATTTCCTTGAAACGTGCAAATAATCGGGCAGAAAAATGGTGTTAAAGTGATCTTTGTATGCCCAGAGAGCCTTTATTTGCCAAACTTTTCGGCGTTTTCCTTTGTTCGTAAGCAAATAATTCGTAATTTTGCCTGTGTTTAGGTGAAGTGGCCTATTAATATATACGAAACAATACCTATATTTTTAACATCAATAACAAAAAAAATGAAAAGAAACAGTATTCTTGCAGTCCTGCTTCTTCTTGTGGCAGGCTTGCAGACAGCGATGGCACAGAAGGTGCTACTCTACAAGTCAAACAGTCAGGTGGTTGAGTACGAAGTATCCGAACTGGACAGCATCGTATTTGTTGAGGCGGAAGCGAAACTCGTTCAGCAGATTGTGCTGAGTGAGACATCGCTCACCTTGCAGCCGAACGAAATGCGTTTCCTGACCGCTACAGTGCTTCCCGAAAACGCGCAGAACAAAGTCGTGACCTGGCAGAGCAGTGACACCAATGTGGCGGAGGTGAACCAAAGCGGCAGGGTAATAGCCAATGCCAACGGCACCTGTGTCATTACTTGCCGCGCTACCGACGGCAGCGGCGTGAAGGCTACATGTCAGGTGACGGTGGGCAGCAGCGGTCAGGAAGACGATCAGGGGTACGTTGAGATTGGTGGTCTGAAATGGGCCACGATGAACGTAGGGGCTACGACTGTGGCCGGAAGCTACGAGACTTGCTACGGCGACTACTTCGCATGGGGCGAGACTCAGCCACGCTATGCGACCATCACGCACTATCCGACCATCACAGTCAAGGGCGTTGAAGCTTCCTTTACTTGGAAGAGTGGCTACAGTAGTGGTTATAGCGAAAGCAACTATCCTTCCTATACAGGCAGTACGCTTGATGCAGCCCACGACGCTGCCACAGCCAACTGGGGTAGCACATGGCGCACGCCTACCAAGGCCGATTACGAGGCTCTTGCTGCTGCCTGCTCAGGCAGCAGTGCCAACAGTCAGAAGCCCGTCGTACTGAATAACACCATTACGAAGGGCGGCATCTACTGGCTGAGCAGCACGCAAACAATCGAGTCGGCTTACACGGGCGTAGCTGGTCTTCTCTTCGTAAGTGCGAGCGACATCAGTAAGCGAGTTTTCTTTCCCGCCTCGGGCTACATCTTCGATACCAGCCTCAACTATAGCGGTGCCAACCCTTACGACAAGGACGGCTTCTACTGGTCATCGACGCTCTACACGTCAGATACCAGCTCCGCCTACGCTCTGGACTTCAGCTCGCCGGGCATCACTCCGTCAAGAGGCTACTACCGCTGCTACGGGTTCACGGTGCGTCCTGTCTGCAATGGGAGTGGTGCGGCAGCGCTCGTGACAATCATCACCATCAGCCCTTCCACGCTCTCGCTTGAGGTCGGCAAGACGCAGACGCTCACTGCCACTGTGCTTCCCAGTAACGCAAATAACAAGGCAGTCGCTTGGACGAGCAGCAACACCAGCGTTGCCACTGTCAGCACGAGCGGCATGGTGACGGCCAAAGCCAGCGGCACCTGCACTATTACTTGTGCAGCTACGGATGGCAGCGGCGTCTATGCCGAGTGCCAGGTGGCGGTGGGTTCATCCAGTTCAAGCGACGGGCAGACCTATACCGTCAATGGCGTGTCGTTCAAGATGATTCCTGTGGCAGGGGGCACGTTCCAGATGGGCAGCAGTGATGATGACAGCGGTGCGTATGATAATGAGAAGCCCCGTCATCAGGTAACGCTGAGCAGCTTCAGCATCGGCGAGACGGAAGTGACGCAGGAGCTGTGGCAGGCCGTGATGGGCAGCAACCCCAGCTACTTCAAGGGGAACAAGCTTCCTGTAGAAAAAGTTAGCTGGAACGACTGCCAGACGTTCATCACGAAGCTGAACGAGCTGACGGGCAAGACGTTCCGCCTGCCTACGGAGGCAGAATGGGAGTATGCAGCCCGTGGCGGCAATCAGAGCAAGGGTTACACCTACAGCGGCAGCAACACGATAGGCGACGTAGCATGGTATTGGGACAACATTCCCTCTCAATCGAGTCAGCCCGTTTCCACCAAGGCTCCGAACGAACTTGGCATCTACGACATGAGCGGCAACGTTTTGGAATGGTGTCAGGACTGGTATAGTTCATACAGCAGCGGCAGCCAGACGAATCCCACCGGTCCATCATCGGGCTATCTCCGCGTGTACCGCGGGGGCAGCTGGAGCAACCACGCTACGAACTGCCGCGTAGCGAATCGGAGCGTCATCACGCCGACGGGCGCGTTCAGCAACTCGTTCGGTCTGCGCCTTGCCCTATAGTTCTTTCCTTTTAGAAAAATTGAAAAAGGAAAAAATTGAAAAGGTAAAAAAGGCAATTCTCTCCCAGCCCTTCAAAAGGCGAGCCAAAATAAAAAGGCTCGCCGAGAGAAGGGCAGGAAGAGAATTGCCGGCCTGCTCATTTTTATTTAACGTGAATTCGATGAAACCTTGGGGGCATTTTATTTCCGTGCTTTCTGTGTTTTCCGTGTGAGACACCCCACCCCTAGCCCCTCCCCTTAAAAGGGAGGGGGACCGCGGCGAAGCTTTTTGTGTCTTTCGCATCTAACTACACGTTATTTGTCTTCTTTGCAGTAGGAGCCGACGCTTCCGAGCGTCGGAACGTTTCTTTGCCAGATACCGACGCTTGGAAGCGTCGGCTCCTATTATGATGCTCACTGGTTCGTGTCTTTAGTGTTTTTCGATGTTGAAAATTTCTGTGCTTTCTGTGCTTTCCGTGTGAGACACCCCACCCCTAACCCCTCCCCTTAAAAGGGAGGGGGACCGCTGGCGAAGCTTTTCGAGTCTTTCGCATCTTCAGATGTTCATTCTCAATGGTTCGTGTTTTTAGTGTTTTTCGATGTTGAAAATTTCTGTGATTTCTGTGTTTTCCGTGTGAGACATCTTTGTGTTTTGTCAGAAGTTTTCGCAGCGAGGCACGTTCTGGCAGCGTTTTTTTGTCGCTGTGGCACTTTGGTCCACCGAAGGCGGGAAATGAGCTTAAATCGAATGGCCGCTGGGAATCAATGGGTTGGAAAGGGGCGTTTTGCCGAGCGAAGTTAAGAAAGTGTTAGGACGGCATAAAATGCCGTCATACAGAACAAAGAATGAAGTGGAAAATTGAAAGTTGAAAGGGGAAAGTTAACGTGGAGGAAAAGGCGATACAACGTGGAGCATCGGCCGATGCAACGTGGAGCGTCGAAAAGGAAGGCGTGCGGGGGAGGGGATTGCCACAGGAAGAGGGAGGAAATGATGTCGTGGTTTTTCCGGATAATTCCCTGCTGCTTCCCCGGCAAGGGGAGAGGTCGCAGAAGTCCTCCCTCTGTGGGGGGAGGCGCCTCGCGCTTGGGCGTCCTGTTCTCCCTGCCGGAGAGGAAAGGGATGGGGAGGCTATGCTTTGATGCCGCGATATTCCTTTTGCACCTGTTCGTAGCTCTGGAGGTTGCCGATATCGTAGCGGCGTCCGGGCATCTCCCAGGCGTGGACGGGTGTCTGTGTGCAGAGCCAGGCGATGTAGCTGCCGGGGGCATCCACGCCGCAGCCTTCCTGGATGCCTTTCTCCACGAGGCGCGCGTCCTGCCGCGTGTAGTAGTAGAAGGGCGGGCAGCACCAATGGGTCTCGGGCGTAGGCGACTTCTCGGTCATGCGGAGGATGCGGTCGTTCTCATCTACGGTAACGACGCCGCACTTCAGCAGCCGCTGTTCGTCCTTCTCCCAGAAGCGCATGATGCAGGAGGTCTGCTTCTCGTGGGCATAGCGTACGAACTGTACGAGGCTGAAGTCCAGGAGGTTGTCGCCTGCGATGACCAGCATGTCGTCGTCGAGATGGAGCTTGTCGATAGCGAATTGTATGTCGCGTACGGCTCCGAGGCGCGTCTCGTTGGTGGACGTGCCGTCGTCCACGACGGTGACTTTCTGTGTCTTCGTGGCGGCCCACTCCTCGAAGTGACGGGCGAACTTATGGTTTGAGATGACGATGTATTCATCCACCAGGCCTGCGCCGTCGATGTCGTCGATGAGCCAGTCGAGGATGGCGCGGTCGCCCACCTTAAGGAGCGGCTTGGGGAAGTTCTCTGTGAGGGGATAAAGACGCGTGGCATAGCCAGCGGCAAGGATAAGGCACTTCATGGTTTAAGTGAAAAGTGAAAAGTGAAAAGTGAAAAATGAAAGTTACTGTTTAAGTGAAAAGTGAAGAGTGAAGAGTGAAGAATGAAGAATCAGAGTTTCTTTTGGAACCAAAGGATACTTTTATTTTTCACTTTTCACTTTTCACTTTTCACTTATTATATCAGTCCGTCTGCGCTTTGGCAGATGTGTACGCTGTACTTCCCTTCGAGTTGTGGGAAGGCGGCGAGGTATTCCTTTGTGACGTTGCGGGTGATGTCTGCTTCGTAGGCCGGGTCGATGAGTGCCATGCAGCATCCTTTGAAGCCCGCTCCGCTGAATCGTCCGCCGTAGATGCCGTCGGTGTGGCGCATGATTTCGTAGAGCGTCTTGAGTTCCGGCGAACCGGTCTCCCAGTTCGAGATGCTGCTCTGTCCGCTCTCGAAGCTGAGGCGCCCATAGGTGTCGAGGTCGCCCTGCCGCCAGGCCTCGGCGCCCCTTTCCACGCGGTCGAACTCCGTGTACCAATGCTCGGCACGGCGTCGCCACGTCTCTGGCAGACGCTCCTTGTAGTGCTCATAGACTTCTCGCGGCACGGCCCTCAGGTTCGCCTCGGGGAACTTGCCGTACTCCATGCCGGCGTAGGCCATGAGGGCGTAGGCTGCACTTCGCGACTCATCGACGCGCATGTTGAATTTGCTGCCGGCCAGCGTCCGCTCTATGCCGCTGAAGAACACGGCGATGCGGTAGGGCTTCATGGAGGGATGCGTGGGGATAAGCTCGTACTCGTCGGTCTTGGTGTCGAGGTAGAGCAGATGGTCCTTCTTCGAATACACCTCGCAGCTCTGGTCGAGCTTGCCGCTGTTGACGCCGACGTAGTCGTTCTCTGCTGCCACGGAGATGTGTATCAGCTCGAGCGGCGTGGGCTGTATGTTGTTGACGTGGCAAAGCGCCTTGAGGAAGACGAGAGCCACGGCAGCCGACGACGAGAGGCCGCCGATGGGGAGGCTGCCTTCGATGACGCCGCTCAAACCGCACGAGAGCGGATACAGCTCGGCGAGCTTCAGCGTAGCGCCGCGCAGGTAGTCGGCCCAGTCGTTCTCCTTGTGGCGGGGCACGTCGCGGACGTGGAACTGGGCGCGTTTGTCGAACTGCAGGGAGCAAAGCTCCACCACGCCGTTGTGCTTGGGACGATAGGCGATGTGGATGCCTTTGTCGATGGCCAGACCGGTAATCTTGCCCAGATTGGCATCGCTGTGCGCCCCGATGGGGCATACGCGGTAGGGGCAGAAGGCAAGAGCCTCCGGGTCGCGCTTATAGATATCTTGGAATCTTTCTTGGCACTTCATGGGGTTCTGAATGTGTGAGGGTTCTGAATGTTCTGAGTTCTCTGAGTTTTCGGAGTATGCTGAGGGTTCTGATGGTCTATCTTATCACTACGTTTCTCGTTGCTGCCATGTTCTCGCAGAAGCGGAGGTGGTAGATGTTGTTGCCTTGCTTAGCGGTGCGGATGGTGATGAGCTTCTTTTCGCCCGGCAGGAGGGAGAAGAAGTTGTCGCTGTAGTAGGTGCCGTGCAAGGGCTTGTCTTTCATGTCGGTAAGCAGGAGCTGGCAGAAGAAAGCGATGCGGTTGCTGCTGTTTCTCACGCTCACTTCCCACTCGCAGTACCCGTCGGTGGCGGTAAGGCGGCGGGTGCTGACGGCAGGTCGCGCCTCGGGCAACGTGGCGAGCGGCTCGAAGCCGCTGGTGCAGGGACCCGTCACGGTCTGTTTCCCTTCGTACTTGTCGGTGGACTGCCAATAGAAGTTGCGGCTCACCACGTTGCCTCTGATGTCGGTCAGCTCCAGGGAGATGAAAAAGACCGGCGTGATGTCGTCGGGGAGGACGATACAGAGGTCGGAGGCATGGCCTTGGGCTTTGGAGGCGATGCGGAGAACGTCGTTGGCCACCCCATTGGCCGGCACATCGACCCTCGCCTTGACGGTACCGATGCGACGGCTCTGAAGGTCATAGACTTCGGCCTTGGCTTGGAGTCCATGCTGCTCGTCGAGATAGTCGTTGCTCACGCTCACCGTGCCCTTCAGATAGTTGTACTGGATGTGGAGCGGCTCGAGGGCGTGCATCGTGTGATAGAGGGAAGCCGTCGGCTCTAAGTACCAGTCCCACATGCGAGCACAGACTTGCCAGTTCGGGCAGTTGTGGTACCAGAAGAGCAGACCTGAGCACCAGCGGTCGCCAAACTCGAGTTTGTTCTCGTTCCACACTTCCCATATGCTCTTCGAATTGATGGCTCCCACCATCTGCCCCCTGCGGGCGAACTCCTCGATGCTGTTCGATGCGCCGTACTCGTTGACCATATCCTTGTAGAGCGTCGTCATGAGGTGGAAGCCGTTGCCGTCCATGTAGTCCCACGTCGCTTTGTTGATGGGCCAGAGGTCCTCGGCGGGCATCATGTCGCGAAGGCTTTCGACGATGGGCAACGTAGGCGCTCCGTACTCGGGATTGAAGCCATCGACGCGGCTGCCGCGGTCGGAGGCGGTGTTCTCGTAGTGCCGCATCGGGTTGACCTGCTTGTAGGGACTGCCGTCATGCACGCCGTCGCACTCGCTCTGCATCTGGTAGGGGATGCCGGGCGCAAGGCTTCGGATGAGTTCTTCGGCACCCGTGACGGCCGTGCTCTCGTTGCTCGAGACGTAGATGACGATGCTGGGATGGTTGCGGATGCGCTTCATGGTGCTCTCCACGTTGGCGAGGTAGAGCGGCTCGTCCATGGGGTGACGCGTGTCGCCCGTCATCCAGAACTCCTGCCAAACCATGATGCCGTACTCGTCGCACAGCTCGTAGAAGCGGTCGCTCTCAGCGATGCCGCCTCCCCAAAGACGCAGCAGGTTGATGCCCGACTGGTCGGTGTAGGCCATCTCGGTCTCCATGCGGCGGTCGTCGGTGCGGAGCATCGCCTCGGGAATCCAGTTGTTGCCGCGGATGAAGGTCTTTTGTCCGTTCACCACGAAGAGCTTCGATTTGTCGGGCGTCTCGCGGGTGGCGATGACTTCGCGTATGCCGAAACGCGTTGAAAGACGGTCCATGACGTTTCCCTTGCTGTCGAGCAACGTCAGCTGCAACGTGTAGAGATTCTGTTCTCCCTTGTTCTTCGGCCACCAGAGGCGCGGGTTCTTGACGATGAGCTGCGGGAAATCGTCGGGAGAGAAGGTTACGGTGGTGTGTTCTCCTCGCTGCAACTTTATCTTCTTGCTGCTGAAAGCGATAGACCCCCCGTCCCCCTTTAGGGGGAGTTCGCTGATGCTGCCCGTCACGGTGCATTCTCCGCCGCCAAAAGTATTCGGGTTCCAAACCTCGACGCTTACTGTCTCGCGAGCCTCGTCGTAGTTAGGGTGCGACAGTTCGGAAGCGACGAATGGGCTGCGCAACTGTTGGTTGCCTGTGGCATAAAGGCGTATGGAGCGCCAGATGCCTGTGTTGCGGTCGCGAATGCCGTCTTCGAAAGTGAAGTCCCAGCCTACCGTCATGAGCTGTGTGACGTTCTGTCCAATCCATCCGTCGCCGCCGTTGTGCCATTCGCCTGCTGCGCCCCAATTCTTCGGCATAGAGGTTCCCGGCACATCGACAGGGAAGACGCGGATGGCGAGGGCTGCCGTTTCGCCTGGTTTCACACGGTCTGTGACGTCGAAAGGCTGGCTGCAGAACATGCCGGCCATAGTGCCGACGAGCGTTCCGTTCACCCATATCTCGGCCCGATAGTTGATGCCTGTCGGTTCCAGCCAGATGTGTTTGCCTTTGTAGTCAGCGGGGACGTTGAATTCCGTACGGAACCAGTACGTATAGAACTCGCGTCCTGCCTTGGCGAGGTCGGGAATGAGGTTGTTTGCGAGCTTGTTTGTCTGCCCGAAGTATGGCTCGGGATAGACTTTCTGCTCAACGAGGTTGGTCAATACTGTTGCCGGCACGATGGCTTCCTTCCAGCCACTTTGGTTGAAGCCTACAGAAGCAATCTCCGAAGCATTCTGCTTAGCCTCGGAAGCCCGAATCATGTGCCAAGTCAGGCTGCCTTCGTGGCCGAGACGCGAGTCGAGCGTGATGTACTGCCGGCCCTCGTCTGCCCAGGCAGACAGCATGGCAAGGAAGGCTAGCAGGGTGAAGAGTGTGTGTTTCATCGTCATTATGGTTTAATGTCAGTCGGCTGTTCAATCAGCGCCGCCGCGCACCAGAGGTAGGGCGCTTGGCCGTGGTAGTCGCCAGTCATCTGCGGGCGGTCGAGGTAGTAGTTGAAGTCGTTCTTCTTGCCGGTGCCTACGCAGATGTTTGTCACGTCGTTGTTATTATTAATATAAGGTATAAGGGCGAGCCATGCCTTCCGAGCGGCCGGAGCATACTTCGCAGCCGGCAGCCATCCCTCCTTCACGCCTCGGATGAAGGCATAGGTGAACATGGCGGAGCCAGACGTTTCGGTCCAGAAGTCGGGCTGGTCGATGAGTTGGTTCCAGAGGCCTTCGCTGTTGCGGTAGCGAAGCAGGCTCTTCATCATCTTCCGGTAGCCCTTCAGGATGCGTTTGTAGTAGGGGTTGTCCTTGGGCAAGGCTTTCAGCACCTCGGTCAGCCCGACGGCCATCCATCCGTCGCCGCGTGCCCAGTAGAAAGGTGCGTCGGGCGCGTGGTAGAAGAGGCCGTTGGGCCGTTGCAGTTCGTTGAGGTATTTCACCATTTCGTGCGCGGCCCGGTCGATGTACTTGCGGTCGCCCGTGGTGCGATAGGCCCAGGCTTGGACTATCGTAATCATGTACATGTCGTCGATCCACATGCGGGTCTGCCAGGTGTAGCCTTGTCGTGCGAGCCGCTTCTCGCTCTCCTTGGCTTTAGCCGGCAGTTCCCATTGCGAGTCGGCATAGGAGAGTCCCATCGTCTTGTAGTTCTCTTCCGAGGGGAACGACGCGTAGAGGCTGAGCGGCAGGGAGCCGAACATGTTGAAATCTACGTGGTTCTTGGCGGGAATGTTCTCTTTGTTGTTTGCCAGGAAGCTGTCGAAGCGTTCCTTCATCTTGCGGATGATGACGTCGTCGCCCACGGCCCGTCCCCACATGAGGGCGCCGTTCCAGGTGCATACCTCGTGGTAGCCCAGGTTCTTCGTGTCGCTCCAGTAGGCGTGCTTGCCGTCGATGAAGTGGTAGGCAAGGCGCCGTCCCACCTCTTCGGGCGTGGTGCCCGGCGGGAAGTGGCGAAGGGCGTCGTCCTTCCTGGCACCTGCTCCGAGCGCAAGCAGCAGGGCGATAATGACTGATAGCTGTCTTTTCATGTCGTATGTCGTTTTAGGTTACAATTTCCGTGCAAAGGTAGCGAAAAGTTTGCACAATATGAAGCCCAACGATGAAAAACTTGTTGTTTTTTGCTCTTTTTCGCTTCGGAAGGCTTTTGGAAAGGAAAAGTTTGCTAACTTTGCATCATTCTTACACGACAAACGGGCATGGAACGACATTTCTGCTTAGACGATTCGCCGACATTCCGCATGCTGGAACTCGACGAGGTGGGTTCGACGAACAATTTCCTTCGTCACCTTGCAACTCCTGGCGACGAGCGCATGACGCTCGTGACGGCTGAGTACCAGACGGCAGGACGCGGTGCCGACACGAACCGCTGGGAGTCGGCTCGGGGCGAGAACCTGCTGCTGAGCCTCCGCGTGATGCCTTCCCACCTGCCCGTCGGCAGGATGTTCGTCCTCTCGGAGGCTGCCGCGCTGGCCGTCAGGGAGAGCCTTGAGGGTCTCTTGAAGGAGCAAGGGGCGAGGGGCAAGGAGCATGAGAATACCGACAGCCTAAGCACTCCTCCTGCCCCCTGCTCCCTGCCCCTTGCCCCCAACCCTGCTTTTACCGTCAAGTGGCCCAACGACATCTACTATGGCGACAGCAAGGTGGCGGGCATCCTCATCGAGAACGACCTGCAGGGAGCTTGGGTGAAGCGCTCCACCATCGGCATCGGCATCAACGTCAACCAGCGACGCTTCGTGAGCGACGCACCCAATCCGCGCTCGCTCGCCGACATCCTGGGACACGAAGTGGAGCGAAGGTTCGTGCTGGAACGCTTCATGGAGAGCATGACGCGCTACCTGCGGCAAATCGACGGACAGCCCGAAGCGCTCGACGCCCTGCACGAGAGCTACAAGCAGCGGCTCTACCGTCGGGGCGAAGAGCATGCCTACAGCGACAAGGACGGCACCTTCCGCGCCACACTCATCGACGTGGAACCCAGCGGACACCTCGTTCTGCGCGACACGAAAGGCGGCCTTCGGCGCTATGCCTTCAAGGAGGTGAAATTCGTCCTCTGAGGAGGGGCGTTTTACACTCCACGGAGTGTAGGCCGATTCTCCACGGAGTGTAGGCCGATTCTCCACGGAGTGTAAGCCGATTCTCCACGGAGCGTAGAACTCCCCCCTTCGCGGCAGACAGACGAAACGAGTTCAACGACACAGAAAACACCCTACTACAGGACTATAAACAAACTAAGTTATGAGATTCAAACGCATTCTATTAAAGCTCTCGGGCGAAAGCTTGATGGGCGAACAGGGCTACGGCATCGACGTGAAACGCCTCGGCGAGTATGCCCAGCAGATTAAGGAAGCCGCCGACATGGGCGTGCAGATAGGCATCGTCATCGGTGGCGGCAACATCTTCCGCGGCTTGACGGGAGCCGGCAAAGGCTTCGACCGCGTCAAGGGCGACCAGATGGGCATGTGCGCCACGGTCATCAACTCGCTGGCCCTGAGCAGCGCCCTCGGTGCCATCGGGCAGAAGAACCGTGTGCTGACTGCCATCCGCATGGAGCCTATTGGCGAGTTCTACAGCAAATGGAAAGCCATCGAAGCCATGGAGAAGGGCGAAGTGGCCATCTTCAGCGCAGGTACCGGCAGCCCCTACTTCACCACCGATACCGGCTCCTCGCTGCGAGGCATCGAGATAGAAGCCGACGTCATGCTCAAAGGTACCCGCGTGGACGGCATCTACACGGCCGACCCCGAGAAGGACCCCACAGCCACCAAGTTCCACGACATCACCTACGAGGAGGTCATAGCCCGCGGACTGAAGGTCATGGACATCACGGCTACAGCCATGTGCATGCAGAACAACCTGCCCATCTACGTCTTCAATATGGACATCGTTGGCAACCTGCGCCGCGTCCTCGAAGGAGAGGAAATAGGCACTCTGGTACACAATTGATGACGCCCCGGACGGTCGCGTGTCTGAACGAAATGTAGGACTAAAAACTAAACAACTATGACAAGAATTCGATTCTTCTTTGCGAGCCTGATGCTCGCTTGCCTGATGTCGTGCCCTACGGCCTTTGCCCAAAGCCAGGACGCCCCTACGCTTCGGCTCATGACCTACAACATACAGCACGGAGCAGGCATGGACGACGTGGTGGACCTCGACCGTCAGGCCGCCATCATCAGCAACGCCCAGCCCGATTTCGTAGGGCTGCAGGAAGTGGACAGCGTGGTGAAACGCTCCGGCTACATCGACGAGGCGGCCGCCCTCGGCAAGAAGCTCGGCATGCATGCCGTGTTCGGACCCGCCATCCCCCTGTCGCGCGGCAAGTACGGCGTGGCGGTCCTCAGCAAGAAGACCCCTTTATCCGTCCGCAACATCCCGTTGCCCGGAGCGGAGAAACGCACGTTGCTGGTCTGCGAATTCGAGGATTGTGTCTTCGCCACGACACACCTCGACCTCGAAGAAGCAAACCGGCTCGCCTCGCTCCCCATCATCTTAGAGGAGGCCGCCCGCTGGGAAAAACCCTTCTTCATCTGCGGCGACTGGAACGACAAGCCCAGTTCGCAACTCATCACGCAGATAAAGAGGAACTTCCGCGTCCTGAATTTTATTAACGACAGCAATACCAACTACACCTTCCCCGCTGGTACGCCGAAGAGCATCATCGACTACATCGCCAGCACGAAGTACTTCGTGAAGAATGTGAACAGCAGCAAAGTCCTCAACGAACCGCAGGCTTCCGACCATCGTCCCGTCGTGGTGGAGGTGATGCTCGACCAGGATTACATCACCCGCGTTCAGTCGGCCCCGTCGGCATGCAACGAAGGGCGCGGAAACGGCTGCTTCGACCTCGCCGGCCGACGCATGGAGGAAGCCCCTCAAAAGGGAATCTACATCCAGAACAGGAAAAAGGTTGCGGTGAAGTGAACGCTTTTGAACTATTTTTCGTAACTTTGCATCGGAATTACAAAACACTGAACTTTCGGAAATAAAAATGGAAGTAAAAATGGAAGTTAATTCGCTTCACTCATGGAAGTTAAAATGGACAATAGTAAACGAAGCTGCCAGCATCCAAGGCTATCGTCCAGCGCGAAGTGCTTTACTTCCAGCCAGCAACGCTGGCGTCTCCGCGCCCTTAGTAGCGCGCCTTGGTGCTAGAGCATCCAAGAACTTCCTATTTAACTTCATCTTATAACTTCCGAAACTTAAATAAAACATCATATATATTATGATAAAGAAGACTGAATTTCTGATTATAGGCAGCGGCGTGGCCGGCATGAGCTATGCGCTGAAGGTGGCAAATGCAGGTAAGGGCAAGGTGACGCTCATCTGCAAGACTACGCTCGAAGAGGCGAATACGGCCAAGGCACAAGGCGGCATCGCCTCCGTGACGAACCTGCTGGTCGATAACTTCGAGAAGCACATCGAGGACACCATGATAGCGGGCGACTACATCAGCGACCCGGCAGCCGTAGAACAAGTGGTGCGCAACGCTCCGCAGGGCATTCGCGACCTCGTCCGCTGGGGCGTCAACTTCGACAAGAAGGAGGACGGCGAGTTCGACCTCCACAGGGAAGGCGGACACTCCGAGTTCCGCATCCTCCATCATGCCGACGACACAGGGGCCGAGATACAGCGAGGACTCATGGAAGCCGTACGCAGCAATCCCAACATCGAGATACTGGAGAACCACTTTGCCGTAGAGATCATCACGCAGCATCACCTCGGCATCCGCGTCACCCGCCGCACCCCCGACATCGAGTGCTACGGAGCCTACGTCCTCAACCCTGATACGGGCAAGGTGGACACCTATCTGAGCAAGGTCACACTCATGGCTACAGGAGGCACCGGAGCCATCTACGCCACGACGTCGAACCCGAACATCGCTACCGGCGACGGCATAGCCATGGTCTATCGCGCCAAGGGGAAGGTGAAGGACATGGAGTTCGTGCAGTTCCATCCTACTGTGCTCTACAACCCGCAGGAAACGCATCCGGCCTACCTCATCACGGAGGCCATGCGCGGCTACGGCGGCATTCTCCGCCTGCCCAACGGCGAGGAGTTCATGCAGAAGTACGACGAAAGGCTCTCCCTCGCTCCCCGCGACATCGTGGCCCGCGCTATCGACCGCGAGATGAAGATACACGGCCTCGACCACGTCTGCCTCGACGTCACACATAAAGACCCGGAGGAGACCAAGCATCACTTCCCCAACATCTACGCCAAGTGCCTCTCCATCGGCATCGACATCACGAAGCAGTACATCCCGGTTGCTCCCAGCGCCCACTACATGTGCGGCGGCATCAAGGTCGATCTCGACGGGCAGAGCAGCATCAAGCGTCTCTATGCCGTCGGCGAATGCTCCTGTACCGGACTGCATGGCGGCAACCGTTTGGCCAGCAACTCGCTCATCGAGGCTGTCGTCTATGCCGATGCAGCCGCCCGCCATTCGCTGGAAGTCATCGACCAGTACAAGTTCAACGACCGCGTGCCGGAATGGAACGACGAAGGCACCATGACGAACGAAGAGAAGGTGCTCATCGCGCAGGACGTCAAGGAAGTGAACCAGATAATGAGTACCTATGTTGGCATCGTCCGCAGCGACTTGCGTCTTCATCGTGCCTGGGAGCGTCTCGACCTCCTCTACGAAGAGACGGAGCACCTCTTCAAGCGCGTCAAGCCGACGAAAGACATTTGCGAACTCCGCAACATGATCAACGTGGGCTATCTCATTACACGTCAAGCCCTCGAACGCAAAGAGAGCCGTGGCCTCCACTACACCATCGACTACGCGAAACACGCGTTAGATAATTCATAATTCTTAATTCTTAATTCTTAATTCATAATTCATAATTAGGCTACGTCCGAAGGCTTGGCGAAGGAAATAGTTCATAATTAGGCTACGCCCGAAGGCTTGGCGAAAGAAATAGTTCATAATTAGGCTACGCCCGAAGGCTTGGCGAAGGAAATAGTTCATAATTAGGATACGTCCGAAGGCTTGGCGAAGGAAATAATTATGAATTATGAATTAAGAATTATGAATTAAAAAAAAAGCTATGAAGAAAGGCATTCTCGGCATACTCGTCATCATGGAGAGCTTCTTTCTGTTGCTCTCGATGCTTGTCGCCATTCTGGCCGACGAGAGCAGTTGGCTGTGCTTCCTGGTCACGGCTCTGGGAACGATGGCCGTCGGTTCGCTGTGCATTTATGCGAGCCGCAAAGCCGAGGGCCGACGGATGCGACGTGCCGACAACTTCCTTGTCGTTGCCCTCTCTTGGATAGTCTTCTCCGTGGTCGGCATGGTGCCCTTCCTTTGGCTTACCGACATGGACCTCTCCAGCGCCTTCTTCGAGACGATGAGCGGATTTACTACGACGGGTGCCACCTGCATCAACGAAATCGACTCCTTGCCGCGGTCGCTCCTCTTCTGGCGTGCCATTACGCAATGGATAGGCGGCCTCGGCATCGTCGTCTTCTCTTTTGCACTCATCCCGGTCTATGAGATGAAGAACAGCAACATCTATTCTGCCGAGGTGACGGGTTTGGGGCTTGACAAGCTACGGCCCAAGATAGGAGCCACAGCCCGCCGCGTGCTGCTCATCTACCTCGTGCTGACCGGCAGCTGCGCCTTGCTCTATTGGCTCGGACCAATGTCGCTCTACGATGCTGTCTGCCACGCCTTTACCACCATCGCCACAGGTGGATTCAGCACACATTCGGCAAGCATCGCCTACTTCCACAGCAGCTATATAGAGTATGTGGCAAGCCTTTTCATGATAGTCAGCAGCATCAACTTCTCGCTCTACTACTATATGAGCATCCGCCGCAGTCACGTTCTCTTCCGCAACGAAGAGGTGCGCGTGTTCCTCGGCTACATAGGTGTGGCTGTAGCTTGCTTCATGTTGCTCTTCTACTTTGCTCCTGTGCCCGACGATGCCCTATCCACCTTGCCCAAAGGCTTCGAAGAGACGTTCCGCTCGGCACTGTTCCACGTCAGCAGCGTAGCGACGAGTACCGGCTTCTCAGCCCAGAAGTTCGACTACGTGGCTTGGGGTGCGTCGTTCTGGATGCCTACGGTTGTCATCATGGCCATCGGAGCTTGTGCGGGCAGTACGGCAGGCGGCATCAAGGTCATCCGCGTCATCATCTGCGCAAAGAGTGTCTTCAACGAACTCATCCTCATGCTTCATCCGCGTGCCGTTATTGGGGTGCGCGTAGGGAAGCAGATAGTGCCGCAGGAAAAAGTGCGTCAGGCTCTTTCCTTCATCTTTATCTACATCCTGCTTGTCGTCATAGCGATGACCTGCTACTCGTTGCTTGGAGCCGATGTCGATACAGCCCTCGGCAGCAGCATCAGCATGCTGAGCAACGTCGGCCCTGCCACCGGAGCCACCGGCCCTGCCAACACCTTTGCCGGCGTCCCTGCTTCTGGCAAATGGCTGATGAGTGCCTATATGCTCATAGGGCGTTTGGAAATCTTTACCGTTCTCTTCCTTCTGATGCCCAACTACTGGAAGGACAGGAAGTAGCAACCATAACGATTCGGCGTGTTGGCTTTCCCGTCTTTAGTTGACTTCGTCGACCTTCGGTTCTCCCCCTAAAGAGGGTCTGTGGAGGCTGGGAGAAGAAATTCGTTTTATATTTTTAACATAACGTGAATTCGACGAAAAATAATTATTGGAAATTAATGGGCAATTACATGGCGTAACTATTCAGCGATAGCCATATATCAGTAGTCCGTGCTTAGACAAAGCCAGCATCCCGTGTTATCCATGGACTTCCTCCCAGCAGCATCGCCCGACA
>CACYQI010000033.1 GCA_902776455.1 uncultured Bacteroidales bacterium | reverse complement strand
TTTCTCCAGTCCCTGCTCCTCCTTGGTGTCACCGCTGCGGTCAAGCAGTTCGGGATTGGCTTGGATGAAGTTGATGACACGCTCGTCCAGTCCCTTGCGCGTTGCCCACAGCAGCCACTCCTCCACAGATGGGCGGAAAGTGTAGATGTTGAAACGCGAAACGAGGGCTGGGTCAAGGTCAGTCAGTTGGTACTCGTCGCCATCGTTGCAGGCCGAGATGATGCGACTGCCCTCTGGCAACATACGCCCTGCCAACTTGCGGTTGAGCACGAGGTCCATCACTGTCTGTAAGATCTCAGGACGGGCGCGGTTCAACTCATCAAGGAACAGCACGATGGGTTGTCCATCGACAGGAAACCAATAAGGGGGCATGAAGGTCGTCTTGCCCGTCGCCTCGTCCTTGTTGGGCAGACCCAGCAGGTCGCCAGGGTCGCTCATCTGTCCCAGGAACAAGGCTACGACACGCATACCTTTCGATTCAAAATAGTTGGTCAGAATCTGCGACTTGCCGATACCATGTCGGCCTGCCAGCATGATGTTCTGCCATGAAGGAGTCACCTCCAAGAGGGTCTCCAGTTCTTTAGTGTTAATTGCTATTGCCATAATAACTATAATTTTTGTTCAATGAAATCAATTGAGAGGGAAGGTTTTGAATCCTGCGGAGAATAACCACTCAGGAAGTCTTGTATAGACCACGACCAGCGCCGATGTGTTTTCACCCATTCGTCAAAATCTGTTGTGTTAGGATCAGCGACATACATAGTATGGCAGTCTGCATCCAACCATCTCTCTATGACTTCATCTTTATATGTTACTGTTAATTGTCCGTTGACCATGCTCAGACCTTGGGGTACATCTTTCACTACGAAACTGAAGGCCGTTTCACCGAGCACCTTTATCATAGGAATAGAGAACTCATAACCCTTAGATTCAGAGTTGGAGAACCTTCCTGCGTTCCATCGTAAGAACTTCATCATCTTGCCAACAGGCGTTCCCTTATGCTGAGCAGCCAAGGAGTCCAAGAATTCTACATTTTTGCAATATTTTTCATTCTTTTGCTGCATCAGTCCGTCGTAGAAGTGCATGACCTTTATCACCACCTCGTCGGTCTTTCTGGTGATTTCCGGCATCTTCCGCAGATAGTCGGCAAGGGCACGCAAAGGGGTACCTTGCATCGAACTATATCTCGGGACTCGATTGGTGCAGTATATGGGATAGTGAGCATTTGGATAAAAGAAGATGTCGTCAGTGTATTTTAGTTGATGCCCCTGATACTCAATGCGAATGTCTGACCTCTTTTCGTTTGGTTTCCACACCTTTACTTCTTGCAAACCATGTTTGTTGAAATAAGGTTGTAGCACATTATTTCTAAAATTGAGATCCTCTAAGTCGGATTCATCAAACTTTTCTGTTGAATTATTAAGTTCTTGTTCCGTGATATCATGAAAATATTTTGTGATGGCCTGCTTCCAAGGTCGGAGCACTTGTTCGATGATCTTCTCAACGGGGTAGTCCTTGCTGACGTATTCCGCGATCTTCTTCTCCAGTTTCTTGTCATCCCAAAGTTCGAAGCTTATATCGTCGGTGAGGGCGGCATCCATCGTCCTAATTCTCAGTTTCTTGGCATAGTAGTTAAGTTCCTCTTGCCTCAGATCCCATTCCGCTGCAGCCTCAATCAGCAGTGTCGCTACGTTCAGCGTATAGAAATCCGTCTCCTGCATGAGCATAGCCGATTTAGTTAATTGCTCACAGGGGTTCAGTTCATAATAGCCGAATGGCATTCCTTCTGTGCTGTAGCGCTTGATGGTCATGGTTATTTGCCGATAACTCAAACTTACAGTTTCCACATCGGTGCAAATCTCATATATCCTTTGTAGCCAAGAACGAAACTTTCTGTCATAGTCAAAAACTTTATTTAGTTTCCATTCATATGCTTCACATTTATTCTCAGGCTGTGGCGCCTCTAAGCCTTTGATAGGCTGGTGGCTCACTGACATCCTGAAGCTATTCATATCTGCACCTTCAGCTTTGAGAGCAGCACGTAACCCTTCTTCTGAGAAACAGAAATTCTTATCCTGCCAAGAGGTAATAGGATTTAGCTTGATGAAATGCTCAGGCTTATAGTCCTCAAAACTGAAATTCGCACCAAAATCCAGTGGAAGATATACCTCTTTTCGGATGTTCTCCAACTGCGTGTGCTGTTCAGCAAAGCGTTTGGCCTTTGCCGCCCACGACTTGCGGCGCTTCTGCGCCTTCTTTTCCCAGTATTCGCTAAATGTTGTCATAATTTTTCAATCTGCTCGTTTGTCATATTCCGCCCTGTTGTTTACAATGATAATATAGTCACTTCCCACCGAAAATCCGGGTCAATCCTCCAAACCTGTTTCTATGCAGCGGAAGTCCCTTTCGATACTTTCGTCCAAGTAATAGCGATGTTGGGCCTCATTCCTTAAAGAACTTGCCTCTGCGAACAGTTCGTTCATCCTGCGAACCAGTTGCTTCTGTTCCTCAGGATCAGTCACCTCCTGCATCTTCCGTTGCAATTCCTTTGCAGCTTTTCGTATATCGCGGGCTTGCTGTCGAAGCTGTTCTGTGTTCACTTTTTTTCTTATAACAGCTTAATGATTCGTAACTTCTTCTATTTTGTATCCCAATTTTTTTGCATATTCAATAAATGGTTTGATATTGCCAATACCCCATTGCGAACTGACAACAAAAGCACCATCTGCACACATCAACGGTTCTTTGAAATATCGTGTAAAACGATCGTCAGGAAGAACATTACTTTCCATTTCAACCACATGATGCTTAGCTCTTGAAGACTTCCGGTTTCGTAGAGAGTCAGGGAACCCTCGCCTCAGCTTTGCAAAACCAATTCCTGGGTTCTTGTCTAAATAGTCTTTGACTACCTCATATACCAAACGCCCCTTACCCAGCTGCAGGTTCGTTTTGTCGTTGAGTATGTATTTTGTGTAATCCTTTCTTTCGTTCATGATTCTGCAGGGAACATACCATTTAGCGAAGACATACCAGTTCCCATTGTCAAAATAACGTTGTAGTTCAACACCGTAAATCAAATCTTGTTTGCGTGTACAGTGCTCTATTTGTTTAATCACCTGGTCGTCAAACGCAGGACCAAGAAGAATGCCTATAAGTTGGAGTTTGTCTGCATCTTCTCCATATTCCTTAGCCATTTTTTGACGTTTTATTTGAAGATAATTCAATAATTGTTGATGTGCACCGTTGTCAACAACGATATTTTTTAATTCAATGATAGCCGAAGTGTCGTTGGCATACTGCATCATTATATCTATCCGATGTTTGGTATCAAGAGGCAGTTCTAAAGCCTTCACCTCTGGATTAGTTAAATCCAACTGATAGTTTGAAAGGATTTGGGGATTATCAGCAATGTATCCTTCCATCGCCAACTCAAAACAGAAAGGCTTGGGTCGTAAAGCAACAGCTTCACCATTTTTATAGACAAAAAGCAATTCTTGCATATTCTTATTCGGTTAAATTATTCATGTATTATCAATATAGTCACTTCTTCAGACTCACATATGTTCGAAGAAGCGGCAGAGCCGAGCGCTCTCGAAAAATTCAAGTTACTCTGCCACATCTTTTAGTTTCTCCCACACTTTTACCATTGTCCAGGTGTCGAGTTCTTGCTATGGCAAGCGACCAAGGTCGAGCGCGCAGTATCGGAGGAGAGGCCAGCAAGAGACTATGGCTTGATCAACTTGAGATAAATCTTCAGTTTTTCTTCGTAAACCTTATTATCATGCTCTGCCTCAAGCATAATCTTATAAACGGAAAGGATAAGATTCCGCCTGCTCTTGAAGAAATCCAACAGCAGGGACGTGTCTTCGTATTTATAAATCAAATCGAAATTCGTGAAGATGGTTACGTGATTGAGCTTAAGAATCTTGTCTCCCTTTATATCTTTCCTGAAGAAGAAGTCGGTGGTTCCCACCTGTTTGTAATGGACGACATCTTCCACTAAATCGTCAATCTCTTTTGGCAAACCGTTTTCTGTTACAGGGATATTAATAGCTACCTGAGTATTACATTGCATCAGGTTCATATACGTCTCGTTGTCAATGGGTAATACAGATAGCTTCTTCCCTAAAATGGCATTGATTTCAGGAAGGCGACTCTCAGCCACGTCTTTCCTTACGAATATCCCTTGCATATCCGTCTCTCTATTTCCTTTCTGCTTCTTGTCGGAAACGAGTGGAATACCGCCGCCCTTGGCTGAATATATGCCACTGAATAATTGAATGAGCTGTTCGTTCGTAGTGTTGTGTTTCTCCTTATAGTCCTTGATAGCAGCAGCCACAGCAGTGCTAACAGACGGATATGCTCTGCCTGAGTACACAAACAGACCATCATAGGGCAAATACTTACACAGTTTATTGTCAGGAGAACGCCAAGCTCTGGGAGAGTAGATCAAGAAAGGCTCGGAACCATTTTGTGGCCCTACAATGCTGCACTCATTAACACACTTCAGAACGTCCAACGGTTTTTCTCTGACAGTTATCACATGTTGAAGCGCTGATTGAAGAGCCTCTTCAGCGTTGAGTAAATGCTCAAACCTGGCAACGGAATATAGGGGTTCACTCAGTTTTGCTTCAATAGCCTTGGCTACGAGCCATCGGTTGACGCCATCTTCCATGAAGGCTTTTACCAGTTGTCTCTCTCTTGAGCTGATGGCCATAATGGAAAAGTCATTATTAGAGGACCCACAGTCGGCATCAGGCTTCGCGGGCAGTTCCAGACAGCCGACATATTCCTTCAGAATGGCTTTTTTATCTGCATCCAACTTGTCATCTATCAAAAGCGGCTCGATGACATAGTCAAGGATATCTTGATAGCATATATGTATATAATGTGGAGACTCAGGCCTTAGTTTCTTGTCCATACCAGAATACTGATCCATATCCCGAACAGGCTGAGGCGTCAAATACACAAACAATTGGAACGGACGCTTATGTCCGCAATTGTCGCAAGCCTCAAAATATCGAACCGTCTGAGCATCAAATTCAGAACTATTGACTTTGTTCTCGATGAAGACTTCCAGCTCATGACGTCCTGCCACTGGAGTCAGGAGATTGAATTTCAGGTATATGTCAATGCGGTCGTCCTTCTCCGAAACCTTTTGTGTATTAACTGATGAATACAACTTCTGATAATCCGTAACAGTAAGCTCACATTCTGAAACCATCTTTTCAAACATAACAGAGCGGGTAAGCACTGCTTTTCTGAGATGCTCACTTATTTCATCTATTTTGCCTTCTTTTCCGGCTCTGTACAGGAGAATGTCGAGGAAATGCATAAATGTTGACTCGCGAGAATTTCCTTCAAGGAAGTCGCCCGACAATAATTCTGCAACGAAGCGGCTATGCACACTTTCGTTTCTCGTTTTTGCAATAATGCCAAATATGTTGTTTTTACCTATGTAGTCCAGCAATTCGGCATTCTTGGAAATGTTTCTGTTGAACAATGTCAAGAGTTGCTCTGCAGACAATGCCCTCTCCTTACCTTGTATCGGGCAATCATAATGAAAATACGTATTCATACAGTTTAATTGTTTATAGGTTTTGTTACTTAGGTAATATAGTCACTTTCTCGAAAAATTTAAAGAAACTGGCATTATTCCTTCTTCATCTCTTCCATTTTTGCTTCATACACATCTGCACCTTCATCAAGCCATTCAATGTCGCGCTGGAAATTGAAGAGCTCCTGAATGATGAATCCATACAATTGCTCCCTGTCGAGAGATTCACAATCATAGATGTCAAAACACAGCGAAGTGCATGGCTTACCGTTTTCACCAGTATGACTCAGAGCCATGAAATTAGAATTCAGCCATTGGCTATGAGCGTGGCTCTTATACGCACAAACATACACATCGTTGAACCCCAACTTCTTTGCCAACAACTTCATGCAGTAGATAAAAGTGTGATAACCAGGGCGCTCGTACTTGGAGAAGTCAATCCTCATCACTTTGTCAGCAAGATAATTGGCGACATCCCTCCACAACTCCGGCAACTCTGCTTCATCGTAGACCTTATCACGATACTCTTGGCAATCTTTCTCACTCAGGTTATTGAGTGCTTCGTATTCTACCAAAGTCGTCTTAATGAGTTCTTTTAATGATTTCATAATGTTTTTTTCTTCCTTCTCATTCTTACATCGTTATCATACCTAACAAGAGGACAATTGCCATGAAGACCCAGAAAAGGCAGCCGAAACTGGCGGAGCATCCCTCCTGGAGAAAGTCAAACACAACACCCAATGCTTTCAGTACCCAACCTGCTAGGCCAAAGAACACGAAAGCGAGAATGATGAGAAGAATAATACCAACTATTTCCATGTGTTAGATCCTTGCGGTTAAATGACTTCATATATGATCATAGCAGTCCATATATTCCAGGCGTTGTTGTGAGGGTTTGGAGTCTCGCCTGAATATTTAATGTCTTTCACGACAATTTTGTCTTTATTCTCATTGAGAAAAGCATTTACTTTTGCTTCAAACTCCTCCATCTTTGGAGTGTTGGCCTTAAACAATTTTATCTGTGTCATAATGGTCATGAACGATTTCCTATACATCGCGAGGTTTTATGTAATTCGCAAAGAGTTTGAAATGTTATTTCTTAAACAATTTCTTCATTTCATCGCAGTAAGGCCTTTTTTCAGAAAGAACTCTGAGCAGTTCCACTTTTTCTTCACTACCAATTGACGCATAGACAATCTTTATCATACACCTTCTTAATTCTTTTTCTTTTCCCATGTTCCCTATTGTTTAATTGGTCTGCAACTAATATAGAAACAATCGGAGAAAAATTCAAAAAACGGGGTGACTTTTTTTGCTAAGAAGGAGTCTTTGTGTCAGAAATGGGTCCCGAAGGATGGTTTAAAACTATTTAATTATTCATTTTTTCCAGACTAGACTCCCAGGCATTTATTAGCTTTCCCAGTATTTTTGCAATATTGTAATCAAAGAACACTTTGATATTCATCCATCTACTAATAGTATCTCCTTCTATATGTCCATCTTCATATAGCAATTTTCCACATTCATTGACAAAATCTTCAATGAAAGAGTTGCAATTCTTCATAATCTTCATAATTTTCAATGCGATACCGTCAGCGTATGCCTCCTCGAAGATACGATAGGGTTTGTCTTTAGCATAAGAGAAGTTTGGTGCTGGCTGAACACCATAAAGTGTCACATCCATCAAAGCGTGTGCCAATTCATGATACAATACCAATTCAAACAATGCTTGAGCATTTTTATTGATGTCATCCTTTTTCTTGGATTTCTTTTTGGCTTCTTCCTGAATTTTATCCTGAATTTTATCTATCCAAATGAAGATCCGTCTGGGAATGACATCTTGTTCGTTAGAATATATATAAACTCCAAGCATATCCATGATATTAATGTTCCCTGAGACTCCTTCTTGCGGATCTTCTTTTTCAGGATTATCTTCTTTTTCAGGATTTTTTGATTCAACCCATTCTTCGATATGAAATTCTCCGTACTTCTCAAATGAGTTAAGTTTGTCATCTGGTACACGAACAGAACACTGGCATCCAGGCACAGCAATATAATCATTTACCATTGATTTCTCAACCAAGAATATAGGAATATTAATCAGTTGTTTGTTGACATCAATATTGGGTTTTGCAAATACAGACAGAAAATCAGAACTGAGGTTCGACATTTCATTCACTTGTTTTTCATAAGTTGAATTGTTGCTTGGATCATATACATCTTTATATTTACCTTTTGTCAAATCATGAATTTTCAATTTGTTAGATTCAATTCTGCGAACTTGAGCGACATTATTATTTAGGCTTGAATATACCTTATTGCAAAAATCATCATATGCTGTTATAAATGCTTTTTCTGCTGGTCCTTGTGTGGCTTTCACATTTTTTGGCTGAGCTTAAGTTTTGGATACATAATAATGTTGTTTTAGAGTTAAACTTGAAGTTAATATAGTCACTTTGCCAGAAAAATTTAAAGATGAGGACTTAAATCATGTTCTTCAACTCTTCAAGTTCCTTCTTCATCTCTTCATTCTTTTTGAGAAGTTCATCAACTTTCTTGAGAAGTTTCTCTTCTTTAGTATATTCTTTAGCTTTAGTATGTTTATTGAAAACTAGTTTTGGAATTATAATTGTGTTGTTTTAAGGGTTATACAATTTTTAATTTGTGAGATAAACTGGTATTCTACTTCATTCATGCTTTGTTGGAATTCTTCATATTTTTCAGTTGTGGGGATAATCATTCCCATTTCGTGAAGCCAACAATTCTTTCTGTCTTCTATTTGATAACTGCACTTAATAGACCACTCATCAATATCTATGTGGGAAAGATTAAGGTTGTCTTTGGCATTTTTAGCATCTTCACATGAGCACGGGTGAAATAGAAATCCATTCTTTGTATCGAAGCGATACATATACATGATTGTTTTATAATAGACTGCAGCGGCACGCTCTGCATCTAAATGGTCATATCGGTGAAGCGGTATATATTTAGCATCGGCAACAAGTTTCCTTTCTTTATCATAGTAGTCTGGGATAACCTGCTGAAAGTGCTTGCCATTGATGGTCTGGAGGAGGTGAAAACGGCTGCTTCGTGTATAGTGAGCCAATCCCATTTCCTTCTCTGCCAGCACTCGTCCCACATACTCCTCCCACAGCCAGGCGGCATCGATGAGCAGACCATGAATTTTATTCTTTTTGTCTGCACCATAACTGAGACTTTCGTAACGGAGCAAACGCAAACAAAATTCTTGCAAAGGCTGCCAAGAGGTGTAGTACGGATGGGTAGCAGGGCGTAAGTTCTGATTTATGACTTCCTGACGTAGTCGCGCCTCATAAGTAGGCGTAGCAGCTACAATCTCTTGAATAAACGACCTCGTTATCTCATCACTGTTAAGAATGGTTTGTCCCCAAGGACTAATCTTAATCCATTCTATTGCATGACGCACTAATTGCGTCACAGGATTGTCGTAGCTAAACTCCCGTGTGCGGTATGCTACACGTCCATTGAATGGAATATTCCTTCTGATGTGGCGGTTGATGTCAATGGGACCTCGAACGTTGGTATCGTTATATTCCATATTAATATACTGTTTGAACAATCCTTGCCCAAGAGCTTCTTTGAGAAGTTTCGGGAAAAGGAAGATCATCAGATTGAGGCCCTTGTCATTGTTTTGGGAACTGAAGTCGAGGTTCAACAGATTGATTCCTGCTACTCGGGCCAACATGTAATATAGGAAGTTGTCATTTTTCTTCCCAGAAAAGCGGGAACTGATAGTGACTTCCTGACCTTTATAGCTAATGAATCCTACAAGATTCCTTGTCCAAAACTCGATGGGGTTGCCCTCTGCATCACGTTTAGTGATATCAAATACAGCCTGCTCGCCAACCTCGTCTGCGGTATCAGAAAAGGACTGTGGATAGACAAGGATGGAATGATCCTCGCTATTCCTCAGTTCCTTGATAGGAACTGAAAAATAGTTGAGGAGAGCTTTTTTCCCTCGCAGAGAGAGATTGCTATCACTGTAAAATGTGTTATCCTTGAGTGTCATTCACATTATCTTCTATTTCTTGTCCTTCTTCTGTATTTGGTTCTTTCCCAAAATATGAATTTTTCAATTGATCTAATAAAACAAATGCGTTAGGTTTCCCTCTAAGGTATTCGTATAACAATCCCTTTATATGGTATTCCCATAGATTCTTTAGTTCTTTACTATAGTCATATTCGCTTTTACAGTTTGTTTTCTTTATCTTGTTAAAGTATGAGGCTCCAATTTGATATGCTTCAGATAGCCCATATTGCGTTTTTATCAGTTCTTTATTAACCCTATCCATTACATCTTCCAAAACTTGATAATTATCTCCATTCCAAAGCATCGCTTTGCTGTCTTCCGCCTTGATTTCCTTGAAAGCAAATCGGCGCCGAAATGCGAAGTCCATGCTTTCTACGCTTCGGTCTATATCGTTCATGGTGCCGATGATAAAGACATTTTCTGGAACATAGAAACCCTTAATGAAAGGATATTCAATTGTTGGCTTATCAGGCATTCTCTCATCCTCCTTAATAAGATTTTGGTATTGGGTAACAACTTTTCCTTTTTCACCTCTGTAGCCAGGATCAATAGAGAAAAAGAGCTCTCCGAATATCTTTGATATTTCACCACGGTTTATTTCGTCAATGATAAAGACATATTTGTTATTCTTGGTGTTTTCATCTTTCAGAGCATTAGCGGCTTTGGCACAAAAAGCCTTGAAGATACCATCTTTCCTTTCAAACCCGTCTACAGATGCCTTGGGACGTAACCCTTCCACAAAATCAGAGTAGTCGTATGAAGGATGGAACTGAACAAAGTCAACATAGCCTTGTTTTTGTAATTCAATGAAATCCTTTTCAACATCACCATTAAGGTTTTGAAGGTTAGTATTAGTTTTAGCCATTTCTACAGCTATCTCCTTTGCCCTATATGTCTTACCTGTCCCAGGGGCACCAGTAAGAATAATATTATGATTTTCTTCTAGCAGACCCACAATTTCCTTTCTCTGCTCTTCTCTTCCATATCGAACAATAGCCTCCCAAGGAGAAACTCCATTCTCTTTATCCTCATCTGATGTAAAGATCTTAAATAGAATATTGTTAAACACACACCACTTGATAAGCCAACCCTTATAATTGCTTCTTAACTTTTTGATATCAGCCTTGTTCAAGTATTTATCATTGATTAGTTTATTTATCAAATAGTCAACTTTATCGGGTGTTGGTATCGGGCAAAAATAATCGGGAAATAATACCATCAACAACCTACAAGTTGCAGCAAGTGGGGAGGCATACCTTTTTAAGTCCTTGTTATTCTTCTGTTGTTCTTTTTTGTCGTTTTTCTTACCACTAAAATAGTTTTCGATTGCTGTTAGTCTTTCTTTGTCCAATATAAACTCCTGCTGCTCTTTGTCATAAAGAATAGAAAGGATTTTACCGAAATCATCATCGGAAAAATAGCTTTGGCCGACTGATGCAACAGAACCGAACAAATCTTTATATGATTTATTGTCGTTATCGATTTTTAGTTTGGTGTCTTCTTTAATGTCAGCTAACTTCTTGTCTTTGAGTGAACCTGAGAATTGTTCGGATGCAGACTTATATTCCTTGACACCGGTGCGAACAATAGGGAACTTATTTGCAAAATCATCTTTGTTAAAAGATATTGTATTGTCGAACAACAGATTCAAAGTTTGGTCGTTACTCATGTGATTTCCACGATTTCCTATACATCGCGAGGTTCTATTGTTTATGAGAAACTTCAGGAATATTAATTACTTACATATTTCGTATATCACCATAGCGGTCCAATTCTTCCATACTGAATTGTTGGGATTCGGGGATTCTGCGGTATACTTTATATCGCGTACTTGGATTTTGCCCTCATTCTCTTTAAGGAAGTCATTTACTTTCTTTTCAAATGCCTCCATATCAGGAGTCCTATCCATGAAAAACTTTATCTGTGTCATAAATTTCTAAACGATTCCCTATACATCGCGAGGTTCTAGTTGTTAATTCTCTGCAAATATAGTAATTTTTTTTGAAATAATTCAACGTGAGCCATATTTTTTTGCTTAAGGTACATACATGGTGATGTGGGAAGTAAGATGTAAGAAGTAAGAAGCTCGCGGACTTCCGCACCTTAGCGGGGCGCCTTGGTGCTAAAGCATCCAAGAAACACAACAGGGAGGATCAGAAAACTTAACGTGTGGAGTTGCCTGACTTAACGTGTGGAGTTGCCTGACTTAACGTGTGGAGTTTCCCAACTTGACGTGTGGAGTTTGAATTTTAATAGAAAGTTGTTTGCCAACCCTTCCTATAATCATGATAAGTTTTTTTGCAAAAGTACTCATCACTCGTCACCGCTACCCATTAACTTCTTGATTATAAGTTCATAACAGAGGTGATGAGTAGTGTTTGACTCATCACCAACTCATCACCCATATATTATATTGTATTTCAACTCTTTAAGCAGTATCGGTGACGAGTGAAGAGTGTTTTAAATTATTCTGCCATTTCTTTCAGCTTCTCCCAAACCTTCACCATGGCGAGGGTGTCGAGTTTGCAGTATTCGAGGAGTGACTGACGTGCAGCATCGGCCTCTGCTTGCGACATCTTTGCAATCCGGGGATAGATGGTCATAGCCTCGCCCCCGTTGTGGACAGAGCCTGCGAGGTTTTTGTAGTTCAGTTCAGGGTCGTCTGGCTGCAGGGCTGGCAGCACATGCTTGATGCTGAACGACCCATTCATCTCCGGCAGATAGACCATCTTCTTGCGGAAGGGTTCGATGAGGTCGATGATGTGGTCGGCAATGTCGTTCAGGTGTTCGGCCAGGTCGGGATAGGCTTTTGCCAACTCGCGCAGACGACCACACTCAAAACCCTTGTTGTAGGCAGTGGAGCAGACGCCCTTCGGTATGTCACGACAAAGTTTTTCGGCCAATTTGCGACGCGGGTCACTGACGGAGTCGCCCAGATAATCTGTGTGATGAAGTTCGCCTCCTTCCTCTTCTATCCAATGGAGCGAGTACTGGAAGGTTATCTGCTGATAGGGGCTTGTGCCTTCGTACTCCGGAATCGCCGTCTGCATGGTCTCGAAGTCGAGGAAGTAGAGAGGGTAGGTGAGGGTCTTGAGGAACTCGCCAATCTCTTTCGGCGTCACCAGTTGTGTGTTGTTCAGGAAGGTACTCACCTGCATCTGCTGTATCTCGTTAAGCTTTTCGTTTACCAAGTCTTCGAAATTGATTTTGCCTTGATTGTACAACTCGCACTTCTTCTTGAAGTTCATACGGTAGAGGTTGAAGACATTGGGCTCCTCCATACCTTTTGTGCAATACTGGAAGAAACTGCAATCGTATGGCTCGTGGCAGTGAATGGCTATAGGTTCATCCGGTTCGTTGCCGGCTAATGTCTTCAGGGCAAGACTGACATTTGCTTTTACCTTAGCATACTCATTCTCCACCAGGTCGTCCATGTTCTTGATGTGGAACAGCCCCTTGGGGTCGAGTTCCTTGCCAAGAACATAGAATTTGTTGAGGCGCACCAGATAGCAGCTTTTCACCTTCACGCCACATTGCGTGAGCACCCACTTCTGATAGGCGATGTCGCGAGTATAGACCAGCAGGTGTTTCGGCGTGTCTTCTTTGTCTCCCTTGTAGGTGCTGCTCTTCACTTCGTAGATGTCCCATCCGTCGCCGTTCTTGCGAAGGATATCGACTGCACAGTAATGTCCGTCGAGGGCAAATGAAGCCTCGCAGATGTTCTCAACACCTTGCTGCATCCACTGCTGCGTCTGCTCAACCATCGCAGCGAGGTCGAGACTGCCGTCTGGTTTTTCCGCATGAGCCTCTTTATATTCGCCAAAGAGCTTCATAGCCTCATCGCCCACTTTGTTTCCTTGTTCGAAACGTGCTTGCAGAGCTTCGTCCACTGTTGCCTCTTCGGGCTTGAACACCTTCAGCCACAAGTTCTTGGGGCACTGGCAGAAAGCGGTGTAACGTGATTTAGATAGTCCTTTCATGGATATGTTTTTTTTTAACAATTTTGTTTTTAATTGCCCCAAAGATATGAAAAAGAAATTAATCTGCAAAATATAAATCTGCAAAAGTGAGCTACACGCCCCAAAATAGTTTTTGACCAGTTTGCATACATGTATACACACAGAACACAGTATCAGAAAAAACCAGAGTAATCTCCTAACTATCTGTGTCCTGTTGTCCAAGTGTGACGAAAAGTTAGAATGCTATTATTGCTGTCCGGTAAAGTCGGCCTGAAAGGCCATTAAGCTGTCAGCCCAGGGACATCCTAAGCCCCTGCCAATCACATTTTGCTCTAAATACCTATGTCTAGGAGGGTGTAGGGGATGATGAACTATTTTTACCGGACAGTAATAATTGGAAATTAATGGGCAATTACATGGCAATTATATGTTAAAGATAAAACGAATTACCATGTTGACTTCGTCGAGCTGAAGCTTCCGCCTGCGCCTGAGGCTAAAAGCCGAAGAATGCCCCATGAATTACCATAAATCATATGTCTTTTCGTTTTCATCGCTCCGCCTGCGCCTGAGGCTTGCCGAAGAACTCACGTTAATTTAAAAGGCAAGGGGATTGCTGTAGAAGCTGGAAGCCGCCTTCCCGCTCCCCCTTTGGGGGAGTGCTTTGGGGGATGAGGCTTGGAGAGGGATGGGAGAGGCTTTAGGACTACGATATCTGGCTCCAGTCTTTGTGTTCTTTTTTGAGTTCCTGCAGGTGCTGGCGGAGCAGTATGTTGTCTGGTGCAAGCAGGTCGGGGTCGGCATCGAGGACATAGGAAGCTGTATCGCGAGCCAATTGCACGAGTTGTCCGTCGCGTCCCAGATTGGCGAGCTTGAGGTTGAAGGCGATGCCGCTCTGTTGTGTTCCTTCCAGGTCGCCGGGGCCGCGAAGTCTGAGGTCGGCTTCGGCTATCTCGAAGCCGTCGTTTGTCTCTGTCATTATCTGCAGACGCTTGCGTGTCTCGGCAGACAACTTGAAGTTCGACACAAGGATGCAGTAGGACTGTTCTGCTCCACGGCCCACTCGGCCGCGAAGCTGATGGAGCTGCGAGAGGCCGAAGCGCTCGGCATTCTGAATTATCATTACCGAAGCGTTGGGTACGTTAACGCCTACTTCGATGACTGTTGTGGCGACGAGTATCTGGGTCTCGCCCGAGACGAAGCGTTGCATCTCCGCATCCTTTTCGGAGGCCTTCATCTGTCCGTGAACCATGCTGATGCGGTACTGCGGGAAGACTTCCTGCAGGTGGACGTACTCGTCCTGCACGTTCTTCAGGTCGAGCTTCTCGCTTTCTTTCACGAGCGGATAGACGATATAGACTTGATGCCCAGCCTCTATCTCGCGGATGATGCCGCGACGAAGCTGTTCAGGCTGGTTGTCGTAGATGTGCAAGGTGCGGACGGGCTTGCGTCCTGGCGGCAGTTCGTCGATGACGGACACATCGAGGTCGCCATAGAGCGTCATGGCAAGTGTACGGGGAATGGGCGTGGCTGTCATGACGAGGATATGAGGATAAGGGGCAAGGGGCATGGGGCAAGGAGCAGGAGGATTGTTTGGGCAGAAGGTGTTCTCTTGCTCCTTGCCCCCTGCTCCTTGCCCCTTGCTCCAGAGTTTCGCCCTTTGTGCTACGCCGAAGCGGTGTTGCTCGTCGATGATGACGAGGCCGAGGTTATGGAATTGTACGTTGTCCTCGATGACGGCATGTGTGCCTATGAGGATGTGTATGCTTCCGTCGCGCAGTCCTTCTTCGATGGCTTTGCGACGTTTGCCCTTGACGCTTCCCGTGAGAAGTTCGACGCGGATGGGCATGTTCTTCAGGAACGAGCGGAACGTCTGCAAATGCTGTTCTGCCAGTATCTCGGTGGGAGCCATGATGCAGGTCTGACAGCCGTTGTCGATGGCGATAAGCATGATCATGAGAGCCACGAGTGTCTTGCCGCTACCGACGTCGCCTTGCAGCAGACGGTTCATCTGGCGTCCGCTCTTCATGTCGGCATGCATCTCGCGGATGACGCGTTTCTGTGCTTCTGTCAGCGGGAAGGGCAGGTAGCGTCGGTAGAAGGTGTTGAAGCATTCGCCAATGTGGGTGAATCGTCGGCCCACGCGTTGCTGTTGACGCTTGCGGGTATAGTTCAGTATGACGAGCTGGATGAGGAAGAGTTCCTCGAACTTCAATCGCATGTTGGCGGCAGCAAGCTCGTCGGCGGTGGTGGGGTAGTGTGCGGCTCGAAGTGCTTTGTCGAGGGGCATGAGATGCAGTCGTTCAATGAGATAGGAGGGCAACGTCTCGGGCAACGTCCATGTGAGACGGCTGAAGAGGGTGCTCGTGAAGCGTTCCAGCATACGCGAGGTCATGCCTGCCTTCTTCATGCGCTCCGTCGTGGAATAGTAGGGCTGCATGCTCATCTTGCTGAGCACCGTCGATTCGGGGCTGTCGAGGTCGGGATGGTTGACGCAGAGACGGCCGCCATAGACGCTGGGACGGCCGAAGAGGATGTATTCCTTTCCTATCTTTACGCTCTGCTTGATGTAGCTGATGCCTTGGAACCATGTGACGTCGAGGAACATCTCGCCGTCCCAAAAGTGACCTGTCAGCCGATGCTTACGCCCCTGACCTGCTTCCTCGAAGCTGCGAAACTGCCCCAGCACCTGCACGAAAGGCATGTCGGGCATCAGTTCTCTTATCTTGTAGAGGCGGCTACGGTCGATGTGCTTGTAGGGGAATGTGTATAGGAGGTCGCGCCAGGTCTTGATGCCCAGCTCCGCCTCCAGCAGCTTTGCCCTCGAGGGACCGATGCCTGGGAGGTAAGTTATCGCGTTTAGCAAATCACTATTTACCATCTAGACATTTACCACCTTTTCATTTACCATTTAGCCATTTACTATTTACCATTTCAGGGGAGAGAGCCATTTACTCTTTCACCTTTTACCTTTTTAACCTTTATTTAAGGTCACTTGGTGTGGTTATCTTGATATTCTCACGGTTGCCTTCCACCATTGTTATCTCTTTCCCAAGAGCTTCCACAACGGAGGCATCGTCGGTGAATGCTTCCGAGAAAGGTTGTCGGTAGGCTTCCTTCAGCAAGGCGAGGGGGAATGTCTGCGGCGTCTGCACCAGGCGGTATTCGTCGCGAGGACGGGTCAGACTCTTGCCGTCGGGAAGGATTTGGCGAAGTGTCTCGACCACAGGAACGACCGGCACGACAGCTTTTCCTTCGGCAGCTGCCGAGAAGCAACGCCGTATGGTCTCGGCCGATACGAAGGGGCGCACGCCGTCGTGAACGCCTACCACAGCATCCTTGTCGTCAGGCAAGAGGTTCAGGCCGTTGCTGACGCTGTGGAAGCGTGTTGCCCCGCCATTAGCAATCAGTTCCGGCGAGCGGAAGTCATGCTTCCGGCAAAGCTCCTGCCAGTAGTCGTGCTGGTCGGCAGGCAACACAAGCACAATCTTCACGTCGTCGAGTACGCTTCGGAAAGCATCGATGGTACGCATCAGTATCGGTTTCCCGCCGATGGGCAGGAACTGCTTCGGAATGTCTCCGCCCATACGAAGCCCCTTACCACCAGCTACGATGAGAACGTAATAGTCCATAGTATTGGTTATGTTGAGGTTAAAGGTAAGGGGTTAGTGGTTAGAGGTAAGGGGTTAAAGGATTGCTTAGGATGCTGATTAGGACACAGTAGTATTCTCTAACCCCTAACCCCTAACCTCTTACCTCCAACCTCTTACCTCTTACCTCTTACCTCTAATCATCCTATTCCCCCTGCAATAGTTCCTGATAAATCATGCCCTGTCGCAGGGGCTGTGATGCGCCTTCGCCCAGGAAGAAATCGACGATTGTATAGCCGAACTCGAAGGCAGCACCAGGACCTTTGCCTGTAATAATGTTCCCGTCGCGCTCCACGATAGCAGCCGTGTAGTCGGCTCCCTTCAGCTCGGTTTCAAAGCCGGGATAGCACGTGGCGCGTCGTCCATTGAGGATGCCTAAATGGCCGAATACCAGCGGTGCGGCACAGATGGCAGCCACGGCACCACCTGCCTCGAAGTGGCGCTTGATGGCAGTCGTCAGCGGTTGGCAGGCATCGAGATTCGTTGCACCTGGCAGACCGCCCGGAAGCACAAGCATCTCTGCCTGATGGAAGTCAACGTCGGAGAGCTGGATATCGGCTGTGATGCCCACGCCGTGCGCACTCACCACTACTTGTTCTCCTGTGATAGATACTGTCTGCACCTTCATTCCGGCGCGACGCATGATGTCAACTGGTGCCAGAGCCTCGATGTCCTCGAAACCTGTGGCTAAGAATACGTATATCATACCTTATAATGTTATTTGTTATTTCACGAGTACTCGCTTGACGGTGACTGTGCCGTCGGGGGCTGCGGTGCGGACGATGTTGATGCCACGTTGCAGTCGTTCCACCTTCATGCCGTCGATGGTGTAGATGGCTGTCTTACCGTCGGCCAGACTGTTAGTGCCTTCGGGCAGCATGATAGCATCGAGGAAGGTTTCCTCGTCGAAGTTCTCGTCGATGCCGCAGAGCCATTCGCTGTAGGACGTGAGTGTGTTGGTGGCGTCGATGGTGGGCAACGTCATGCGGTAGATGCGCTTGCCTCCATCGGGATAGCGTCCGACGCTCTCGTCGCCGTTATGCGGCTGATAGGTGAAGCAGTCGCTCCAAGAGTGGTCGGCAGCAGTAATGGTCACGCTTTGGTCGGCTTCGTTGGCAAGCTTGAAGCCTGCGTGCAACTGGCGGAGAGGGTCAACCTTGTCTGCCCAGACGATGTAGTAGCCGTGGGCGCGAATGATGGTTGAAGCTTCGCTCCAGCCTTCAGCTTTCGTTATCTGGTACTTCTCGGGGACAGCAGGGTCGTCGGTGATGAACATGCCTTCGAGGTCGATGTCGTGGTCGGTAGTGTTGTAAAGTTCAATCCAGTCGTTGCGTTTGCCATATTCGTTGGCAGCGATGGTGTTGCCTGCGCTCACCTCGTTGACAACGACGGGAGTGGAACCTGCTTCGACAAGGCAGTCGGGATGGAGTGGCTTGAAGATGGCCAGTATCTCGGTGTCGCCGTCGGTGGCGAGCTTAAGTTCGTGGCTGCTGCTGACAATTGATGTGCCGGAAGTGATGTTGTAGCTTACCTCAGCATCCCAATAGATGTCAGTAGAGCCAGGCACGTTGTTGTGTACCTCGACGGCTATGATGTTCTCTCCCTTGCGAAGGAGGCTGACGGGAAGGTCTATTGTGCCGGAATCAGGGTTGTTGGGGGCATAGGTTGTGGCGTAGGTCTCGAAGAGAATTTCGCCTTCGGGCAGCAGATAGCGATAGGCTTCGGTGCCGTTGACATAGACCACGAAGCCGTCGTCGGCCGTGAAGTCGAGCGTGAGGGAGGAGATGTTTTCTATGTCGCTTTCGACGAAGAGGTTCTTGCGGAAGTAATAGGTGGGGTACTTCTGGCTGCTGTCTTCGCCGTAACTGATGGTAGTGACGATGGAACCTTTGCCGTAGCCGAGTGGAGTAGGACCTTCTGCCCATTCGGAGATGGAGCCTGTCTTCCAGTCGGTATTGTCGAGCGAACCTCGATCCCAGTAGCTCCAACTGTCGCCCTTGTGGATGTTGGTTATGGTGGCATTGCCTGTCTTGCTCCATCCCACGAAGTTGTAGCCTGCGGGAGCCGATGCTTCGATTGTGACGGGTGCGAACAGCGTGCCGTCGAAGTTAGCTCCGGGAACGGGCTGCCCATTTATGCGGAATGCAGCTCCTGGCACGTTGGCGCTGAACTTCACGGACATTCCGTTGCCCAGGCCATAGGATGACTTCAAGGCATTGATGCGGCTTGTGCGTGCCGTTCTGCCTCCCATGCTTGACTTCTGTTCGTTGAACGAAGTCCACGGCTCTTTGCCTTCCCACGAGAGGGCGGGTTCAACGAGGCGGCAGATGCTGTCGCCGATGGCGAAGCAACGATCCTTGGTGAAGACGCTGCCGTTCAGGATGCAATAAGCATCGATGAAGCGGCGGCGGAAGTCGGAGCTGCCGTTCTTCATGTTATTGTAGATGGCGAGCAGTTCGTTGCCGTTGTTGCCGTCGAGCAGTTGCACGCCGTTGGTGTTGCTCCAACCCCAGTCTTGGTCGTGGAGAGTGAGGTGGAACTTGCCGTCGGGCAAGGAACGATAGCCCTTGACGTTGTTGTTGTTGCAAATCCAGTCGGAACAGCCGATGTAGCTGATGGCGGCAAAGAAGTTCGTTACCTCATCTATATCGACGAGATTCTTAAGCTGCTCGTATGTGTTGGGCGACGAGCAACCCTGTGCGAGCCTCTTCCATTGGTTGAAGGAGTCCTTCGTGCCTGCCATCTGGAAGTAGCCGTTGGAGTACTCGAAAGCATCCATCTCGTCGTCGTCGTAACCATAGTTGGCGTAGCCGTGGTAGCGGTTGTTGGGTTCGCGAAGGTTCAGCTGAGCAAGATAACGTCCGTTGAAGAAGACGTGGACCGGCTGATAGTCCTGGCAGTCGCAGTAGAAGCCGCTGGACTTGAGTATCTGCTGTGTGATGGCATCGCGCACTCTTCCGTGGGCCATAGAGTTGTTGTCGTTGCCGCCGTTGCGTATCATGATTTGCCGGTACTTGTTGTAGGGTTCGTAGCGGAAGAAGGGATGGTAGTCGATGGTCTTCTTTCCTTCGTATCGGTTGGTTCCCTTTATCTTGAAGGACGAAGGGGCATAGTGTCGGCTCCAGCCTCCCGAAATGACGAACTCTGCTTCCTGATTGACGGCCATCTCTCCGTCGGGAGTCAGGTATTCGAAGTTGACGGGGCGTTCCCAGTCCATGTTGATGTTGGACGCTCCATGATTGCGTCCGCTCACGCCGTTTGTGCCGTCGATGTAAACGCCAATCGTGTTGTCGTAGAGGTTATCGGGATTGGTTGCGATAGAGATGACAGGCAGATAGTATTCGTGATTGCGATAGATGTAGCTTCGTGTCACGACAGGGCTTGGCAGCATGCCTTTCTGCAAGAGCATGAAGCGATAGACGGTTGTCTGGCTAACGCTGAAAGTGCCGTCGGCGCTTGTGTAGCCGTTGGTGGCAGAGGGAGTTGTACCGTCGGTCGTGTAGCGGAGTGTTGTGCCTTCGGGAATATCGACTTGGACGGTGAAGGGGTCGTCGAAGAGGCGTGAGTCTGTGTCAACGAGGGGTGCTTCGAGCCTGAAGTCGGCGAAGTCGCTGTTGTTGTTGGAGGATGCCAGAGTAGGCTCTCCCGTCCAGTTCCATTCTTCGCCTCCGTCCTGCTTGCGAGCCCAGGAGCAACGCGTGATGCATTCGGGATAGTCGGCAGAGGTGAGCTGCTTGCCGCTCTGGTCGTAGAGGTAAAGCGTACCGCCGCTATTATCCAACTTGAAGCGGATTTGCTTGTTGGCTGTATCGCCAAAAGTGCCGTCGGCAGAGTTGTGGTCGAAGTAGAGGACTTTGTAGCCCTTTCCCTTAATGACGCCTGTTCCGGCCGGCAGGCGGAACTTACGCGGCTCTGCTTCGTTGTCGGTGATGTAGAGGCCGTCGAGCGATATGTTGAGCAAGGTGGGGTTGTAGATTTCGACCCAAGCACCGTAGTTGTAGGAGTAGTCGATGTACTGGTCGATGTTTCCAATCATTATTTCGTTGAAGACGAGTTGCGAGGGGTCGGCATTGTCGTCGTATTCTTCGTAGAAATCAGGCTCTTCGGTCAGTCCGCAGTCGTAGAGTTTTCCGCCGAAGTTCTGCTGTACGTAAGCTGCGATGACGTTGTTTCCCTCGTTGAGCAAGGCAGCGGGAATCTCCAGCTTCACGGCTTCGTAGTCTGTGGTCCAGTTGTCGGCCTCATCGAGCAGCACGCCGTTGAAGTAGATGCGGTAGGAGTCGTCGTGGAGGACATGCAGCATGTAGCGTGATGTCTTGTGTATCTCGTCGATTGTGAAGTCGCGGCGGAACCAGTAGTTCGTGTTGTCGCCAAGCGGCCATTCGGTCTGCACGGCATTGTTAGGAAGTGCTCCGCGGTCGCCGATGGGCATTATGGTTTCCGTCCATGCTGAGTCATCGTAGTTGGCTTCCGTCCAGCTGAGTGTCTCGTTACGTCCGCTGATTTGCATGTCGGCGATACGATTTCCCCAGGGATTGGCGTAGTAGCACCAGTTGTAGTAGGATGTGCCGGCCCAAAGTTCTTTCTTCAGCGTCTGGTCGTAAATGCTGATGTTGGAGAGGGTGATAGTGGTGTGGTCTGTTGCTGTGGGGAACTCGAGGGCGATTTTCGCGTCGGCGATGTCCAAGCCGGTGAGGTTGCTGCGCATGAAGGTTGACTTCTTGTCGGCTGTGAGGCTGATGTTCTCGTCGATGAGGTAGCTGTTGTCGTCTTCGTTCTCGCAGAGAGCAACACGGACGTCTGCTATGTCGTTGTTTGCCTGGAAGGCGATGACGATGCGGTAGTTATGGTCGGCCTGGAGCGTGATGGGTGTCTTGAACTGTACCCTTCCGTACCATCCGTCGTAGCATGCCGTGGGCATCGAGATGGTATAGACGTCGTCTTTCGAGGCTTCGTAGAGTTGCTCCCAAGCATGGTTCTCGCCTGTGTTGTAGCCGCCTTCGCTGTTGAAGAGCGCTTTTCCTACCCAAGGGGTGACGTAGCCCATGTCGAGTATGCTCAGAGGTTGTGTCTCATCGTCTCCACCATATTCCTTCTTGGTGTAGAGTCCCACGTCGGCAAGGGCGCCACCCCAGTTCTGATGGACGTGGACTGCTACCACATTTTCCTCGCCGTTCAGCTTGATGAGCGCCTTTTGCTCTTCGGTCAGCTGGATGTATCGGCCGCGGTCTTCCCAGCCGTCGGTAGTAGAATAGACGAGTTCGCCGTTGAGGTAGTACTCGCTGGGCGAGTCGTCGTGGGTGCAAGCCAGATAGACGGGACCTGTGAGCTGCAGAGAAGAGTCAGCCGTAAAGACGCGACGCAGATAGATGTCGGCAATGACGTTGACGCTTGTCCATTGGTACGAGGCGTTTCCGTTGTACCAAGTGTCGGCAGAGAAAGGCGCGTCGTGCTCTTCCCAAAGGATGGGAGTCGGCTGACCGAAGTCGTCGTTCAGGTAGATGTTCTGGTCGTTCTCTTTCGGACTCATGTCGAAGTCGGGTTCGAACCACTCTCGCCCTTCGGCATCTGGCTCGGGAGTGCCTACAATCCAGTTGTAGTATTGGTTCGATTCGTTTTGCGGCCAGCCATAATTCTGTCCGGAGTTATAGACCCAGGTCCAAGCCTTCCACTTGATGTCTCCGTCGTAGAAAGAAGAAGGCAGTATGGGAAGGTCCGCGCCGACTTCAGCGATGCCGCCTGCTTTCATCATCAGAGAGATGAGCATGGCTGCGCAAAGAAAGAATGTCCTTTTCATTGATTGATATTGAGGTGTTAAGTGAATTAGATTTTATGTTAGGGTGTCTTAATCTTGTTTGCTTTCAGGTTTACTTTTTCTCACCTGTGATAAATTGATTTCTCACAGGTGAGAAATCGTTTTCTCACAAGTGATAAATTGATTTCTCACGTGTGAGAAAAAATGATTACTTATGGGAGGTCTCTGCATCTGTCTCTTTGAATCAACAAATAGATGCTGAACTTGCTGAGTTTGCATTACTTATTGTACCATTATCTTCTTTCCGTTCACGATGTTGATGCCCTTTTGCATCTTCTGGAGTCGCTGGCCGGACAGATTGTAGATGGTTTCCTCTTCTTCCTCCGAGGCAGAGGAGATGCCTGTGGGATGCGGCTCTATCAGGATGGAGCAGACTTTGTCTGCAAAATCACTTCCCAGCGTCTTAGACGAGACTCTCCTAACCAAAGACTTGCCTTTGCAGTCGGGAGAAAGGTAGAACTTAGCCTGATAGAACTTGTCATCGTTGTTGACGAATTCGAACGAAACGATGTCGTTGGCTTTGATGCCATAGACTGCAAGGTCGCCCATGTGGAATCTTCCTTCGGGGAGGGCGACACAATAGCCGCCGTAGTTCCTTTCGCTATAGCAGCGGACGACAACTTGGTCTTCGGGAACGGTGACGGCTTCGAAGATACGGTTCAGCCCCGCAGCCCATGCGTTCATGTCCCACGTCTCGTCGTAGCCGTCGTTGAAGAGCCAGACAAAGCCACCTGTTGCTACGCCTTGGTCTTTCCATGCTTGGAACTGAGCCAGGTTCCGCTCCACGCTCCAGTCGTTGGAGTAGTCGAGCAAGCCGGGATGGCGCTCGGTGACGCCCGTGAAGTTCCAGCTGCCCACGTTGTTCAGGTTGCCTGCGCCGCCGTCGTAGCATTGAATCATGGCGCGGTCAACGGCTCTGGGGTAAGTGGCGCGTATTTTGCTTACGAGCTGAGTCCAGTAGTCTTTGTATGTATAAGGTGCGATGGTGGTCTTGTAGCCAAGCCTGTACATCATGATGTGGAACTTGGCAGCCGACTCCACGTCGTAGTCCTGTTCCTGGTCGTTGTTGACTGCGTCAATTCCGGGTACAGCCTGCTTGAGCGCCTTGAAGTTGCGGTAGAGGATGGAAGTGGCGCTTGTGCCTTGCGAATTGACGAGGTTACGGATGTTTCCATACGAGCCGTTACCCCATCCGCCGATGCATATCTCGATGCGCGAGATGCTGCTGTGCTCTTTTTTGAGGGAGTCGATGTCCTCCTGATAGTGCGGTTGTGTCTGGTCGAACACATAGACGCCGTCCTTGCAGATGGTTTCGCCGTCGGTTGTGAGTGTACCGTCGGCTTCCACATTCACGTTGAAGAGGATGAGGTAAGTGAAGCCAGAGTTGCGGAGCTTCGTGATGGTGCCCGGACGACCGCGACGGATGTGTCCGCCTGCATAGATTCCTGAAACTTGTTTTTGTGCAAAAGCATCGGCAAAGATCAAAGCGATGCCGAGAAGGAGTAAACTGATTCGCTTCATGTTTTATATTATATATAATGTTTTATTTTCCTGCAAAGGTAGTATTATTTTCCCTTTTATCAAAGGAATGGTAATGTTTTTTTATTGATTGTTTTGCGTTTCGCGTAAGAATGTTTAATTTTGCGGAATGAAGTAAACAAAAAACCTAAAACTTATGTCCTACAAACAACATTATCCCCTAATTCCTTTTCTCTTTTCCTTTATCTTATTTGCCTGCACGGACAAACGCGATTACGAGAGCGTCAAAGACGACCCTATGCAGACGCGTATCTACACAATGGACAACGGGCTGAAAGTGTATCTCTCTGTCAATAAGGCTGAACCGAGGATTCAGACCTACATAGCCGTCCGCACAGGTTCCAAGAACGATCCGGCCGAGACCACCGGTCTGGCACACTACTTGGAGCACCTCATGTTCAAGGGTACAACGCATTTCGGCACCACAGACCCCGAGGCAGAGGCTCCCTTGCTGGACGAGATTGAGAAGCGCTACGAGGAGTATCGCACCATCACCGACGAGGCAACGAGAAAACAGAAGTACCACGAGATAGACAGCATCTCGCAGTTGGCTGCCAAGTACTTCATTCCCAACGAGTACGACAAGTTGATGGCAGCCATCGGCAGCGAGGGGTCGAACGCCTTCACCTCTAACGACGTGACCTGCTACGTAGAGGACATTCCTGCCAACGAAGTGGAGAACTGGGCCAAGATACAGGCCGACCGCTTCCAGAACATGGTGATTCGCGGCTTCCACACCGAGCTGGAGGCCGTCTATGAGGAGTACAACATCGGACTCTCGAGCGACAGCAACAAGCAGCTCGAAGCTCTGATGGCCAAGCTCTTCCCCTCGCATCCTTATGGCACTCAGACCACTATCGGCACACAGCAGCACCTGAAGAACCCTTCCATCACAAACATCAAGAACTACTTCGCCAAGTGGTACGTGCCCAACAACGTGGCCATCTGCATGGCGGGCGACTTCGACCCCGACGAGGTGATGAAGGTGCTGAAGAAACACTTCGGGGAGTGGAAGCCCGGAGAGGACGTAGCTCAGCCCACATTCCCCGAGATGAAGCCGCTGACAGCCCCCGTCGATACCACCGTCATTGGCCTTGAGGCCGAGAACATCTGGCTTGGATGGCGGAGCGAGAAAGCGTCTTCCTTGCAGAACGACACGTTGGAACTCGTCAACGCCGTGCTCTCCAATGGCAAGGCCGGCCTTCTGGATCTCGACCTGAACCAAGAGATGAAGGTGATGGGAGCGCTTTCGGAAGTGGAGGGCTTGCTGGACCACGGACTCTTCCTGCTTGCTGGAATGCCGAAGGAAGGGCAGTCGCTCGACGAAGTGAAGGCGCTTATTCTCGGCGAGATAGAGAAGCTGAAGCGCGGCGACTTCGACGACGACTTGCTCGTGGCTGCTCTGAACAACGCCAAGCTCAACCAGTTGCGAAGCCTCGACTACAACAGCGCCCGCGTTCGTCAGATGATGGATGCCTTCATCACCGGCACTCCCTGGGAGCAGCAAGTGGGCAAGATGGACCGCATGGCAAAGATAACCAAACAGGAACTCGTAGCTTTTGCCAACCGTTTCTTCACCGACGGCTACGTGACCGTCTATAAGCGTCAGGGCGAGGACACCACGCAGAAGAAGATCGACAAGCCTGCCATCACGCCCATTCCCACCAATCGCGACCTCGTCAGCCAGTTCGTGACGGACATACAGCAAGCAAAGGTGGAACCCATTCAGCCGCAGTTCCTTGACTTCCAGAAAGACCTTTCCTTCTTCGAGACAGAGAAGGGACTGCCCGTAGTCTATAAGAAGAACGAGCAGGACGACCTCTTCGAGCTTCAGTTCCGCTATGAGTTCGGACAAGAGGACGACAACCGTTACGACGTGGCTGCCAGCTACATAGAATACCTCGGCACAGACAAGCTGACGGCCGCACAGGTCAAGCAGCAGTTCTACAAGTTGGCCTGCAACTATGCCGTCAGCGTGGGCAGCGATGCCATTACCGTCGGACTCTCCGGCCTCAGCGAGAACATGCCTGCAGCCCTCTCGTTGCTCGAAGACCTGCTACGCAATGCCAAAGCCGACCAAAACGCCTACGACCAGATGGTAGGCCTTATCCTCAAGGACAGACAGGACAAGAAGACCGACCAGAGCACCTGCTACAGCATGCTCTGCCAGTACGGCTTCTACGGTCCGCATAACGCCATGCGCGACAATATGACTGAGCAGCAGCTGCGCGAAACCAGCCCCGATTCGCTCCTGTCCCTCTTGAAAAATATCGCCGGCTACGAGCATCAAGTGCTCTACTACGGGCCGCTCTCGCAGGAAGACCTCGGCAAAACCATCACCGACCTTCACCCCACGGGCGATGCACTCCTGCCAGTTCCCGAGGGAGAGCCTTATCGGTACACGGAAGCCACAACGCCCGAAATCCTCATCGCGCCATACGATGCGAAGAACATCTACATGCGCATGTACTACAACGAAGGCCGACAGACCTCTCTCGACGAACATGCCACCATCTCGCTCTTCAACGAATACTTCGGCGGAGGCATGAATGGCATTGTATTCCAAGAACTTCGCGAGGCACGCGGACTGGCTTACAACGCCAACGCTTTCTACCTCACCCCCTCGAAGAAAGGCGAGCCTGAGTACTTCTTCACGCACATCATCACGCAGAACGACAAGATGATGGACTGCATCAACCAGTTCCGCGAAATCATCGACCACTTCCCGCAGAGCGAGGCAGCCTTCCAAATTGCTAAAGATGGCCTGACCAAGCAGTTGGCGAGCCAGCGTACCACCAAGTTCAACGTTATCATCGCCTACATTAATGCCAAGCGGCAGGGCTACGACTTCGACGTTGACAAGAAGATTTACGAAGACTTGCAAGGCCTCACCCTCGCGGACCTCACCCGCTTCGAACAGGAGTGCATAGCTCAGAAGAGCGGCCGCTACCTCATCCTCGGCAACGAGAAAGAACTCGACCTCGCTTCTCTCCTCGAGATAGCTCCCATACGCCGCATCAGCCTCGAAGAAGTCTTCGGCTATTGACGCTGAGGCATTTATAATAATGTATTGTTGTCCGTGGAATAAGCACCAGAGGTGCGAAAGACCACAAACGGGGGTGTAAGCCCCCGGTACAGGAGCATCAACAAAACAAAAGCCCCGAAGAGGCGACAGAATATGTAACTAGTTTAATTTCAACTAGCATCCATCTCTGTCGCCTCTTCGGGTAGGGTGTTCAAAATCGACATCTGACGCGAGACCATTTTTTATGCTGTTTTGAGGGTCTGGATGCGTTTTGCAACAAGGTTCTCCATGAGATTT
>CACYQI010000032.1 GCA_902776455.1 uncultured Bacteroidales bacterium | reverse complement strand
GTATGCGCTCTGCCAAATCGGCAGTAGTCATCTCCTTAATTTCTGCAATCTTCATAATTATGCGTTTTTGTCGTAATCACGTCTAACAATGAACTTCGTGGTGACAGGCAGCTTCTGCGATGCCAGACGAAGTGCTTCCTTGGCAATTTCGTAAGAAACGCCCTCAATCTCGAAAATAATGCGGCCGGGAGTGATGGGGAACACGTATCCCACGGGATCACCCTTACCCTTACCCATGCGGACATCGGCAGGCTTCTTAGTGATCGGCTTGTCGGGGAAGATACGAATCCAGCTCTGTCCCTCACGCTGCATGTAACGTGTCATGGCAACACGGGCAGCCTCAATCTGGCGAGCGGTAATCCAGTGCGTCTCAAGAGACTTGATACCAAAGGAACCGAATGCCAACTGGTTGCCACGCATGGCATTGCCCTTGCAACGACCTTTTTGCGGTCTTCTATATTTAGTTCTTTTAGGTTGTAACATGATAATCTTGTTTTAGCGATTATTGTTCTTCTTGCGACGGAAGTTCCGTCTGTCGTTACCGCCGAAATTACGGCCATTGTCCTTCTGCTGAGTGAAGTTGGGGGCAAGATCCTTCTTGCCATAAACCTCACCGCGGCAAATCCAAACCTTGATGCCAAGCAGGCCGACCTTCGTCAGAGCCTCTGACTGGCAGAAGTCGATGTCGGCACGAAGCGTATGCAGAGGAGTACGACCTTCCTTGAACATCTCAGAGCGGGCAATTTCAGCACCGTTGAGACGACCGGAAATCAGCACCTTGATACCTTCTGCACCAGCACGCATAGTGTTCTGGATAGCCATCTTGATGGCACGACGGTAAGCAATCTTACCCTCCACCTGGCGAGCAATGTTGTTGGCCACGATAACGGCATCCAGTTCAGGCTTCTTCACCTCGAAGATGTTAATCTGCACATCCTTGCGGGTAAGCTTCTTCAACTCCTCCTTGAGGGTGTCAACCTTCTCTCCGCCCTTACCGATGATAAGACCAGGACGAGCAGTGCAAACAGTGATAGTCACCATCTTGAGGGTACGCTCGATGACAATGCGCGAAATGCTTGCGTCACCGAGGCGAGCGCCGAGGTACTTGCGGATCTTGCTATCCTCGAGGATAGACTCTCCGAAATCCTTACCTCCGTACCAATTTGAGTCCCAACCACGGACGATGCCGAGGCGGTTGCTTATAGGATTAACTTTCTGTCCCATACTTTTCCTTAATCTTTATTCTTTGTATCAACGAACAACGTGATGTGGTTAGAGCGTTTGCGGATTCTGTAGCCGCGACCCTGAGGAGCGGGTCTCATGCGCTTGAGGGTAGCACCCTCGTCCACAAAGATTTTAGAGATGTAGAGCTCGCCCTCTTCGGCTTTGCGCTCGTTCTTCTGTTCCCAATTGGCAATGGCAGAGCGAAGCACCTTCTCGACATCTGCACTGGCTGCCTTTACGCAGAACTTCAGAGTGCCCAGTGCTCTGTTAACCTCCATGCCGCGAACCAAATCAACCACATATCTCATCTTGCGGGGAGAAGAAGGCACATTCCTCAGCTTTGCGAAATTTTGCGCTTTGCGAGCTTCTTTTCTTGCTTCAGCAGCTAATTTCTTTCTTTTTCCCATTATATTATTACTCTATAATAATTAACGATTATAATGCCTGCTTACTTCTTCTTGTTACCAGCATGGCCACCGAACTTGCGTGTAGGAGCAAACTCTCCCAGCTTATGTCCAACCATATTCTCTGTAACGTAAACAGGAATAAACTTATTTCCGTTGTGCGTTCTTCTTACCGCTTTCATTCATAGCGACGATTTTCTTCTCGAGGCTGACTTCGATATACGGACCTTTCTTTAATGAACGACTCATAGTTTTATTCTTAGCTAACTTTTTGTTTACTTATTACATCTCTCGATAATATACTTGTTGGACTGCTTCTTGGGAGCACGAGTCTTGAGTCCCTTAGCATACAGGCCCTTGCGTGAACGAGGATGACCACCTGACTGGCGACCTTCACCACCACCCATGGGATGGTCGTGCGGGTTCATAACAACGCCACGGTTGTGCGGGCGGCGTCCCAACCAACGGGAACGTCCGGCCTTACCGGAGCTTTCCAGAGCATGGTCTGAGTTACCTACGCTGCCAACCGTTGCCTTGCAGGCAGAGAGAATCTGACGGGTCTCTCCAGAGGGAAGCTTAATAACACAGTAACGGCCTTCGCGCGAAGTCAGCTGAGCGAAGTTGCCAGCAGAACGGACGAGCAGGGCACCCTGGCCGGGGCGAAGCTCGATGTTATGGATTACAGTACCGACGGGAATGTTCTGCAGCGGCAGAGCATTACCGATTTCGGGAGCTGCTTCGGCGCCACTCATCACAGTGGCTCCCACCTTCAGTCCGTTAGGAGCAATAATATAACGCTTTTCTCCGTCGGCGTAGAACAGTCGTACTCGATTGTCTTAACGACGGCGGGAACACCATCCTTCTCACGTCGGAAGTCAATGAAGCGGAACTTCTGCTTGTGACCTCCACCGATATAGCGCACAGTCATCTTGCCGGTGTTGTTACGACCGCCAGTAGAACGCTTACCGCAAACGAGAGACTTCTCAGGTACCGATGCAGTAATTTCCTCGAAGGTACCTATAATCTTGTGTCTTTGGCCCGGTGTTGTGGGCTTGAATTTACGTACTGCCATCTTCTATTAAATGTTGCTATAAAAATCAATAACATCGCCTTCCTTGAGGGTTACGATTGCCTTCTTGAAAGCATTGGTACGTCCCTTGATGAGACCGGAACGTGTGTAGCGGCTCTTGTTCTTGCCGCCATAGACACAAGTATTGACATCGGTAACAGTAACGTTGTACTGTGCCTCTATCTCCTTCTTGATCTCAATCTTGTTTGCTTCGGGTTTAACAATGAAACCATATTTGGGACGAGCAGGCTTAGTATAAGAGAAGACTGTCTTCTCCTTTTTCACTTCACCCTTACGCTTAGTTTTCACAACATAGCTCACTTTCTCCTCCTTAGCACCAAGCTTCTGGGCAGCTACGGCATTGGGCGCGTGCAGCGTCTTGCTAACCGATGAATTCTCTGTAATGCTGGTCATCTTCTCAGTGACCAGAGGTTTGATGATACAACTCATAATCTGTTTCGACTACTTATTTGGTTAAGTTTCCATCGATGACAGCGAGAGCGCTTTCAGCTACGACCATAACATCTGCATCCAAAACCCTATATGTGTTGAGTGCATTTGCAGGCATAACCTGAACGCGTTCGATGTTTCGAGCCGACAAATATACAACTTTATCTGCACCTGGCAAAACAAAGAGTGTCTTCTTGTCTGAAACTTTAAGATTATTTAAGATTTCAACCATTGCTTTCGTCTTGGGTGCGTCGAAAGTGAAGTCTTCTACAACGACCAGAGCATTCTCCTGAATCTTGTACGAAAGAGCAGACCTGCGGGCAAGCTGACGAACTTTCTTGTTGAGCTTGAAACTATAGTCACGAGGCTTGGGACCGAACACACGGCCACCGCCTACGAGTACGGGAGAGTTGATGTCGCCGCGACGAGCACCGCCACCGCCTTTCTGGCGGCCGAGCTTGCGTGTTGAGCCGCTGACTTCGCTTCTTTCCTTTGACTTTGCTGTTCCCTGGCGCTGGTTAGCCATGATAAGCTTCACGTCGAGATAGATGGCGTGATCGTTTGGCTCAATAGCGTAAATGGCATCATTGAGAGCGACCTTGCGTCCTGTCTCCTGACCTTTGATATTCAATACACTTACTTCCATTACTTGATAACGCTTAAGATTGAACCTTTGTATCCGGGAACACTACCCTTGATGAGAAGGAGGTTGTGTTCGGGAATTACCTTTAACACTTGCAGGTTGTGTGTTGTCACACGATCGCATCCCATCTGGCCGCCCATGCGCATTCCCTTGAAGACTTTAGCGGGATATGAGCAGGCACCGATAGAACCTGGCTTACGCAGACGGTCGTCCTGACCGTGAGTAGTCTGGCCTACGCCACCGAAGCCATGACGCTTGACGACGCCTTGGAAACCGCGACCCTTGGAGGTGGCGATAACATCGACGAAGGCGGTGTCGGCAAACATGTCAACGGTGATGGTGTCACCCAAATTCAGTTCCTTGTCGAAACCTGTGAACTCGGCCAAGTGTCTCTTGGGAGTTACTCCGGCTTTCTTGAAGTGGCCCATCATAGGAGCAGTTGTATTCTTCTCCTTGGCATCTTCGATAACAGTGCATGGTACATTCTTACCCTCGGCACTGAAAACGGAAGTCATTCCGATTTTCTTTCCTAATAATCCTGGCATTTCTGTTGTTATTAATAATATAATGTATAAAATAAATAATGTGTACGCTACGCATTACACTTTGATTTCGACTTCCACGCCGCTGGGAAGCTCGAGCTTCATGAGGGCGTCGATAGTCTTTTCGCTTGAGCTGTGGATGTCAACGAGGCGCTTGTAGCTGTTCAGCTCGAACTGTTCGCGGCTCTTCTTGTTGACGAATGTAGAGCGGTTGACGGTAAAGATTCTCTTGCGTGTGGGCAGGGGAATCGGGCCGCTTACTACAGCTCCTGTTTCCTTGACAGTCTTAACAATCCTCTCTGCGGACTTGTCGACCAGATTGTGGTCGTAAGACTTCAGTTTGATTCTAATCTTTGGACTCATCTTTGTAATTTACGATTTAACGATTTTCTATTTACGATTTAATTCATGGTTGTCGCTGAAGAGTCATTTGCTCAGCGACAACCTTGTTTTTTATACGAGATCTACGCGACCTCCCATTTCCTCGAGGACTGTCTTGGCGATGCCGGCGCTCACGGGAGCGTGGTGGTCGTAGGTCATCGAGCTGGTAGCACGACCGGAGGTGATGGTGCGGAGGGCTGTAACGTAGCCGAACATCTCAGCCAGGGGCACCATTGCCTTTACGAGGCGTGCGCCGGTACGAGTGGAATCCATGCCCTCTACCTGGCCGCGACGCTTGTTGAGGTCGCCGATGACGTCGCCCATGTTCTCTTCGGGCGTAACGACCTCGAGCTTCATGATAGGCTCCATGAGGACGGGCTTAGCCTTAGCGCAGCAAGCCTTGTATGCCATCTGGGCAGCGAGTTCGAAGGAGAGCTGGTCGGAGTCAACGGGGTGGAAGCTACCATCCACGAGTTCTACCTTCAGGCTGTCCATGGGGAAGCCGCCGAGCACACCATTCTTCATGGCTGCCTCGAAGCCCTTCTGTACGCTGGGGATGAACTCCTTGGGGATGTTACCGCCAGTCACGCTGTTGATGAACTGCAGTCCGCCTTCCTTGTAGTCCTCATCTACGGGACCTACGTTGACGATGATGTCGGCGAACTTACCGCGACCACCCGACTGCTTCTTATAGACTTCGCGGTGGTTGACGGTCGTCGTGATGGCTTCCTTGTAGTTAACCTGGGGCTTACCCTGGTTGCACTCTACCTTGAACTCACGCTTCAGGCGGTCGATGATGATGTCGAGGTGCAGCTCGCCCATACCGCTGATGACGGTCTGGCCGCTCTGCTCGTCGGTGCGAACTGTGAAGGTGGGATCTTCCTCTGCGAGCTTTGCAAGGCCGTTGCTCAGCTTGTCGAGGTCCTTCTGAGTCTTGGGCTCAACTGCGATACCGATAACGGGATCGGGGAAGTCCATCGACTCGAGGGTGATGGGTGCGCTCTCGTCGGCGAGAGTGTCACCTGTGTGGATGTCCTTGAAGCCAACGCCGGCACCGATGTCGCCTGCGCTGATGCAGTCAACGGGGTTCTGGTGGTTGGAGTGCATCTGGAACAGACGGCTCACGCGCTCTTTCTTGCCGGAGCGGACGTTGTAGATGTAGGAACCGGCCTCCACCTTGCCGCTATAGACGCGGAAGAAGGTCAAACGACCTACATACGGGTCTGTAGCAATCTTGAAAGCGAGGGCAGCAGTCTTCTCGTCCTCGTCGGGATGACGGCTCTCTGTCTCACCGGTCTCGGGGTTAACGCCTTCGATGGCGGGAGTGTCGAGGGGTGAGGGGAGGAACATGCAGACGTAGTCGAGCAATGTCTGTACGCCTTTGTTCTTGAAGGAAGAGCCGCAGGTCATGGGCACGATGTTCAAGGCAAGAGTGCCCTTACGGATAGCTGCGATGATTTCTTCCGTAGTTACGGAGTCGGGGTCCTCGAAGTACTTCTCCATGAGAGCCTCGTCCTGTTCGGCAGCAGCCTCGACGAGCTTGGCACGCCATTCGTCGCACTCGGCCTTCATGTCGGCGGGGATGTCCTCTACGTCGTACTCGGCACCCATTGTCTCGTCGTGCCACAGGATAGCTTTCATCCTGAGCAGGTCAACGATGCCCTTGAAGTTCTCCTCAGCACCGATGGGTACTGCGAGGACAACAGGATTTGCACCCAGGACGTCCTTCATCTGGCGAACGACCTCGAAGAAGTCGGCACCGGAGCGGTCCATCTTGTTGACGTAACCCATACGGGGCACATTGTACTTGTCTGCCTGACGCCAAACGGTCTCAGACTGAGGCTCTACGCCGCCCACAGCACAGTAGGTGGCGACAGCGCCGTCGAGGACACGCAGGGAACGCTCCACCTCAGCGGTGAAATCGACGTGTCCCGGAGTATCGATGAGATTGAACTTGTACTTCTGTCCACCGTAGTTCCAGTATGCTGTGGTAGCAGCAGAAGTGATGGTTATGCCACGCTCCTGTTCCTGTTCCATCCAGTCCATAGTGGCACCGCCTTCGTGCACCTCGCCTATCTTGTGGGTCTTGCCCGTGTAGAAGAGGATACGCTCGGAGGTTGTAGTCTTGCCGGCATCAATATGGGCCATGATACCGAAGTTACGCGTCAAATGTAAATCTTGCTTTGCCATCTTTGTCTTAATTCATAATTCATAATTCATAATTCATAATTCATTCATCAGCTACTGTTTAGCTTGCCATTTCATTGTGCATTGTGAATTATGAATTAGGCGTTTGTTTAGAAACGGAAGTGAGCGAATGCACGGTTAGCCTCGGCCATGCGGTGCATGTCCTCCTTACGCTTGAAGGCACCGCCCTGTTCGTTGTAGGCATCCATAATCTCTGCTGCGAGCTTGTCGGCCATGGTCTTGCCGCCGCGCTTGCGGGCGAAGGAAATCATGTTCTTCATGCTGACACTCTCCTTGCGGTCGGGACGGATTTCCGTGGGGACCTGGAAAGTGGCACCGCCGATGCGACGGCTCTTCACTTCCACCTGGGGAGTAATCTTGTCGAGGGCTTCCTTCCAGATGGTGAGGGAATCCTTCTCCTCGTTGGCCATCTTAGTCTTTACAATCTCGAGAGCATTGTAGAGAATCTCGTAGGAAATGCTCTTCTTGCCGTCATACATCAAGTGGTTGACGAACTTCGACACCTTCACGTCGCCGAAGACGGGATCGGGAAGGATGATTCTTTTCTTTGGTTTAGCTTTACGCATTGTTTTGTTTGTTTTTGTTCAGGGCTGTCTTTCGTGTTCTTCAACGTCCCCTCCGGGACATTTACTCAACCTTATTTACAAGCCAAAACGGTTTTTTTGTTTGTTTGTTTACTCTTTCTGCAAACTGTCTGAAGTTACTTCTTGGCTGCCTTAGGACGCTTTGCTCCGTACTTGGAGCGGCGCTGTGTGCGGTTAGCCACGCCGGCGGTATCAAGCGTACCGCGAACGATGTGGTAACGTACACCGGGCAGGTCCTTCACACGACCGCCGCGCACCAGCACGATGCTGTGCTCCTGCAGGTTGTGTCCCTCTCCGGGAATGTAGCTGTTCACTTCTTTTGAGTTTGTCAAACGCACGCGAGCGACCTTGCGCATCGCGGAATTAGGCTTTTTAGGTGTGGTGGTATAGACGCGGACGCAAACGCCACGACGCTGCGGACAGTTGTCCAGAGCGGGGCTTTTGCTCTTGTCAACCAACACCGTACGGCCTTTTCTTACCAGTTGTTGAATTGTAGGCATTGTTTTTTGTTTTATTATTATATATATATTATGTATTATATGCTAACACGTTGTCGAAAGGGCAGATTATGCCCAATCGGGGTGCAAAGTTACGACTTTTTATTGAAACAGCAATCATCTGTGCACCTAAAAAGTGCCAAAATGGGGTGAAAAACACAATTTTTAAGATACTTTAACAAACAGAAGGCCGTTTTTCGGGCTTTTCTTGCACTTCACGCAAAGAATCGTTCTATCCGCTTACCACTTTCTATTCATGGCCCCTTCAATTCTCACCCTTTGGAAGAGGGGGCTGTTGCGGCAGATAATAGTCCCAACCCCTACCCTCTCCCCTTCGAGGGAAGGGGAAAGGAGGCAGGGAGAAAATCTTTCTTCCTACGGCAAAAGAAAAAACTCTCCGTGCTGTCCTCCCAGTACCACCGTGGTAGGACTGGAGTTTTCCCACGGTAGGACTGGAGTTTCCCCACGGTAGGACTGGGAGCACAGCACGCGGCATCAGAACCGCCAGCCGTACCCGCTATCGGACCAGGCGGCATAAGGAGCTGCCCCAGGAGAGCGGCAAAGACGTTTTCCGTAGAGGGCAAAGCCACCCTCAATTGCCAAGAGTAGTTGTCTTTATGTGCCTTTATGCCACCTTTCTCGCTAAAAATTTGGTACGTAACGATATTTGTCGTACCTTTGCCATACAAAATCAAACAAAAGAGGAGGCTATTATGGCAAAGGACAAGTATGTACGCTTCGACTGGGCAGCCAAGCGTATGCTCCGCAACAAGGCGAACTTCGGCGTGCTGGAGGGACTTATCACCGTGCTTTTGAATGAGGAAGTCCACATCGAAGAAATACTTGAGAGCGAAGGAAATCAGGATGCCTTCGACGACAAATTCAACCGCGTCGATGTGAAGGCAAAGAATTCCAAGGGAGACATCATCATCGTGGAGATACAGCTTACGAGGGAACTCTACTACTTGGAGCGCATCCTCTATGGCGTAGCGAAGTCTATCACCGAACACATCCAGCTGGGCGACAAGTACGACAAGGTGAAGAAGGTCTATTCCATCAGCATCCTCTACTTCGACCTGGGCAAGGGTGCCGACTATCTCTACCACGGACGAACCACGTTCAAAGGCGTACACACCGGCGACACACTACAGATTACCACAAAGGAAAAGGATGTCATCGAGATGAAGACACCCGAACAAATCTTCCCCGAATACTTCCTCATCCGCGTGAACGAGTTCAACAAGGTGGCGACAACACCTCTGGAGGAGTGGCTGGACTACTTGCGTTCAGGGCACATCAAGGACGACACAACGGCTCCTGGCCTGCAAGAGGCACGCCGACAACTGCAATACATGCAGATGCCGCGCGAGGAACAAATCTCCTACGACCGCCATCTGGATGCCATTATGATTCAGAACGACGTTATCTCTACGGCTCAAAAGGAAGGACGTGCAGAAGGACGTGCAGAAGGACGTGCGGAAGGACGTGCAGAAGGACGTGCAGAAGGACGTGCAGAAGGACGTGCAGAAGGACGTGCAGAAGGACGTGCAGAAGGACGTGCAGAAGGACGTGCAGAAGAGAAGATTGCCAACGCACGAGCCTTGAAGGCTAACGGCGTTCCGATGGAAATCATTGTCCGGAGCCTTGGCCTTTCTGACGAACAGGTGGCTGAGTTATAGAAAGGTCATTTGAAGCCAACGCACTTCTTCAAGCCAGTAGCTGCCTTGGCTTCTGCTATTCTTTCCTGTTGTATTGCCTGAGTCCTTCCTCGAGGAAGGCGACGTAGGCCGGCACGTCTTCGTTGTAGGAATAGGAGGCTGTGAGGGGATGGCCTTCGTTGTCGAGGAGGACGTAGAACGGCTGGGCATTAGCTCCGAACTTGCTGCGTTGCAGATAGCTCCAGCGGTCGCCAACGGTACGGAGCGTGACGCTCTGACCGTTCTCCTGCACCATAAGTTTCTCGGCCAACGGAGTCTTCTCATCGACATACAGGGTGATGAGGACGTACTCCTCTTTCATCAGCTGTGCTACCTGCGGGTCGGTCCAGACGGCCGCCTCCATCTTGCGGCAGTTCACGCAGCCGTAGCCGGTGAAGTCGAGCATGACCGGCATCTTGTGCGCCTTGGCGTAACGCATTCCCTCGTCGTAGTCGTTGAAACGAGCCTCTACCGATGCGTCGCCGAGGCGGAAGTCCTGTGTGCTCATCGGGGGCGAGAAGGCGCTGACTGCCTTACAGGGAGCGCCCCAAAGTCCCGGCACCATATAGAGGGCGAAGGCAAAGGCGGCGAGAGCCATGAAGAAGCGCGTCACAGAGGTTCGCGGCCGTTGGATGACCTCGCCCATCTCGTCGTACTCGTCTTCGTCGTGCGGGAAGCGTATCCAACCGATGAGGTAAGCGCCCATAAGGGCAAAGATGACTATCCACAGGCTGAAGAAGACCTCACGGTCCATCAGGTGCCAGCCGTAGGCGAGGTCGGCCACGCTGAAGAACTTCAAGGCAAAGGCAATCTCCAAGAGGCCGAGGCAGACCTTGATGCAGTTCATCCAGTTGCCGCTCTTGGGCATCTGTTTGAGCCAAGCAGGAAACATGGCGAAGAGCGTGAAGGGCAGGGCAAGAGCCAAGGCAAAGCCCAGCATGCCGATGGTTGGCGCGAGGAGCGAGCCGCTGGTGCCTACTTCAACGAGCAGGAAGCCGATAATCGGACCTGTGCACGAGAAGCTGACGAGGCTCAGAGTGAAGGCCATGAGGAAGATGCTCAGCAGGCCTGTCGTGCTGCCCGACTTCTTATCCACGGCATTCGTCCAGCTGCTGGGGAGCGTTATCTCGAAGCCTCCGAGGAAGCTGGCGCCGAAGACGAGGAGCATGAGGCAGAAGAAGATGTTGAAGACGGCATTCGTGCTGAGGGCGTTTAGGGCGCTGGCTCCGAAGATGAGCGTCACGAGCAGTCCAAGCAGGACGTAGATGACGACGATGCTGATGCCGTAGGTGATGGCGTCGCGAATGCCTTTCTTCTTGTCTTCGGCACGCTTCAGGAAGAAGCTGACCGTCATGGGAATGATGGGCCAAACGCAAGGAGTGAGCAAAGCAATAAGGCCGCCAAGGAGTCCCAGCAGGAAAGACCCAACCCAACCCTCTCTTGCAGGGAGGGAGGAATTACCTTCCTCGAAGGCTTTCAACTCAGAAACGACGGGGGACCAAGCCTCTTCTTCCGCCCCTAAGGGAAGGGAAGAAACGGAGTCTTGTGCCATTCTGTCGGAGTTTTCAGAGGACTCAGAAGACTCAGAGTCATCCGAGATGTCGGAGGATTGGGAAGGTTCGGATGGTTCTGCCTTCTGCAAGTCCTTCCCTTCAGGGGAGGATTTAGGAGAGGCCGTCCCTTTGAAGCTGAACTCCACGTTAGTCGGCGGGATGCAGTTCTCGTCGTTGCAGGCTCCGTAGGTCAGGTAGCCAGCGACTTCGTACTCAGGCTCCGTGATGGTGAACCGCTGCACGAAGCTGGCCGTTCCCTCCATGTAGCTGACCTCCATGCCGAACATCTCGTCCATCTTCTTCTGCACTTTGCCGGCAGCTCGGAGTTTGCCGTCGGGCTTCAGGCCCTTTTGCTTCTCCAAAGTCAGCTCGGCGCGTGTCGGTCCGCCGTCGGCTATGTCTGTTCCATAAACGTGCCAACCGGCATCTATCGTCCCTTGGAAGACGACCTCAAGGACGTTGTCGCCGGTCTGCTTCTGCGTGACGCTGAAGGCGACGGGGTTCTGGAACTGAGCCAAAGCCACAGTATATATAAATATATATAATGTAAGGAGGGAAGAAATGCGCTTCATCATGTTTTCATTCTTGTTTCAGGGTGCAAATGTACGAAAAAGGTTGCACTTTGACAAGCGAAACGCATCTAAAAAAAACACACCTCGCTTAGTTTGCAAACACTACACGTTAAGTTGGGCATCTTAACACGTTAACTTTGCCACTTTAACACGTTAACTTTACCAACGTTCCACGCCATGCAGAAAGAAAAAAACTTTCTAAGCTAAAATTTTTCCATTCATTATTTTGGAGAAAAAACAAAAAAAAATAAATTTGCAGCAGGATAGCAGGATTTTTAACCCAAATCGTTTCAAACGACTACATACATCACCTAATTTACACGACCAGTTTTCCTAACTCTTTTATTAACTAACTAACACTAACATTATGAAAAAAGGTTTACTCTTGACATTCCTGCTTGCACTCACATGTCTGGCAGGAGGAAGTGTGGCAGCTATGGCACAAACACCTGAACCTACTGCCAAGTGGATCTTCGACAACGCCGAGGACTTGATGGCTCCTTCGGTTGGAAACTTAACGTTGACACCCTGTGTGATACCAGGCAACAAGTCCATCGCAGACTCAAACGTAAGCGACGCGGGCATCGTCCCGGCAGATGGTCCGACAGAAGACGTTGCGGCTATCGCCGTGCCTAAAGCCTCAGCACTCAAGGTATCGCGTGCTGAAGGTGCAGAGACCTCAACTGCCTACACCATCCTCATGGACATCATGGTGACCGACCCGCAACCCTTCAACGGCTTGCTCCAGATGGACGAGGCTAACGCCAACGACGGCGACCTCTTCATCAATAAGGGTCAAGTGGGTATCGGCTCCATTAAGTATGCCGGCAAAATCGAGGCTAACAAGTGGTATCGCGTCGTGTTCACTTACAACACAGAGAACGAGAACGGCAAGGCACGCATCTACCTCAACGGCGAGAAGATTGCAGAAGGCGGAGAGAACCAGCGTCACATCATGCAGCCCTTTGGCTTCTATGTGCTTTGCGACGAGGACGGCGAGAAGATCGACCTCACCTACATCTCTCAAGTCGCTTTCTGGGAAACTCCCCTCACCGACGAAGAGGTAGCAGAGATGGGTAACGCCATTCCTGCCCACGAACACAACTTCGTCGATTTCTTCTGCACGATATGCGACATGTTCCAGAATGACTACCTGACTCCCAATGCCAACGGATACTACGAAATCGCTTCGGCAAAGGATCTCTCATGGTTCGAGTTGAAGGTGAACAGAGGCGAATTTACAGCCAACGCCATCCTTACCGACGACATCGATATGGCTAACGACGGAGCAGAGATTGACTGGACTCCTATCGGCGACTGGGGCAACACCAGAGGCGTCCCTGGTGCCTGCTATCAAGGTCACTTCGACGGACAGGGACACGCCATTAGAAACCTCAACGCCACCTCCAAGCAGAACTTCTTCGGTCTGTTCGGCGTCATCTCGTCAAACAGCATCATCGAGAACTTCGACATCTACGGAACGTATAACATCAAATTCCAATATGCAGGCGGTGTGGCAGCATACGCTCGCGACACCAACCCCACAATCCGCAACGTCCACAGCTACGTGAACATCAACAACACAAGCGCAGGCGGCAGACAGGGAGGCATCCTGGGCGGAGCAATGGTCGACAATGCCAACTGGAAGACAACTATCGAGAACTGCATCTATTCCGGCACACTTGACGGCAACGATGCAGGCGGCGGCGGTAACTACGGCGGCATGGTGGGCTATGCGAACAGCAACGCCAACAACATCGTGGACATCGTCAACTGTCTGTTCGACGGCGAAGTCCTCAACCTCAACCCCGTTCCCGGCGGCTGCACATTCGGCGGCATCGTGGGCTATTGCAACACCGCAAGAGCCAACATCAAGAACTGCTTGTCCATCGGCACAGTCAACGCCGCAGAAAAGAAGTTCGGACAGTTCTTCGGCTGCCTCAACGGCAACAACTCCACCTTCACTAACTGCTACTATATGGGCGAGTTCGTCAATGGTGCAGCTGGTGTCGGCACAGCAAGCGGGGAGACACCGGCTCTGCTTGAGAAAGAGCAGCTTGAAAACGGCGAAGCCTGCTGGCTGCTGAACGGAGAGACATTCGTCGATGTCGCTTGGCAACAGGAACTCGGCGAGCAGGACTATCCTACGCCCTACGGCAGCGAAGGCGTTGTCTATTACACACTTGATGGCTACGACTGCATCGACTTCGACAACTTCTCTGGCTTCCGGGATGCCATCATCGCAGCAGAGACAGCCTACGTCGAAGACGAAGAACTGGCGGCCTACCATGAATATCTCGAAGCTTACAAGACTTCGATTGAGTCTTGGAAGAGCATCTCGACATTCGAGGAATTCATCGAGGCCTACAAGGCTGCAGACGAGCAGAGGAACGCCCTCAAGGCTTCCGCTGCCAAGTACGAAGAGTACAAGGAGGCTTGCGAAGCTGCTGCCACTTACATCGAGGACAATCATCTTGAAGGCGACAAGACAGACATCCTGCTCGCTTACCTCGAGGACAACCTTGAGCCGAGCAGCGAGACCTATCCCAACGGCAGCTATCCTTACATCATCGAGCACGGCAACCTCGACAACGAGGGCATCGACGCCGAGATTTCATTCGTAAGGACCATGCTCGACTTAGCCATCGCTGCCGACGGCATCGTCTCGGGTGTTGAAGTTTCACGCTTCTTCACCAACACCACCTTTGCCAACGGCTTTGAGGGCTGGCAGACAGAGAACGAAGAAGGCATGAAGCTCGATACAGGTGGTGTCCTCGAAGTGATGCCTCTCGTACACGGCTACGGCAAGGGAGCATTCAGCGTATCACAGACCGTCAAAGGTCTGCCCAACGGCATCTACATGACTACGACCAACGCTCTGTTCAGTCCTAACGACAATCCTCAGCTGAGCTTCTACGCAGGACAGGTCTTCATAAACAACACCGTGAACTACGTCATGGCTCCGGGCGAAGACCTCATCCCCGAGGATCAGGCAGTGGACCTCGTCAACTGCATGCTCAGTCAGGACAAGCTGTACGACGGAGAGTTCGGCATCGGCTATGTGCCCAACACCAGAAACGCCTGCTCATACGCATTCAGCAGCGGCCGCTACAAGAACTACTGTGCAGCAGAAGTAACTGACGGCTCTCTGACCGTAGGCGTTCGCGCCCTTGGTACAGGCATGGCATTAGACTGGCTGCCTTTCAACGACATGCACATCGTTTATCTCGGCACAGCAGACGAAGCCAACCCCTATCTCACGGATGTGCTCAAGGCCTACTGCGAGCGCGCACAGACTATCTTGAACTTCACTTGGGATGAGTATGAATATGCCACGTATCCCAACATGTCCGAAGACCTGAAGAGCCAGCTTATCGGTGCTGTCTCTGCGGCTGATAAGGCAACAACCGGCGCAGACAAGATGACGGTCATCAACACCTTCTCCGGCCTGTTCAACGAGGTATTTGCTTGCCGCAAGGCTTACATCGAGATGGCTACAGCGGCCAACGTTCTCTACGACTTCATTAACACGCTGGCCGACAATGGCCTCATCTCAAGAGAGTCAGACGAGTACCTTTACTGGGACAACGAAATCTATGCCGCACTCGACCACTACCGCGAAGGCGACGTATCAGCAGCTCAGGCTCAGGAAATCGCAGACGCCCTGAACAACTGCGACTTGAGGCTGACTCCCGTTGATGGTGTCTATCAGCTGGCAACTGTGAAAGACTTGATTCTCTTCCAGATGATAGTGAACGACGGCAACGACAAGGCCGACGCTGTTCTTACTGCCGACATCGACCTGGGCGAGTTGATACCAGAAGAAGGGGCAGAACTCTCTTGGACGCCTATCGGCAACTGGGGACAGAACAACAAGGGTGTCAATAGTGCTGCCTACAGAGGTCACTTCGACGGTCAGGGACACACTATCAAGAACCTCAACGCCACTTCCAACCAGAACTTCTTCGGCCTCTTCGGTGTCCTCTCCGATGGTGCCGTCATTGAGAACTTCACCATCGATGGCAACATCAACGCTACTGTACAGTATGTTGGCGGTGCTGCCGGCTTCGCTCGCGACACAGAGGTCGTCATCCGCAACATCCACAGCTACGTGAACATCAGCAACACACTCGCTGGTGCAAGACAAGGTGGTGTGCTGGGTACCGCACAGAATGGTAAAACCACCGTCGAGAACTGTACCTATTCGGGCACGCTCGATGGTAACGATGCAGGCGGTGGCGGCAACTACGGCGGCATCATCGGCTACATCAACAACAGTGCTGCAGCCATTGCCACCATCAACAACTGCCTGTTCGACGGCGAGGTTGTCAACAACAACGAAACTCCTGGCAACTGCACCTTCGGCGGTATCATCGGATACAACAACTCCGGTACCGTGACCATCAAGAACTGCTTGTCCATCGGCACGGTTCGTTCTGCAAGATATTCACAGTTCTTTGGCGCTATCAATGGCAACAACTCAACGTTTGAGAACAACTACTATGTAGGCGACTACGTGAACGGTTCGAGCAGCGGCGGCACCGTGGCTGGTCCAGTTCCTGTCAAGGTTACCAAATACGAGCTGGCAAACGGCGAGATCTGCTTCAAGCTGAACGCCGGACAGACAGAGACCAACTGGTATCAGACCATCAACGAGGATGATTATCCTGTGCTCAACACAAGCCACGAGACAGTACTGTTTAACGAGGCTGAAGGCTACTTCTACAACCTCGTCGATGGTGTGCCTGTGGGCGTTAAGGACGTTGAACGTTCGCTGACCACAGACCAGTCCATCTACAAGCAAGGCTCGACGATAGTCAACCTTGCAGGCCAGCGCCTGAGCAAGCTGCAGAAGGGCATCAACATCGTGAACAGCAAGAAGGTTCTGGTGAAGTAAATCCCCATCCAACCCCTCCTTAAAAGGAAGGAAAAGGACAAACAAACAAAGCCCACTTATGCATCTCGGCATAGGTGGGCTTTGTGGGTATAACAGCGCCGCGTGGAGCGTGGGCTTACGCCGCGTGGAGCGTGGGCCGATGCAACGTGGAGCGTAAGCCTTCGCCGCGTGGAGCGTAAGCCTTCGCTCCACGCGGCGTTGTTTACCCCCCTACAAGGGCACTTCAAAAGGCTGAATGGGGAGTCCTTACATCACAGCCCAACTTCTCTTTTCCTTCATGCTCCGCTGCATGTCAACTATGTCCAAGATATTCGACATGATGATGCATGCTGCAAACGTCATCAGCATGGGGAAGAAGGCAGCGGCAAGAAGACGGGAGTTCTGAATGAGCCAAAACAGGAAGGTCTTCTGCGTCTGGAAGTTGACGGAAGGCAGTTCGATGGGCGACGAGAGCAGCCAAATCGTGCTGGCTGTGCCGCTGATGATGCCCACCACAAAGGCAACGACCATCATCACCCTGTATCGATGCTGGGTTCGCTCCTGGTATTGCTTCACGATTTCCACAGCATTGAGCTGCTTCGTCAGCTTCTTCATGAACTCGTCGCCATCGTCGAAATGTGGCGTTTGAGCAAGGAAAAGCGCCTCCAGTTCTTTATCTTTCTCCATAATGGTCAATGTTCAATGGTCAATGTTCAATGTCTTTCTCAGCTTTTCCCTGCCTCGCGAGAGTTGCTGCTTCACGGCATCTTGCGAGGCCTCAGTAATGGCGGCTATCTCCCTAATGCTGTATCCGTTGAGATAGAACAGCGTGATGGCGGAGCGTTCCTTGGGAGGCAAAGTCGCAAGGGCGAGGTAGAGGTCGGAAGCCCCCTCCCCGCTCCCCCTTTGGGGGAGTGCCTCAATGGGAACTGCATCGATGCTTATGGTAGGAGTCTGTTGGCTTCGTTTGTAACTGAGGAACGTGTTGTGGGCAATCTTGAAGAGCCACGAACGGAACTTGCCTCCGTCGCTAAAACCCGAGCAGGCAAGGTAGGCCTTCACCAAAGCGTCTTGCGCCAGGTCGTCCGCCTCGTCCTTGTTGCCGCAGCAAAGGGCGAGCAAGAAGCCTCTGAGTGCCTCCTGCTCGCGCTCCACGCAGGCTATGAAAGTCTCTCGGTTCACAGATTTGCCTCTGCCATCAGTTTCTTCTCCTCAGCCTCAATCTCTTTAGCGAGTATCTTCTTACCCACAAAGTAATAGATAATGAAGGCGAGGCCCACAGCAAAGAGCACTCCACCACAGAAGTAAAGGAAGTGAATCTCATCTGGATCTGAGCCTCCACACCAATCTATCCATAAGCCGCAGCAGAAAATAACAAAGCCAAGCACGGAGAAAATGCAGCCCCACAACAATTTCGACAGCAGCTTTTCCTTCAGCAGTTTCTGTTTGGGAGCCATCTTCTTAAGCAGTTCCTCCACGTCCGTCTCTTTGTTCTTCTCGATTGCAGCCAGCACAATCTGCTTACGCACCTCGGTTTCATTCATCTTCCGGCGAGTGTTCAGGAGGGCAATAACAATAGGAAGCACACATAAACAGGCAATTATAAATATCATACCTGCAATAGCATCAGCATACATGATCTTTTTGTTTTAATTGTTTAACTTATGTTTCTTTTGTTTCTCTCGACCCTGGTCACTAACATAACGCAACAGGAAGGCAAAAGGTGACGTCGGCGATGAAATTTATTTTGCAAAGGTACGCATTCCTTCCTATTCATCATCTTCTTTGCTGAAAAGGTTGTACCTTTGCTTCCGTCCCGTATGTTGCGTTGCCAACGCAACAGGCGGGACATTGAGCCTGATGATGGCAGCAAGGAGCAGGGCCTTAGTATAAAGGCTTGATTAGGGGAAGCGACGGGTTGCCTTGGGGCTTGGTGCGGCCCAAAGGCTTGATGCTAAGGTTGTCGAAATAAGGAGTGGAGACGCTGTGCCCTATCAGTGGGGCTATCAAGCCTGCCATGCCTTTGCCGTAGTGGCCCGAAGTGGCCTGCACCGCTTGCTTGCCATCGACGTAGCCCGTAATCAAGGCGCCTTCGAAACGAAGTTTGAGGTTATGCCATTGGCAAGGCGCCACGCCGCTGATGTCTGCTTCGTCCAGCGTATATTCGCCACCTATCTCCACATCCTTCCGCGCCAGGATAAGGGCCTGCTGCTCTTTGTCGCCGATGAGTTCCTTCTGGTCTCGCTTGCCGCGCGTCAGGATGAGCGTCGCCTTACCTTGCCCGTCGAGCTTCATGTAATAGCCTTTGGCCCATATTCCATAACCCGAACCGACGTCGCAGAGACGCCCCATCACGCCTGCCTCGTCGCCTGGATTCAGATAGACGTCTGCGCTCACCTCGTAGTCCTCCCAGCCGGCATCGCCCACGATGGTGTAGTGATGCCATTCGGGTGCCCAGCTAAGCGTGTGAGAACCAACAGTCTGACGGATGCATCGCACTCCCGTGTCGGCAAGGCTCTGCGCCTTGGAGTCGGGTCGCTCCACGAGTTCGAAGCAGCCAATCAAGTCGGCTAAGTAGTGCGGCAAGTAGCCCCATTGGACAGGCTTCTCGTATTGCTCGAAGTTGTCTTCGTAAGGAATGGGGAAAGGCTTTGCGGGAGGAACGTCGTCGAAAGTGCCCTTCTGCTGTCCTGTTGTAGTGGAGAGGGAATAGACTGCATCGGGCTTCAACGTGAGCATGAAGCTTCCGCCCTTTGGATGGATGTCTTTCAGGCGCACAAACTGCTGCTGCGCATCGCTGTACCACACACAGAGGTTGGCCTTGGAAAGGCCCTTGTCCACCTTTACCTTGAGGGTTTGTTCCTTCTTCGCTCCTTTGGTTTCGGCGATGATGCTGTAGTCGCCGGTCTGTGGGTCGCGCATGGTGACCATCGACCCTCCGTCGGCGAGGTTCCGACAGCCGTCGTCAACGTAGCGCCAGCCCACACGGGTGAACTGCCCATAGTGAGCATAACCCCAGAGCGCCTCTCGGATGTCGTAGTGACCGCTCCAGGGTTCCTGAGCCAAAAGCATCGGCGGTTCCTTGCTGTAAGGCTCCAGCGGATAGGTTGCTCCGATGTCGTACCAGTTGACGACCTTCGTGGCTCCGCTGACGATATAGTTCTGATTGAAGCATTTGACGATGCTGATGAGGCAGTCGAAGCCAGGGAGATAGACATGGTCCTCGCTGTTCCAAATAGGCTTGCCCATGCCTTCGGCCATCCGGCGTTGCTCGGGCGTGAGCTGTATCTCGCTGAAGGTATGGGCGCAAACGGCATCCAAAGCATCCCTCAGCTCTGCATCTTCCTGCATCCTCTTGAGGAAATCCATCTTCGAGTCGCCCCAGTTGCCGAAGCCATGCAGCTTCACTTCAGGGAATCCGCGCTCGTTCAAAGCCTTGCGCAAATGTTTGGCGAAGTCTGCATTCCAGCCCTTCTCGTTGTGACAGCCCAAGGCATCAAGCTCCAGCCCGTGTGCCCTTCGTAGTCCTTGCAGCCAGGCGATGTAGTAATCCACCATGTCGTCCGACCAGAAGCTGCCTACCCATTCGGGAGCGCTCCAACTGGTTGCATCCAGCGACAGGGCAGGGTTACGACGTTTCGCCTCCTGCATCACCCACCACATATAGCCGCGGTGGAAGTTGGCATCGCCTCGATAGTGGGCATGAGAGGGCATGGAGCCTTGGGTGGAGTTGCCGTCGCCGGGGATTTCTACGAGTAGTGTGCTGACCGAAGCACCGAACTGTGGCTTATAGACAAGGTCGAGGATTTGAGAGCGTTGCGGTTCGGGATAGTCCTTCAGAAGCACCGATGTGGCTCCGCCGCCATTGACGGCTCCGATGCCGTCGAACTGTTTGCCGCTGCCGCTGGCACTCAGACGAACCGTCTGCGCCGTTGTGCATAAGCATACGAGGGTAATAACAACAAAAGATAAAAGTAGCTTTCTCATGATATCATTTATTTAAGTTTTGGCTTATCTACTTGATTTTTACCTTTCCACCTATAAAGCCCCGATGGCCTTTTGCAGTTCGTCGAGGAAGCGGGCGGCATGGGCGCCATCCATCTGGGTGTGGTGGAACTGGAAGGAGACCTTGAGGGTCGTCCTGAAGAAGCGGCGTTTGTAGCCGGCCCAAATAAGGAAGGGATTGTTGAAGATGCCGCTATACATGCCGACGGCGCCGTCGATGTCGTACTGCGCCAGAGCCGAGGTGCCGATGACCATCGAGTCGGGAAGGTCGTGGTTCCTGCACGTCTCGGCCACTTCCTCTGTGAGCCGCAGGTATTGCTCGTTGAAGGCGGACAAGTCCTCGCAGAAGGGGACGTCGCACGAGCTGACCTCGCCTTGCTTGTTCGCCACGATGGTACAAACGGCGAGGCTGTCGAACTGCATCAACCTGCCTGCTTCGGGCAGCAGATAGAACTCCTTGATCGTGCTCGCAGCCTTGCCTATGCACCAGCACATCAGCATGTTGAACTTCAGCCCCCGCCTTTTGCTGAGCTTCACGAGCCGCGTCACATCGAGCGTCTTAAACAGCGTCACCATCGGCATCGGCGCTTTCATCCACATCTCGAAGGCATAGGCGCGACTCGTTTCCTTTGGGTTGATTTCCTGTTTCATTGTTCCGATTCTTTCATATTCTAATTGTTAAACATGAGCCGTGCCGCATCATACGAGTCCCTGTTGTTCGGCAATAGGTTTCGTCGGACTCATGTCGTAAATGATATGCAAAGGTAAGCATTTCTTTTCGTTTATGCCCCACCTTAGCCGAAAAAGTTGTATCTTTGCAGTCGTTCCGTGTGTTGCGTTGGCAACGCAACATACAAAACCCGCAAAACCAAGCAGACATGAAGAAGGAGACCTTCGAAACGCAGAAAGCCTTTGCCAGAGAGAAGAAGCCCTCCATGCTTCGCCGCTGCGTGGGACACGACTACACAGGCCGCCATATCTACATGATTACGATGGTGACCGAAGGCCGGCGGCCGCTCCTTGGGCAAGCAGTAGGCAAGAGCGAAGCACAGGAAGGCAGCGACGAAGCACCGCGCATCGAGCTAACGGAGCTGGGGCAACGGGTGGCCGACGAGTGGTGGGCAACATCGCAGCACCATCCTGAAATAGAGGTCGTTGCCCTCGAGATGATGCCCGACCACCTGCACGGCATCCTCTTCGTCAAGGAGAAGATGGAAGCACCTCTCGGCATGGCCCTGCGTGGCTTCAAGCAGAGCTGCAACCGCCACTACCGCGAGCTGGTGCTGGGCGTTCCGTATGTTGCGTTGCCAACGCAACAAACAGGACGACGCGACCGCCGAGGCGAGGACCGCAGCCACGGCCTGCTCTTTGCCCGAGGCTACAACGACCGCCTCCTGCTCCGCTCCGGTCAGCTCGACATCTGGCTTCAGTACCTGGCCGACAACCCCCGCCGCCTCTTGATGAAGCGCGAGCACCCCGACCTGTTCCGCGTGCAGCGCAACGTGCAGGCAGCAGGCTTCACCTTCTCCGCCATCGGCAACCGCTTCCTGCTCGACCGCCCCTTCCGCTTGCAGGTGCAATGCTCGCGCAGCCTCACCGAAGAGGAGATAGCAGCCAAGGTGCAGGAGTGCCTCTCCGCCGCAAGGCAGGGGGCAGTGCTCGTCTCGCCAGCCATCTCGCCCGGCGAGAAAGCCGTCATGCGGGCTGCCTTCAACGCTGGCCTGCCGCTTGTTTACCTGCAGGAGAACGGCTTCACCGACCTTGCCAAGCCCGGGGGCAGCCGCATGGAGGCCTGCGCCAAGGGGCAGCTCCTCATCCTTGCCCCGTGGGAGCACCACAACGAACAGCTCACCATCCGCCGCGGCCAATGCCTGGCCCTGAACGACATAGCCCGCAGGCTCTGCGAGGGGAGGTAGCAGGGGGGCGGGGGTTGCGTTGACAACGCAACATACAGGACGGGGGAAGGGAAGAAGGCAGGAAGGGGGGTCCGGGGGTTGCGTTGACAACGCAACATACAGAACGAGGCTACAATAAAGGCAGAGCAAGGGAAGGAGAAAGGCAGGACGGGGGAAGGAGAAAGGCAGGACGAGGCTACAATAAAGGCAGGACGGAGGAAGGAGAAAGGCAGGCTGATGGCTATGCGAAAAAGCTTGACAACGATTCCCGACGCAAAAGGCAGCTTGGGAGGACGCGGCAGGGGGCTTCTCGCGATGCTGCGTGGAGCGTGAGCCGATGCAACGTGGAGCATCGAGCGAAACAGCACGCGCCTGTGACCGAAGAAACGCGCTGGTTTTGGCGGTTTTCTGTGCTTTGTTTATCAGGGAGGCATGCTACGGTGGCACTTTGTTGATGTTGGCTCGAAGGAAGCGGCTTTGTAACTTATTGGTTTCCAATGGGGACTTGATTTAAGGCCATCTTTTGCGAAAAGGGGTGAAAAGTGCCATCGAGGGCGAGAAACGCCGCCAGAACGATTGACGGTGGGAAGAATCTTTACAAAAGGCGGCTGTTTGCTGATTCCAATCGAAGTTTTGTTGGAACACAAAGCCGCAAGGGCACTTAGAGCTTGCGCAGCCCGGATTTTGCATCATTTGCGGTGGCTAAAACCCTCGCAAAACGCCAAATTTCCACATATTATATTGACTTATGTCAAGAAAATTTGCGAGAGTCAGAATTTTTCCTTATCTTTGCAAGCAACAACTATTACCGACTAAAACTAATTTATGAAGCGAATGAACCTTATCAAACGTATTTGGATGATGTTCCTGCTGGGCTTGCTCACCTTGGGCATGCAGGCACAGGTCATCATCGAAGCACCGCACAACCGTACGATAAGCAACACCGAGCGCACGATGTACTACGACATCACGGCGAAGAACGCCGGGACGCTCACGGCAGAAGTAGCCGCCGATGCCTCGGCATGGCTCACGGCATCGTTCTCCGGCACACGCCTCAACATCCGCGTCGCCAAGAATGCCTCTGCCTCTGCACGCTACGGCAACATCACCATCTCCGGCTCGGCCAATCCCAGCGTGACGCAGGTGCTCACCATCACACAGACCGGCGACGAGTACAGCGGCGCTGCACTTTCTTCCTTCGAGGACACGAAGTACACCATCTCCAGCGGCTCTGCCACGTCGTACGCCTCGGAAAGCCCGTTCAAGAACTCCTACGACGGCAACTTCTCCACCATTTGGCACTCGAACTACAACAGCGGCCAAGCCCTGGCAAACGGCGGCACCGTGACGGCCACTTGGGACCTCGGTTCGTCGAAGAGCGTGGACTTCATCACCTACACACCGCGCAGCGGCAACTCAAACGGCAACTGGGGTGCGTTCCGGTTGCAGTATTCCACGAACAACAGCTCATGGACAACCATCGGCAACTACGACTTCGAGATGAAGTCGTCGGCTTCGTCTATTGATTTCAGCGCTGTGACGGCACGCTACATCCGCGTCGTCATCTCCTCGGGCTACAACAACCACGCCAGCTGTGCCGAGTTCGTCATCGGTAAGCGCAACACGTCGGCCAGCACGATGGCCGAGAGTCTGTTCGAGGACGACCTCTGGACCACGCTCAAGAGCAGCGTGACGCAGACCACCATCAACAACGTCGGCAACGCCTTCATCAAGACCTTGGCACAAGCCATCTACGACGGCGGCTACAGCACCACCTATCGCGTACACACCGCCCAATGCTTCAAGTCGCCGGAGACCATCAGCAACGAGTGGAACGCCCCCGGCAAGTACTACGACCGCTTCGGCAACGTGACGGGCATCAGCGTCAAGAAGAACTCGAAGATTGCCATCTGGATTCCCAGCATTCCCTCTGGCGCCACCATCGGCCTGTCCATCGTCTCGTGGTTCCCAGGCAAGTACCCGGGCGACACGTCGGGCACGTACCTCAACGACGGCTCCTTTGACCCCATTATCAGTTCCTACGGCCTGCACGAGGGCATGAACATCATCGAGTACAACCCCACCACGCCCTCCGGCGCCACGGCCTCTGAGGTTTCCGACGGCTTGGCCTATGTCACCTACTTCGCCGACACGGACGGAGCCTATTCCGACGTGCCGATGCACTTCCTCAACGGCATTGAGAACGGCTTCCTCAGCCTCGCTCTCACCAACGACGAGATGCACAACCTCTGCAAGAACGCCCCGAACAAGCACATGGACGTCGTCACCGACCACGCCCACATGATATGGGAGGCCAATGCCCTCTACAACTACTGCCGCACCACAACGAAGAGCAGCGGATGGTTCTCTTCGACAGGAACGTCGAAAGGCTACCGCCAGTACATCCGCGCCATCGAGTACGTCATCGGCTCCGAGCACGAGGCGCTGGGCTTGCAGAAGTACAACCTCGTGCCCAACACCCGAACCTTGGCATACGTGAACTACAAGTTCTTCATGTTCCAAGGCGACCTCGGCGTGAGCTTCTGCTACGACGTGCAGGAGGAGTGCCTCGACCTCTACCAGATGCTCATCGCCAGCGGTGCCAGCGTCTGGGGCATCAGCCACGAATGGGGACACCAGCATCAGATGCGTCCCTACTTCAACTGGGCAGGCTGCGACGAAGCGACGAACAACTACAACTCCTATTGGAACACCGTCCGCTTCGGCCTCACCGACACAGGCCACGGCTGCCATCCGGCATTCGGCACCACGCTCTACAACGGCACCCCGACAAGCGAACTGACAGCTAACGACAAGACGGTCTATACCACCATCGCCAACACGCGCGACAACGCCTACAGCAACAAGTCCGATGTCAGCTGGAACTCCTACTTCACCACCTTGGTGAACAACACCTACAACAGCCACCGCGACTGGACAGCCGAAGCGACACAGAGCGTCTATTCCTTCGACTTCACCAACTACTGCACAGCCCGTCCGTTCATCGCCATCTCCTTCTATGCCATCACCGTGCTGAACAAGCCCGACTTCAGCTACGACCTCTTCGAAGCCCTTCGGCAGACCGACAAGAAGAGCGGCACCAGCATCGTTGGCTCCAGCATCGAGAAGAGCGGCGTGGACAAGTACGAAATCCTGGCAGCAGCACAGAACGGCAACACCAACGCCTGCAGCCAGTTCCGCTCGGCCTACAGCAGTAGCGTTTGGACTACGAAGAACTACATCAACTCCAGCCACCTCGGATGGAGCGTGAACTCCGTGCCTTTCATCCTGAACTACATCCGCAAGGCCAGCCGCCTCAGCGGGTACAACCTCTTCCCCTACTTCGAGAAATGCGGCCTGCTCCGTCAGGTGGCCTATCGCACCTATGGCGGCGCATGGTACTTGATGACGGAAGACATGTACAACGAGTTCAAGGCAGACATGAATGCCCTCGGCCTCTCCACTTGCGACGACAGCCGCGTGAAGGCGATCCTCGAGGTTGCCAACCCAAGCTGGACGCTGCCGGCATCTATCAACAACAACTAAAGCAAGGAGGACACAAACAATGAAAAAGATATTATCTATCGTCATTCTCGCCGCCAGCAGTCTCCTCTCTGCTTCGGCTTCGCAAACCTTTACCGTGACTTCGGCCAGCAACTCTCAGACCATCTACTTCCGCATCAGCAAGACCAGCGGCAGCGTCACGAGAAGCAAGACAACAGCAAACGGCACCGGCGGCACGGTTTCCCTGACCGAGAACAATACCTATTGGCAGACCTTCGCCGTCACGACAGGCAGCAACACCTATAAGACGCTGACCATCACCCTGCCCGACGACGTCAACTACCTCGAGGTCTATAACAACAAGGCTAACGTGGCCGGCATCAACATTACAGGAATGGCCGCCAATCTGGCTTCGCTCAACCTGAACGGCTGCACGGCTTTGACCACGCTGACCCTCGGCACGATGTCCGCCCTGACCGACATCGACGTGTCGAACACAAGTGCGGCCGTAGCCAACGCCATCACGGCTGCCAAGTGTCCTGCCGTGGAGAATCTGAACGTAGCCAACTGCGGACTGTCGAGCCTTGCCTATAACGGCACGACGCTCTACTCCCTCGACGTGACAGGCAACAGCATCTCCAGCCTTGACCTCTCCGGTAACACGAGCCTCGACATCGTGCGCTGCGAGGGCAACAGCATGTTCTCGTTGGTTCTTCCTCCCTCCGTCACCACGATTTCCGCTCAAGGCAACAATCTGGAAGACCTGGCTGGCTATGGCGAGCCTATCAAGGTGCTCGACGTGGCAAACAACGGTCTTACAACCCTCAGCATGAGCGGCTTGGACGGACTTACCGACCTCGACATCTCGTCGAACCACCTCACCTTCCGTTCCTTCCCCTCCGCCGAAAGCAAACCCGAGCGGATGCTCTATGCCGGCAACGACGGGCAATACGACTTCTCCGGCTCCATGAGGGCGGCCTTCGGCGATTACAGCTATCCCTTGCAGTCGAAGTTGCCCAACTATGCTTCACGCAATGAGACGGCCTATACGCTCGACCTGACCGAAGCCCGTCTCGACGGCAATGGCGTGCAAAGCGTCGTGCCCGTTGTCAACAGTTACAATGGCACAACAGACACACCGCTGACGCTCGCAGCGAGCGACGTGGACGGCAACGACTACACCAAGAGCACCGACGGAAACCTCTATGGCTTCATGAAGCCGCAAAGCCGCGTACGCTTCAGCTTCACCAATGCCAACTATCCTGGCTTGACACTCTATTCCAACGAGTTCACCGTGCCCGACGGCGTCACAGGCACTTTGAGGATAGTCGATGCTGGCGGTACAGAGCTTTACTCACTGCCTAACGCCTTCTTCTCAGACGCTACCGACGGCTTGCCAGCAGAAGCAAAGCGCGACTATACAAAGTACACCTATCCCCCCGTGCCAACCACAAACGGACAGACATGGACGGTGACTGCCGGTTCCTCTGACGACGCACCATTTGCTTGGGCCAGTTCATACGAGTCTGCCACTTGGTACTATCTTGGCTTAAAAGGCAAATGGGTGACAGCAGGCGAACAACTCTATCAGTTGGGAGGCGGACAAGGCAACAACGGCCATAAGTTGAAAGACAGTTACGACACGTCCGACGACAACTACCAATGGGCTTTCGTTGGTAACCAATACTCAGGATTTAAGATCTACAACAAAGGACGTGGCAATGGGCAAACGCTGCAAGACTATGCAGGCTTCAACACGGTGTCCAACCAATACGGCTACTTCCCCGTGATGAAATCTGGAGAGTCACTGAAATGGCGCGTCCGCACCAACTCCGCCGGCACGGGTTTCTCGTTGGAGAATGTAGCTGGCGGAACCGATTACAGCAATGGCAGTGGAGGCGTGAGCGCACCGGCATACCTCAACGACTTCCAAGGCTTAGGCGGATTGAACTATTGGATTACCTCAACTGGCGACGCACAGAATGATATAGGTAGCCTCTTTACGGTTGTAGAAGCCAGCGAAGCTCTTGCCACCACCGTCAACTGGATTATTGTTGACGGGAACAACTCACCCATTTTCAGTATCACGACCGACGAGAGTGCCGGCGCAACCATCAGTGCCTATCCCACAGAACTGACCACGATGGCCTCCCAGCGCTTCATCACCCTGCCTGCGCTGACAGCCTTCACGGTAGCAAGCGGCACCAACGACAAGTTTATTCCTTACACCTGGACTGGACCGTTCCAAATCTCTACGGCAGGCAACGAGCACCACTATCAGCTGAAGATTCGCAATGCTTTGTACGTCACGTCGAACACCATGGCAGGCGGGCAGCTCGACTGCACGACATCTTCTGAAGTAACGAACGAGCAGCGATGGATGTTCTTCGGCGACCCGTTCAACGGCTTCATCATCCGCAACTATGCCAAGAGCGGTCAGGCACTGGCTGCTGCCAACGGCACAGCTACCAACGGCTCGTCCTTCCCCACCTTCGAGACGGAAGGCACGCGCTGGATTATCACGAGCTGCACGCAAGCAGGCTACACCAATCCGTTCAGCATCGCCCCGGCAGGCACAACAGGTGTCTATTGGAACCAGTACGGCGGCATCAACAGCAACCAAGGCGTGAAGTACTGGACAGCTAACGGCACGAGCGATGGCGGTGCAGCTATTCAAGCCATCGAGGTCGCAGATATCGTTTCCGATGTGCCCATCACTTGGACGGTAGTAGATGGTGAAGGCAATGAGATGTTCTCCACCACGGTGAACCACGCCTATGGCTCCACCGTCAGCAGCTATCCTACGGAGCTGACCGACTACGAGAACCGCTTCGTGAGCTATCCCGCTTTGGCATCGTTCACGGCCAATGAGGCTAAGGAAGTGCAGGTGACATACAACTGGACTGGCCCGTTCCAGCTGACCACGGACACAGATAATCCTCACCTCTATTTCTTCAAATCAACACGTTACAGCTACTACGCCTATGCTCCCGACAGTCCTACGGGACAGGCCAAGCAGGCTTCTGGAACAAAGAACTGGGTGACGCCCCGCGGCCGATGGTTCTTCACGGGCGATCCCTTCAACGGCATCGAAATCCGTCCTTACGCTTATCCTGAGACAGGTCTGGTGAACAGCATGCTTTCTGCCACTCCTACGAAGTACATCCCCAGGAGCAATCCCGACATCACGACGAACTACTGGGACAACGCCCTGCCCAGTGCCGCTATATCCTTTGTCATTCCGAACTCTTCGAATTGCCTTGCCGAGCAATTGGGAACATGGAGTGCAGCCAACATCAACTCCGACAAGGGCTTGAGCTTCGTAGTGGAAGAGGCTGAGGACATCTCCATGCTCATCTCTTCCGGCTACTACCAAGTGCGCTGCATGGGCAGTGGCCTCACATCGAAGTACTGGAAGCTCGACAGCGACCACAAGCTCTACAACAATGGCAATCCTGAAGAGATGAACACTGTGTTCCGCATTGAGGAGAACATAAATGCAAGCAATGGCCTGCCCGAGTCGTACTACATCGCAGGCTTCGACGGCGATGAGGCTTGGTACTTGGATAACACGCGGACAAGCTATTCGCAGCAGTTCACGGCTACACAAACGCCGGAGAACTATATGCCTGCTCAAATCATTTATAATGCCAAGTCGGGCGACGTTCCTTATTTTGCCATCAAACTGAGCAACCAAAGCGACTATTCAGGCTATAGCTATGCCAATACCAATGGAGGTATAACACAGGTCGTTACCTATAACTATACCTCCGGCACTGCCGACGGCTCAGCCTGGGCTCTCGAACCAGTGGTACGCGTAACACTCAATGCTGTAGGCGACAAGTCGTATGCTACGTTCTACTTCGACCGCGATGTGCAGACCGACACGAACACGAAAGCCTACTACATCACAACAACCAACAGCAACTACGCCCAGCTTACAGAGGTTGACAATGATGGTCACGACATCCCTGCCTACACGGCAGTCGTGCTCATCAATAGCGAGATGGCAAACAGTACGAAGTTCAACGTAACGAGCGGCCTGTCGAGAGTGGTCGATGCTGAAACGAATCTTCTGAAGGGCACGCTCACAAGCATGCAGCTCGACCTCAGCGATGCAACGCCTTACTATTCGATGGGTCGTCTGAACGGAGAGATTGGCTTCTACAAGTTCACCGAAGGGACTATTACCCTCGGTGCCAACAAGACCTACCTCGAAGTGCCGGCAAGCAGTGGCGTCAAGGGCTTCATGCTCGACCTCGACAATGACCCAACCGCAATTACCGAAATCGTAAATGGTAAATCGTTAAATGGTAAATGCTACAACCTCTCCGGCCAGCGCCTGAGCAAGCCTCAGTATGGCGTGAACATCATCAACGGAAAGAAAGTATTCATCAAATAAAACTAAACACTATGAACCTCAAACAAAAACTAACAGCCTTGCTCCTGCTGGCAGTAGGAGCAGTGACACAGTTGAATGCTCAGGTAGCAGTAACTGTGGGTAACCAAGTGACAGATGCCAATAGCATCGTCAGCGGCAAAGCATATCTTCTGAGATGGGACGGACTAACAGGAACACCTTATGCTCTCGATACAGGTGGAAATGATTATAGCATGGCCAACAACAATTCGGCCACTCAAGCTGCCGTTTATTATCTGATTAGCGATGGAAATGGCGGTTACAAGGTCGAGAATGCCTATACTGGCAAGTACTGGCCTACACCATCCTCCAATGGCGAATATATTGCACCTACCACAGTTGCGAATGCTGGAACATGGACAATTGCAGCAAGTGCTACTGCCAACCGTTTCACTTTTACTTGTAATGTTAGCGGTACGGCTTACCATACCAATCGTAGTAGCAGTAAATTAGTTGCTCACACCACAGATTCTCCTGTAAGCATTTACGAAGTTACAGCTTCCACGCTGGCCACATCTGCTACTTATTCTGCATTTGCCGATAAGGACATTTCTGTTTCTGCTACAGAAGCAGCCAGCATCAGCGAAGGACAGTGGTATGTAATCTCTCAGCGTTCGCGTACCAGCTTCGTCTTTGAGAACACATCTGAACACAAGCTTAAGCACACCCGGACAAAGCCATCCGGATTAGCAACCGAAAAGGCAGGTTATCTGGTTCGACTGCTCAGTGCTGGCGGTGGCAAGTACTATTTGCAGAATGGCTATGGCAACTATATAGGAGCGATAAATGCTTCCACTAATGTGCCGACAACCGCTTTAGGTCAGGAAGCCATCACAGTAGCCAAGATTGGTGGTACCGATGGCCACTACTCCCTTCAAGGAACAACCAACGGTGTCATTCTTGATGGCAACGACTTCACGGGCGGCGATCCTTCTACCATCGTTGGCTGGGGTACTTCCGCTCCTACCACTACTGGCGGCAACAACGACTGGGCTTTCTATCCAGTAGAGTTTGTAGATTCGTGGATTCCCACCATCAGCGAGGTATATACCATCAACAACATAAACAGCGGCCGTGGTGCCATGATGTATAACGGCAGTTCATCCTACGTATGGTCGAGCGGCAAAAGCGGAACATTCAGTGCCACCGATCCCAATTGCCAATGGGTTCTCGTGCCTACAGGAACAGCCAGACAATATTATTTATATAATGTAGGAGCTGGCAAGTTTGCCATACCTTCTGCTACATCAAGCACTGCTTCGTGGTTATTCTCTTCAAACGCTGTGGCTGTTACCTTCATTACCCAGAATGATGGAACGAAGAAGATTAAAACAGTCACGACAGATACCTACGCAGCCGTCAGCAATGGCTACAATGGTCCAATCATTAACTACAATGACGTGGGCGGCAACTTTACCATAACAAAGGTTGACGGAGACCAAAGCACTGCTGCTACCGCTGCTTTTAACAAATTGGTGGACAATAAGACCGCAGCAAGTGCAGTTCCTGCTTCCGGCAGCGATAACTGGTATGTCATTCGTATCAAGACGCATGGAACGTATGCCGACAAGTATGTGTTCCCTGCTACAAGTGAGATGAATTACAACGGCACATATTATCCTCTTACTTTTGAACACGGAGCAAATATACGTCCTGCCATCGACGATGCCACTTATTATACCCGCATCAGCAATGAGAGTGGGAACTATTATTGGCAGATGCCTAATGGCAAATATCTGTATGGACACAACAATAGATTCCCCATCTCCACG
>CACYQI010000031.1 GCA_902776455.1 uncultured Bacteroidales bacterium | reverse complement strand
CCTGTGTCGTGATGAACGAGTGGGTGATGTTGTTGGCGTTGAAATAGTCGTTAAGGTCGGGCAGGTTCAAGCGGATGTCCTCGCCTATGATATAGACCGCAGCGCCACAAGTAAGGGCAGGATACATGTCCATCATGCAGGCATCGAAGCCATAGCTGGCGTACGCTGCCACATGACACTCAGGAGTAAGCCCGTAATAGCGCTGGTACCAATGGCAGAAGGCGACGAGATTGCCGTGCGTCAGCTGGCATCCCTTAGGCACGCCGGTAGAGCCGGAGGTGTAGAGAAGAATGAAGAGGAAAGAAGGCTTGGGTTCTGTTTGTTGCGTTGACAACGCAACAGACGGGACGAGGGCTGCAATGTCTTTCGTCAGCAGCACTTCGCCCTTGTACTCGTCCACGATGTCGCGCAACTCCTCATCAGCAATGAGCAGCTTGGCACTCGCGTCTTGCATCATGAAGTTCAGGCGCTCCTTCGGATAGCTGGGGTCGAGCGGCTGATAGGCACAACCGGCCTTCAGCACGCCAAGCGAGGCAATCACCATCCACTCGCATCGGGGAATGAGCACGGACACTACGTCCTCTGCCTTCAGGCCTTTCGACACGATGAAGCCGGCTATGCGGTCGCTTATCTCATCTACCTCTTTATATGTATAATGTATGTCCTTATAGACGACGGCTATGTTGTCGGGTGTCTGCTTCACCTGCTTGGCAAAGAGCGAAACGATGGTCTGCGAGGCATCGTAGTCAACATCGGTTTGGTTGAAGCTGTCGAGCAGAGCCTTCTGCTCCTCGCTGAGCAACGAAACGCTCAACAGAGGCGCATCGGGCTGGCGCATGAAGGCAGCGACGGCCGTGCTTACAGCATCCGCCATGCTCTGCATCAGGCTCTGGGAGTAGCGGCCGTTGTCGTATTCGATATACACACAAGTGTTGCCATCTTGCTCCTTGATATAGAAGGCGATGCGGAACTTCGGTACGTTCAGTTCCAAGTTCTCCAGCTCCAGCGAAACACCTTGGCAGCGATAGTCGCTCAGCACGCCCAGCTGATAGGCAAACATAATCTCTGCCGTCAAGTCGTAGTCGGAAGCTATCTGTGCAAAAGGATAGTTCTCGTGGGTCAGCGTGGTATCGAAGTCTTCGCTTGTCTCCTTGATGAACTCCATCACACTCTGCGAACCGATGTTGGCACTGAGGGCAAGGGTGTTGACGAACATGCCCACCGTATTGCGAATGCTGAGGTTGCTGCGGCCGCCGCTAATCGTGGTGATGCACAGACGCTCGTTGTTGGAGAAGCGCGACAAGGTGTAGAAGACGGCTGCTAAAGTGAGATGGGCCGGCGTTATCTGGTGCTTGCGGCAGAAGTCGCTGACGGCATCGATGTCGATGGAAGCAGATGCCTCGCCGATGATGCCTTGCTCCTTCGGGTTCGTCAAGTCGGACGGAATCTCAGTCGGCCCTTCCACTTCTCCCAATCGGCTCTGGAAGTAGTCGCGGGCAGCTGCATAGTCAGCACCCTTCTCTGCTTCCTTCTCTGCCACGACGAAGGCGGCATAGCTCATGTCCTCAGCCTCTATCTCGCCACCATTCATTAGGTCGCAAAGCTGATGGAGGAAGATGTCGTAGGAGCCGCCGTCGAACACAAGGTGATGGAAATCAGTGAGCAGATAGACCTTCTGCTCCGTCTTCACAATCTCCAGACGGTACAAAGGCCCCTTGTTCAGGTTGAAAGGCTTTACGAACTCCAGTTTGTAGTCCGACAGCTCCTGCTCGCTCATCTCCGTCAAAGGTATCTCAACGGCCTGGTCGGCATCGAGTATCTGAACAATCTCTGTGTTTTCGGTCTCGAAGTGAATGCTCAACTGCGGATGAGCCTTCACCAAAGTCTTCAACGCCACTGAGAGCGCCTGGACGTCCGTTGCAGGCGGGAAGGCTATCTTCAGCGGGATATTGTAGATGGTAGAAGTGGGATTCTTCATGCAATCCACATACACACCAGTCTGAGCGTAAGAGAGCGGAACCTTCTGAGGCTCTTGTGCCGACTGGGCAGGACGTGCTGAGTGGACCTCTTGCGGCTGCATCAGGCTCTTCAGTATTTCGTTCTCGATGCTCTGCAACGTGCCTGTCTTGACGAGCGACTTAGCGTCGAGGGCCACATCGTAGCGCTTGCTGATGAGCACAGCAAGTCTGATGGCAGAAATAGAAGTAAGCCCTGCATAGCCAAGAACCGTTGTGATGCCGAAGTCCTCGTTGCCTACGATGCCGGCAATCAAGTCGTGCAGTTCCTGCTCCAGCACGTTCAGCGGGGCCTGTTCCGTTTGTTGCATTGACAACGCAGCAGACTTCTCGGGCTTCGGCAGCGCTCGCTTGTTGACCTTCTGGTTCTGGTTCAAGGGAATAGCATCAATCTGCATCGTGACAGCCGGAACCATATAGGGCGGCTTCTCTTCGAGGATGAAGCTATTGAGGGCTTCGATGTCTATCTTCTCCTCGCTTACTATATAGGCTGCGATGAACTTGCCGCCGTTGCCTCCTTCTTCGTCGAAAGCCTGCACCGTGACATCCTTGATGCCTGGGAACTCGCGAATGACGGCTTCCACTTCTTTCAGCTCGATGCGGAAGCCACGTATCTTGACCTGTCCGTCCCTGCGGCCTACGAACTCGATGTTGCCATCGGGCAGGTAGCGCACGATGTCGCCTGTCTTATAGACGCGAGCGTACTTCGGTTCGTCCGTAAAGGGGTTGCTGATATACACTTCTGCCGTTTTCTCCGGACGATTCAGGTAGCCGCGACTGACTTGCGGGCCTGCCACCCAAAGTTCACCGCATGCTCCTACTGGCAAACGATGGCCGTCCTTATCGACGATATAGAGTTTGCTGTTCAGTACTGCCGAACCAATCGGGATGTTCTGCCGCTTGTCCTTGACATCGAAGCACGTGACGTAGCAGATGGTTTCTGAAGGGCCGTAGGCATTGTTAAGGGTGAAGTTCTTGGGAGGAGTAAGCGAGGCAAGCTTCTCACCGCCCGTCATCAGGTACATGAGCGAATGATTCTCCATTCCCGTAGCAAACTGGTAGGCCACTTGCGTAGTCATAAACGTATGCGTGATGCCATGACGTTCAAAGTAATCATTGAGTGCCACGAGGTCAAGACGCAGCTCTTCGGGGATGATATGCAACTCGCCGCCTTGCGTCAGGGTGCTGTATATCTCCATCGGAGAAGCATCGAAGCCGAAGCTGGCATAAGCACCGAAGCGGCTCTCGGAGCTAATCTTCATGCGCTTGCAATGCATGTAGCAGAAGGCCACCCAGTTGCGATGCTCGGACATGCCTCCCTTCGGAACGCCCGTCGAACCGCTGGTATAAATCAAAGTGAACAGGCTTTCCGGCTTCGGAGCATTCAGAGTTATCGGAGTATTCGGTAAAGTCGGAATTTCTTTTGTCAGCAGGACATCGCCTTTGTACTCATCCATCAGGGGCAAGAGGCTTTCGTCGGCAATCAGCAGACGTGCTTTCGTGTCCTGCACCATGAAGTTCAGTCGCTCCTTCGGATAGCTGGGGTCGAGCGGTTGGAAGGCACAGCTTGCTTTCAGAACGCCGAGGGATGCGATGGCCATCCACTCGCATCGGGGTATCAGTATTGCTACTACGTCCTCTTCGCCCAAGCCCTTATGGGCGATATACCCTGCTATGCGGTCGCTCATCTCGTCCACTTCTCTATAGGTATAGCTGTTCTCCTTGAAGACCACAGCCACCTTGTCGGGCCTTGTCTGTGCTTGCTTGCGGAAGAGCGAGACGATGGTTTGCGTGTCGTCATACGGTTCGTCTGTCTCGTTGAAGCTGTCGAGCAAGGCCGTCTGCTCTTTGTCGATAAGGTCTATCTCACGCAGAAACTCCTTGGAAAGGAAGCCTTCCACCACGCTTTCGTAGCTCTCCAGGAACTGTCCGACGAGTGCCTCTGAGAATTGGTTTGAGTCGTATTCAGCCTCTATGCAGCAATGTCGGCCGCATACGAATGTCTTCAGATAGATGGGCACATCGCGTGTGTTGTTTATCAGGATGACCGAGGACATCGGTTTGCCGTCGAAGGTCGGGGTTTCAAATAGCTCTCCGTGCCAAGCAAACGCAGTAGCCGACTGCAAGCCGAGGTCGTTCATCATGTCGCTGAAAGCGTAGGTTGCATGCTGACGGCAGCCCGTCATCTGCTCCCCGCCTGCCTTGAGGAAGTCGAGCACAGTGGTGGAGTCTGCAAACTTCGCATAGGAGGGAAGTGTCTTGACAAACATGCCTACGGCATTCCTCAGTCGCTTGTCCAGTCGTCCGTTATAGATGGTGGTGAAGAGCGACTCTTGCTCGTTATTGTATTTAGCAAGCAGGAAAGCATACGCCGAGGTGAAGAAGGTGCTCCTGAACACGCCGTTTGCCTTGCAGAAGGCATCTATGCGCTCCAAGTCGGTACCGAGCTTCCTCTGGAGTCGTGCTTCTGAGCCGGACTTTGAGGCTGTTGTCTGACTCGGATCGACGTCGGGCATCAACGGCGAATACACGTCTCCGCAGTCGAAGTTCTGTGCATACCAGGCTTTCGCTTCCTCGAAGGCTGCCGTCTGCCGCTCGGCTGCTTCCAGTTCGGCCGCTTCTGCCAAGGTAAGCTCTTCCTTTTCCAGTTCAAGTCCCTGGTAGGCTTTTTCTATATCGCCGAATATCAGTTGTGTCGAAGTGCCGTCGGCTATGATGTGGTGGTACTCGATGTAGAGATAGATATGGTTCGGGTCGCGAAGCAGATGGACGCGGAAGAGGCGGTCGCCATAGATGTCGAAGGGCTTTATCAACGACTTCTTCAGCGTTTCGATGTCGTTGGTGTCTTCCACTTCGACCGTGAAGCTGTCGTCTGCCTCGACGGTTTGCATGGGTTCGCCTTCATCGTTGAGGAAGATGCGGGTAAAGAGTGTCGGGTGTGCCTTGACGGCTGTCTCGACTGCCCTGGCGAGCCTTTCGGCGTCCAAGCTCCTGTCGAACGTATATAAATAAGGAATGTTGTAGCAGATTTCGCCGTTGTGGTTGACGCACTCCACGTAGATGCCGTATTGCGTTTTGCTTAAAGGTGATGCCATAGTAATGATGTGTTTGGGATTAGAACTTGAATGAAAGGATGTGGGGAGAAACGACGAGGGAGAACCAAGCCCACTTCATGTTCGAGTCGGTATCGGCCCGTTTCAGCTTTTCCATCGTTTCTGTGCCTGCCATGAAGGAGAAGCCGAGGGCCAGATTGACATCCTTTATGATCCGATAGGAAGCTTCTATGTCGATGTCGTGTCCCAGCGTTCTGCCCGCGTTACGCAGGTTTGTGGTGGTAGCCAGATAGTGATAGGCGGCCCTCAGGTTAAGGCCTTTGAGCGGACTGTAGGACGCTCCGGCATAGAGGTTCTGCAGGCCGGGGGAGAAGGAGTCGGAGAAGGCTTGCACATAGAAGAAGTCCATCATGCCGTAGAACTTGTGGTGAGAGCCATAGACGGGATTGAAGTACTTGATTTTCTCGTGGTGAGCCATTCCTATCAGGCCTTTGGGACGCACGTAGGGGTAGTCGTCGCCGCTGAGGTAGTCGTAGCCTACGACGGCCCCCACCCTTCTGCTGATTTGGTATTGGGCTTTGATGCTCGCCATCCAGGCGTCCATCTTGATGTTGTTCTCGTTGCGGCCAAGCTGGTGGTAGTACGAGGCTTCGGCCGTCAGCCGGTTGGGATTGTAGGAGATGTAGCCGCCGATGAGCTGCTGGTATCTGTTGCGAGGGGCATAATCTCCCTTGCCTCCTTTTTCACCTCCCTGCATGCCGATGTTCATGAAGAGCACGGAGAGGCCGAGCGGGAACTTGGGCAGATCGTAGTGGTACCAGAGGGTATGCATGATTTTGTATGGCTGTGCGCCGTTCACGTAGTAGGTGCCGCCGCTGACGTTCTCTGCGTTCTGGTTGAAGCCGAAGATGAAGTGGGCCTTATGCCCGTGGCCTTCGTAGCCCAGCTTCAGGACGTCGTGGGAGAGCGAGGCCATAGCCCAGTCGTTGGAGCCGATGATGCGCTCGTCGTCGTACGAGAGGACTTGCCGTCCGACCCTTGCGAAGAGGCCGAACTTCGTGTTCAGCTGTGCCCAAGCCTCATAGAGGTTGAAGCTTCCCTTTCCGCTCTGTCCCCACACTCCCTGATGCTGTGCGGAGACTTTGGCCTCGAGGTGCGGACGTTTGTAACCTATGGTCAGACGAGTCCTTCCCAGCAGGAACTGTGCCTTTTCGTCGAATCCGCCGTCTTCGTCGGGTACAGGACTCAATCCGCCTATACGCAGCTCGCCATGACCCAGCATGTTGAGGTCGATATCGAGCTGGTTCTTCTTCTCTTCCTGGCCATAAGCTGCCAGGAATCCTGTCAGCAACAATGCCATGACAGAAAACAATCCTTTCTTCATATTTACCTCCTGTTTTCGTTGGTTTAGAGCTAATCTGTCTCTCCTTCCGCCTTCGCTGCGACAGCATATCGCGGGGAGCGGAGGGAGCGTCCTCGAAGGGCATTTTCGAAGGCGGCACGGAGTGTCGTTTTACACTCCACGGAGAATCGGCTTACACTCCACGGAGAATCGGCTTACACTCCACGGAGAATCGGGCTACGCTCCACGTTGTGTAAAACCACCCCCTACTCCACCTCGAAGATATTGATGAAGCCGGTGAGCTTGAACACGCTCTTGATGTCGTCGTTCATGTTCTTCAGCACGACCTTGCTGCCGCTGGCTTTCGCGCCTTTGAGGATGCTGATGAGGATGCGCAGTCCGCTCGATGCGATGTACTCCAGCCCGCTGCAGTCGATGACGACGTCCAGGCCGTCGGTGTTGTAGAGAGGTTGCAGCTTCTTTTCCACTTCGGCTGCTGCTGCCGTGTCGAGTTCGCCTTCGAGAGTGACAAGGTATTTGCCCTCCTGCTTTTCAATGCTTGTATTCATATTATAATATAGGATTTGAGGTTATTAGGTTCTGAGATTTGTGGTTTGTGGTTAGGGGTTAGAGGTCGGAGGACTGTCGCTGACCGCCAACCGCTTGCTGAGGGTCAGGACGTTCTTCCCGTCGATGCGCTCGTAGTTGATGGTGTCCATGAGTTCCCTGACGAGCAGGATGCCCAAGCCTCCTACGGGGCGCTCCTCTGCCGAGAGTGTCGTGTCGGGGGCAGAGGCTTCCGTCGGGTTGAAGGAAACGCCGGAATCGGTGATGACGAACTTCAGCCGATGGCGGTTCGCTACAGCCCGTATGTTTATCTCGCCCGTTTTGCCGGCCGGATAGGCGTACTCCATCACGTTCACCACGGCCTCCTCCACGGCCAGCCGAAGCTTGCCGGTCAGCTTCTTCTCCAGTTCCAAGCGCCCTGCCACTTCCTTCACGAAGACGCCCAGCTTCTCCACTTCCTTCACGTCGTTGTGCAGAATCAGCTCTTCGTCCAGCACGTTCTGCTCGTCGGAAGGCGTATAGCGGAAGGCCAGCAACGTCAGGTCGTCGCTCTGCTCCCTGTTCTCGGAGAAGTGCGTCACCTCCTTCACGACCGTCTCCACCAACTGCTTGGGGTCCGACATGCCGCACCGCGTTATCATCTCCACCACGCGTTCCCTGCCGAAAAGCTTGTTGTCGGCACTTCGCGCTTCGGTCAGTCCGTCGGTATAGAGGAAGAAGGCATCTCCGGGCTTCAACGTCATGGTCTGCATCTCGAACTGGAAGTCGTCGAAGAGACCTATGGGGAGATTGGGCTTCGCCTCTATGAAGGAGCATCGGACTCTGGCCTCTGAAGGCTGTCCGTCGCTTCTCTCCGAGGCCGCTCCGGGCGTAGCCTGATGGCCAATGGTCAATGGTGAATGGTCAATGTTCAAAGGTGAATGGTCAATGAATATCGGCAGTTCGTGGCCTGCATTACAGTAGTGGAGGTTGCCCGTCGGGAGGTCGAGGACGCCGATGAAGAGAGTGACGAAGATGTTGGCTTTGTTGTTGCGGCAAGCCATCTCGTTGAGGCGCTTCATGATGTGTGCCGGATTGCTTTCGCGGGAAGCGATGTCGCGGAAAAGAGCCTGCGTTATAGCCATGATGAGCGCGCAGGGAACGCCCTTGCCGCTCACGTCGCCGATGCAGAAGAAGAGCTTGCCGTCGCGCACAAAAGCGTTGTAGAGGTCGCCGCCTACGGCCTTGGCCGGTATCAGCCTTCCCTCTACGCTTATCTCGCTAACGCCGGAAAGCGAGGATTCGTGTTCCGGAAGCAACGACTGCTGTATGTTGCTGGCTATGCGCAACTCGCCGTCGATGCGTTCCTGCTCAAGCTTCTTGATGTGCAGCTCCTTCTCGCCGGCCCAGAAACGGAAGACGAGGAACAGCAATACGCCAAAGGCGACAAACGAAAGCAAGAGGAGGCGGAACCGCAGCTGCATGAGGGAGGCATAGACTTCGTCGTCGTAGCAGACCACGGCTACCTGCCAGTTCGGATAGCTCCGCATGCTGGCATAGAACAGGGAACCTTTGCGACCATTGATTTCCACGTCGATCATCGTGGTCCGACCGGTGTAGCTCTTCTCGCGGGTTACTGTACTGTCGGCCATGATGCTGACAAGCTCCCGCAGGTCCTTCTGCATGGCGGAATCCGAGGGACCTGCTATGAGTTCGCCCTCTGCTGTGAGCAGGAAGTCGAACGACGAGGGGTAGATGTGGCGACGGTTCAGCGTGTCGCCCAGACTGTAAGTGTCGATGTCAACGCCCAGCACGGCTATCGTGTCGCCGCTGAACTCATAGATGGGCACCGCATAGCTGATGAGCCGCCTCTTCAGGAACACATCGTCGTAGGGACCTACCCAGCTGTTTCCCTTCCTCTCCTTGATGCCCTTGTAGAAGCCGTCCTTCGTGTAGTCGAACGCCTCTGCCGCCGCGTCCATATACCGGAAGCCGCTGTCGGTCCTCAAGGCATAGGGTTCGAACAGCACGCCTCTGTCTTCGTAGTAATCAGGGTCGAAGGCTATGCCGCATCCCTTCAGCAGAGGAGAGTACTTGGCTATCTGCTTCATTATATTATATAGGGAGTCGGGGGTGGAGAGGTTGTATTTGACCTCCATGATATGGCTCTTGAGCGTGCGTTCCGAGTCGTCGATTATCTTCTTGAGGATTATCGTCTTCATCGTCAGCTCCAGCTCCGCACGCTTCTCCAGCTCTTCCTCCAGGAGGTTGTGGGTCAGGTAGTACTGCGCCACAGACAGCAGCTCCAGGAGCAAGACCGCTGCGATGACTATCAGCAGCCTTCCTCCGTTCTTCCTCGGCAGCTTGTATTTGCTCAGATTACCCATTCTTTTTGTTCCTATTCAGGCTTGATTGCCCTCTTCCTTGCTACAAATATAATTCTTTTTGCGCAATAAGAAGTACTCTTTCCTATATTTTTTTTAAGAAAAAGCCATTTTGCGCATATAATAAATAATAATGTAGTGTTTTGTTGGCGAAAAGGCAGGATTGTCATACCTTTGCAGGCGACAAACGTACTCCCTCATTCCTAATAATCAAATTATGAAGCATCAACTCAGAAGTTCAGTCTGCACCGAAGGCCGACGCATGGCAGGTGCGCGTGCCCTGTGGGTAGCCAACGGCATGAAGCGCGAACAGTTCGGAAAGCCCATCATCGCTGTGGTCAACTCGTTCACTCAGTTCGTTCCCGGACATACACACCTCCACGAGATAGGGCAAATCGTAAAGAAAGAGATAGAAAACCTCGGCTGCTATGCCGCTGAGTTCAACACCATCGCCATCGACGACGGCATAGCCATGGGGCACGACGGCATGCTCTACTCCCTCCCTTCGCGCGACATCATCGCCGACTCCGTAGAGTACATGGTCAACGCACACAAGGCCGACGCCATGGTCTGCATCTCCAACTGCGACAAGGTCACGCCGGGCATGCTCATGGCTGCCATGCGACTCAACATCCCTGCCGTCTTCGTCAGCGGAGGCCCCATGGAGTCGCACAAACTGAACGGCGAGAATGCCGACCTCATCACAGCCATGGTGAAGGGAGGCGACCCGACGGTCAGCGACGAAGAGCTGGCCAAAGTGGAACAGATGGCCTGCCCCGGATGCGGCGCCTGCTCGGGCATGTTCACCGCCAACTCCATGAACTCGCTCACCGAAGCCATAGGACTCTCACTCCCAGGCAACGGGAGCATCCTCGCCACCCACAAGAACCGCATCCAGCTCTTCAAGGAGGCTGCCAAGATTATCGTCAGGAATGCCCTCGCCTACTACGAGGACGGCGACGAAAGCGTCCTGCCTCGCAGCATCGCTACACGGCAGGCGTTCCTCAACGCCATGACGCTCGACATCGCGATGGGAGCATCGACCAACACCGTTCTGCACCTCCTCGCCGTCGCTCAGGAAGGTGAAGTCGATTTCAAGATGCAGGACATCGACGCCCTCTCGCGCAAGGTGCCCTTCCTCTGCAAACTCTCTCCCAACTGGCAGAAGTACAGCATTCAGGAAGAAAACCGTGCCGGAGGCATCCTCGGCATACTCGGCGAACTGGCCAAAGGCGGCCTGCTCGACCTCACCTGCAAGCGCGTCAACGGCGCCACCCTGGGCGAAGACATTGCCAAATACGACATTACTAGCCCTACTAGTGATTCTAGTTGTACTAGAATATACTATAGCGCACCAGGCGGCAAGTTCTCGAATGTCATGGGCTCGCAGGAGACATACTACGAGACGCTCGACACCGACCGCGCCTGCGGTTGCATCCGCGACATCGAACACGCCTACATGAAGGACGGCGGCATGGCTGTACTCTTCGGCAACATAGCACAGGACGGCTGCGTGGTCAAGACGGCCGGCGTTGACCCAAGCCTCTGGCACTTCGAAGGTCCCGCCGTCTGCTTCGACTCACAGGAAGACGCTTGCGAAGGCATCCTCGGAGGCAAGGTGAAGAAGGGCGACTGCGTAGTCATCACCCACGAAGGGCCGAAGGGCGGCCCCGGCATGCAGGAGATGCTCTACCCCACCTCCTACATCAAGTCGATGCACATGGGCAAGGAGTGCGCCCTCATCACCGACGGACGCTTCTCCGGCGGCACAAGCGGCCTGAGCATCGGCCACATCAGCCCCGAAGCAGCCAGCGGCGGCAACATCGGCAAGATAAAGGACGGCGACATCATCGTCATCGACATCCCCAGCCGCAGCATCAACGTGAAGCTCAGCGACGAAGAGCTGGCCGCCCGCCCGCAGCAGCCACTCCGCCGCAACCGCACAGTCAGCAAAGCACTCCGCGCCTACGCACAGTCCGTAGCAAGTGCCGACAAAGGCGGCGTCCGCATAATAAATTGAAAATTGAAAGTTGAAAGTTGAAAAGCCCCCCTCTAAATCTCCCCGAGGAGAGACTTGCTGCTGCGAAAAGCTCTCCCCCTCGGGGGAGACGGAGAGGGGTCTGAGGCCTGGGGAGAGAGGCCAGAGAGGTAGAGGCTGTCCCCCTCTCCCACGGGAGAGGGGACGGGGGAGAGGCTGTCTCTCTGTTCTATTTCTCTGCGAAAATCCCTTACATCATTTTGTCCCTCTCCCTAAGGAAAAACCCTCCGCCGCAAGCCTTCTCTTCCGACGCTCCACGTTGCATCGGCCGATGCTCCACGTTGCGTCGCCTTTTCCTCCACGTTAACTTTCCCCTTTCAACTTTCAATTTTCCCCTTCATTCTTTGTTCCGTTTGTCGGCATGCCATGCCGACCTAACACTTTCTTGACTCCCCTCGTCAAAACGCCCCTTCCCAACCCACTGATTCCCAGCGGCCATTCAAAATAAGCCCATTTCCCGCCTTCGGTGGACCAAAGTGCCGCAGCGCAAGAAAAACGCCGCCAGAACGCGTCACATTGCGAAAAATCCCGACAAAACCAAAGTTCTCTCACACGGAAAGCACAGAAAGCACAGAAAAACCTCTCCAGGAAAAGGAGAAGTCCTTCCCTTTAGGGGAGGATTTAGGAGAGGCTTTGGAGGGGTTAGGGGTGGGGTATCAATCTCACACAGAAAGCAGAAAGGTCGCCTTCGGCGAAGTGAAGAGTGAAGAGTGAAGAGTGAAAAATCAAAGTTACTATGCTCCGCAGCAGAAGCCCCTCCCCCTTGTGGGAGGATGGGAGGAGGCTTTTCCCTTTAGGGAGAGGACTTAGAAGAGGCTTTGGATGGCTCAGGGGTGGAGACTTAAAGTCCCTTGTTCGAGCGGATTTGCAATCCGCTCGTATAGAGTTTGGTGATTTGTAATCAATTCATTCTTTTACAGCATTATAAATGCTTACACTCTGTCCTGTCGGATTACAAATCCGCCAGAACGGGCGGCATACCCCCTCCCCTCGATTTATCCTTTCCGTTGTCTATCCTTCGCGGCTCACGTATCTTAGGGCGTAGCCTCTCAACTTTCAATTTTCAACTCTCAACTTTCAATTATTCTTTGTTTTGCAGCACTTCCGCAAAAATCTTTGTCCCTTTTGCTTGCCATAACGGTATTTATTTGTACCTTTGCAGCGTACTAATAGGAGCCGACGCTTCCAAGCGTCGGAATCTGACAGTCAAACGTACCGACGCTCGCAGCGTCGGCTACTACTGCAAAGAAGATAGATAACGTTTAGTTATATAGAAGTCAGCATTAACTTAAAAGGTAAAAGACATGAAACGAACCTTCCTACTCCTTCTTTCGGCCCTGCTGCCCCTGCTGGCCAGCGCCTACGATGCCCAAATTGACGGCATCTACTACAACTTCTCAGGCGACGAAGCAACGGTGACTTATCGTGATTATGCCTTCAACTCTTATTCAGGCAATGTCGTCATTCCGAAGTCTGTCACCTTTAATGATAAGACTTACAGCGTGACCAGCATCAGCGTTCAAGCCTTCTGGGTTTGCAGCGGCCTGACATCAATCACCATCCCTAACAGCGTGACCAGCATCGGCGACTATGCCTTCCACGGTTGCAGCGGCCTGACATCCGTCACCATTCCAAACAGCGTAACAAGCATCGGCAACTACGCCTTCCAAGGTTGCAGCAGCCTGACATCAATCATCCTCCAAGAAGGCATGACCAACATCAGCGAAAAGGCCTTCTATAATTGCAACGGTCTGACATCCATCACCATCCCGAACAGCGTGACCAGCATCAGCGACGATGCCTTCTGCTTTTGCACCAGCCTGACCTCTATCACCATCCCAAACAGCGTGACCAGCATCGGCAACTATGCCTTCGCTGGATGCAGCGGCCTGACTTCCATCACCATCCCAAACAGCGTGACCAGCATCGGCGAATCGGCTTTCGAGAGCTGCAGCGGCCTGACATCCTTCACCTTCCCAAATAGCGTGACCACCATCGGCGATGGTTTGTTATTTGAATGCAGCGGTCTGACCTCCATCACCATTCCCAATAACGTGACCAGCATCGGCAGAAGTGCCTTCTACGGTTGCAGCAGCCTGACATCCGTCACCATCTCAAACAGCGTGACCACCATCGGCGATGCTGCCTTCTATGATTGCAGCAGTCTGACCTCCATCACCATTCCTAACAGCGTGACGACCATCGACGAAGCTACCTTCTATGGTTGCAGCAGCCTGGCATCCGTCAGCATCGGTAATAGCGTGACCAGCATCGGCAAAGAAGCTTTCATAGACTGCAAACTTCGCAATCTGCTCATCCAGTGTGCTACGCCGCCGTCTGCTTCCACATCTACCTTCTCTGAGCAAACGCTTTATCACACAACACTCTACATCCCCATTGGCAGCTGGGATGCCTATGCCTACGACAATGCGTGGTATAAGTTCATCAACATCCGCGAGACAGCCACCACGGAGCAGCAAGTCTCCATGCAGCAGGCCTACACGCTGATGGATGCCAGCACGTTTGTCTACTCCGTCTATGACCCCGTGAACGACCGCATAGGCACCATCAACTCCGCTGGCGGCATCAACGAAGACAACCCCAACCACAGCTGGCAGGTGATAGAGGCCGACGGCTGGCATTACCTATATAATATAGGTGCAAGAAAGTATGTCAGGAGAGAAGGCGACCGCCTCGAACTGACCGACACACCAGAGCCTATCGAACTGGCAGACAGCGACAACGGCCTCATCCTCGGCGGACAGACTGAGAAACCCTGCGTGCTGGTCAGCAACGAGCGTATGAGCGTGGCACAGTCGGCCATAGATGTCGTGACAGGCATCAAGAACCTGAACGACAGCCCAATGGCCAACGGCCAGCCCTTCTTCAACCTCGCAGGCCAACGCATCAAAACTCCGCAGCACGGCATTAACATCATTGGCAACAGAAAGGTCTTGGTGAAGTAGGATAGTCTGACCTGCGTCTCCCCTCCCCTCGAAGGGGAGGGGCTGGGGGTGGGGACTTAAAGTCCTTCCCTTTAGGGGAGGATTTAGGAGAGGCTTGGGGAGGATTTAGGAGAGGCTTGAGGAGGATTTAGGAGAGGCTACAGGCTCGGACTCCATTCGTCGCGCCAACGGATGACGGGCATACCGTCCTCGAACTCGATGGGCAGCCAGATGTAGCGGGCATCGCTCGGATGGCGCGGACGCCAGATGTCGGCCATGAAGATGATGGTGTCCTCGGCCTTCAGGATAAAAGTGCTTTGTCCGCCGAAAGTCTTCTCTGCCAGTGGTCCGCGGCAAGGGTTGGGGTGCTGCTCCCACGGCCCCCAGATGCTCGACGAAGAAAACAAGCGTGCTTCATTGGGTTCCCAGCCTGTACAGCCAGAGGTAATCATCCAGTATGTGCCGTCGTGCTTGAAAATGGCAGGAGCTTCGTTGTGCCCTGCAGGAGCCACGCGGGTGTAGCGGCCCGTATGGTGCAGATAGTCGGCAGTCAGTTCGGCTATGTGCAAGGTCAGGTTCTCCTCGGAGGAAAAGATGTGGTAGGCGCGTCCGTCGTCATCGACGAAGAGCGTCATGTCGCGCGACATCTGCCCTGTCGGGAAGTCGCGCTTCAGGACAAGTCCCTCATCGACAGCTTTCAGCCATGCCGGTGTCCACTCCTGCTTGAAGTTCTCCGCGTTCAAGGTGTCAACGACGGAGAGTTCCTTTTCGCCGAACTCTACAGGCCATGTGCCGGCATCCGCCCTTTGGGAATACAGGAACTTGAACGGCCCTTCGGGACGGTCGGCCACTGCTACGCCGTAGCGGGCTGCGCTGTAGCCCATCCCCTTCAGTTCGAGATGGAACCACATGCAGAACTTCTTCGTCACATTATTATATATGACCTTCGGACGCTCCAGGATGCAGCCACGCTCTATGTCGTGGCCTGGCTCGTCGGTCACGCTGAGGGCTATGCCGCTATTGTGCCAATGGAGCAAGTCCTTCGAGCTGTAACACGTGACGCCTACCAGCGCACTTGAAGTGTGGTCGGCCTTGTGCTCGCCGTACCAGTAGAAGGTGTCGCCGTACTTGAGGATGCCGCCACCATGTGCATTGATGTGAACGCCTGCATCGTCGGGCCATAGCTCACCGCTCCGAATGGCTGGAGGCGTTGTGTCATCAGCCGGAAACACAGGCAGACAGACTGCCGCGAGGAACAGCACAGCCATCGGCATCACGTGCTTCAAAATCTTCTTCGACATTTAGATAGTTATATGATACGGTTTTGTGTAAGTTTGCCGTCAAAGTTACTAAAAAATGAAGAATTAAGAATGAATAATAAAGAATTATTGGCTTTAGAATTAAAATTATGAATTATGAATTATGAATTATGAATTATATTTTGTACTTTTGCAGCGCAAAAGGATAACATTACCATAATGAACGAAAAGATAAGCGGTGCCGAGGCTTTGATGCGAAGCCTCGAACATGAGGGAGTCGATGTGCTCTTCGGCTACCCAGGCGGTGCCATCATGCCTACCTACGACGCCCTCTACGACCACAAGAAGACGTTGCATCACATCCTTGTCCGCCACGAACAGGCTGCCGTCCACGCTGCCCAGGGCTATGCCCGCGTCAGCGGAAAGGTGGGTTGTGCCATCGTGACGAGCGGTCCGGGAGCCATGAACACCATTACCGGCGTTGCCGATGCCATGATTGACTCCACGCCAATGGTGGTCATCTGCGGTCAGGTAGGGGCTGCCATGCTGGGAACGGACGCTTTCCAGGAGGTCGATGTGGTAGGCGTAACGCAACCCATCACGAAGTGGAACTACCAGATCCGCCGTGCCGAGGACATCCCTTGGGCTGTGGCACGCGCCTTCTTCATTGCCAAGAGCGGCAGGCCGGGGCCTGTAGTGCTCGACTTTGCTAAGAACGCCCAGACGGCCATGATAGAGTATGCTCCGCAGAAGGTCGATTTCATCCGCAGCTACAATCCCTACCCTCTTCCCGAAGAAGGTGCGATAGAGGCTGCCGCCCGAATGATAAATGAGAGCGTGAAGCCCTTCATGCTGGTGGGTCAGGGCGTAGAACTTGCTCAAGCCAACAACGAGCTGCTTGCTCTTTGCGAGAAGGCTCAGATTCCCTTCGGAGCCACCTTGCTTGGCCTCTCTGCTGCTCCTTCCGACCATCCGCTCTACATGGGAATGCTCGGCATGCACGGCAACTTGGCTCCCAACGTGATGACCAACCAGTGCGACCTGCTCATTGCCGTGGGCATGCGCTTCGACGACCGCGTGACAGGCAACCTGAAGACTTACGCCAAGCAAGCTAAGATAATCCACTTCGAGATTGACCCCTCGGAGCTTGGCAAGAACGTGAAACCCACGCTCTCCGTGCTGGGCAACTGCAAGCAGACGCTCCCCGAGGTGACGAAGCTCGTGGAAAAGGCTACCCACAAGGCTTGGATAGACGGCTTCAAGCCATACGAAGAGAAGGAGTACTCGAAGGTCATCAACGCAGCCCTCAATCCGACGGAAGGCCCGCTCTTGATGGGCGAAGTGGTGCGGCGGGTGAGCGAGGCTGCAAACAACGAAGCCATCCTCGTGACAGACGTCGGTCAGAACCAGATGTTCGGTTGCCGCTACTTCAAGTTCACAAAGCCTCGTTCCGTTGTCACCAGCGGCGGCTGCGGCACCATGGGCTTCGGCATACCGGCTGCCATGGGTGCCTGCTTCGGTGCTCCCGACAGGACGGTCTGCATGTTCTGCGGCGACGGCGGCTTCCAGATGACCATTCAGGAACTCGGCACCATCATGGAGAACCGCATTCCCGTGAAGATGATACTGCTGAACAACAACTTCCTGGGCAACGTGCGCCAATGGCAGTACATGTTCTTCAACAAGCGCTATTCCTTCACGCCCATGCTCAACCCCGACTACGAGAAGATAGCTGCCGGCTACGATATTCCCTGCCGCACCGTCATCGACCGCAAGGACCTCGACGAAGCCATCCGCGAGATGCTCGATACCGACGGCCCCTATCTCCTGCAATGTGCTGTGAAGGAGGAAGACAACGTCCTGCCCATGACGCCTCCCGGAGCCAATGTGGACGAGATGCTGCTTGAAGTCAATTCATAATTCATAATTCATAATTCATAGTTATGAAGACAAAGAAGAAAACAGGAAACGCCGAATGTGGCGATTGCAATACATGCGGAAAGTGTGACGAACTCGAGCAAGTTCAGGAGATACAAGGCTTCAACGAAGCGGTGCTTGCGGCTGCTGCTATTGAGCGCGACAGCTTCGAGAAGAACCTTGCCCGACAGCGCAGAGCTACTCTTGCTCAGGATGCACGAGAAGGCGGCCAAAAGGAGACCTTCAAACGCAACGCTGTGGCACGTCCTGCTGTGCCTGGTCACGAAGGGGCCTTGCTCAGTCACGATGGCCTGACGCTCTACACGCTTATCATTTACTCGGAGAACTTCGCAGGTATCCTCAACCAGATAACTGCTGTCTTTACCCGTCGGCAAGTCAACATCGAGAGCCTCAATGTTTGCGCCTCCTCCACTCCTGGTGTTCATAAATACACCATCACTTGCTATTGCAAGCAGGAGATGGCGGAGATGCTGACCAAGCAAATCGAGAAAAAGATAGACGTGCTGCAAGCTAACTGCTTCATCGACGACGAGATATTCATCCTCGAGACCTCCCTGCTGAAGCTCTCCACGCCGATGGTGCTTGCCAATCAGGACATCTCCTGCATCGTCCGCCGCTACGACGCCCGCATCGTCGAGGTGAACCCCACATACACCATCGTTGAGAACACAGGCATCACGAAGGACGTGATAGAACTCTTCACCCAGCTCGACGCGCTTGGCTGCGTCCTGCAGTTCGTCCGCACAGGCCGAATAGCTGTTACCAAGTCGTGCATCGAACGCCTCGATGCCTACATCGCAAAGCGCGAGGAAGAAAGAGAGACCCCCTCTAACTCCCCGAGGGGAGAACATTAATTACATATGGAAGCGGCAAACAACAGACAACAACAAGCCTCCCCTCGGGGAGGTTGGGTAGGGGTCGAACTAATAGACCGCTATCCTTTCTACGTCGAGCCTTTCCACGTCGATTTCACCGGTCGCATCTTCCTTGGTGTGCTCGGCAATCATCTGCTCAACGCCGCCGGCAACCACTCGCAGAAGCGCGGCTGGGGCATCGGGGCGTTGAACGAGACTCAGCACACTTGGGTGCTCTCGAGGCTCAGCATCGAGATGAACGAGATGCCGCGACAGTACGAGCATTGCGAGGTGCGGACATGGGTGGAAAGCGTAATGAAACTCTTTACGAACCGTAACTTCGCCATCACGGGGGCCGAAGGAAAGCCACTCGGCTATGCACGAAGCGTCTGGGCCATGATTGACATGGAGACACGCAAGCCTTGCGACCTGCTCACGCTCTATGGCGGCGACATCCTCAACTACGTCGTTCCTGAAGAAGAGAACGTATGTCCCATCGAAGGACACGGACGTTTCCGCTTCCGCGAACCGCAGCTCCTGCGCACCATCGACACCTATTATAGCGACGTTGACATCAACGGCCACATCAACAGCATCAAGTACATCGAGCACATCCTCGACCTCTTCCCCAAAGAGCGCTTCGAACAGCAAGGCATCCGCCGCTTCGAGATAGCCTACAAGGCGGAGTCCTACATGGGCGACCGCCTCAGCTTCTACGAACAGACAATAAGCGAGAACGAGACCGACATTGAGGTCCGTAAGAACGAAGGCGAAGTGGTTTGTCAGGCAAAAGTCTGCTTCAAGTGATAAAAGCCCCTACATCTTTATGAAGAGAGAGATGTCAAACATCATCAAGTACCTCATTGTCTATGGGGTGCTTTTGGTAATGCCTGTTGTCATCATCGCCATTTGTGTTGTGGTTGGAAACAGGCTGCAAGGCGGCACGATGAGCACCGACGAACTCTGGCAAACGCCCTTCATGACAATGGGCTTGATGCTGGGCTCTGTGCTTATCATTGTTTTTTTTCTCTGTAAACGTTGGGCGAGCCTCAGCCTGGGACGTGTCAAGCAGAGCGAGGTTTGGATAGTCATTCTGATGAGCGTAGTCCTGTTCCTCGGCTGGTTCTTTCCCGAGGACTTCCTGATAAGCATCATCGACATTCCAAGCGACCTGTCTGACGACGAGTTCAGCGACATGACAGGTGGTGTGATCGGCTTCATCGACACAGGCATCTTAGCGCCCATCGCCGAAGAAATGCTCTGTCGCGGTGCCATCCTTACTGCGCTTATGAAGATGATACCTCGCAAGCCTTATATCTGCATTCTGGTTCAGGCACTCATCTTTGGAGCGATTCACATGGACCCCAGCCAAATGGTTTACGGCACCCTCTATGGCATATTGCTTGGCTGGCTATGCTGCCGAACAGGAAGCCTTATTCCGGGCATCGTGCTTCATGTCGTGAACAACTCCACTGCACTCCTTTTGCCCGACTACGTTGATGAAACCTTCAATGAATTGAGCGTCTTCCCCAAAGCAGCTATCCTCATCGCAAGTCTCCTCGTACTATCAGGCGGAATATATTGGTTCCATCGAAAGTATCCGGCCAAAGTCGAGCACGAACTTAACGCGGCCTACTTGCAAACTTAGCATGTTAGGTTGGGCAGCATAACGTGTTGCGATGGGCTTTATAAAGTGTTTCGATGAGAGACTTAACGTGCCTTGTGTATTTTTAGCGAGCGCCGAAAATGTTCGTAGCGTACGCCATAAATGTTCACGGCGGCCGCGATGAAACGAATTTTATACTTAAGAAGTATCCAAGAGAATTAGGGGCTGTTTCTTCCATATTAGCATCTGGGACTATATTTTTAGGCAAATAGCAACGAACTTTCAATTTTTTGTTGTACCTTTGCACATGATTTAACGGATAACACGACAAAAAGAAAGTACAAATTCAACAACAATAAATCTAATAGACTATGGCAAAAATGAATTTTGGCGGTGTCATCGAAGAAGTTATGACCCGCGAGGAGTTCCCTCTTGAGAAAGCACGTGAGATTCTGAAGGACGAGACTATCGCCGTCATCGGCTATGGCGTACAAGGTCCCGGCCAGGCTTGCAACCTGCGCGACAACGGTTTCAACGTCATCGTCGGTCAGCGTCAAGGCAAGACCTTCGAGAAGGCAAAGGCCGACGGATGGGTTCCGGGCGAGACGCTCTTCTCCATTGAAGAAGCAGCCGACAAGGGTACCATCGTCATGTGCCTGCTTTCCGACGCAGCCGTGATGAGCGTATGGCCCACACTCCAAAAGTACCTCACCCCCGGCAAGGCTCTCTATTTCTCCCACGGCTTTGCCATCACCTGGAGCGACCGCACAGGTTGCGTGCCCTCGAAGGACATCGACGTCATCATGGTTGCCCCGAAGGGTAGCGGCACAAGCCTGCGCACCATGTTCCTCGAAGGACGCGGACTGAACAGCTCCTACGCTGTCTATAACGACGCAACGGGTCGTGCTCTCGACCGCACACTTGCCCTCGGCATCGGCATCGGCTCAGGCTATCTCTTCGAGACCACCTTCCAGCGCGAAGCCACCTCTGACCTCACCGGCGAACGCGGCTCGCTGATGGGTGCCATCCAGGGCTTGCTGCTGGCTCAGTACGAAGTGCTCCGCGAGAACGGCCACACGCCCTCCGAGGCCTTCAACGAGACCGTAGAGGAGCTCACACAGAGCCTCATGCCCCTCTTCGCACAGAAGGGTATGGACTGGATGTACGCCAACTGCTCCACCACAGCACAGCGCGGCGCCCTCGACTGGTATCCTCGTTTCCACGATGCCATCAAGCCTGTCGTCCAGGAACTGTATGCTTCCGTCAAGTGCGGCCATGAGGCACAGATCAGCATCGATGCCAACTCGAAGCCCGACTACCGCGTCGGCCTGGAGAAGGAACTGGCAGCTCTGCACGACAGCGAGATGTGGCGCACCGCAGAGACCGTCCGCAAGCTCCGTCCCGAGAACAACTAAACCACGCTGAATAAGTGTGAACACAGCGAGGGTGCGTCATAATTAACAGCAAAAGATTAAACGGATAGAAGCTTCTCCCCGTCCTTTCCCTGCAGTTAACTATGACACATCCTCGCTTCTTTCTGACCATTAACCTTCATCGCGCGTACCATATAAAGAAATGTCACAAAACAAACCTACATTTGAACGCCTCAAGGAGTTAGCCCGAACTGTCATCCCGGCTGGCGGAAGCGTTTGGCTTTATGGCTCACGCGCCAGAGGTGATGCCAGAGCCGACTCTGACTGGGACTTACTCATTCTTCTGAACAAAGACAGGATAGAAAAGGAAGACTACGACAACGTGGGCTTCCCATTTACTGAGCTAGGATGGACTACTGGAGAAATGATAATTCCAGTACTTTACACCAAGAAAGAATGGGAGCAGAACTCGTTTACCCCTTTCTATAAGAGCGTGGAACAAGATAAAATAACCGTAGCATGAGTCTGAACGAAGAAGAAAGAGCCATCTTAGTAAAGCGAGAATATGAAAAGGCATTGGCCTTTTATGCACAAGCTGAGGCGAATGCACAAATAGAGATATGGGATGTTGTAGCCAACAGATTGTATTATGCTACATTCCATGCTGTTTCTGCGCTGCTTGTCCACGACGGACATAAAGTAGGAACACACAAGGGAGCTGTCCTGCAATTTGGATTGCACTATGTTGAGGAAGGCATCTTTACGAAAGAAGAGGCCCGCTTTTACTCTCAGTTGCAGTCACTCCGGGAGAAAGCTGATTACAACATCGTTTGGACATCGAGCAAACAAGACCTGTTCCCACTTCTGCCCATTGCAAAGGGTTTTATTGAGAAGATAGGGAAGATGATTTAACAGCGAGATGTGGCGCACCGCAGAGACCGTCCGCAAGCTCCGCTGAATAAGTGTGAACAAGGCAGGAGGCAAATACCGACTTGGTATTTGCCTCCTGCTTCTTTATTCGAGCCAATGGCGTCCGCAGGGGAGCGGAACAGCAGACACCACCCCATGCCCCTCTACTTCGAGGCTTTGAGAGGCACAGACCCCAACCCCTCTCCTTGGAGGGAAGGAAGAGAGATGCTGAGGCTTTCACGCCATTTCGAGGTATTGTTGTCCGGGGAAAATTATGTGTACCTCTATTTATATACCTATCCATCGGCTTCACTGACGAAATGCAACTAATGTGGGCTTACTCTAAAAGTCTCGAAGAGACGACAGACCACTGACGGGGGTGTAACCCCCGGTAATTGCGCAAACAACGCAAAAAGTCCTGAAGGGACGACAGAGACATAAGCAATTTGATATGAAACAAGTTATGTATTCTGTCGCCCTTTCAGGGCCTAGTTTTGAAAATGCGCTTGTCCCGGGGGTTACACCCCCGTCTGTAGTCTATCGCGCCTTCGGCACTTATTTAGCGGACAGCAATAATTTCGAGGGAAGGCCCGCCTGCAAGCCCCTCCCCCTAGGGGGAGGATGGGAGGGGGCTTCCACCTTGGGGGGGAGGAAGAAGTGGTAGGTTCTCTACAACCTATTTGTCAGAGAAATTCGCAACTGGACGCGTTCTGGCGGCGTTTCGCGGACGCTACGGCACTTTGGTCCACCGAAGGCGGGAAATGGGCTCATTTTGAATGGCAGTTGATAATCAATGGGTTGGAAAGGGGCGTTTTGCGGAGGCTTGTTAAGAAAGTATTGGGTCAGCATGACATGCCGACAAACGGAACAAAGAATGAAGGGGAAAAAGGAACGTGGAGAAGGGAAAGTTAACGTGGAGGAAAAAGCGACACTCCGTGGAGCATCGGCCGATGCAACGTGGAGCGTCGAAAGAGAAGGCTTGCGGCGGAGGGTTTTCCCCTACTGGGGAGCGGGAAATGATGTAAGGATTTTTCAGCGGATTCGGCAGGCATAGCGCATCGTGAACGGTGGCGGAAAGAAAGAAGCCCCCGAGAGTTGTGGTTCCCGAGGGCTTTGGTGTATGCAGCGACCGCCTATGGGGCGGGCTGCAGCCCTACCCTACCCCTCCTCTTCGAGAGAAGGGGAACGGCTTCTTAGAAGTAGTAGCCGAAGCTCAGCTTCAGGCCGAACTTGGTGGATTCCTTGAAGTGGTTGAAGCACATGTCAACGAAGAACGAGGGTTCGAGCGAGACATGGTCGTTCAGGAAGAAGCAGTAGCCGGCCTCGAGGGGCAGGAAGACGTTGTGAAGAACGTCGGTGTCGCCGCCTGCGCTGGTCAGTCCGTACTTGAATCCGGTGCCGAAGAAGAGGCCGTTGTTGCGCAGATAGTAGCGCACGCCTGCACCCATGTCGAAGGTGTTGGCAGCGTCCACGTGGTCCCAACCTATCAGGCCTTTCACGGCCCAGTTGTCGGCAAAGAAGTAGCCGCCTGCTGCTTCGATGTTCATGCAGAAGCCAGGTTGCTTGGAATAGCTGAGGCCGAAGCCGGTGAGCGAAGCATTGACGTACATAGTACGCTTTTCGAACTGTGCGAAAGTTCCGAGAGAAATGACTGCAAAAAGCAGGGTAAAGATAATTTTCTTCATACTTGTTTTGATTTATTGGTTAATAAAAAAAGGTATTTCACGAAGAGGAATGCCAGGATGACCATCATGGCGAGGCCTGCTGAAAGACCTATCTGGAGCGAGAGACCAAAGCCTTCGGGCGCGATGAGGATGTAGCTGGTGCAGACTACAGTCATAAAGAGGGCCGGCAGGAAAGCTATCCAGTAGAACTTCCGCCTGCTTGCGAGCCAGACAGCTGCTGTCCAAAGCATGATGCAGGCAAGGGTTTGGTTCGTCCAGGCGAAGTAGCGCCAGAGGGCATTGAAGTCGATGAAGAACAGCGCCGTAGTGATGGCGAAGAGTGGGAGGCAGAGCATGAGACGCTTCCAGACGCTCCGTTGGCTGATGTTGAGGAAGTCGGCCGTGATGAGACGTGCGCTTCGGAAGGCTGTGTCGCCGCTGGTGATGGGGGCTGCCACTACGCCGAGAATGGCGAGAACGGCTCCTATCGTGCCCATCCAGCCGACGCTTATCTCCTTGACCACAATGGCGGGATTGCCCAGGGAGGCCAGCTTCTCGTAGGCCGTAGCACCAGCCTCGCCGGGAAGGGTGCTGGCGAACTTGACGGCAGCTGCAGCCCAGATGAGCGCCACGACGCCTTCTGTTATCATGGCTCCGTAGAAAATGGGGCGGCCGAGGCGTTCGTTGGTCAGACATCGAGCCATGAGCGGACTTTGTGTCCCGTGGAAGCCGCTAATCGCGCCGCAGGCTATGGTGATGCAGAGCATGGGGAAGATGGGGAGGCCTTTCGGGTGGTGCGACGTGAAGGGAGCATCGGTCAGCTCGGGCATCCAGCCTTCTTGCGTGAAGATACCCCAGCAGATGCCGACGGCCATGAGCAGCAAGGCGAGTCCGAAGATGGGGTATATTCTGCCGATGAGCTTGTCGATGGGGAGCAATGTGGCAAGAATGAAGTAGAGGAAGATGGCGGTCAGCCAGAAGCTGTTCGAGAAGAACCAGCCGTGGTCGGCCGTCATGTTGTCGAGCAGGGAAGCAGGCGTCGTCACGAAGACAGCACCTACGAGCACCAGCAGCACCAGGGCGCCGATGCGCATCACGAGCCGCATGGCAGATCCCAGCTCGTTGCCGATTATCTCGGGCAGAGAGATGCCGCCCATGCGGACACAGATCATGCCGCAGAGATAGTCGTGGACGGCTCCGGCAAAGATGCAGCCGAGCACAATCCAAAGGTAGGCCGCAGGGCCGAAGAGGATGCCCATGATGGCACCGAAGATAGGACCGGTGCCGGCGATGTTGAGGAACTGGATGAGAAAGACACGCCAGGCCGGCATGGGAAGGAAATCGACGCCGTCCAGCTTTTCGTAGCATGGCATCTTGGCCAACGGGTCGGGTTTAATCACTCGCTCAACGAATGTGCCGTAGAGCAAATAGCCTATGAGCAGGCAAACAAGGGAAACACTGAAGGTTATCACTTTAATTTACGATTTGACGATTTACTATTTACGATTTATTTACAACTTTAATTAATGTACAATTCAAAGTACAATTGATGTGCAATTCAGTAATTTATCTTTTTACTCTCCCTCGTCCACGGGAGAGGGATGGGGAGAGGCTCTCATTTATTTGTTTTTCATGTTCTTAATCATAAATCCGAGGGCAACGACGAGGGTGAAGATGCCGCCGATTGCATAGCCCAATGTCTGGTCGAGGCCGAAGCCGTTCTCCTTGTCGATGAGGATGAAGCAGGCACTCACGGCACACATGAACACGGCGGGGAAGTAGGCGATGAGCCACGAGGAGCGAGGCAGGATGCCCTGTCCGTCGGTGCGGTGGCGCAGGTAATGGGCGATGGTGAAGAAGGTGAAGGTCGCCAGCACTTGGTTGAACCACGAGACGTAGAGCCAAAGCACCTTGAAGCTGCTGACGTTGAGCATGGCTATGGCAACGGCAAACAGCGGGGCTGTGAGCAGAAGGCGCTTCAGGAGCGGCTTCTGGTCGTAGTGACTGAAGTCGGCCACTATCATGCGGGCGGCTCGGAAAGCGCTGCCGCCAGTACTCATCGGGGCTGCCACGATGCCAAGCACGGCAAGCACCAGTCCCGCATTGCCCAGCCAATCGTTGCACATCCGCTCTACCAGAAGGCCCGGATTCATCTTGACCGTACCGCAAGCAGTCATGGCATTATAGAGCTTCTCATAAGGCGTAGCGCCTGCCACGTCGAGCATATCGACAAACTTGATGGCGGCAGCAGCCCAGATGAGGGCTACCACTCCTTCCGTCACCATCGCTCCGTAGAAGCAACGAAGGCCGTACTTCTCGTTCTTGATGCAACGGGCCATCATGGGGCTTTGCGTGGCATGGAAGCCGCTTACTGCTCCGCAAGCTATCGTGATGAAGAGGCCTGGAAAGAGGGGCGTATAGCCGACGGGATAATGGTCGCTGAAGGCTTCGGCTATGCCGGGGATGTTTCCTTCATGGGTAAAGATGCCGAAACCGATGAGAATCGCCATGATGAGCAGAGCTGCACCGAAGACGGGATAGATGGTACCTATGACTTTGTTAATGGAAAAGACGGTGACGGCAAGGTAGAAGACGAGAATGAGGACCGTCCAGATGAGGTTGGTATCGGGAACGTCGAACAGCCTCAACGTCAGCTGCTCCATCAGTCCGGCCGGTATCAGCACGAAGCTGGCGCCCACGCAAATCATCAGGACGAGCGTCACGACACGCATCACCAACCGACACGTGCTACCCAGCTCATCGCCAATGATTTCGGGCAAGCCCATTCCGTCGCGACGGATGCTTATCATGCCTGCCATGTAGTCGTGCATGGCTCCGCCCAAGATGCAGCCCAGCACAATCCACAGGAAAGCCGCCGGGCCGTAGAGCATGCCCATCATGGCGCCGAAGATAGGCCCCGTGCCGGCGATGTTGAGGAACTGCACCGTATAGACTTTCCACGTCGGCATCGGGATGAAGTCGGAGCCGTCGGCCTTCGAGTAGCAAGGCGTCTCACGGTCGGGACTGATGCCGAACACCTTCTCCACAAACGTGCCGTAAACAAAATAGCCAAGCACCAAGCAGGCCAAAGCAATGCAGAATGTAACCATCTTCTTTATTTACCATTTAATCATTTACCATTTTACCCCTAAAGGGGGTTAGGGGGTCTTTCTCCCCATAGAGGGGGAGTTAGAGGGGGTCTCCCATTTAATCATTAACGATTTACCGTTCTTTCACGGCACAAAATTACGAAATTTTTCTTTATCACCCAAATAATTTTCAATTTTCACTTTTCAACTTTCAATTACTTTTCGTATCTTTGCGCCATGAAACATACATTATCCATCATTATAGGTCTTGTCGCAGTCCTTTTTTGTGCAGAGACAAAGGCACAGATTCCTGCTTGGGGACTTGCTGCAAGACCAAAGCCCATCGCCCGACAAAGCCTTTCTTCAGAACAAGACACCGACCTGTTCCTCTCTGCCCCGACTGCCCCAAAACACGAGGTGCGGGCCGTCTGGCTGACGACCATCATGGGTTTGGACTGGCCTAAGACCTTGGCAACGAGCGCTTCGGGCCGGGAACAGCAGAAGCAGGAACTTTGCCAGATACTCGACCAGCTGCAAGCATGCCGCATCAACACGGTTGTCCTGCAGACACGCATCCGTGGCTCCGTCATCTACCCCAGCAAGATTGAACCCTGGGACGTCTGTCTGACCGGCACTTTCGACCGCGACCCGGGCTACGACCCGCTCGCCTTCGCCATCGAAGAGACCCACCGGCGAGGCATGGAACTACATGCTTGGATTGTAGCCGTGCCTGCCTTCAAAGTGGTCAATGCCAAGAAGATGGGCAAACGAAGCCTCTTCAAGACGCACCCCAAACTGCTCCTCAAGCACGGCGAACAGTACTATCTCGACCCCGGACTACCCGCCTCCGCCGACTATCTCTCCGCCATCTGCAAGGAGATAGTCTCCCGATACGACGTCGATGGCATACACTTCGACTACATCCGCTACCCCGAAAACCCCGAATCCTTCCCCGATGGCCCTTCCTTCAAGAAGTACGGGAAAGGGCTAAGCAAGCGCGAATGGCGCACCGCCAACATGACGAAGATGGTGCGGCAAGCCTACGAGACCATCAAGGCCGAGAAGCCTTGGGTGCGCGTCAGCTGCTCGCCCGTAGGCAAGTACAACGACCTGAGCCGCTATTCGGCACGCGGATGGTCGGCACTCGGCACAGTCTATCAGGATGCTCAAGGCTGGCTTCGCGAAGGCATCATGGACATGCTCCTGCCCATGATGTACTTCCAAGGCGACCACTTCTACCCCTTTGCAGCCGACTGGCAGGAGAAGAGCTACGGCCGCACCGTAGCCCCCGGCCTCGGCGTCTACTTCCTCTCGCCCAAAGAGAAGGATTGGGAATGGGGAATCATTCAGCGCGAGCTTTGCTACTTGCGACAGATGGGACTCAGCGGACAAGCCTACTTCCGCAGCAAGTTCCTGACAGACGACACGAAGGGCATCTACGGCTATCTGCAGAAGACCTTCTACCCCTATCCGGCCCTGCTGCCGCCCATGACGTGGCAAAGCACACAGGTGCCCGAAACGCCTCGCCTCGTCAGCCGACAGCGCGTAGGCGGCGTTAACGAACGGCTCGAATGGACAGCCCAAGAAGGCTGCCGCTACGTCATCTACGCCAGCACGCAACAGCCCATCGACGTGGCGAACCCGCAGAACATCGTCCGCGTGACCTACGACAACAGCTTCACTTACAGCCTGCTCGCCGCCTACTACCACGACTACCACCTCGCCGTCACCGCCCTCGACCGCTATGGCAACGAGAGCCTTCCGCTGGAGTTTATAACCACAGATTGAGCTGATTAAACAGATTATATCTCCAACAACGGATTAAAACGGATTAAACAGATTGGCTACCGCACCAATAATTATGAATTATGAATTGATAATTATGAATTGATATAGGACAACGGATTAAAACGGATTAAACAGATTGGCTACCGCACCAATAATTATGAATTAAGAATTATGAATTATGAATTGATATAGGACAACGGATTAAAACGGATTAAACAGATTGGCTACCGCACCAATAATTATGAATTATGAATTGATAATTATGAATTGACTGAGGACCACAGATTCAGCTGATTAAACGGATTGGTAACTATTCAGCGATTACCATATATCTGAAGGCTCTTAAAGACGTTCTCGAAGGAGAAGGCAGGCGGACGTGCGGTCTCCGAGAGGGTGTAGGAGGAG
>CACYQI010000030.1 GCA_902776455.1 uncultured Bacteroidales bacterium | reverse complement strand
GGGAAACAGACGGACGGAGCGAGAATGCGCGGGAAGCTCGGGCAACAGGCGGGAAGTGGACGAAAAGCGCGGGCAGGTTGCGATGGAATCGCAACATACAGGACAAGAGGGACTGGAGGGGCGCGAGGGGCTTTCTACTCGAGGGGGAAACAAGGACTTGGAATAGGGAGGATTTATGCAACGTGGAGCTTGGGGCGATGCAACGTGGAGCGTGAGGCGATGCTCCGTGGAGCGTAGCCCGATGCAACGTGGAGTGTGAGGCGATGCTGCATGCTGTGTGAAAGGGGAGCTGCATGGGACGGGTGATTTTCTTGCTGGAATGGGGACGTGGAGCCTTGTGTGGAACATGGGGGAAGGAGACGGGGAAATGCTTTACAGAAAAGGATGCGGAAAGGGATGCGGAAGGCAATAAGAAGAGATGCAGACGCGAGTTGAAAGGGATGCGGAAGGCAATAAGAAGATATGGAGACGCGAGTTGAAGGGGATGCGGAAGGCGATAAGAGGGGCTGCGAACTGCAATATGAAGGGGATGATAACGGCGATAAGGTTGTCTTCGATGAAAAAATGCGGCTTCTATGCCTGCTAAATGGAAAAAAAGTCGTACCTTTGTGCGCAATAATACGCTGAATCACATGGAAAAACATTTCAAGAGAACTACCATTACGTCCGCTTTACCTTATGCAAACGGGCCTGTTCATATCGGTCATTTGGCTGGTGTCTATGTGCCGGCTGACATTTATGCGCGCTACTTGAGGCTGAAGGGCCGCGAGTGCCTGTTCATCGGTGGAAGCGATGAGCACGGTGTGCCTGTCACAATCCGTGCCCGCAAGGAGGGCATCACGGTGCAAGAGGTGGTGGATCGCTACCATAACCTCATCAAGGACAGCTTCGAGCGCTTCGGCATTTCCTTCGACGTCTATAGCCGCACCACCAGCCCGACGCACCACAAACTGGCGAGCGATTTCTTCCGCAAGCTGTATGACGACGGGAAGTTCATCGAGCAGGTGAGCGAGCAGTTCTACGACGAGCAGACGGGCCATTTCCTGACTGACAGGAACATCCGCGGCGAGTGTCCGCGTTGCCATGCACCGGAAGCTTACGGCGACCAGTGCGAGAAGTGCGGTGCTACGCTGTCGCCCGAGGAACTTATCAACCCCTACAATGCCGAAACGGGCAACCCGCTCGTGAAGAAGGCTACGAAGCATTGGTACCTGCCTTTGGACAAGGACCAGCAATGGCTCGAGAAGTGGATACTGGAGGAGCACAAGGAGTGGCGCAGCAATGTCTATGGTCAGTGCAAGAGCTGGCTGGACGGCGGTCTGCGGCCTCGTGCCGTAACACGCGACCTCGACTGGGGCATTCCTGTGCCCATCGAAGGGGTGGAGGGCAAGGTGCTCTACGTCTGGTTCGACGCGCCCATCGGCTACATTTCGAACACCAAGGAGCTGTGCGACGCACGGCCTGAACTGGGTCCGTGGGAGAAGTGGTGGAAGGACCCCGAAACAAGGTTGATCCACTTCATTGGCAAGGACAACATTGTGTTCCACTGCATCGTGTTCCCTGCCATGCTCAAGGCTCACGGCGACTACATTCTGCCCGACAACGTGCCGAGCAACGAGTTCCTCAACCTTGAGGGCGAGAAGATTTCCACTTCGAAGAACTATGCCGTGTGGCTCAACGAGTACCTCGACGAGCTGCCCGGCCGCCAGGACGAGCTTCGCTATGTGCTTACGGCCAACGCTCCCGAGACGAAGGACAACGACTTCACATGGGACGACTTCCAGGCACGCTGCAACAACGAGCTGGTGGCCGTCTATGGCAACTTCGTGAACCGTGCCTTGCAGCTCACGCAGAAGTATTATGAGGGAAAAGTGCCCGAATGCGGCGAGCTGAACGACTACGACAAGGAGACGCTTGCGGAGTTCTGCGACGTGAAGGCCAGACTGGAGCAGTTGCTCGAAGGCTTCAAGTTCCGCGAGGCGCAGAAGGAGGCCATGAACCTGGCGCGCATAGGCAACAAGTACATCGCCGACTGCGAGCCGTGGAAGGACATCAAGACCGACCCCGAGCGCGTGAAGACCATCATCTACCTCAGCCTGCAGATAACGGCCAACCTCGCCATCGCCTTCGAGCCTTTCCTGCCCTTCAGTAGCAAGCGGCTCAGGGAGATGATCAGCCTTGACAGCTTCTCTTGGGAAGTCCTTGGCCGCACCGACATTCTGCCTGCAGGCAAGCAGTTGCCCAAGCCCGAACTGCTTTTCACGAAGATTGAAGACGAAGTGGTGGCAGCCCAGAAGCAGAAACTTGCTGACATCATCAAGGCCAACGAAGCGGCCGCCTACAAGGCAGCTCCCGTGAAGCCCACCGTTTCCTTCGAGGACTTCGAGAAGCTCGACATCCGCGTAGGCCTCGTCAAGAGCTGCGAGAAGATAAAGAAGAGCAAGAAGCTGCTGAAGTTCATCCTCGACGACGGCAGCGGCACGGACCGCACCATCCTGAGCGGCATCGCCCAATGGTACGAGCCTGAGCAGCTCGTAGGCAAGCGGGTGCTCTTCATCGCCAACTTCGCTCCTCGCCAGATGATGGGCGAAGAGAGCCAAGGCATGATACTCTCGGCCGTCAACTACAACGGCGACCTCAGCGTCACGACGACCCTCGACGACGTCAAGGGCGGCAGCCAGGTGGGATAACCCTACTGATGCAAGGCAAGCCCCGTCATCTGCTTCAGATGGCGGGGCTTGCTTTTTTCTTCCAATTGGTTAATTCCTCGACACTTTCAGCCGTTTGTCGCCGACCTCGATGACGTACTGTCCGGGGAGGATGCGCATGGCGTTGGAGCGTGCGTCCCACCACTCGAAGGCCGCCTCGGGGAGGGGTATGCTGACCTCCTCCGTGCTTCCGGCGGCAACATCAACGCGCTGGAAGGCTCGCAAGGTGCGTATGGGGCCGTCGGCATCGCCTACCTTATTAATATATACGAGCACCGTCTCCGTGCCGTCGCGCTTGGATTTGTTCGTGACGGAGAGTGAGAGTTTGCCGCCCTCGAAACGGGGCTTGCCATAGACAAACTTGCTGTAACTCAGTCCATAGCCAAAGGGATAGAGCGGTTCGCCACGGAAGAAGCGATAGGTGTGCCCTTCCATGTTGTAGTCCTCGAAGTCGGGAAGCTGCTCCACATTGCGGTAGAACGTAATGGGCAGGCGGCCGCTCGGGTTGACGCGACCGAAGAGAACCTCCGCAAGAGCCTGTCCGCCAGCCTGTCCGCCGTACCATGCCTGGAGGATGGCATCAGTCGATTGCTGTTCGGGGACGAGTCCGATGGCACTACCCGAACAGAGGACGAGGACGACGCGCTTGCCAGCCTTGTGGAGCGCGGCAAGGATGTCGCGCTGGTCCTGCGGCAGTTCTATCATGGTGCGGTCGCCTCCCTTGAATCCTGGCTCATCGACATTCATCTCTTCCCCCTCGAGCCGTGGCGAGATGCCGCCGCAGAAGATGACCGTTGCAGCGTCCTTTGCAGCCTCCACCTGCTGCCCTACTTCCCTCTTCCACTCAATCAGTCGGGCTGAGGGGCAGATGGCCTTGATGCCTTCTGCCAGCGTGATGGTGTGAAGCGGAAAGCCGTTGTAGTTGCCCCATTGCATCTCGGCGTCGTTGGCATTAGGCCCCATGATGAAGACCTTCTCTGTCTCTCCCTTGGAGGAAGAGGATGCTTGCGGCTCTTTGAGCGGCAGGATGCCGTTGTTCTTCAAGAGGACGATGCTCTTGCGGGCAGCCTGGAGGGCCAGGTCGGCATGTTGCTGGCAGCAAAGACGCTCGGCAGGAATCCTGTTCCAGGGGTTGAGATGAGGGTCGTCGAAGTCGCCCAAGCGGAAACGCGCCTCGAGCAACCGGCAGAGGCTGCGGTCGATGGTCTCCTCCTTGATGCGTCCCTCGCGGACGCCATCCACGAGGCTTCCGTAGCTGCCGCCGCACTCCACGTCCGTTCCGGCTATCACTGCCGCACTCGTGGCCGCGCTTTTGCCCTCGCTGTAATGGTGTCCCCACTCGCGCCAGAAGTCGTCCACGGCTCCGCAATCGCTTGTCACCAGGCCGTCGAAGCCCCATTCGTCGCGCAGAATCTGCTGGAGCAGACGGTCGCTGCCGCAGCAGGGTTTGCCCTCGAAGCTATTGTAGGCGCACATTATCTCAGCCACCTTGGCCTCCTTGACGAGGGCGCGGAAGGCATAGAGGTAGGTCTCGTGGAGGTCGCGCGGCTTGATGTTCTCGGCATTGAAGCGGTGGCGACTCCACTCGGGGCCGCTATGTACGGCATAGTGCTTAGCGCACGCCAGCAGTTTCTGGTAGGGTGCATCGGTCGGCCCCTGCAGGCCTCGCACCACGCTCTTACCCATCACGGCCGTGAGGTACGGGTCTTCGCCGTAGGTCTCCTGTCCCCTACCCCATCGCGGGTCGCGGAAGATGTTGATGTTCGGCGTCCAGAAGGACAGTCCGTGGTACATTTCTCCCTTTGTTCCAAGACGTTGTGCCTGGTTGAACTTAATGCGGGCCTCGTCGCTGACGGCTGTGAAGATGCGCTCCACGAGCAGGGTGTCGAACGTCGAGGCCAAGGCCATCGTGATGGGGAAAACGGTGGCGTTGCCGTTGCGGGCCACGCCGTGGAGCGCTTCGCTCCACCATTGGAACACCGGCACGTCGAGTCTTTCGACGGCACGCGAGTGGTTCATCATTAGTCCGACCTTCTCCTCCAGCGTCAACCGCTGGCAGAGGTCACGGGCACGCTCCGTGGGAGTGAGTTTGTTGTCCTGATAGGGATAGGGCTGAGCCTGCATGGCGAGGCCGGCAAATGCCAGCAGAATCATCAGCAAAAGGCGGTGGGAAAGGCTTTTCTTCATCATAAGCGTACGTTTTTTTTGCAAAGATAAAACATTTTCCCTAAATCGTTTTCTTTTCCTTCGGGAAAATTGTACCTTTGCACGGAAAAAGGAAAAAACCATGAACTTACTGTTATCCCTGAGCCGCTGGTTGGCGCGCTATACGAGTCTTTTCATCATCCTGATTGCCGTTGTTGCCTTCTTCGTTCCCGACGCCTTTGCGTGGGTGCAGCAGGGACAGCGGGCGTCGGTCATCCTAGGCCTCATCATGCTGACGATGGGCTGCACGCTCTCCACCGAGGACTTCCGCATTCTGCTCTCCCGCCCCATCGACATCCTCATCGGTGCCGTGGCGCAATACACCATCATGCCGCTGGTGGCATGGGCTTTATCCAACCTTTTCAACCTCGACAGCTTCATGGCGGCGGGCCTCATCCTGGTGGGCTGTTGCCCCGGAGGCGTGAGCAGCAACATCATGAGCTTCCTCTGCCGGGGCGACGTGGCCTACAGCGTGGGCATGACTACCGTGAGCACGGTGCTCTCGCCCTTCGTGACGCCGCTGCTCGTGCTGTGGCTGGCAGGCGCAGAGATTGACGTGGATGCCTGGGGCATGTTCCAGAACATCCTGCTCGTCACGTTGCTGCCGGTGACGCTCGGCGTGGCCTTCAACTACTTCTTCTCCGACAGGAAATACTTCAAGCAACTGCAAGGCGTGATGCCCGGCCTGAGCGTGCTGTGCCTGGCCTGCATCGTGGGCGGCGTCATCTTCACCGTCCATCCGCAACTCATGGAGAACGGTCTGCGTCTGATAGCTTTGACGCTGACTGTCGTGACGCTCCACAACGGCACGGGCTACCTGCTGGGCTACCTCGTGGGCAAAGGCTTCCACTTCAACACGGCCAAGCGTCGCACCCTCTCCATCGAGGTGGGCATGCAGAATGCAGGCATGGCAACGGTGCTGGCCCGCAACTTCTTCGCCTCGCCCGCCATGATTGCCATGAACCCCATGGCAGCGCTGACCGTCTTCCCCTGCGCCATCTCGTGTGCCTACCACAGCATCTCCGGCACCTTGCTGGCAGGCTTTTTCTCGTGGATGGACGAGCGCAAAGGCACCGACAACGAGGCTTTGCAGACTGATAAGAATTAGGGGCAGTTTTACACAACGTGGAGCGCAGCCCGATGCTCCGTGGAGCGTGAGCCTTTCCTCCGTGGAGCGTGAGCCGATGCTCCGTGGAGCGTGAAACCGGGCATTGCTGTCCGGTGGAAAGCACCGAACCAAAGGTCGATGCAAGTCAAGGTGTGAAAGACCACAAACGGGGGCGTTAACCCCCCGGTAATGTTGCAACGACAGAGAAAGCCCCGAGGGGGCGACAGAATACCTAACCAGTTCGATAACAACTTGTTCAGGTATCTGTCACCCCCTCGGGGCTTCTTTTATTGTCACAATCCTACCGGGCAGTTACACCCCCGTCTGTGGAAGGAACTGCGAGACATCGTGCCCGAAGTGGGCAAGCTCGCGGACGACGGAGCTGCTGAGGCACGCCAGCTCGGGCGAAGCAGGCAGCAGGAGGGTCTCGATGCCCGTGAGCCGACGGTTCACGTCCGCCATCTGAAGCTCATACTCGAAGTCGGACGACGTGCGGACACCCCTGACGATAGCACCGATGCCCAGCTCCCTGGCAAAGGTGACGGTAAGGCCCGTGTAGCTCTCCACCCTGACGCGCGGCTCGTCTTTGTACAGCTTCCTAATAGCCGCAACACGCTCCTCGACAGGCAGCCAGCCTTGCTTCTGCTCGTTATAACCAACGGCTATGACAATCTCGTCGAAGAGACTCAAAGCCCGTCGCACGATGTCGGCGTGCCCAAGCGTAAAGGGGTCGAACGACCCAGGGAAGAGAACCAGTCGCATATCAGAATATATCGGAATGAGAACCCGTGTCAATCATAATTAGCAGCAATTCCGCTTCGTGTTGCTCCCAGACAAGCAGCCAGTCAGCCTTTATATGGCATTCCCATTTGCCCCTATAGTTGCCCGTTAACTTATGAGGCCGATAATGTGCAGGCAACGTTCCTGTCTGCATAAGCAAAGAGATGACTGTGCGCAAGTCCTCCATCGGGAGTCCGCGCTTCTTCATCTTCTCTACGCTCTTATCAAACCGCTTAGTGGTACGGACAGAGTAAACCATCGTTAAATGCCTAAGTGTTCGAACACTTCTTCCGGCGTAGAGAACGGACCACTCACACGGCCTAAACGGACATCTTCCAGAGCCTCGTCGATGCCTTTCTTCCTGGTCGCGCTCTTGCGCTGCGGCAGAATTCTGACGCCATCCAAGGCATTCAGAACCTTCCGAATGCTGCTCAGGATGGCAGGATTGTCAACTTGAATGGTCAGGGTAGCCATAGTTATTCTCAACTTTACTGTTCCGTGCTTTCTTCCGCCAAGTCTTCTTCGATGACAAGATTGTCGATGATGAAGTTCTGACGGTCCATTGTGTTGTCGCCCATATAGAAGTTCAGAAGCTCGGCCACCTGGTCGGACTTGTGCAGCATCACTTGGTCAAGGCGTATGTCGGGACCGATGAAGTGGCTGAACTCCTCGGGGCTTATCTCGCCCAAGCCTTTGAAGCGCGTTATCTCAGGGTCTGGCCCGAGGTCGTCGATGGCCTGCTGGCGCTCGTCCTCCGAGTAGCAGTACTGCGTCACGAAGTCCTTCGAGAGGCTGAGGTGGCGGGGGCGCTTGCCGCTGCTGTAGGCTTCGGCCTCCTCCGTACCCGTCTCGCGGGCTGCCAGCTCTGCTTCGATGGCATTGAGCTTTGCTTTTCCTATCTTCGTCTTACGACCCCGGACGCGGAAAAGCGGCGTCTGGAGGATGAAGACATGGCCTTTCTTGACGAGTTCGGGGAAGAACTTAAGGAAGAATGTAAGCATGAGGAGGCGGATGTGCATGCCGTCGTCGTCGGCATCAGTCGCCACGATGACCTTGTTGTAGCGCAGGCCGTCAAGCCCGTCCTCTATGTTGAGAGCGGCTTGCAAAAGGTTGAACTCCTCGTTCTCATACACCACTTTCTTCGTGAGCTTATAGCAGTTGAGGGGTTTGCCGCGCAGAGAGAAGACCGCCTGCGTGTTGACGTCGCGGCTCTTCGTTATGCTGCCGCTGGCCGAGTCGCCCTCGGTGATGAAGATGCTGCTTTCCTCTTGCAGCTCGCCCTTCGTGTCGGTCAGATGCACACGGCAGTCGCGAAGCTTGCGGTTGTGCAGGTTTGCCTTCTTCGACATCTCGCGTGCTTTCTTCGCCACGCCAGCCATCTCCTTGCGTATCTTCTCGCTTTCGGCCACCTTCTGCAGTATGATGTCGGCCACATCGGTGTTCTTGTGGAGGTAATTGTCCACTTGTTCTTTGACGAAATCGCCTATGAACTTGTCGATGGATATGCCGCCATCCGGCTCGGTAGTCGTAGAGCCGAGCTTCACTTTCGTCTGGCTTTCGAAGGTCGGCTCCTGTATGTTGATGCTGATGGCTGCAACGATGCCGTTGCGGATGTCTGTGTATTCGTAGTTCTTGCCGCTGTAGTCCTTGATGACTTCGGCAATGTACTTCTTGAATGCTGCCTGGTGCGTGCCGCCGAGCGTCGTGTTCTGTCCGTTGACGAAGGAGTAGTATTCCTCGCCGTTCTGCTTCGTATGGGTGAAGGCTATCTCGATGTCTTCGCCCCTGAGGTGTATGATGGGATAGAGCGGCTCGTAGTCCATGCGGTCGGAGAGCAGGTCGGAGAGTCCGTCGCGCGACATGATGCGGCGCCCGTTCAGCATGATGGTGAGGCCCGTATTGAGGTAGGTGTAGTTGCGAAGCATTATCTCCACGAACTCGCTCCGGAAGGCGTAGTGCTTGAAGAGGCTTGCGTCGGGTTCGAAGAAGACAGCAGTTCCGTTCTCGTCCTGCGTTTCCTCGGTGACGTCGCTCTCAAGGATGCCTTTGCTGAAGGCTGCCCGTCGGGTCTGTCCGTCGCGGAAGCTCTGCACTTCGAAGCGTGTGCTGAGGGCGTTGACGGCTTTGAGTCCGACGCCGTTCAGGCCGACGCTCTTCTGGAAGGCCTTGGAGTCGTACTTGCCTCCGGTGTTGAGCATGGAGACGGCCTCCACGAGTTTGCCGAGGGGGATGCCGCGTCCGTAGTCGCGAATGCTGACGCGCAAGTTGTCCTGAATATCTACTTCGATGCGTTTGCCTGCACCCATCTTGAACTCATCGATGCTGTTGTCGATGACTTCCTTGAGGAGGACATAGATGCCATCGTCGGCCTGCGAGCCATCGCTCAAGCGCCCGATGTACATGCCGGGACGCGTGCGGATGTGCTCCATATCAGAGAGATGGCGGATATTATCTTCGCTGTATTGCGTGGAATTCATGGTCTTTCCTTAGTTGATAGAAGCCATAGAAGCTATAGATACTATAGAGGCTATAGGAACTATAGCAGCTATAGAGGCTATAGATACTATAGGAACTATAGAAACTATATTTCCTTTGCAAAGACTGCTCTGCGCTTGTGGATGCAGCAGTCGAGGTTCTTCCAGAGCATCTGGCCTGCTCTGTTGTCTTCGAGCTGCGGATGTGCCTCGGCCCACTCAAAGCCTCCGCTGACGCAAAGGGGTATGATGTCGGCAAAGAAGAGGGCATTGGCGCCTTTCTCCTGGTATTCGGGCAGGACGCCGATAAGCAGCATGTCGAGTATCCTGTGCTTGCGCTTCAGATAGATTTCGCGCAGGAAGTGCCACCAGCCGAAGGGGAAGAGCTTGCCTTTCGCCTTCTGCACGGCGGTGCTCAGGCTGGGGATGCAGATGCCGACGCCTATGATTTCGCCGTCCTTGTTCTCCACTACGGAGAGGAAACGAATGTCGATTATCGTCATGAACTTAGAGGCGTACCATTCTATCTGCTTGTCGTCGAGCTGACTGAACCCGTAGAGGTCGGAGTAGGAGCGGTTGATTACGCCGAGCAGCTTGTGTATGTAGCCGCCCTTCTTTATTTCGCTCTTGTTCTTGAAGTGGCGTAGGCGGAAGCCATAGCGCTGCTGCACCATCTGGGCTATGCGGAAGTATTTGGAGTTGTTTGCAACGTGTTCGCCTGTCGGAACGAACACTTTTCGCTGCAGCCACACGGCTTCTTTCTCGAAGCCCAGCTTGGCCAAGTGCTGCGGATAGTAGGGGTAGTTGTAGATGGTGAAGACTGTGGAGAGCTGGTCGAAGCCGTCGATGAGCATTCCCTCAAGGTCGAGGTCGGTGAAGCCCAACGGTCCCACCATGCGGTTCATGCCTCTCTCTTTGCCCCAAGCCGCTACGGCGTCGAACAGGGCGCTGCTCACTTCGGGGTCGTCGATGAAGTCTATCCAGCCGAAACGCACTTCCTGTTTGTTCCAACGCTCGTTGGCACGGGTGTTGATGATGGCGACCACGCGTCCCACGATGCGGTCGTCCTTGCGGGCAAGGAAGAAAGCGGCCTCGCAGAAACGGAAGGCTGGGTTGCATTGCGAGTCGAGGGTCTCGAGCGTATCCTCAAGTAAATTGGGCACAGCATACGGGCAGTCTTTGTACAGCTCGTAGTTAAAACGTACAAAGGCCCGCATCTCCTTTTTGGTATTGACTTGACTAACGCTTATATTGCTCATAGTGCTTTATCTTTTCCCCTTAATGCATAATTATCGCGCAAAGGTAATCATTTTTATTGAAACAATCGCGTTTTTCGCTCTAAAAAACAAGTAAAATGACATATTTTAATACTTTATAGCATTTTTCGGCGTCATTTGAGCACTCATTCGCTTGGGAGTGTGGGCAAATGGGCCAATAGGGCTAATGAGGCCTATGAGGCTAATGAGGCTCATGGGGCCAATAGGGCTAATGGGGCCTATGAGGCCAATGGGTCGATGCTCCACGAATGCTTTTCCCCGGTATTGCTTTCCGTAGAAAATCATGGGCACCTCAATTTATGCTCCTCTCCATCGGCTTTCTTGACGAACGGCAGCTTTGGGGGGCTTACCATAAGTCTCGAAGAGACGAAAGAACACAGACGGGGGTGTAACCCCCGGCGGGATTGCGACAATAAAAGAAGCCCCGAGGGGGCGACAGAGACCTGAACAACTTGTTATCGAACTGGTTGGATATTCTGTCGCCCCTTCGGGGCTTTCTCTGTCGTTGCAACATTACCGGGGGTTAACACCCCAGTCTGTGGTCTTTCGCACCTCCGATGCTTTTCCCCGGACAGCAAAGCCCGGTTTCAAGCTCCGTGGAGGGTGGGTCGATGCTCCACGGAGCGTAAAACCGGGCAACGCTGTCTGTTTCCGGAAGAAGGCTGTTCTTCCGTGCAACAGTCTGATATTCAAGCCAGCTTCCTACTCGGCCAGGACGTTGAACTCGGCACCCGAGGCGAAGTCCGCTCCGTTCTGGCTGCTGAGGGCCGTAAAGCGGAGGTAGCGTGCCTTCTGCGGCTTGCCGAACAGCACTTTCTTCTCCTTCGACGAGTTCTCGAAGTCGCCTTCGCTGACGGGGGCTGTCCAAGTCTTGCCGTCGCTGCTGAGCTGCACCTTGTAGCCCTTGATGTTGCCGTTGGGACTGCCGTCCTGACGGGGCAGGTAGCTGAAGCCCTTGATGAGTTTCTCCTCGCCGCAGTCGAAGTCAACCCAGTGCGGGTACTTCGGCACCGTGATGCTGTACATGGTGTGCCAAATGGTGCTCGGGTCGCCATCGACAAGGTTCTTGCCGTATTCCCTGCCCGGGCCTTCCTCGCTCGACACATAGACTACCTCGACGGGCACTTTCTCTATCTTCTCGAACGCGGCCGACGTGGTCCAATCGCTATCGCTTTCGTACCTTGCATAGACCGTTCCGCCTTGTTTCAGGTCGAAGGGGCCGGTGTAGTTCTGTTGCTTGCCATTGCCTATCCTATAGCAGATGGGCAGGTGCTCGAGGTCGCTGGTCGGGTCGCCCACTATGGTGACTTTGCCGGCCTTGTCGCGAAGGATGGCCAGCGGGAAGAGCGTCTTGCCGTCCACCTTGGCGCGGGCCGAGAGGTTGTCGCCAGCCGAGGCATGCCGGATGATGAGCATCATCTGGTGGAGAGCGCCGAGGACTCTGTCTTTCCTCAACGGTCCGCCCTGTCCGCAGCTGTTGCCGCCGAGACCGTTCACCTTGCAGTCGAGGTGGAGATAGGTGCCGTCGCTCTCCGGCAGTTCGTGCGGATGCTGTGCCTTCGTCATCTGGAGTGCGCTCCAGGGGAGTGCCGAAGTGCTCATCGTGCCGTAGCCGCTGATGAACTGCAGGCCGTTGCCACTCCCATCCTGCAAAGCGCACCAACGCACTTCCTCGCGGCCTCCCATGCTCTGCGGCTTGGGGAAAGGCACGAACTGCTCCTGCACGGTGCTCTGGTACAGCCCGATGAAGGAGCCGGTCTTGCGGTCGTTGTAGTTGTTCAAAGGACCCCGTCCGTAGTAACTGTACTGGTCGAATCGGCTCGGGAGCTTTATCTCGTAGCCCAGACGAGGCAACGGCAGGTCGGGATCGCTCGTGATGATGCTGCTCGCCAGCACTACCGTTCCGTCGGGATAGACCTTGTATGTCTGCCTTGTCGTGAAGCTGACTGTCTCGCCCTCGCCTGTTGCTTCGGCAACCGACTCGTAGGGCTGTCCGGCCTTGCCCGGGCGATGCTTGGCGCCGCCGCGGCCTTTGGCTTTGCTCACTACTGTATAGGTGATGACCACCGGCCCGTCTTCATTCCTGACGACCACAGGCTCGCCCTGAACTTTGTGCTGCAGGTCGTAGAGTCCCTGCTTGAACCATTGGTCTCTGGCCCAGTTGTCGTTATCGACCGGAGCACGGAAGGCCGACAGCAGCAGCGGCGCATTCTGGAAGACGGTCTTGCCTCCGCGCTGCATTCCGCACAGGCTGCCGGTCGCGTTGTCGAAGGTGAGGGTGAAGTCCTTGCCGCCTACGATGAACTTCCCGCCCTTGTTCTCGAGCTTCAGCCCGCCTTTCCTGTAGGAAGGTATCTCAGCGTACTTGCTGACATCGGCAAGCACCAGCTGCTCGGCCATCTGCACGTAGCCCTTCTTGGCCCACGGCATGTCCTCCTTCAGCCGGAACTCAATGTTCAGGAAGTACTCGCCGCCGTACTCCATCTCTACAGGGCAGTAGCAGCGAACGGTCATCGTCCTTAACGAGGCACGCCACGATGTCGTACGTGTTGCGGTAGATCGGCTCGAAGTAGTTCTTGTTGAAGATGGTGAAGTCTGCTATCTTCCCCTTCTCGCTGTCCTTGATTCCGTTCAACGTTACGCCAACGTTCTGATAGACCTTCTTCACCTCATAGTACTGGGGTTTCGGGCTGAAGTCGGGTAGCAAAATGCCGTTCATACAGAACATTCCGTCGTTGGGCCAGTCGCCGTGGTCGCCGCCATAGCCGTAGTACTTGGTACCCTCCGGCGTGTAGGTGTCGATGGCCTGGTCAACCCAATCCCATATCGCTGCACCGCAGAAGAAGTTGGTACTCTCGATGGCTTCCCAGTAGTCGGCAAGGTTGCCGAGCGAATTACCCATAGAATGGGCGTATTCCGAAATGTGGTAGGGGTACTTGATGCCTTGTGCGTCTCCCTTGACGGCCTGTCGAACCCAATCGACCGACGGGTACTGATTCGACCCCATGTCAACGATGTCGTTGTTCCTCTCGTACTGCACGGGCCGACTCTCATCGAAGGCTTTGAGGGCATCGTATGCTGCTTTGAAGTTTTCTCCAGGCCCTGCCTCGTTCCCCAGGCTCCAAATGACGATGCTGGGGCTGTTGATGTGGGCTTTCGCTGCTTCCATGACACGAGCCACATGCGCGGCCCGCCACTCTATCGGATGGGAGAGGGAGGCTTCGCCGTAATAGTATTCGTGGCTTTCGATGTTGGCCTCGTCCTCGAGGTACAGGCCGTACTTGTCGGCAAGATAGTAGAAGTAAGGATCGTTGCTGTAGTGCGAGAGGCGGACATGGTTGATGTTGCCGCGCTTCATGAGCATCACTTCGTCCTGCATCTGCTGCCGCGTGATGGCGTGGCCCGTGGTGGGATTGGTCTCGTGGCGGTTTACGCCCTTCAACTTGACGGGCTGTCCGTTGACATAGAAGTAGCGGCCGGAGAGTCCGAACTCATCGTCGCTGGCTTCCGTATCACGTATCTCGACGGTGCGGATGCCGAAGAAGGTGGATGTGCAGTCAAGGAGCTGACCCTTCTTGTCCTTGAGTTCGGCCACGAGGACATAGCGGTAGGGCGTCTCGGCACTCCAGAGGAGCGGCTCCCTGATGTTGACAAATGTCTGAGCCAACGCGTTGGCTTCCTTTGCGATGGGCACGACGTGGGCCGTGACGCTACGCACCGAGTCGCCCGTCGCATCGGAGTAGAGGCCGACGGGATACACGCTGTAGGTCATCGTCAAACCCTTCAGCACCTTCTGCGTCATGTTCTTGAGCTTGCGGTCGATGCGGATGATGGCCCCGCTCCCGCCGCCGAGTTCGACGGTACGCACAGAGAGGTCGTTCACCTGAACCTTGGGGAAGGAGGTGAGGTACGTGCTGCGGAAGATGCCGGGCAAGCGGAACATGTCCTGCGCCTCGAGGAACGAGCCGTCGCTACTGCGATAGACTTCCACGGCGAGGCAGTTTGCGCCGACGTGCAGAAAGGGGGTGATGTCGAAGCTGGCCGTGTTGCGGCTGTTCTTGCTGAAGCCGACGTAGTGGCCGTTGACCCAGAGATAGAAGAAGCTGTCCACGCCGTCGAAGTTGATGACCACTTGACGGTCGAGCCAATCGACGGGCACGGTGAAGTTGCGCCGGTAGCTGCCCACCTCGTTGCGGTAGGCATAGGTGGTCCATTGCTTGTCCTTCGGCTCTCGCATCACGCCGCCGCGCCAGTCGCCGGCCTTCACTTCGTGGTAGAAGATGACGGGCTGGTTGACGTAGATGGGCACGCCGTACTTCATCTCGCCGTGCTTGCCGAGGCCTTGCACATTCCAGCATCCGGGCACTTCTATATCGTCCCAAGAGGAGACGCTGAACATAGGGTTGGCAAATCCCTTTGGCCGTTGGTCGGGATTAGCGCTCCAGTGGAACTTCCAAGTGCCGTCGAGGCTCAGGTAGTACTTGCTGCCTTCGGGCAGGACGCGGCGCGCGGCACCGGCATCGGCAAAGGGGAATATGTGGGCACGCGGCTGCAACTTGTTGAGCGCGAGCTTGTCGGGGCTTTGCCACTCGGTGCCGTCGGGCGACTCTACTTGTCCGTAGAGAAAGCCGTCGAGGACTGCTTCGGCACTGGCACTCAAGGCAAGTGCGGAAAGGAAAAGGGTTGTGAGGAGGTTTTTCATAAGGTTAATTAGGGCTAATGAGGCTAATAAGGCGCATGGGGCCTATAGGGCTTATGAGGCGCATAGGGCTAATGAGGCCCATGGGGCTTATTGGACTCATGGGGTTTATGGGGTTTTATGTAATTCTCTTGACTACAGCATGTTTCTGCGGCAAAGCGGCAGGCGGTGCCGACGAGGCGTTGCCAAACGTCGCGCGGCAAGGCGGGCAGGTCGTCGCGCCGGATGCCTTCCCAGATGAGGGCACAGGCGAAACCGGCGTTGAAGCTGTCGCCTGCGCCTACGGTGCTCACTATCTTCTCGACGCGAGGGGCCTCGATGTCGAAGCTTCCCGAAGGGGTGCAGACGCTGATCAGCCCTGCGCCGGACGTGCAGAGGAAGTAGGGGCAGGAGGGACCGATGTACCTTTTATATATATCACGCGCGTCGCGCGAGGCGAACACCACTTCGATGTCGTCGGTACTGCCGCGCATGATGGTGCTCCTCCGCAGGTTCTCCTGGATGGCTGACGACAGCTTGTCCAGCTCGTCCCTATGATTGGGGCGGAAGTTGAGGTCGTAATAGACGATGGCTCCGGCTACGGCTGCACGCTCCTGTAGCTCGGTGATGAGGGGACGCATGCCTGCACAGGCCGCATAGTAGGAGCCGTAGAGCATGACGTCGCCCTGCGACAACTGGGGCAACGACCAAGCGGGAGCCATGTGGGGCGGCTCTTTGTAGAAGGAATAGGAGGCATCGCCGTTGGCACCAAGGAAGGCAAGGCTCACGGCACTCTTCTCGCCTTCGCGCAGCTGGAAATGCTCCGTGCCGACGCCGTTACGCCGCAGGAAGTCGGCCGTCTGCCGGCCTACGATGTCCGCGCCCGTGTAGCCTACGAAGGTACACGGCACACCGGCTCGCCCAACGCTGATGATGCTGTTGAAGCTGCTGCCACCTGGTACGGCAGCCACCGGCTGCCCGTCACGAAAGAGGATGTCGAGGATGGTCTCCCCCACCCCGATGATTTTTCTGTTCTGCTCCATGTTATGCTCTTGCTGTGCAAAGTTATATAAAATTTTTGAGATATGCGTCGTCGGCCCATAAAAAATGTGGGGAGCACGCATATCTTTAGGGGCAGAAACGAGGTCGGAAGCGCTCGGGGCCTCTTTTTTGCGGCAAAAAGAGGGTCTGTCAGCCAACGAAAGCAGTCTGACTACACACCCCACCCCCATCCCCTCCCCTTAAAAGGGAGGGGAGAGGGCACTTGGGACCCTTCCCGCCAAGGTTCGAGGGCGTTTAGCCTATGGCCCAGACCGCAGACGAGACGTCTGCGTACCAATCTGCTTATTAATAAAGATGTTCTGCCGCGGTTCCCCTCCCCTTCAAGGGGAGGGGTTAGGGGTGGGGTCTGTAACCTGTTTGTCGAAGGAAATAGTCAAGGATTTCCCCGACTTCCTGGCAGGCGGATGATTTCGAGAGGCAGGGTTCAGTCCCGAAAAACCACGACAGTATTTGGCCGCTCATCGTGGCGAAAAGGCCAATGCTCTGTGGCATGTTTTCTGATTCTCCACGGAGTGTTGGCCAACTCTCCACGTTGTGCTGCTTTTTCCTCCACGTTAACTTTCCCCTCTCAACTCTCCATTTTCAACTCAAATCTTTGTTCCGTTTGTCGGCGCTCTGTGCCGACCTAACACTTTCTTAACTTCACTTCAAAAATCGCCCCTTTGTAAGTCGTTGATTACCAGCAGCGATTAAAAATAAGGCCTTCTTTTGTCTTCGGTGGACCAAAGTGCCACAGAAGCAAAAAGAGGGCCTTAAATCGCGTCTCGTTGCGAAAAGTTCTGACATTTCTCCACCGCTCCCTTCCCCTCCCCTCGAAGGGGAGGGGTTAGGGGTGGGGTCTATCTCACACGGAAAGCACAGAAAGCACAGAAAAGCTACGCCAGCGGTTCCCCTCCCTTTGGGGAGGACGGGAGGGGGCTTTTCCCTTTAGGGGAGGATTTAGGAGAGGCTGTGGAGGGCTTAGGGGTGGGCTTCCTTTCCCCTCCCCTCGAAGGGGAGGGGGTAGGGGTGGGGACATTATTATAATTGTTCCCTTGTTCGAGCGGATTTGAAATCCGCTCGTATGGAGTTTAGGGATTTACAATCCCCACATTCGTTGAAGGCATTACAAATGCTTACACGCTGTCCTGTCGGATTACAAATCCGCCAGAACGGATGCTAACAGCACCTACCACCGAGGCTTGCGCCCTTTTTAACTTCTATCTATTTCTTCCATTATTATATTCAGTACTCCCTTGCACCTTTTGTGTTAAAAATATGCGTTTTCGCACCTTTTGTTTAAAATAATTCGCCAAATTCTTGCGCGTTTTGTGTTTTTGTTTTAAATTTGCAATCGAAAACGTAAAAACATAGCACATGAGCGTAGAAGAAAAGATAGGAATACTGGTGGAACGCTATTGCCGCAACCGCTCTCACTTGGCCGACATGATTGGCGTCACGCCGCAAGCCGTCAACAACTGGGTCTATCGCGACCGCATCCCTCGGCGAGGCATCGATGCCATCATGGCGCGATTCCCCGAAATCGACCGCGAATGGCTTCGAGGGGGCAGCACACCACTCTCGTCCGGACCGTTGCCGCTCCCCGATGACGACGAGGAAACCGACGACTCGCTGGCCCTCGGCATCGACAACGACACGCTCCGCAAGAGCGAGAGCCACTATGCGGACGGCACGCCGCAAGGCAACGCGTCGGCCTACCTCGTGACGGGACTGCAGCCAAGCCTCGGCGACGGACCGCAGACGGAAGCAAGAGAAGGGCTGGTGCCCGTGCAGATGCCGCGAAAGGACATCAAGTATGTGTTCCAATGCCACGGCGACAGCATGTTGCCACGCATTCAGGACGGCGACTATGTGGGCGTGGGAGAAGCGCTCGGACGCTACGAAGAGTTCCGACAAGGAGAGCCTTATCTCATTCAGACCACCGACGGACGACTCATGGTAAAGAAGGTGCAGGACCCCGGACCCACGTCGCCCTTCCTGCTCCTCTCAACGGAAAACCCCAACTACCAGTTGGCCGACGGCGGCAGACTCGCTAAGAGCGACTTCCGGGCCGCCTACAGAGTCATCATGATAATGAGGAATATCTGACCATTCGCCCCATAGGCCTCATTAGCCCCATTAGCCCCATTCGCCCCATCCCCCCCTATTAATCACCCAAAATGGAGAACATCATTCAGATAACCGGCATTCAGTATGCCTGCGAAGAGGCAGACGTCCGAGCCGTGATGGCTGAGCTGGAAGAGCAGAAACCCGAGGTGCTGCTCGTCACAGAACAGACACACGACTTCGGCATCATTGTCCGCGCTCTCGTAGGCACTACGCTTCGGGGCGTGGTGAGCCGCTTCGACCTCGAACACGTCCTGCAGATGATGCAGCACGAGGGCACGGCGGTTCTCGTGGGAAAGGTGACAGAAACTGACCCCGAAGGACTGTGCTACAACATCTCCATCAGCGGGGACTACCCTACCCCCAACGCCCCTGCCGACGACGAGGCACACGACATCTGGGCCAACTGGTGCTGGACGGGCGCACCGCTCCTCGACACAAACCCCGACGACTGCCGCCTCGACATCAGCCTCAAAGTGGCGCTCAGAGAGTTGCAACGCAGCGGAAGCATGAACAGACTGACGCTCCTCGAGCATCTCGCCCTTATCCTGCAGCTGACGCGATGGGATGTAAGCCGCGAGACTCAACAGCAACTCAGCCTGATACGACAGCTGGTAAGCCGCCACAACGATGCCGATGTCCGCGCTCTCGCACCGAAGCTGAGGCGCACGCTCACAGCTCTGGGAAGCAAAGAACGCATGAGGCAGTTCCAGGACACCTATCTGACGCAGCTCTGCCAAAGCGATGCGGCGGAACGCATGTACAGCAGATGGTGCTCCATCCACCAGCAGGAACTCGACGACGAACAGCGGCAGGAAACCATCGCCCGACAGCTGAAAGCCATCGACAACTGCCTGATGCAGCTCCCGGCCGACCTTTGCTATCAGAAAGACCAGTTCGGAGCACTCATGCACCGCCTGCTCTATCTCGGCATTCCACAGCGAAAACTGCTCATGCTCCTGTCCGCCATCGTGCTCCAATTGCTGCTGCAACTGCTGTGCCGGCAGCTCGGAATCTCCGTCAAGGAAGCCTCCGACGGCTCCGACGACTGCGACCGGAAGCTGATCCAACAGCTGGAACCCATCTTCAAAGGCAACACCGACAACGTGCGCAACTTCCTGCAACTCACGAAAGAAAAGCAGCCGACGGACATCACACGCCTCGTCAGCCAATGGGTCAAAGAGAAGCGCATCAGCCCAGACCTCTGTCATCGGCCGCTCTGGACTGCCCTTCACGACGCAGACATCTACCGGCCTACGGAAGCAAACTGGAATATGCAGGTTGAGACAAGACGGAGCTGGAAGTGACGAGGCACGCGGGCTTGCCGCCCGCCCCACGGCTTATGAGCCTATTCGCCCTATTGGCCTCATTGGCACCATTAGCCCTATGAGCCGATTCGCCCTGTTGGCCTCATTGGACCCATTAGCCCTATGAGCCTATTCTCCCTATTGGCCTCATTGGCCTCATTAGCCCTATGAGCCTCATTGGGCAAAGGAATCTAATTGGGCCGCGTGGCCTTCAGGAGCAAGCCGTCGGAGGTAATCTCCCCTTCGGCACGCAGGCGGTCGATGACCTCCTCGAGGAGACTGGCGTCGAAGCCTGTGATGTCGAGCTGGAAGGCATTGCGAGGCCCTTGACGAAGCTGGGAGAGGATGTGGGAACGCAAGGCGGAGGCCGCATCTTCGGCAGGCATCAACTCCCTGCGCCGCTGGCAGACGTCGCAGATGCCGCAGTCCGCTTCAGGTTCCTCTCCGAAGTAGCGCAGCAGCATCCGGCTGCGGCAACAGTCGCTCTCCATGTCGATGTACTGCAACATACCCTCGATGCGCTCCACGTAAGTCTTGCGGCGCAAGTCATAGACCTGCGGAGGAAGGTTGACCTCCTCCTTATCGACGCGGCGAGTACAGAAGGTGACGCGAGGCATGTGCTTACGCGGAATAAAGGAAACAAGGTGCAGCTGACTGAGCCTCAGCAACAGCTGATAGATGTCGTCGGCAGGCAGGCCGGTGTCGCTGCTCAGGAAGTCCTCGTCGATAAAGACAAAATCGACGAAGATTCCTCCATAGTGTCGGAGCACGGAAAGCATGAGCCGCTCGCCGTCGCTGTCGAGGGCACGGAAGAGTTCGGGACGCGGCACGTTGATGCGCAGGCGGCTGCTGGCATCGTCCTCGTCGCGATACTCGATGTAGCCGGCTTTGTCCAGGAGGTCGAGCGCACCGACGAGCGACGTGGGGAAGTAGCTGTAGGTGCGGCAGAAAGCGTCGATGTTGAACTCGCGCGTCACTTTCAGTCCGTCGCCGACGGCAATGCCGAGGAAGCAGCCCAGCAGTTCATAGACGTCGCGCACATAGTCGGGTTGAGGGAAGTTTTGTGCCAGTCGGCGTGCCATTCGACGTCGCTCGCCCCCGTCCGTAAGGAGGATGGCGTAGGCAGGCTTGCCGTCGCGACCCGCCCGTCCTGCCTCCTGGAAGTAAGCCTCCACGCTGTCGGGCATGTCGGCGTGCAGAACGAGGCGCACATCGGGCTTGTCGATGCCCATGCCGAACGCGTTGGTTGCCACCATGATGCGTATCTCGTCGCGCCGCCAACGCTCCTGTCGCTCGTTCTTCTGTATGCCGTTCAGCCCCGCATGATAGTAGGTGGCATTCTCTCCCAGCTCGTTCAGCTGCTCCGAAAGCGTTTGGCAGTTGCGGCGGCTGCGTGTGTAGATGATGCACGACCCAGGGATGGAGTGCAGGGCATGGAGTATGCCGTCGAGGATGCTGTCCTCGCGTCGGACGATATACGCCAGGTTCTTCCGCTCGAAGCTCATCTGTAGGACGTTGCTCTCGGCGAATCGCAGAAGCTGCTGAATGTCGCGAGCCACCTCGGGCGTTGCTGTGGCGGTAAGCGCAAGGACGGGCACTTGGGGGAAGAAGTCGCGGATGTCGGCGATGTGGAGGTAGGAGGGACGGAAGTCGTAGCCCCATTGGCAGATGCAATGCGCCTCATCGACGGTGATGAAACTCACCTTGATGCGGCTTAATTTGTTTAGGAACAAACGGCTGGAAAGGCGCTCGGGAGCGACGTAAAGGAACTTGTAGGCGCCGAAGATGGCGTTCTCCAGGATGGTCAGCACCGAGTCGCGGTCCATGTGGCTGTTGATGTAGGCGGCCTTGATGCCGTGCCGCTTGAGGGCCTCCACCTGGTCGCGCATCAGGGAGATGAGCGGCGTGAAGACGATGCAGACGCCCTTCATGGCGAGGGCCGGCACTTGGAAGGTGATGCTCTTGCCGCCGCCCGTAGGCATAAGGGCAAGCGTGTCGCGCCCCGCAACAATGCTCTCGATGACCTCGCGCTGTATGCCGCGGAAGTCGTCGTAACCCCAATACTTATGAAGAATCTCGCGATATTGCATACGCTTTCTGCCTGCTGTTCCCGACGCCCACGGGCGTGTCGTCCGACGCAACGTGGAGCGTAGGCCGATGCAACGTGGAGCGTAAGCCGATGCTCCGTGGAGCGTAAGCCGATGCTCCGTGGAGCGTAAAACCGCCCCCCTCAAGGCATCTTTTTCCGAAGCGTTTTCTTTGGGATAAGAAAGCCTTTACTCTATCGGCTTTATGTCCTCGATTTGCAGCTGCACCTCGCCGTGCTTGTGGCTGTTCTCCTCAATATAATAGACAATGTCGAAGGCTCGCTTTGTCTTGATGTAACGGGCTTGCGAACTCTGGCCAAAGGCGATGCCGTTCATGATGTTGTTGCTCTTGGAATCGACAAGCTCAAGCTTGATGTGCTCCTGGTCGCGGCCCACGACCCTACTGGTGCCGAAGTCATAGACCTGTCGCGTGCAGAAGACGGGCTTGTGGTTGTCGGGACCGTAGGGCGCAAAACGCTTGAGTCCCGAAGCTACGCGGCGGTTGATGTCGCGGAAGTCAATGACGGCATCGATGGGCAGCACGGCATTCGTCTGCCCCGGCTCGATGTGCTCCTCGACGTACTGCTCGAAGCGTTGCCGGAAAGCTGGTATGTTCTCGGCCGGCAGGCTAAGGCCGGCGGCGTAGGTATGCCCTCCGAAGTTCACCAGCAAGTCTTCGCAACTCTCGATGGCCTTATAGACATCGAAGCCCGGAACACTGCGAGCCGAGCCGGTAGCCATGCCGTTGTCGCCCTCGGTGAGCACCACGCTGGGCTTATAAAAGACTTCCGTCAGGCGCGACGCCACGATGCCGATGATGCCACGATGCCATTCCTCGTTGAAGAGAACGATGGACTTGTGCTCGTGCCGGTGCTCCAATGTCATAACGATGCGGTTGGCTTCTTCGGTCATCGCCTTGTCCAAGTCCTTGCGCTGCTCGTTGTACTCGTTGATGCGCGCAGCCAGCTTCTGGGCCTTCGGGTAGTCCTTCTCGATGAGGAGCGCGACGGCCTCGCCGCCGGTCTGCATGCGGCCGGAGGCATTGATGCGCGGACCAATCTTGAAGATAATGTCGCCCAGGGAAATCTCCTTGTCCTTCAACCCGCAAACCTCCATGAGAGCCTTGACTCCCGTGCTGGGGGAACTGTTCAGCTGCCGCAGGCCGTGATAGGCCAGGATGCGGTTCTCGCCCATGATGGGCACGATGTCGGCCGCGATGCTGATGGCACAAAGGTCGAGCAGCGGGATGAGTTGCGAGAACTGTATGCCGTTGCTGATGGCAAAGGCCTGCATGAGCTTGAAGCCCACGCCACAGCCGCAGAGGTGCTCATACGGGTAGGTGTTGTCGAGACGCTTGGCGTTGAGGACCGCTACTGCAGGCGGCAACTCCGGCCCCGGCACGTGGTGGTCGCAGATGATGAAGTCGATGCCCTTCTCCTTGGCATAGGCTATCTCGTCGGTAGCCTTAATGCCGCAGTCGAGCACGATGACCAGTCCGACCCCCGTCTCGCAGGCGTAATCGACGCCTTTGCGCGAAACGCCGTAGCCGTCCTCGTTGCGGTCGGGGATGTAGTAGTCGATGTTGCTGTAGAACTGCTGTAGGAAACGGTACACCAGCGCTACGGCTGTGCAGCCGTCCACATCGTAGTCGCCATAGACAAGGATGCGTTCCTTGCGTCCGAGCGCCTCGTTGAGTCGGTTCACAGCCTTCTGCATGTCCTGGAAGAGGAAAGGGTCGTGCAGGTCGGTGAGCTGCGGGCGGAAGAACTTACGCGCTTCCACCACGCTATCGATGCCGCGGTTTACGAGCACACGAGCAAGCACAGGGCTGATTCTCAGCTCTGCTGCCATCTCCCCCGCAAGTGCCAGATCGGCCTCGGAAGGCGGATTATAAGTCCACTCGTAGTTCACGGTCTTAATTAATTAAGCATAAAGGAAGAAGCATTAAGAAAGGGGGCGGCTCTGCGTGCCACGCACTTCTTTTCCTTTCCCTTCGGTCGGTGTATCGATGCTTCTGCCTTAATTCCTGCTTCTCAACTGTATTAATTCTTAATTCTTCTCTCTTTATTCCTAATTACATTACTTGATGTATTCGGCGAAGTCGGTCAGGTGCATGTCTCCCTTGCGCAGGAACGTGTCGTGCATGGCAAAGGCAGCTGAGAGTTCGTGGTGTGTGTGTCCGCCGCGCTTCTCGGCATACTTCAGGTAGTCCTGCAGCATGGGGCGGTAGTCGGGATGTGCCACCTTGATGAGTTCCTCAGCCTTCTGCATGTCGCTCTTATGGCGAAGGTCGGCCACGCCGTACTCGGTGATGACAGCATCGATGTAGTGGTTCGTGTGGTCGATATGGCTGGCGAAGGGCACGATGCTGGAGATGGCGCCTCCCTTCGTAGTGGAGCCGCAGGTGAAGATAGTGAGGTAGGCGTTGGCAGCGAAGTCGGCCGAGCCGCCGATGCCGTTCATCATCTTCGTACCGCATATCTTGGTGCTGTTGACGTGGCCGTAGAGGTCGCACTCGATGGCTGTGTTGAGGGCGCAGACACCCAAGCGGGCGATGACTTCGGGGCAGTTGCTTATCTCCGACGGACGCAGCACGAGCTTGTCCTTGAAGAAGTCGATGTTGTCGTAGATGTCAAGCAGGCACTCGTTTGTGACTGTGAGCGAGCAGGCCGATGCCGAGAGGACGCGGCCTTGCTTCATCAGGCCGACGGGTGCGTCCTGCAGCACTTCGGTGTAGATGTTGAAGTTGGGCACTTCGGGGCACTGTCCGAGGGCGCCGAGCACAGCGTTGGCTCCGCTGCCCACACCGCTTTGGAGGTTGAGGAAGGACTTGGGGATGAGGCCCTTCTTGAGGTTGAGCAGGAGGAAGTCGGCCACGTTCTGTCCGATCTGGGTGGTAATGGGGTCGGGGTCTTTAAAGCTTCGTGCTTCGTCGGGCACATTGCACTCGACGACGCCCACGATGCGGTCGGCATCCACTTCGACGTAGGGCTTGCCGATGCGGTCGCTGGCCTTCGTGATCATGATGGGTGTGCGGAAGGGATGATCCTCTATCTCATACACGTCGTGAATGCCTTTGCTGTTGGGGCTGTGGAAGGCGTTGAGTTCCACGATGATGCCCTCCGTGGCGAGACGGCACACGGTGGGGCTGATGCCGCCGGCAGCGGTGAGGTAGATGTGCGCCTTGTTGCCCACCTTCTCGATAGCGCAGGCTTCGATGATGGCCCAGTTGACCTCGCCCAGATAGCCCTGACGAATCTGCGTGGCCATATTGGAGAGGTTGAGGTCGGAGTAGTGGAGGGTGTTCTGGTTGACGTTCTTGCGGAAGTCGGGGTTGGTGGTATAGGGAGCGCGGAAGTCAATGGCGAGGGCGTTCGAAAGGTCGCCGTCGCAGCTCTGGCCCGTGCTGGCTCCGGTGAAGACGCTGATTTTGAAAGGCCGTCCGGCAGCATGTTCTGCCTCTGCCTTCTTGGCTATTTCAGCGGGTGTACACTTTGCTACGCCTGCTGGCGTGAAGCCACTCAGGCCGATGGTCTGTCCGTTCTGGACGAGTGCTGCAGCTTCTGCAGCGGTAAGTTTGTTGAAGTCCATAAGATATTTCGTTTTGTTTTTTGCGCACAAAGATACAACAAAAAACGGAGAAAAATGCCTTTATGAGACTTTTTAACACTACTACAGCCGCATTTTATGTAAGAAAAGGCTCCTTTCGGAAGAAATTGCGGTAGTTTTCGGCCATTTCATCGCACAAATCGCGCATTTCGATGTCTCGCGCCGCTGCTACCTTATTATATAATTCCGCTATGAGCGGCACGTCGCTCCCTTCGGTTTCCGTCGAGGGACGAAATGCGTCGTCGGTTTCGAGCATGAGTCGTTGGAGCGGACAGAGCCGCAAGCTCTCCTCGTTGTGGTGCAGACCGAAGCTGACGTAGCAACCAGCCTCGAGGAGCGACTCCATTTGCCGGGGCTTGCCGCGGAAGCCGTGGAGCATCCAAGGCATGGCGGGCCGCAGTTCGCGCCGCAGGCGGAGCAGGAGGTCGAGCGCCTTGACGCAATGGACGACAAGCGGCTTCCGCATCTCTTCCCCCAGCCGGACGTGCTGCCGGAACACAGCCTCCTGGACGGCCATCGACGGCCCACGCAAGGCATCGAGGCCGCACTCGCCGATGGCAAGAATGCTTCGCTCCTCCGCTTCAAAAGAGGGGGGAACGACGAGCTGCCGCGATTCACCCTTCCCTTGGACGTGCTGGGGAAGAATATCCCACGGGTGGATGCCCCAAGTGTCGCGTCCGTCAACGACGGCTACAACGTGTTGCTGCTCAGGGACATGGTGCGTGTGGAAGTCGATGTAGCGTATCATTTTCTGTCGTATCGCGTGGAGTGGGGTTTTACACAACGTGGAGCATCGGCTTACGCTTGCTGGAGCATCGGCCTTCGCTTGCTGGAGCATCGGCCTTCGCTTGCTGGAGCGTGAGAGGGGGTAGCACGGGGTGTGAACTAAGAGTGCGTTTCGGGTGCCGATTTCCGCCTAAGGGACGGGGTCGTAGCCGCTGCCTCCCCAGGGATGACAACGCAGCAGACGCTTCAAGGCCAGCCATAGGCCTTTGAGCGGGCCGTACTTCCGCAAAGCCTCGACTGCATACTGGCTGCACGTGGGTGTGAAGCGGCACGAAGGCGGAGTCAGCGGCGAAATGAACCGCTGATAGAAGCGAATGGGCTGAATAAGCAGCCATGCTACGACCCTACTTACAGTTTTCATCGATGAAATTCCAACTTTCAACTCTCAACTTTCAACTTTCAATTCTCAATTTTCAACTTTCAATTCTCAATTTTCAACTTTCAATTCCCTGACGCGCTGCAGGATGTTCCTCATCTTCTGGAACACCTTTTCGGTGGGCAGCATGTCGGCCGAGGTCCAGAGGAACGCGATGTCGAGTCCGCCGTCGAGCGGCTGAAGTACGTCCTTCTGCAGTCGGTAGGCCTCGCGCAGCTGGCGTTTGATGCGGTTGCGCTTCACGGCACGCTTGAAGTAACGCTTTGATACAGAGACGAGAATGCGGACGCCCGGCTGGTCGCTCGACATGAAGACGGCACGTATGGGGTAGGCCGACACCGACTGGTGCCCGCCGCCGAAGAGTTCCTCCAAAGCCTTGCGACTGCACAGTCGCTCGTCTTTGCTCAAGGTATGGAAGCCTGTGCTATCCATTCACCTTGCGCAGATGGTCGTCGATGGCTGAGGAAATGCTGGGATACTGAGGAGAGGGAGCCTCGATGTCGAGGCGCAAACCGGCATCGCGGACTGCCTTGGCAGTGCTGGGACCGAGCGTGCCGATGACGATGTCGCCTTGCACGAAGTTGGGAAAGTTCTTCTGCAAAGCCTTCACTCCACTGGGGCTGAAGAAGATGAGCATGTCGTAGTCGAAAGGCTCGCCTTCGGCAAAGTCGTTGCTCACGGTGCGGTACATGACGGCATCCGAGTGCTTGATGTCCTTGCTGTCGAGCAGGTCGGTGAAGACAGGGTTGTGCACGTCGCTCAAGGGAATGAAGTAGCGCTCCGACTTGTGCTTTATCATCGTGGGCAGCAAGTCGTCCACCTTGCCCGTCGTGCCGAAGAAAACCTTGCGCTTGCGGTACTGGACGTACTTCTGGATGTACTGTGCCACGGTCTCCGTGATGCAGAAGTACTTCATGTCCTCGGGGATGGGGATGCGCATCTCCTTGGCCAGAAGGAAGAAATTATCGATGGAAAGGCGCGAAGTGAAGACCACGGCCGTGTGCTCCAATATGGAGATCTTCTGCGCACGGAACTCTTTGGGGGTAAGCGGCTCCACCTTGATGAACGGGCGGAACACTATCTCCACGTTATGACGCTTAGCGATGTCATAGTAAGGAGAGTTGGCCGAAGTCGGCTCCGGCTGTGAGACAAGTATCTTCTTTATCATCGTCTGTCGTGTTATTTCCTAAATTTTTAGCACCGAGAGCCATCCGAGATACGTCAGAATCTGCTGCAAAACGAGCAGTGGCATCAGTTCGAGTGTGCAAAAGTACACAATTAAATGCAAAGTGCCATACAATTTTGGGAAAAATATCTTGTATGTCTTAAAAAGAAGAACAATCTTGAACAAAAGGATAAGAAAAAGGGCCAAAATCAACACTTCGTTGGGCAAAACTGGCAGATACACAGCCACAAGGGCCAAAACGAAGAAGAAGAGAGCTTCCACGACGTAGAGGAAAGTGTAGGCTCGCTGCCATGTAAAGATTTTTTCACTGCGGAAGAACACCCAGTTGACGAAGCTTGCAGCCAGTCGCTTCACGAAGAAATAGGCTATCCAAAGCGCCAGGAAGGCCGCAAACATGATGTAGGGCGTCTCGAAGAAAAGGTAGAAGCCGACATCGTGCTGTGTGTAGGCAAACGTGACCATAGCGGCCGAGAGCGAAAGGAGGCAGACGGCCAGGAGGCGCGTGGAGTAGCGGAGAGGGTCATCGACTGCCGGCTCGTCCTTCTTGCCCGGTATGGGGAGGAAGACGCTTCGCAGCACTTCGCGGCACTTGCCACGCAGCCGCAGCAACAGACTTGCCACGAGCAGCAGGCACACGAACAGCATCAAGCCGCTCCAACCGTCGTAGCGCAGGCGGTAGGGCGTCTCGGTCGAAGCGTAGCCGTAGGGACGGTAAGGCACTTCGGCGTGCAGCAAGGTGTCGCCCGCAAAGTAGCCGCAGGTGTCGTAGGGAGCTGTCATATCTTGGCAAAACGGCGGATGCTGGTGTCCCAAAGAGGCGTCTCAAGCGCCATCCGCAGCGCCTCCTCGGGAGTAGGAGCGACGCACCAGGTGTCGGCATGTACCGGACGCATGAAGTTCTCCTTGATGGCTTGGTGGAGCGTATTGAGCATGGAGTCGAAGTAGCCGCCCGTGTTGAGCAGAACGATAGGCTTGAGGTAAAGGCCCAGCTGCTTCCACATGATGAGTTCGGTCATCTCAGCGAAGGTTCCTATGCCGCCCGGCAGGACGATGCCCGCATCGGTCAGCTCCGCCATGCGTGCCTGTCGCTCGTGCATGTCGTGGGTCTCGATGATTTCAGTCATGCCGTCGTGGCACCAACCCTCTTTTATCATAAACGTCGGAATGATGCCGATGGCCTTCCCCCCCGCTTCGAGGCAGCCGTTGGTGCTCTCGGCCATGAGGCCCATGTTGCCCGCTCCGTTCACGAGCGTGATGCCTTGTTCGCCCATCAACTGCCCTAAGCGACGTGCATCGCGGAAGTATATGTCGCTGATCTGCGTGCTGCTCGCACAATAGACAGCTATGCGTTTCGTCTTTTCCATTGTCTTTCTTTCTTTGAAACTATAGAGACTATAGAAACTATAGCCACTATAGATACTATAGAAACTATAGAGACTATAGAGTCTAAAGCATCTATAGCATCTATCGGATTACAGCCCGAAGGCTTCTTTTATCTTCTCTACATAGTCGAGCTTCTCCCAGGTGAACAGCTCGACGGTCACTTCTTTCGTTTCCTGATAGAGCGACTCGTAGCGCTTCGTCACGGTGCGCGGCTCGCGGCCCATGTGGCCGTAGGCTGCCGTTTCCTCGTAGATGGGGTTGCGCAGCTTGAGGCGTTGCTCGATGGCGTATGGCGTGAGCGTGAAGAGTTCCTTTATCTTGCGGGCTATCTCGCCGTCGCTCATGCCGACGTGACTCTTGCCGTAGGTATCGACAAAGATGCTCACGGGTTCTGCCACGCCGATGGCATAGCTGAGTTGCACCAGCATCTCGTCGGCCACGCCTGCTGCCACCATGTTCTTGGCGATGTGGCGTGCGGCATAGGCTGCCGAGCGATCGACCTTCGAAGGGTCTTTGCCGCTGAAGGCACCACCGCCATGTGCGCCCTTGCCGCCATAGGTATCGACGATAATCTTGCGGCCCGTGAGACCCGTATCGCCGTGGGGGCCGCCGATGACGAACTTGCCGGTCGGGTTGACGTAATAGGTGATGGAGGCGGCATCGGCAAAGAGGCTGCGGACGCGCTCCGAGCGGATGCCCTCGAGCATGCGGGGCACGAGTATCTCCTTGACGTCGTGGGCGATGCGCTGCTGCATGGCCTCGTCGGTGTCGAACTCATCGTGCTGGGTCGATACCACGATGGTGTCGATGCGCTGAGGCACGCCTTGTTCGTTGTATTCGATGGTGACCTGACTCTTGGCATCGGGGCGCAGGTAGGTCATCACCTTGCCTTCGCGGCGGATGTCGGCAAGGGTCTGGAGCAGACGATGCGCCAGGTCGAGGGAGAGCGGCATGTAGTTGTCGGTCTCGTTGGTAGCGTAGCCGAACATCATGCCCTGGTCGCCGGCACCCTGCTGCGCGCGGTCTGTGCGGTCAACGCCTCGGTTGATGTCGGCGCTCTGCTCGTGAATGGCAGAGAGCACACCGCAGCTGTTGCCCTCGAACATGTACTCGCTCTTCGTGTAGCCGATGCGGTTGATGACTTCGCGAGCGATGCGTTGCAGATCGACGTAAGCCTTTGTCTTGATTTCGCCTGCCAGCACCACCTGTCCCGTCGTGACGAGTGTTTCGCAAGCCACCTTCGAGTCGGGGTCGAAGGCAAGGAGTTTGTCGAGAACGGCATCGCTGATTTGGTCGGCCACCTTGTCGGGATGGCCCTCGGAGACTGACTCCGAAGTAAATAAATAGCCCATAGTTTCCTTTTTGAAGAATGAAGAATGAAGAATCGAAGGCCCCGGAAGCGGCAATGTCTTTATCTCTTCTTTCTTAATTTTTAATTCTTAATTATTAAATAATGTATAGGGAAAGAAGTCGGGCACAAATGCGTGAGGCGCACAGCGGCATTCCTCGTTTTAGCATTTTTTACTGTGGTTGCAAGCAGCCCAAATCTATCCACATTTCTCTTTTGCGGCTGCAAAGGTACGACAATTAATTCATAATTCATAATTCATAATTCATAATTTTGCTTAAAACTGCAAAAGTCGCAACTTAAGAGGCAGCCGTGCCCGACATTCATCCCAGTGGTTTCGTCAAGGCCTCAATGGGGCATGGTATTTTCTCACACGTGAGAAATCAATTTATCACTAGTGAGAAATCGATTTATCATTGGTGAGAAATCAATTTATCACTGGTGATAAAAAGTGAAGCAACTTGGCGTTGACTTCGGCCACACGTGAAGGCGGCTCTGGGCAGGCAAGTGGAAGGCGGCTCTGTTCAGTTGTCGCCCCAGACATCCCAGTCGTCGCATTCGGGGGCACGGGACGGACCTGTGCCGGCGCCGCCGTAGCTGACGTCGTCGCTTTTGATGCTGGTAATGCTGCTGCAAAGCATCTGTGTATGCTGGGCCATGTCCACTTTCATCATGGGCTGACTGTAATATCTCTTATTCGTCATGGTAATCTACTATTTGACTATTCTAATTGATTTCGGATTCACTATTCACTTTTCATTTCACCAGAACTTTCTGTCCGCCATTGATGTATATACCACTCTTTGCGGGCTTACCGTTGAGGCGGCGACCATCGAGCGTGAACCATTCACGGGCGGTAGCCGTTTCTTCGTTCTTCATTCTTAATTCTTCACTCAACGAAGTGGCGTCGTCGTTGTCGAAGCTGAGGACGAAGTTCTTGATGCTGCTTGCGAGGTCGCCAGCCGTAATGCCGATGAGGTTGAAGTAGGCATGGAAGGCTCTGACAGGCGTATCGGCAGTCGGGTAGTAAAGCGTGTTGTCCGATTGGAGATAGAGCACGGTCTTGTCGTCGGCCGTCAAGGTGGCGGGGTTCCATGTGCCTACGAATGCGATGTTGTCCGTAAGGCTTTCAGGTGCGCTGATGTTGCTGAGGTCGGCGTTCAGGAAGATGGGACTCTGCCAACAGATGGCTCCAACTCCGAAAATCCACGACACTATTTCCTCCCTCTCCGTGCAGCAATCCCATCCCCTGCACGCCTTCCTTTTCCACGCTCCACGTTGCATCGGCCGATGCTCCACGTTGTATCGCCTTTTCCTCCACGTTAACTTTCCCCTTTCAACTTTCAATTTTACCCTTCATTCTTTGCACCGTATGTCGGCATGCCATGCCGACCTAACACTTTCTTAACTCCCCCTGTCAAAACCCTCCCTTCCAACCCATTGATTTCCAGCAGCAATTCAAAATAAGCCCATTTCTCGCCTTCGGTGGCCCCGAGTGCCACAGCGCAAAAAAACGCCGCCAGAACGCCTTCCATTGCGAAAACTTCTGACAAACGCCACCTTCGCATCCCTTCTTTCCCGCCTGCCTCATCGCCCCTCCTCTGTTCCGTATGGTGCGATGCCATCGCACCCCCTCCTTCCCCTTGCCGCGCATGGCATTTCCCCGAAGTTTCCTTGCTCTCCAGTAAGCGCTCAGGCAGCAAAGCCAAACGTCCCGGGTTAAGTGCCTGCTGGCCAAGTAAAGCGATTTTCTTTAGTAACATGCGGATAATTCAGGAAAATGTCGTAACTTTGCACCACAATAAGGATTACACGAAGAGACCCCCTCTAACTCCCCCTCTATGGGGAAAACTGAAAATAGACGAAGTCAACCGAAGGTCAACTATTAAATGGTAAATGGTAAATGATTAAATGGGAGACCCCTCTAACTCCCCCTCTATGGGGAGAACCGAAGGTCGGCGGCCGAAGGGTAAGCCAACTATTAAATGGTAAATGGTAAATGATTAAATGGTAAATGAAAGATGATTAAATGGTAAATGAAAGATGAACTCGAGATAATGGCTCCGGTGGGGTCGCCGGAGTGCTTGGCGGCAGCCATCCGCGCTGGGGCAGACAGCATCTACTTCGGCATTGAGAACCTGAACATGCGGGCACACTCGGCCAGTACGTTCACCATCGACGACCTCCGACACATTGCCGAGGAGACACGACGCTTCGGCATCAAGAGCTACCTGACGGTCAACACCATCATCTACGGCGAGGACCTGGAGCTGATGCGCACCATACTCGACGCGGCCAAGGCTGCAGGCATCACGGCCGTCATTGCCAGCGACGTGGCGGTCATGCTGTATTGCCGACAGATAGGGCAAGAGGTACACCTCAGCACACAGCTGAACATCAGCAACGCAGAGGCACTGAAGTTCTACGCTCAGTTTGCAGATGTGGTGGTCCTGGCACGTGAGCTGAACATGGAACAGGTTGCAGAAATCGCCCATTCCATCGAGAAAAATGTCATTTGCGGGCCTTCGGGAAAGCCGGTCCGCATCGAGATGTTCTGCCATGGCGCACTCTGCATGGCCATCAGCGGCAAGTGCTATCTGAGCCAGAGCAACTGGGGGCGCTCGGCCAACCGCGGCGAGTGCATGCAGCTCTGCCGCCGCCGATACACGGTGCAGGACGTGGAAACAGGTACCGAACTCGACATCGAAAACAAGTACATCATGTCGCCTCGCGACCTAAAAACCATCCGTTTCATCGACAAAATGGTGGATGCGGGGGTTCGTGTCTTCAAGATAGAGGGACGTGCCCGTGGGCCGGAATACGTCGATACGGTGGTGCGCTGCTATCGCGAAGCCATCGACACGCTGACCAACCCCGAGCTGGGGAGCGAGGTCTTCCTTTCGCGCCTTGACGAATGGGATGAGCGACTGGCACGCGTCTTCAACCGTGGCTTCTGGGACGGCTATTACCTGGGACGGACCATCATGGAGTGGAACGACTGCCACGGCTCGAAGGCCACGGAACGGAAGGTCTATTGCGGACGCACCGTGCGCTACTACTCGAAGCTGCAAGTAGCGGAGTTCAAGATAGAGGCCTGCGAGCTGAATGTGGGCGACGACATCCTTGTGACCGGCCCCACCACCGGTGCCCTCCGCGCCACGGTGAGCGAAATCCGCTACGACCTCAAGCCTGTCCCGACCGCCCTCCAGGGGCAGCACATCAGCATCCCGCTGCCGACAAAAGTCCGCCGCAACGACAAGCTGTTTATTATAAGGAAGATAGACTGAATCCTTCTGTCCTTCGAGGGAAGACCTCAGGGTACTTTAACCTCGGCCAACTCTTCACTCTTAATTCTTAACTCTTAACGTGAATTCGACGAAAAAATGATTAATGGGAACTTACGGCCTATCACGTGTTAAGCAAACACAAAGACACAAAGGCACTAAGTAACAGCCCACGCCATGTAAAGACACAAAAGATCCCCTCCTTTAGGGGGAGGGAGAAAAGCCCTTCCCCATAGAGGGGGAAGGGTTGGGAAGAGGGTCTGTTCTGCGGCGTAGCTCTCCGTGTCTTCGTGTCTTTGTATTTGATTATATCACTAAGTATTAGGTGAATATGATTAGCAATAATCACATGCGAAAGTTGAGTAAATGTTAAATGGTAAATGGTAAATGATTAAATGGTAAATGAGGCGGCATTTCTGCTGTTACTTCGTCACCTTCCCGTTTATTGCATTATATTGGTATCCGGTGAAAATCCAGAGCACTTCAACTTATGCGTCTATTACTCAACTTTCCTGACAAAAGAAGCCCCGACGGGGCGACAGAGTTCTTAATATGCTGTTTGCAAACCAATTGGACGTTCTGTCGCCCCTTCGGGGCTTTTGTTTTGTTGATGTTCATGAACCGGGGGTTCTTCGCTTCGCTCAGGCGCAGGCGGAAAGCACCCCCGTCTGTGTTCTTTCGCACCTTGACTTGCGTCGACCTTTGGTTCGGTGCTTTTCCCCGGACACTAATAATTGCATTATGATTCTATAGGTTGCAGGGTGACAAGAGGGTGATAGTAGGGTGACAGTACTGTCACCTCGTTACCCTTCTCATTTTCACTCCGTTATGGCAAAAGGTGACGAGGTGACGGTAAAAATGTAATTCTCGGCGTATCGCTTCGGGCGATGCCGCTGACAAGCAGTCAGGTGCCTCCAAGTTTATTAGCGTCCCTCTCAAGGGCAAAGTTATGGCTTTATGCACAATGTACCAGGAAAAAACTTCACAAATGCGAAGTCAGGAAAAGACAATCAAACACAAAGACACGAAGTGCTACACGGCTGAACTGAAGACACAAAGATTCTTCAGGTCAGGACCTTTGTGTCTTCACACCATGGGGTGTTACTTAGTGTCTTTGTGTTTGTTTATCACATGATAGACTGTGAGTTTCCATTTTCGTCGAGTTCACGTTAATGTATATTATAGAGTAGGATTTCTCGCCCGCAAGGGCGACTGAGTTTGTGTCTTATTCCTCGATGATTCCTTTGCGTTTCTTCTTCAGGACTTGTCCCTCGACTTCCATCGTGGAGAGGGCTTCCATGAAGCCGTCGAAGATGGCCTCCACGCGGTCCACCGTCATGCGGCGGAACTTGCCGCTGCGAGGGTAGAGTCTTGTGCCTTTCTTGTTCACGGCCACCTTGTCCGTAATCCACTCCTCGGCCTTGTAGGCCTCGCCATTCCTGCCCTCCTTGTCCTCGTTGTAGTAATAGGAGATTTGCGTCAGGATGAGGCTCACCCTCTGCCCCTTGACGGAAGCCGTGAGCATGTAGCGGAAGCGGGTGCGGTCCAGGTTAAGGAGCACATGGCTGAATGTCATGTACTCCTCCACGCGGGCCACGATGGTGCCGCTGCTGCGGTCCTCTGAGACGATGCGCGTGTACTCGGGCTGTTGGTTGGGTATGCCACCGGCCAAGAGTGAGTTCCGGGTATAGACGCGCAGGATGTCGTAAATCTGCTGTTCGCTCTTTTCGGTGACGGTGAAGTTCTTTTGGAAGGTGACGATGCCGTTCACCTCAGGCACCGCGCCGAGCAGATACTTGGGGTCTTTCATGTAATCATTCTCTACTGCCATGAGGCAGAGGGGCATGCACAGGAGGGCGATAGAGAGGATAAGCCCCTTCCAGACCCCCTCCCCGCTCCAAGACCCCCCGCCCCCTTTAGGGGGAGGGAGTGCTTTTGCGGAGTGCCTTAGATTGTGTGTATTCATTGTTGACATTATTTATAATTGCCGTTTAACCGTTTATCTCCCTTACCCCCTCCCTTTAAGGAAGGGTCAGGGGTCTTTTATTCCTTTGAGACAAACAGACTGTCCGTGATGAAGAACTTGTATGAATCCTTCTCGTCCCCTTTAAGACTGAAAACCTTCATTACTTCCTCTGGGCCTTCAAAACGAACAGAATCTGTAGGTGTAGCGAAGCAGAAGAAGGAAATCTTTCTACACAGCTTCTCAACTGCTTTTTTTCTTTGTGGATTTGGAACTGGAAAATCTATTCTTTCTTCCAGACCTGACTTTATCTCACGTCTTCTCGTGTTAAGTGCATATATGGGAGATGGAAAGCTTATCCAAACTGGCGAGGATGTCTGATTAACCAAATCTAAGTAGATTCGGGAAAAAGAACAGGAGCTAAATCCCATACCTAAGAGCAATGCTACGAAGGACAAACAACAAAGTTTCTTTAATTTACGCTGTTTCATAATTTTCATAGTGTTAGTCAGTATTCCTCCGGCCAAAACATCGTGCCGGGCATTCTCCCGTCTTTTATTCTACCAATAATGTCTTTTGCAGAAAAGACAAGTCCTATGTCTGATACCTTTCGGAAAGATTCCGACAGAACGCCCACATCAAACCGATTATCATTGTTTATGTACCATGCATACCACAGTCGGTCTTTGTGATCAACAGCATCAGAGCAATACATTCTAAATAGTATGTTTTCCGTATCACCTACATCCTGACTCTTTCCAACCTTCTGCCATGCACCTTCAATAATTCCAAATTTCAATATGGCATGAGCATAAAAATCTACCTCATCTTTAACCACTTCTTCTGAATTGAGTTCATATTCTGCTGGATACTCTTTCTTGAATACACGTATCACCGAACTATTCAGCTGAGAATAGTCATTTGCAATATACTGGAAGAAACGTTGGTTCCCATTATTCAATGCGACTGAAAATATGTCACCAATTTTGGTTATGATTCGTTTTGTCATAGTTTTATGTTTTGTTTTGACCTTGCAAATTTACGAATTTAAATTACCATATTCCCCATTTGCCCACCTATTTGCGGATGGTCGCTCTTATCTCCATGTCATCCTTCGTGCCTTGAACCTTAAGGCATCGGACGACGGGAGTCTTTTCTCTTTCGTAGTAGTCAACCTGATAGTGCAGACGGGTTATGTATTTGAGGGAAGGCAAATAGACTTTGCCCTTAAACCCGCTGAGTCGCAGGGTGCGGCTGTCAAAGTAGGCCGTACCGGTGATTTCACCATTGTAGTGATCCCAGTCGAAGTCCTTGGCCTGCTTCTCCTTCCATGCGAAACAGAAGCGTATGACGCTCCTGCCTATCCCGTCGGCAATGCTGTCGGCAGTCACATCGTAGCATCGCATGGTTTCCTTTGCATTCAGGAGCGGCGACTTCGCCTTGTAGGTTTCCCAGTAGGCCTTGTGAGCATGAACCGGACTTAATGTGGCAAACTGAAGGAGGAAGGACTTAATATGGACTGTGTCCTCAAATGCCAGGTCGTATGGCCCATCATAGCGAAAGTCTTCTATCCTCGCCTTGTCAAGGCCGACACCGGCTTCCGCCAAGACAATACCGCTGGCAGAGAATGGCATCAGAGCATCTTGGCTGAAGCTCGCCTCTATCTGATAGCTACAGGTCTCATGCTCCTGCTGCAAGTCTATCTTAAGACGCTCTATGATCCGCTTCAGCAACTTCTCAGGCTTCCTTATAGGCTTGATGGAAAGCACACTGATGGAGTCCTCCATCTCTTCGGGGATGGAGAACTCCTGATGCTCCTGGGCTGCTACCTCATGGCAGAGGGTAAGCAATAACAATGCCAATGCCAGTGGGATTCTTACAGCTTTCATATTCCTCCAAAGGTCAATCAATCCCGGTCACTTAACAGCAATCTTCCTGCCGTCCCTGATGTAGATGCCCTGTTCAGGCTCTCTCAGAAGCTGCCGGCCCTGCAGGTCATATATGAGTGTTCCGTTCTCGGGGAAAGTTAAAGAGGGACTTGCTAACCCAACGGTCACCTTCTCGGGCCAGACATCGTAGAGCACCTCGCCGTCGCGCTCGAAGTGAACAAGCATGGAGCGGTAGTGACGCTCGGGAGGCGTCTGCGGGTGGACGGAATACCTGTAGAGGTTGACGGGACCGAACAAGCACTCGCCGTCGTTCCACTCCGTCACGCCTATGCCTTGGATGATGCGCGTGCCGCCAAGGTCCACGTACTTGAGCGGACGCTCCCCGCCGAAGTCACCTTCCTTTATCTCCTCAATGGTCCCATAGCTATGGTATGCCGAGGAATGAGAAGGAATGATGTTCTGGTAAGACAACTCTTTCCCGATGCTCCAGTTGAACTGATAGGTCAGGGCATTAGAGGAGTGGTCTATGACGGAGACACGGATGTCGTCGTCGGTATGCTTTTCGTGTAGCACGAACGACCGTTGTGCCGTCCCGTCAGAAACACTGGCATTTATCTTGTACTCTAACGTATAGTCGTCGTTGCTGCACCACACGTCATAAGGAGACATGTTGGGTGTCACGGAGTATTCCACGGTCTCGAAGTTAGGCACCCACTCGCCATTGACCCTCGAATACCAGCTATCATGCTTCAGGGTGTCAAGGCGTATTTCTGTCCACCTTGTTCCAGGCGTGAAATATCGCTGGTCTTTTCCCTCCATTGGTACAGGGACTGAGTTCGCGTTGAAGTCGTCTATGTCAAAGATGACTTCGCCGTCCAGCGTACACGTCACCAAGTGACAGACAGGAACGGCGTCGCCCCATGACGGGGTTCTATTCAGAAAGTCTGTTGGACATCCTATGCCTTCAATCCACACAGTGCCTTGGTAATTTTCATAAACTTTATACTCATCAGAATAACCGCGCTTTCTCATAGGACTCCAGTCAATGACCGTCAGGTTTTCGCCACGGTAGCTGACGCGCTTCTTCTTTTTGACAAGCATGTCAAACCAAGTGTGATGTTCGTAAGAACGTACGCTGACGGTATCCCCGGGCTTGCATGAGAAGTCATACATGAGTGCGGCACTGGTGCTATCCGGTGCGATGTAGTAGACCTTTTTGCCTATTTCGCACATCGCTCCCATATATTCGTGCTCGGTGAAATATGGGTCGGAACAAGAATAGTATAGTTTCTGACACAGAAAGTAGCCTATCGCAGTGTCACCTTCCAAACTATATATTTCATCCCACTCCATAAGCTCATTCTCATATTCCGGGTGATAACGACTTAATCTAAAATGCCAGACCTTGCCTTCCTCCACGAGAGGATTGTATCCGCCTTGTGCGGCAATCGTCTGCGTAAAGGCGAGTCCCAATAAAACAATTATGTAGTTTTTCATGATGGGTATTTGTTTATATAGTTTATATAATTGCAAAGATACGAATATATTTGCAATTCACAAAAATTAGTAGAAAATAATTCACTCTATTGAACCCTCCTCGATGACAAGCTCTACTCCTAATGGTGATTCGAAAGGTTTTTGTATTTTAGCCCTACCTCTCAATACAATCCTACTGCCGGGATATGGTTGCAGGAAGTCTAAGTTCACCGTGAAGCCGTCGATTACCAAAGTCGCACCTCTATCCAACAAAACCTTTGTACCACTCGCATAATATGGTTGCGTATGTAATGTAACCGTTGCGCCATGCAGGACACCTAAGTACGTTGAGCTACACTCAAAGGTTGTTAAAGTGGAGTCGTTATAGATATATTCATAGGTTGGATGGTCAGCTGGCAGATTCTCACAATAGCCATATTCGTTCATGTGACCTATTGTAGAATCAGAATCGTCGCCATCGGATTGAGCCCAGACTGGGATATGAGGAGAACCAACGCCCCAATTGAAGTAACCATCTCCGTCCAAATCCTCACAGAGGATGGTACGGCTGACATTGCTTGACGGTGTTCCTTTTGGGAAAAATGCTCCTCCCGCCATGGACCAACGGCTTACATCATGGTAGATGACATACATATATCCTTTATTTTTCGCCTTTTCTGGATTAAGGTTGTTTTTATATATCCAGAAGGTACGTCCCACAAGGCTATCTGCATCAGAACAAATTGTGTCCTTTTTATGGCCATCAATGTATAAGTACGTCGTACCCGGAGTAATCGTACCATATCCAGCAAGAGTCATGGCATGTCCACCTTGATTTTGTATGCGATATCCATATACTCCTGGACCTCTGTTTATAATATACTTTTTTAGAGTATCTAATGAAATATTATCAGAATTGATGTTGTCATAATCATATAAATAAACGTGTTCATTTCCTTCAGGCCTGATTGCAGGAGGAATATAATCTTTTCTATCTTCAAATTTCATGCTATCCTCATTTATCGTGCCATCCGTTTTTAGAAAACGTATAACTGCATCATTGTCAAAACATCCGCTTGAATAACTAATGCCACAATAACTAGCAACATATTGCTCTGACAGGTCGATAGATGATGCACCATTATAATGTAACAACATGTTTGACTCAAGCATACTAACGGCAGCAAAAGGCACACAATATGCGCTCTTGCCTTGGCTTTTTGAAGGTGTCAGCCAGCATTTTCCATGTCTGTTTCGCCAGTCAAAACTTGGAACGAAGAGACTACTGTCCATGGATGCAGAATAGGCACGAGGCTCGCCTATCTCGAAAAGTCCTTTCGAGTAGTACTGCATGTTGCTCGAATACGCGTCTGAGTTCCCGTCGTTATAGTATTCCTTCTTATTCTGATAGAAATGCAAAGAAACATCCGTAACAGCCGCCTCCCATAGTCTTCTATGTCTGGTATTATAGTCATTTATTCTGTCAACAATGTTGTTTGTTTGCTCTTCTTTAATGTAATTGGCTATTGTATCTGTATTGTTTGTGGCTGGTTGGCTGGAGGTATATACGTCTGTTATTGTTACATTCGCTTCACCCGTCAAATAACACTTCAGGAAGGCGGGTGTGACTCCACCCAGTATTGCCGTCTCCTCACAATAATGATTTAGGTAAACTTCCGTGGTGTCAAAACGGAACCAACTGCTTTCTGCCACAACATATTCGTGACCGTCTGTGTCCTCAAGAACTATCAATGTAAGGCTGGCTTCCTGTGGCTGATGAATTGCAGCATCGATGCTAAAAGAATAGATTGTTCCCATGTTGTTAAGGGGAATGGTATCTGAACAAGCGAACGCAACACCAAATTGGTGTGTGTTATTCTCTGTTGGGAGAGCATGGAAGACAGACTGTACTTGACCATGTGCAAAATGACAGAGGAACATTAGCACACAGAAGACGAAACTCTTCTTGCTATAAGAAAACGTGATTTTCATAGCTTATCTTTTGAGATATTCTATTCTTCAACAATCATTCTTCTTGTCACTTCTACCTTGCCATCAACAACAAGCGTGTAGATGTACATGCCAGCCGTGAGGTCGCGGGCATAGACGGTGATGTTGGTCTCGCCACGCTCAGTGACGGGAAGGCTCTGCACTTGCTTGCCACTCATGTCGTAGATGAAGATGCTGGCCGTCTGTGCTTCAGAAGGGATGTTTAGCGTGATGACCGTGCTTTCACTGAAGGGATTGGGCTTGTTCTGGTCCATACGCACCATGTCAACGTCAGAGACATTGTCCTCTATACCTGTCGTTTCGCCCTTTGCCTTCGCTTTCTTTGTGGAATTGCCTTCTAATTCGGCCACCTTTGCCGACAACTCGTTGATGCTCTGTACCAGCAGGGGAACCATTTCTACATAGTTGATGCTGACATTGCCGTTTGCGTCCTCATAGACCAGTTCGGGATAGACTGCCTTCAACTGGTCGGCAGCAAGACCGTACTGAACTGCGGATAGATATCTTTCGGGTTCAACATCCTCCATTGCTTTTGCGAGGGAGTCCAGTTCTTCCGGCGACATGTTGTCAACACTCAAATCTGCAAGGCTTGTCTTTGGCATGTTTTTTTCCACCTGCGGGTCATAACGAAGGAATTGCATGGTCTGCACCTGACTTAACTTCTCTGTCACACTCTCACCTTTGTTTTCTACTAATGGTGTCCCGTTTCCTCCCGAAGCCGAGGTGCTGGCTGTTGGGCTGAGTACCGTGGCATAAATGCCATTCGTCACACGAACCTTGCCCCTAAAATAGCCCGCGTATGTGCCGGAATATGTCCCAAATGTAGGTGTCGTACCCAATTCGGCGCCATATACTCCTGCAAAGTTTGTGAGTATTCCCGAGAGCAAATCCTTTCCTCCGTAAACACCTACAGCAGTACGCGCACGGCCGGCACACCCGCTTAAACCCACTACATGTTGGTTCCCTTCCATGTCATTGTTTCCTATCGTAATACCATATAATCCGACGGCATTTCCAACAGCATTACTTACGCGAACATAACCACCATAGGACTTTTCATGAATGCTCGTACTGGCATCGTTGTAAACTTTTATTCCATACGGCTTGTCATTGCTCTTACAATACATAACATCAGAAGCACTTCCACCTGCTCCCACGGAAAGCATGGATAAAGGGCTATTCGTCCCTATTCCCACTCGTCCCAGTGTGTCCACAACAAGTTGTGCATTAGAATTTGTGGCAGCAACTGCCAAAATCATTGTTATAAGAATCCTCTTCATAATCGCATAGTATTTGTTTGTTGTTTACAGTTCTATTTCGCCGCGGAAGCATAGTGTGTCGCGGACTACTTCTATAATATATGTGCCGGAGAGGGAGCTTGGAAGCTGAACTTCCGTCGTGGTGGCAGACACGGAGGTCGTATATTCCAGCGTCTCGTTGCCGTCCTCATCCTCGGAGTAGATGTTGAGGGTAAGGGCTGTTTCATCAAGGAAATAGAGCGTGTAGCTTGACTGCCCAATCTGCGGCACTTCGATAGGAGTGCGGGGATGACCATATTCTGGATGAATATCCACCATGGATAACTGAATCCTGATAAAAATTCCACATGGTTCCCATGCGTGTACGGGAGTCATTAAAAACATGGCTACTGCCAATAAAATAAATCTCAAAGGTGTTGTTTTAGCTTTCATGTTTGTTAGTTTAATTTGGTTAATAATTGGCTTTTCGAGGGCAAAGTTATGGCTTTATGCTCAATGTACCAAGGAAAAAACTTCACAAAAACTTCACAAAAACTTCACAAAAACTTCACAAATTCATTTTCGCCCATTCCATCGATGATTTTCACTTTGACGTTTAAGATAATTTTTCTATCTTTGTCCTCGAAAAAACAATGGGAATACTATGAAACAACTTTTTTCTATCTTTCTTCTGCTGACCTGTTGCCTGGCATGTGTGCCAACTCATCCCAACATGAGCAGGGAGGAGGCCCGAGCCGTCATGGACAACGTGTCGCGCAGAAACCTTGCCTACGAGCCGCTGACGGAGCGGGACGACACGATGATGCAGCAGGTCGTTGCGTATTATAAGGAACACGGAACAGCAAACGACCGGATGGAAGCCTACTATCTGCTGGGCAGCGTGTATCGCGACCTGCACGAAGCGCCCAAGGCGATGGAAGCGTTCCTGAATGGGATAAGTGCCGCTGACACGACAAGGGAGGATTGTCAGTATGGCCTCCTCGCACGTCTGTATGGGCAGATGTGCGACTTGTTATATCGACAAAACCTGTACGAGCAGGCGATAGAATCGGAAGGAATGGTTTACAAATACGCCGTTCTTGCAAACGATACGATGTGTATGATTGCAGCCCAATGGGGACGGTTGGGCAAGTGCTATGCCTACGGCAATTACCAAAAAGTCGTGGATGAATGCAGGAACGTATTGGAGGAGAGCAGGAAACTGGGTGTGTTCTCCTATAGCACTAAGCATCTCTGCACAAGCATTCTTGCGAACATGGAACTCGGGCGAGTGGAGGATGCCCAGAAGTTACTTTCCATTTATGAGCAGCATAGCGGCATGGTCAATCCATACAACCATGAATGCTCCTTTCCTATATATTATTATGCGAAGGGCAGAGTGCTGGCTGCAACCGGGCAGTTGGACTCCGCAGAGTACTTCTACCGTAAGGAATTGGAGGCGCAGGACTGGAACAACCGCCAGGCGGCCTATCGCGGGCTTCGCTTGCTTTTTGAGCAGAAAGGAGAGCAAGACTCCGTCTGCAAATACGCAACGTTGCAATGCGAAGCTGTGGACAGCGACTATCAGGCAATGCTCTCCACTAACCTGCAGAACCTGCACGAGATGTATGACTACAGCCGATTGCAGACGGAGAACAACCGAAAGGAACTACAGCTGCAGGAGGGCAGAAGGAAGACACTATATATATGGTGTGCCTTGGCATCCGTTATTGTTTGCGGCGCATTCCTGTTTTTCTATATACGTTCGCTGTACAGGCAGAAAAGGGCCTTAGCCGAACTGAGGCTGGAGCGCGCTACTGCCCGCCTTGAGGAGCAGGAGAAGAGTCTTGCAGCCCTGCACCAGGAACTGGAGGCGGCAAAGGATGCGGAGGAACGCCGGCGACTGCAGCAAGAGGTGGAGCAGTCGGAGAGAGAGACGGAGGGACAAAGGAGGGCCGTCATGGAAAGCCAGGAGGAGCTGGACGAGCTGCGACGAAGAGCGAGAACAAAGTCGAAGAACCTTCGCGAACAATACGGCACGACGGCTCTGTTCCAGTCGTTGCTCTACAAGGCCAGACACAACGGAATGGCTGTAGAACAGGACTACGACGACATACAGAAGGCTCTGAGAGAGAACGACACAGAGCTACTGGCCCGCTTCTGCAAGCTGCTGCCTAACAACACCGAAATGGAGCTGCACAGCTTCCTGCTGCTGCGCTTCGGGCTGACGAAGACCGAGGCCGGCATTCTGACGGCACACAGCCAGTCGGCAGTGACGAATATCGTCACACGCCTTTACCAGAAAGTTAATGGCAGGAACAGCACCACAAGCGCCGAGGCCTTTGAGTGGCTGCTGAAGATATAGCCTCAGCCCTTTTCTGCCCTTTCTTCCGAAGTAAAGGTGGGTTCTATTAATTAATAAATTCTCTATGAATTATCTTTGTTTGCTCTTGTCTCTTTTCGGCATCTTTTAAGGGGCAAGGGGCAAGGAGCAAGGAGCAGGAGGATTGCTCTGGCTGTTAGTATTCTCTTGCCCCTTGCCCCTTGCTCCTTGCCCCCTTAAAACGTAGCTCGCTACGCTTCGGCGGGCTTGAAGTCAAATCTGCCCGAAAATAGCCTAAGAGCAATTCAAACCTAATTTATAGAACCCATCTAAAGCGAATATAACGTGCTGATAATTCCGGAAAGCCCTGCAGGGGCAGCACATCAGCATCCCGCTGCCGACGAAGGTACGCCGCAATGACAAGCTGTTCATTATAAGGAGTATAGACTGACTCCTTCTGCTCTTTGAGGGAAGGCCGCAGGAGGGGGACTTTTACACAGCACGCTGTTCGGGCCGATGCTCCGTGGAGCGTGAGGCGATGCTCCGTGGAGCGTGGGCCAATGCTCCGTGGAGTGTGAGGCGATGCTCCGTGGAGCGTGAGGCGATGCTTCGTGGAGTGTGGGCCGATGCCCCGTTTTGTACAGACTTGTACAAGCACTTGCACGGCTTGTAATTCCTTCTTCCTTTCGGTTTTCCGCCGTACCTTTGCCTGCGAATTCACAGATGGTGGGTTCTAATAATTAATAAATTCTTATGAATCATTGTTTGCTCTTGCTTCTTTTCGGCTTCTTTGCCTCCAATCTCTTGAAGTGTAGCTCGCTACACTTCGGCGGGCTTGAAGCCAAATATGCCTGAAAATAACCTAAGAGCAATTCAAAGCTAATTGTTAGAACCCACCTGACAAAGGACAGCCGGCTGTCTCATTTCTACTAACCTAAAAACGTAAAAAGAAGATGAGACAGAACAACGAAACAATGAACGACGGGCAGCGAAAGCTCGTCGAGAGCCATCTGCAGATGGCCAACGCAATGGTGTGGAAACTGCGGGACTGCGGTGTAGGCCTGGAAGACCTTCGGCAGGAGGGATACGTCGGCTTGTGCGAGGCCGCCATGCGCTACAAGGAGGAGTCCGGGAGCAGCTTCGCCACGTATGCCGCCCACTGGTGCCGCAAGATGATGCTCCTTGCCATCGAACGCTACGGAGCGCCCATGCAACTGCCGCAGAAGGCGCGCCAAGCCATCCGCTTCTACAGGGTCGATAGGGATGACTCGCCGCAGGGAGTGGACGACACAAGGAGCACCGACCGTACGCTCTCGGAGGCCTACAGGGAAAGGGCGGACGAGGACTTGCTGCGCATCGGGCAGCAGCGACGCATAGCCGATGCCCTGGAGTGCCTCACGCCCATGGAACGGCAGATAATCGCCCAGTCCTACGGCTTCGAGACGGACTGCCTGAGCCTAACGGAGACAGCAGCCTCGCTCGGCCTCAGCCCGGCCAGAGTATCGGTCCTCCGCAGCCGCGCCCTCCACAAGCTCGATGCGGAACTGCGGAAACGTCCGCTCGTGGATTACCTCACGCAATGGCTCGGATAAAAACTCCTCCAGACAAAGCATGAACTTTCACCCCACCCCTGCCCCCTCCCCTTCGAGGGGAGGGGAAAGAAGCCTCTGCATACGGGTTTGCAAATAAAAACGGAGGTTTTCTTTTGTAAACCCGTATGTTTTTCGTAACTTTGCAGCGTCGACTCCTACTGCTAAGCGGACAAATGACGTTTATAGAGGAAGAATGAACAAGAACGGGACAAGGAAACGGCACCACCTGATGCGGCTCCTGGCTGGACTGCCGCTGTGTGTGCTCTATTTCGTGAGCGACTTGGCCTACCCTATCGTATATTATATAATAAGGTATAGGCGCAGGCTCGTCCGCGAGAACCTGCTTTGTTCCTTCCCCGAAAAGAGCGAGAAGGAAATCCTCCGCATAGAGCGAGCCTTCTACCGGAACCTCTGCGACGTCTTCGTCGAAGCCTTCAAGTGCCTGGGCATCACGGACGAGGAGATGCTCCGCCGCGTGGAAGTGCTGAACTGCGAGTTGCCCGAAAGCATCGCCGCCCAGGGGAAGAACGTCTTCATGCTGCTCGGCCACCTGGGCTGCTGGGAGTGGTATCAGGAAGTCAGCGTGCGCTATCGGAATCCGAAGAAGGGGGCGGAGATTTACAAGCAGATAGAGAACCGGTACTTCTCCTCGCTGATACGCGAGTTGCGCAGTCGTTGGGACACCGAGCAGATAGAGATGCAGCAGACCGTGCGCACTTTGCTGAAGTGGAATGCCGAAGGCGAACCCTTCCTCTGCGGCTTCATCCAGGACCAGCGGCCGGACACGAAGATAAAGGACAAAGTAACCTTCCTCAACCAAGTCACCTACCTCTCCCCCGGCTCGGAGGAGATAGCGCGGAAGGTCAACGCCGTGCTCGTCTATCTCGACGTAGAGAAGACCCGTCGCGGACACTACAGACTGACGTTCATCCCGATGGAACCCACCGAAGAGGAACAGCAGGAGCGCTTCCCGCTGACACATTGCTTCTGGCGACTCATCGAGCAGAACATCCGCCGACAGCCCGAGCTGTGGCTGTGGTCGCACAACAGGTGGTGCAAGTGGGAGTTGACTGAAGTTTAGAGTTTAGAGTTTAGAGTCAGTTGAAAGTGGAAAATGAAAGTTGAGAGTTGAGAGTTTAGAGTTTAGAGTCAGTTGAAAGTGAAAAGTGAAAAGTGAAAAATCAAAGTTACTAAGCTCCGCCGCCCTGTAAATAGCTAAATTACTAACTAGTAAATAAATAGTAAATAGTAAATAGTAAAATCGTAAATTAATTCATGGTTTCCGTCGTCGTCCCCATATACAATGTCGAGACACTCCTGCGCCGAGCACTCGACAGCATACTCAGTCAGACCTGCAAGGACTGGGAGGCCATCCTTGTGGACGACGGCAGCACGGACAGCAGCGGACGCATCGCCGAGGAATACGCTGAGAGCGACCGCCGCTTCCAGGTCATTCATAAGGCCAACGGCGGACAGTCTGAAGCACGCAACGTCGGGCTGCAACACGCCAGAGGCGAGTTTCTTCTCTTCCTCGACGCTGACGATTTCCTCCATCCCCAACTCATGGAGTTTTGCCTCCAAGCCATGCTTCGGGACAACTGCGACCTTGCCTGCTTCACCTACGACCGCGTCTATCGCACCATAGCCCTTGTAAAGCAGTTCCTCCACCTTGATGCCCCCAAGCCACACTACAAGTTCTACGAGCAGCCGCCTTGTGTCGTCACGGACAACATCTTCAGCCATGCCACCGAATACTCCTGCCCCACCGACATCGACAGCCGTTGGGCCGTGAAGCACTGCCAAGTGTGGCGATGCATGTACAAGACGTATGCCGTCCGCGACATCCAGTTCATTCCGGGCATCATCTACGAGGACTTCCCCTGGTGGAGCGAGGTGCTGCTGCGAGTGGGACGTTGCACCATACTGAACCTGCCACTCTACTTCTACTGCCCCAACCGCAAGAGCGACATCCTGTCGTCCGACGAAACACGCAAGACAGAGAGCCTCAAGCAGGCCATCGAAGCAGCCAAACGCCTCTATGTCAATGCTCCGGAAGACAAAAGGAAGGCCTGGGAGAAGAACTTCCTCGTGCCCTTCGAGGAGAAACTCCGACGGAAAGAAGCTAAGCAATAAGCCTATGGCATACGACATCTCTGTAATCATACCCATATACAACGTAGAGAAATACCTGCGGCGTGCGCTGGAGAGCCTGCTGAAGCAGACGCTTTCGAGCTGGGAAGCAGTCCTCGTGGACGACGGCAGCACGGACCGTTGCGGCAAGATTGCCGACGAATATGCCCGAAGAGACAGCCGCTTCAAGGTCCTTCACCAAGCCAATCAAGGCGTATCGAAGGCAAGGAACGCCGGCATGGCACAGGCCGTCGGGAAGTACTTGCTTTTCCTCGACCCCGACGACTTCCTGCATCCGCAGCTCATGGAACTGTGCTTGCGTACAGCCGAAGCGGAGGATGCCGACATGGTCGCTTTCACGTATCATCATCCCTATCGGACCATCAACAAAATCAGGCATTTCCTTCACCTGCCGGACAGCAAGCCGAGGTTCAAGACGTATGGCGACGTCAAGTACGTCACCACGGACAACATCTTCGACTATGCTACCGAATACTCCCACCCGAAGGACATCAGCAGCCGATGGGCCGTGAAGCATTGCCAGCCGTGCTTCAAGATGTACCGCAGAGAGATTGTCAGCAAGATTCCGTTCATCGAGGGGATCCGGTTCGAGGACTTCCCGTGGTGGAGCGAAGTACTGTTGCACGTAGGCCGATGCGCCATTCTCAACCTGCCCCTCTACTACTATTATCCCAACCCGAAGAGCTACCTTCTCTCCTCCGACTCAAAGCAGCAGGCGCACCATCTGGCACAAAGCATCGAGGCAGCCAAAAGGGCTTACGAGGATGCTCCGGCAGAGAAGAAAAGGCTCTGGGAGAGCCGTTTCCTCACTCCCTTCCTGCATTATCTGGAGAAGAAGAACAGGCAAGGCACCTGAAGAGGTATTTGATGTAGTTGAAGCAGCGCGTCAGCTTGTACGCCAGGCCCGTAGGGAGTCCTTCGAAAGCCTGTGCTATCAGCCTTTGCGAAGCGAGATAGACGGACAGGAACTTCCTTGGGTACGTCCCTTTCCGCACAAGGTGCTTGGCTTCCATCTCTGTGAGTTCCACGCCGAAGACTTTGCTGTGGATGTTTTTCACGATGCTTATATTCTCCCTTTCCTCGAGCGCTGAGTTCTGGCTAAGCGTTGAGAAACCTCCCATGACGAAGGTAGCAAAGCAAGAAGCAACGAAGCGTGCCTTGTGTCCGTCCACTATGAGGCGGAGGGTGAGGTCGTAGTCGGCAGCAAGTTTGTACTGCGTGTCGAACCCGCCCTCAGCAGTGAGGGCACTCTTGCGATAGAGCATGGAGGGGTGCGGAATGACGCTTGTGAGGAACAGCTTATGGAGGCGTCGTTGCGGATGATGGTAGTGGGTATGGAATCTCTTTGCGCCTTCGGGACGAACCGGAGCGAAGGTGAAGCTGCAACGGCTCTGTTCCAAGGCTTTCAGAGAAGAGGCCAACCCGTCGGGGCGATGGTAGAAGTCGTCGGAATTGAGGAAGATGACGTATTCTCCTCGAGCAAGGGCGATGCCTCGGTTCATGGCTTCGTAGATGCCGCTGTCAGCCATGCTGAAGATGCCGACGTCGTGCTTCGTGTTGTTGTACGCTTTGAGGAAGTCGAGAGTCCCATCGGTGGATGCTCCGTCGATGATGAGGTGTTCGAGTTTCACGCCTCTTTGCTGTTGTACGGAGTCAAGGTTTTTGGCAAGCGCCTCTTTGCGTCCGTCGGCAATGGGATTGAAGCAGACGGTCACGACGGTCACTTGTGGCGCAACCGACGCGTCGTGGCCGATGGCCGGCTTCAGCAGGAGTGGACTCAGTAAGGTCTCGGGAGATGGGATGTTAGAACACATCGTTGAACCTTTCGGGTATCTTTACAACAATTCTCAGCTCGAACATGGCGGGCTTGTTCAGTGCGTAGGGCGGTCGGCACCACGTCTGGCAGATGCGGGCAAGGCGTGTCCAGCGGTCGAAGTCGCGTGCTTTTTTCTCTGTGGCATAGCGTATGGTGCGGCTCCGCTTGTAGATGTGTTTTTTCCATCCTTGTGCCACGCGGTCGGCATCGCCCAGCCGTTCTTCCAGTATCCTGCTGTCGGCATAGCCGAAGTGCATGAGGTAGAGGTCGGAAGCTATGTAGTAGTTTTTTCCTTTGACGCGGTGGAATCCACTGCCCCATTGGCAAGGCTTCGCAATAATCGACGCCTTGGTGTAGCGTGTGCCTATCTGAGCGTAGTGCCGCTGACTGAGGAAAGTCTGCCCGAAGGAAAGGTCGTCCTCCTCGCCCAGCTTCTGTCCGAAGTCGAGTCCCAAAGGGGAAAGGCAGACGTCTATCTTGTGGCGCGAGAGGTATTCCCTCAGTCCGATGCCCAGTTTCGGGTCAACGACGATGTACTCATCGGCATCGACGCCGATGACCACCTCGTAGCCTCGGGCGAAAAGCTCTGCCGCCCGCTCCGAGAGGAACCTGAGTCTTCCCTTCTCTGCAGCTATCACGTGGTTCCCTATCTTAGGGTGCAACGAGACGTTAGTGCCTTGGCAGATGTCCGCTACAGCCTGGTCTTCCCCGTCGTAGTATATGTAGAGATTCTCCTTGCCCAGTTCGCGACCGTAGTACTCCACCCACTTGCGCAGGAAGAAGTCGTCGTTGCGGACCATCGTAAGTGCTGCTATGCGTTTCATTCTTCTATGTTCGATGCGCAAAGATACGAAAAAGTTTAGAGTTTAGAGTTTAGAGTTTAGAGTTTTTTCCCCTTTTAGACCGAATTGTCTCATAATTGTGCATTCTGAATTATGAATTGTGGATTAAACGTCGTATCTTTGCAGTCTGAAACCATTCTATGGCACTATGGGACTGAGAACCTATTTCAGACAGAAGAGAAGGAAATGGCTGATGAAGATGCTGCCCGAGCTGGGCGGCCTGATTGAGCAGGGTGCGTACTACTTCAACGACACCAAGTGTACCCGTTTATCGCCGAAGTGCAAGATTTACCCGCCTTACCATCTGTACGACTGCAAGGTGGGCGACTACACCTACATCTCGATGAATGCGAGGATTTCGATGGCGGAGATTGGCAAGTTCTGCTCCATCGGCCCCAACTTCGTTTGCGGGCATGGGATGCACCCCACCGACGGGGTGAGCACTTCGCCGATGTTCTACTCCACCATGAAGCAGAACGGTACGACGCTTTCCCATAAGGACAAGGTGAGGGAACGCGAGCGCATCCGCATCGGCAACGATGTGTTCATCGGCATGGGCGTGACGGTGCTGGACGGAGTGACGATAGGCGACGGAGCCATCATCGGGGCGGGAGCCGTGGTGTCGAAGGACATTCCGCCCTACGCCATTGCCGTGGGATGCCCCATCCGCGTGGTGCGCTACCGCTTCGACGAAGAGACCGTCCGGCAATTCCTCGACCTGAAATGGTGGGACAAAGGCGATGATTGCCTCCACCTTGTAGAGAAGCATTTCCTCCATCCGACGGAGTTTCTGAAGGCGGCACAGGGTATGGGCTAAGATGCCGCGTGGAGCGCAGGCCGATGCAACGTGGAGCGTAGGCCGATGCTCCGTGGAGCGTAGGCCGATGCAACGTGGAGCGTAAGCCGATGCAACGTGGAGCGTGAAAGGGGCCTACTGCGGAAGCTCGGGACAACGGCCTGGGAGGCGGTGGGAATACACACGGCTTCGGTCGATGTGAATAAAGAGGAAGTTTATCAGTTTCAACAGATTGTGAACAACAGAACGTAGCCATCCGCCACGCTTCAGCGCGTAGAGGAGGTAAAGATGGTCGGGGGTGCTTTCGTACTGGTCGAGCCGCTGCATGGCGGGCCTCAGCCAGTCGGGTACAATTTCCTGATGGATGCGTCGGCACTCTTCCTCCCCTGCCCCGGGCTGACTGCTGGCTCCGCTCATGTCGTAGCAGCAGACGATGGCATCCACCTGCTGGAACGAAGCTCCGGCAAACAGCATCTCCATCCAGCGGGCATAGTCGGCACAGACGCCGAAGCTTGGGTCGAAGCCTTTCGCTTGTAGGGCGGAGGTGCGCACGAACATGGCCTGGTGGCAGATGTTGTGGTAGTAGAAGATGGAGAAGTCCAAGGGGAAGGGCATGCGGCAATGCACCCTTCTGTCGGGATAGACTTTGTACCAGTCGCCATAGACAATGTCGGCCGTGAGCGGACGGGCAAAGACTTGGCTTAGCGTGTCGGCAGAGAGGTACGTGTCGCCCGAGTTCATGCACGAGATGTACTGTCCGCTGGCATGGCGGATGCCCTTGTTGATGGCGTCGTAGATGCCCTGGTCCGGCTCGGAGCACCAGTAGGAGAAGAGTTCCCCGTTAGCCTCTATCAGGTCGCGACTGCCGTCGGTGCTGCCGCCGTCGATGACAAGCCATTCGTAGTCGCTGAAGGTCTGTTCCCTGACCGACGCAATCGTGCGGGCCAGACCCTCACGGTTGTTGTAGTTGATGGTAATGATGGATAGACTTAACATAACTCTCAATCCTTCTCCCCTTTAATTCTTAATTCTTCTCTCTTAATTCTTAATTTTATCCCTACCTGTATCTTATCCCCTTCCAAAGCTTGAGCAGAGGGAACTTTATATTGTGGAAGCCCTTGCCGCGGTACAGGCGTTTCATGTCGCGAGGGTAGAGCTTGCGTCCCTGCCGGTAGAGCTGCCATAGGGCAAACTGCTCCCAGAGGCTCTTCCCTTCCAGCGAGAGATGGCCGATGAAGTCCTGGCTGACGTCGGGACAGACATTGCTGGCGCAGCAACTCTCCTGATTGTAAATCATGGCGGGGCGAGTAGTGGTCCATATACGGGCTGTGCGCATGATTCCGAAGAGGCTTTCGGCATCCTCGTAGCGACGCAGGTCCTCGCGGAAAGGATGCTGGAGGAGCAGGCTACGCAATATGATGCAAGAACCTGCCACAGGCATAAAGCGACCCGTACACCAAGCCCGGAAATTGTTCCTCAACACTCCTTCGCGGTACTTGTTGGAGTTCAGCGTAAGCTCTCCGCCGAGCCGCAGCTGATGCGTGCCGCAGAAGAAATGGCAGTCGGGGTGCTCGTGAATCAGCTTCGCAAAGTGCTCGAGAATGCCGGGCACCAGCTCGTCGTCGGCATCGAGTATCATCACCCAGCGTCCCCTGGCATTCCGCACCCCCATGTTGCGTGCAGAGGCCGGACCGCCATTGGGCTTCGAGAAGTAACGGATGCGCTCGGAGCAGACTTCCTTAGCACGTTCGAGACTACCATCCGTTGAGCCGTCGTTGACGACGAGTATCTCGTAGTCCGTGAACGTCTGGGCAAGGACCGACCGAAGCGTCCTGCCTATGTATGCTTCCTTATTATATAGGGGCACGACGATGGAAAGCAGCGGATTGCCGCATCCCGATGTCGCGTTCGGGCCTTCGGTACCGCGGAAGACGCTTCCGCAAGCCTCGATGTACTGCTTGCCCCAACGCCTGTCCGGCTCCAGATAGTTGCCTTCGCCCCACTCGTTCCATGCCTTGATGAAGACCAGCCGCTCCTGTTCCGGCCTGCCGGCTACGTGCTCAGAAGCTATTTCGCAAAGCCGCGCCCACCCGGCAGGAGTGGAATCGACCAGCATGTGGGCCACCACACCGCTCCGAGGCGAGTGGTCGAAGTCGGGATTGATGCAGGGAAGCACCTCCGGATGCTGCGAGAAGATGTCGCGCGTCCTGCTGACATAGTCGTCGTAGCGCACCGTATAGGGAATGCCGGAGGCAATAAGGCTGTCGCGCAACTGCCGCTCGCTCTTGCTGCACTGCCAGGCATCCACGCTGTCGAGCAACGGGTCGAGGACGAGCGAATCGTAATGATGTCCCTTGTCAGACCATTTGAGGGAGACGGAACCGATGCAGAGCGCAAAGAAGTGGAAGCCGTCGAGTCCGTTCTCACGGGCCAGAGCGTCCCACACCTCATGCATGTGCTTGATGTCAATCTTCGAGGGGTCGAACACGCCGAAAAGCAGCTTGCCATTCACCTTCATGTAGCGTTTGTCCCGGAAAGCAGGCAGCATCGCATTGAAGTGGGCCACGATGTCCTCCTCGCCGGGATAGGTCTGCTCCACAAGCAGCTTGTCGGGCAGGTCGGGGTCCCACGTCTTGGAGTACCACGAATGGTTGGCCCAGCAAAGACAGAACGGGAAGTCGGGCTTCCCGCTGCGCACCACGTCGTCGAACACTTCATGCAGCAGCCGCTTGCCTCCCCCGAACCAGTAATGCCAGTAGCAGAAGCCCTCAATGCCCGCCTCGCGTGCCAGCTCGGCCTGCTTCTCTCGGGTCTCCGGCACACGAAGGTCGTAGAAACCCAAGTCGCGGGGGATGCGAGGCTGATAGTGCCCGGGGAAAAGCGGGACGGCACGAGCCACATTGGTCCACTCCGTGAACCCCGGCTCCCACCACTCATCGTTCTCCGGCGTCGGATAGAACTGCGGCAGATAGAATGCTATAGGGCGTACTTTGTTCATCTGCTGGCCTTTATCATCTGCACAACAATATATATAATGTCACAAGGTTCGTCACGAGCAACAACGCACAAGCGTAGATGAGCACGCGGATAACCCTGTTGTGCTTCCTTCGCTTCTCTTGCAGGAACTTGTAGCCATAGACTGCTTCTATCAGCGACGTCTTACCGTTGTCTGGCTTCCAGTTCTTCAGCGCATTAAGTTCACGGAGAAGGGGAACCACATGGCTCATTGTCTTTCTCCAAGGCTCAGCGTAGTACCTTTCGTTGATACGTTTGATGTCGGCCTGCCGCTTTTCCTTAAGCTCGTCAGACGCATTGTCGCCCGTGCTCAAGCCTCCGACCATGAAGTTACAGATAAGCACATCGACTCTCTTGAAGCTTTTGCCTTGCATGTAGAGGGCGAGCCATTCTTCCCAATCGGCATAGATGGGGAAGCTCTCGTCGTAAGGTCTGGCCAGAACAGCCTCACGCTTTATCAGCATTGCCTGGTGGCACATGTTGTCGTCGAAGAAGTAAGCCAAGTCGGCCACCTCTGGCACGTTGCCTTCAATCTTCTTGCCGTCCTCGAAGATAAGCTGCCAGCTTCCGTAGATGACATCAGCATCGCTTTCCTCTTCGAACACTTTCTCAAGCACATCGTCGGCATAGAAGGAATCGCCCGAATTCATGTAGATGCAGTACTCGCCCTTGGCGTGTTGCGTTCCTTTATTCTGTGCATTGTAAACACCCTTATCAGGCTCTGAGCACCAGAAGGCAAGTTCGCTGTCGTGCTCCTCGAGGAACTGCTTCGTGCCGTCTGTGCTGCCTCCGTCGATGACGAGCCATTCGTAGTCGCGAAACGTCTGCCGACGGATGCTCTCATAGGTGTTCTTCAGCCCTTCAAGGTTGTTGTAAGCGATGGTGATGATGCTGACTTTCATTTCTTTTTATTAACTGTTACTTCCTTTTACCTTATAAAGACAAGCGCAAGCAGAGTGACTGCAAGGGCGATGCATAGCCAAATCAAGGCCCGAATGGCGCGGAGATGCTTCCGGCTCTTTGCCTCGTAGTACGTCTGGAGGCTCGTCGTCTGCTGTTGTTGTTCTGCAATTTGTGCCTGTAGCCTCTTGCTGTTGTCGAGAACGGCTCCCAGTTCGCGGGCATTCGCTTCTTGCGTTTCGAGCATTTTTGCCTTCTGTGCGATGAGTTTCCGCTTGAAATCGATGCCCAGATAGATGCCCAGATAGGCCTCGACAGCCTTCTCTATATTGAGATGCTCAAGGGCGTACTTACGCCCCCATGCTGCCAGTTCGGGGCTGTACTTATGCATTTCTTGTATGAAAGCTTGCTCGTCATACTTCAAGCGGCTGGCCCTACCCGAGCAGTTACACAGCATACTGCCTTCGATGCTTTCAGGTGTGAGCATCCCGTCGCCAAGGAACTCGCCCATGTATTGCCTGTAGTCATAGACCAGCACACAGCGTCCGCAAGCCATTGCGTCGTAGGCCGACCGTCCCAAGCCCACGACGAGGTCGCTCTCGTTGATTAGGTCTTCTATCGACCATACGTTGTCTGTGAACTTGTTACTCTGAAGAAAACGGATGCCTTCCTGCTGGCAGCAGCGGCGGATGAAATCGTTGGCTATGTCGCTTTGGCAAAGGGACAGGACGGTTTTCAGTGTCGGCGAGGCGGGTTTCTTAGGGAAGAAGCGGTTGCAGTCGATGCCGTTGGCGATGACGGCTACTGCCTGGAAGCCTTTGCTCAGCAGGTGTTTTCTGACTTCTTCCGACACAGCGACGTAGGCATCGGAATAGGGCGACGGCTGCTCCAGTTCAGCGATGTGGCCGTGACACGTCTGGATGGTGTAGCCTAAAGGCCACAGCTGCTCGACAACCGTAGTGTGATTGGCCAAGATGAGGTCGTAATGGTCGGACGACATGAAGGGCACTCCCTTCTCTTCCAGCAACGTGGAGACTGCTCCTCGAATGATGGCGAAGTGCTCCACATCGTGACCCAGCCGCTTCAGTTCCATTGCGAGGGCGAAGGTATAGCTCTCGGTGCCGCCGGTCTTGGCAAGGTAATGAGTGCCTAAGAGTATCTTCATAGTCTTACAACTGCTGCATGTCGTAGAGGCGTTTGTAGTAGCCGCCCAGGGCGATGAGGTCGTCGTGCTGGCCGCTTTCCACGATTTCGCCTTCGTAGAGGACGTGTATGATGTCGGCGTGCTTGATGGTTGAGAGGCGATGGGCAATGGCGATGGTGGTGCGGCTCTTCATGAGGCGGTCGAGTGCCTCCTGCACGAGGTGTTCGCTCTCTGTGTCGAGGGCTGAGGTGGCTTCGTCGAGGATGAGGATGGGCGGGTTCTTGAGGATGGCGCGAGCTATGCTGACGCGCTGCCTTTGGCCGCCTGAGAGACGGCTGCCGCGGTCGCCGATGACGGTGTTATACCCGTTTTCCGTTTCCATGATGAAGTCGTGTGCGTTGGCTATCTTGGCGGCTTCGATGACTTGCTCCATGGTGGCGTTCTCCACTCCGAAAGTGATATTGTTGTAGAAGGTGTCGTTGAAGAGGATGGCTTCCTGGTTGACGTTGCCGATGAGGGCGCGGAGGTCGTGGATGCGGACGTTGCGGAGGTCTTTGCCATCGATGGTGATGCTGCCCGAGCTGACGTCGTGGTAGCGGGGGATGAGGTCGACGAGTGTGGACTTTCCGCTACCCGACTGGCCGACGAGGGCTACGGTCTTTCCCTTTGGCACGGTGAGGTTGATGTGGCGGAGCACGTCGCGTCCGTCGATGTAGTGGAAGCTGACGTCGCGAAGCTCCACCTCTTGCTCGAAGCTCTCGAGGGGTTGCGGGTCGGCAGGCTCTTTGATGGGGTTCTCGGCTTTGAGGATGTAGTCGATGCGCTCCATGGAGGTGAGGCCCATGGGTATCATGTATGCCTGCCGCGTCAAGTCCTTGATGGGGTTGATGACGCTGTAGAGGATGACCATGTAGAAGATGAAGGTGGAGGCATCGATGAAGCCTTCGCCTTCGAGTATCAGCCAGCCGCCGAAGAGGAGCACTACGACGATGATGAGTGTTCCCATCGATTCGGACACGGGGTGCGCGGCGTTGATGCGCATCATCATGCCTATCATGCCTTTGCGGAACTCGTTGTTGATGAAGTTGAAGCGGCGGGCCATCTTCTCTTCGGCTATGAATGCCTTGACGATACGCAGGCCGCTGAGGGTCTCCTCTATCTGGGCCATGATTTCGGAAAGGCCGGCCTGTACGCTGGCCGACTGGTTCTTGAGGCGCTTGGTGACGGTGCCCATGAGCCATGCGGCCGGTGGTGTGACGACGAGGACGAAGACGGTGAGCTGCCAGCTGACGGTGAAGAGGGTGACGAAGCAGATGATGATGGCGATGGGCTGCTGGATGAGGGTGGAGATGGCGGAGGTGACGGAGTTCTCCACGATTTGTATGTCGGTGCTCATGCGGACGATGATATCGCCTTTCCTTTCGGCGGAGAAGAAGCTGAGCGGCAGCCGCATGATTTTGTTGTACATGTCCATGCGGATGTCTCGCACTACGCCGGTGCTCAGCGGCATCATGATGTTGGCGGCTCCCCAGTAGCCGATGCATTTCAGGCAGGTCATGAAGACCAGGATGGCGCCCATGAGGCAGAGGGTGAGGAAGGCGCCGTTGGTGGCTATCAGCTCTTGCACCCAGGCGTAGGCGTTGTTGACGATGAGGTCTCGGTTCAGGGTCTTCCAGGTCCATTCGCGGTAGGTATAGACGTTCTGGTCTATCTTGAAGAGGATGTTCAGGATGGGGATGAGCACCACGAAGGAGAAGACGTTGAGCCACTGCGCTACGAAGTTGAGCACGATGGACCAGACGATGTACATCTTGTAGGGGCGGAAATATCGCCTTACGATATCGAGGAACTGCTTGATCATCTGTGGTTTCTGTATGCTTATTAGCTTAGGCTTTGATGTGACGGCAAGGGGGGTGGTTCTACGCTCCACGGAGCATCGGCTTATGCTCCACGTTGCATCGGCTCACGCTCCACGTTGCATCGGCCGATGCTCCACGTTGTGTGAGACGGCCTACTTTGGGGCATCGTTTTTTAGCGCTTCCTTTGCAGCCTTGCGCATCTTGCCGAGCTGGTCGTAGCTGGTCTGGAGGATGGCTTGCGCACGCTTGACGCGAAGCCCGTCGTCAGCGGGGTTCTCCTCGAGCACTACGTCGCCGGCCACGTCGTAGATGCTTATGCCGGTGCTGTCCGCAAAGAGGAGTCCGGCGGGCCAGTTGCTATAGACGAAGGGATAGGTGTAGGTCTGGCTCAGCACGTTGCGGCTCCAGGGGTATTCGTCGTGCGGGATGCCGAGCTGCGAGAGCAGTGTGGCGGGCAGGTCGCTCTGGTTCATCAGCACGTCCATCTTGCGGGGTCCGCGTATCGCGCCACCCGTCCAGAGCATCGGAGCACGGAAGAATATCTGGTTGTAGGTCTGCTTGTAGAGGAATCCGTGGTCGGGAATCATGATGACCAGCAGGTTGTCCCACTGCGGGAGCTGCTTGAGGCTGTCCATCATGCACGCGAGGCTGTAGTCGGTATAGGCAAAGGAGTTGAGTATCTTGTCGTCCTCGAAGCGGTGGTAGGGCACGTCCCACGGCTCGTGGCTGGAGAGCGTCTGTGCCGTGAGGAAGTGGTGTCCGCCCTTCCATTGGCCTACGATTTGGCAGGCTCTCTGCAGGACGATGCTGTCGGGCACGCCCCAGCCGCTCCCCTTCTGCTCGGCGGGAAAGTCCTTCTCGCTGTAGAGATGCTGGAAGTCCATGTTCTCCAGATAGACACCCTTGCCCATGTTCGACATCGAACCGCCGTAGATGTAGCCCGTCTCGTAGCCCGCCTTGCCCAGCGAACGTGCAAGGGAGGGAAGGTAGGGGTACAGCTCGGTCTTCTTCATCAAGCCGACATCGGTGAAGCTGAGCCAGCCGCTGAAGGCGCACACGGTGCCGCGGTCGGTCCGGAACGAGTTGCTGTAGTAGTTCTCCCAGAAGATGCCTTCGGGGATGAAGCGGCTCCATCCGGGCGCCACGTCGGGCAGTCCGCCCAGCTCCTTGATGAAGCGGGCGCCGAAGCCCTCAATGAAGACAATCAGGATGTCGGGCCGTTGCGAGACGAGCAGCGTGTCCTGTATGTCGTCGGCAGGCTCGGGGTAGAGTCCCTCGAAGAGGCTGGCACGCTCCTTCTCTGTCAGGAGATTGGCTCGGTTGAAGTACTTCCGGTCCAGTCGCAGACTTCTGAAGAAGGCATAGACGGGGTTGACGGCGGCGTGATTGACCATCGGAGTCGATGTCTTCGGGTCGCCGTAGGCATCGCCCTGACGCATGAAGCAGACGCCCGAAACGAGCAGGAAGCACCAGATGATGCTGATGTTGCGCAGCCAGAGCCTTTCGGAAGTGTTGCCCGTAAGCCGTTTGGGAGTGAACAGAATGCTGGGAATGGAAATCCAAAGGGTGAACGCCAGGACCAGCACCACGCGGATGAGGATGTAGGCAAAGCTGACGCTGTTGGTCGTTCCCTCGGGCGACGAAGCGTAGTTCAGCACCATGACGCCCAGCTTGAACTGCCAGAACTCGTAGAGCACAGCATCGGCTGCGGTGACGAGTGCCATAAAGAAACCCATGACGATGTAGTAAGGGATGAGCCACGCCCTGAGCCTCAGCGACGGACGGCGCACGGCCACCAGCCCCATCAGCCAAGGCACGACGAGCAGGAAGGCCGCAACCATGAGGTCGTGGTTCACAAAGCCCCGCCAGCAAGCACCAGCCGCGTCGGCCAACGACACGCTCCCCAACACGCGGTTGTTCAGGATGAATGCCACTCTGCCTATCAGGAAACAGACGAGCAGATGGCAGTAAATATACTCAAGATAATGTATGCTTCGCTTCATCTTACATTTACCATTTTATCATTTTCCATTGACCATTTCTTCCCCCTCTGCCCGAAGAGGGGTCGAGGGTAAGGCTTTTCCCCCCTAAAAGGGGTTAGGGGGTCTTCTACTTTCTTCCGAAGTCGGCGGGGATCTCTCCCCACTCTTCGGTGTTCCACTTCAGCACTTCGGCGTGCTTGGGGTTCTGCCAAAGCCAGTTCTCTGCACGCACCACGAGGTCGAGCACCTGGGCGGTCTGGGCATCGCGCTTCAGCGTGGTCTTCGCCCGCTTGTTGCGCACCCAAGCCATACCGCTGACGCTGTCGCTATAGACCTTCATCTCCCAGCCGTTCTTCTTGATGAGGGCGAGGGCATGGACTATGGCAAGGAACTCGCCGATGTTGTTCGTGCCCTGCACCGGACCGAAGTGGAAGAGCCTCTCCTCATTGCCGAGATAGACGCCCTGATACTCCATCGCGCCCGGATTGCCGCTGCATCCGGCATCGACAGCAATGGCGTTGAAGTCAACCTTGCCCTTTAGCAATTCATAATTCATAGTTCATAATTCATAATTACACAGCGAGGAACTCTCTCCCTTTGGGGAGGGTTGGGGAGGGGGGCTGTTTACATCCTCTCCGGCACCTCGATGCCCAGGAGGCCCATGCCGTTCTTGATGACCTGACCAACAGCAGCCGAGAGCGCGATGCGGAAGGTGCGCTTCTGCTCGTCCTCTTCGCGGAGCACGCTGAAGTCGTGGTAGAAGCGGTTGTACTCGCAGGCGAGGTCGTAGCAATAGTTGGCGATGCACGACGGGTTGTAGTCCTGTCCGGCCTGCTTCACCGTTGCTTCGAAGCCCTGCAGCTTCTGAATGAGGCTGATTTCTCTGTCGGCCAGAGCCAAGGGGCAAGGGGCAAGGGGCAAGGGGCAAGAGAGAGGCTTTGTTTCCGAACTATCCTCCTGCTCCTTGCCCCTTGCTCCTTGCTCCTCCACTTTGCGCAGGATGGAGCGGATGCGGGCATAGGTGTACTGGATGAAGGGGCCTGTGTTGCCGTTGAAGTCGATGCTCTCTTCGGGGTTGAAGAGCATGTTCTTGCGGGCATCGACCTTGAGGATGAAGTACTTCAAGGCACCCATGCCGACGATGCGCGCTATTTCCTGAGCCTCGTCGTCGGTGATGCCTTCGAGCTTGTTGACCTTGTCTGCCGAGAGTTCCTTCGCGTCCTGTATCATCTCGGCGATGAGTTCGTCGGCATCCACTACGGTGCCCTCGCGGCTCTTCATCTTGCCGTTGGGCAGCTCCACCATGCCGTAGGAGAAGTGCACAAGGTCCTTGCCCCACTTGAAGCCCAGCTTGTCCAAGAGGATGCTGAGCACTTGGAAGTGGTAGTTCTGCTCGTTTCCAACGACGTATATCATTTTGTCGATGGGAAAGTCCTGAAAGCGGAGCTTGGCCGTACCGATGTCCTGCGTCATATAGACGCTGGTGCCGTCGCTTCGGAGCAACAGTTTCTCGTCGAGACCTTCGCTCGTGAGGTCGGCCCAGACGCTGCCGTCGGGCCTCCGATAGAAGAAGCCTTTGGCCAAGCCTTCCTCCACTTTCTCCTTGCCCTCCAGGTAGGTCTGGCTCTCGTAGTATATCTTGTCGAACGACACTCCGAGCGCCTTGTACGTCTCGTCGAAGCCGGCATAGACCCACTCGTTCATCTTGCGCCACAGAGCACGCACCTCGGGGTCGTTCTGCTCCCACTTGACGAGCATCTCGTGGGCTTCCTTGATGAGCGGAGCCTCCTGTTTGGCCTGCTCTTCGTCCATGCCTTGGGCCACAAGCTCACGCACCTCTTCGCGATAGTGCTTGTCGAAGGCCACGTAGTAGTCGCCGATGAGGTGGTCGCCCTTCTTGCCTGAACTCTCGGGCGTCTCGCCGTTGCCCCACTTGAGCCAAGCGAGCATCGACTTGCAGATGTGTATGCCGCGGTCGTTCACGATGTTCGTCTTGACCACGCGGTTGCCGTTGGCCTCCATCACCTGTGCCAAAGCCCAGCCCAGCAGGTTGTTGCGGACGTGGCCGAGGTGCAAGGGCTTGTTGGTGTTGGGGCTGGAGTATTCTATCATCACCAGCGGGCTTTCCTCCGTGACGGGCGTGAAGCCGAAGCGGGGATTGCCGCAGATCTCGCCGAGCACAGCGAACCACTGCTGCGAACTGATGCTGAGGTTGAGGAAGCCCTTCACGGCATTGAAGCGGCTTACCACCTCGGGCAGTCGCTCCACAAGGCGCTCGCCTATCTCCTGAGCCGTCTGCTCCGGAGCCTTGTGACTCATCTTCGTAAACGGGAAGACGACAAGTGTCACCTGTCCCTCGAACTCCGGCCTCGTCTGCTGCAACTGCACCATCGACTCCGGCACCTGCTGTCCGTAAAGTTCCTCCACGATAGCCTGAACGGCCTCTGTTATCTTGCTTTCAATCTTCATGACTGCTACATTATTATATTATAAACGCGCTGCAAAGGTACGAATTATTATTCTAAATTCATAATCTTGCATTCAAAAAGGCACGTTGGGAGGGAGTTTTGACTTGTCATGAGCTTAAAAAACGGCCCTGACTGCAAGGCTTTTAGCCCTACAGACAGGGAAAAACGGAAAACAAGACAGGCGAAGAAAGCGAAATCGAGCGGCACTTTCGGGGCCTTACTTCTCCACTTTCGCGACATTCTGCCCGTCGCCGAAGTTGACAATGGCAAAGTCTTCGTCGCGCAACAAGCTGAGCGGCTCCGTCACCTCGCGGCCGATTCTGGAATCGAGGCGATGAGACCCGGCAGCGAGAGAGCGGTGCAGCCCTTTATCTGCTGAGGATTCGGAGTGCTTGATTCATGGGTGATTTGACGAGACGACGAGCTGAAGACGAGGGCCTCCTAAGGGGTGTTCAAAAACGCTCCGTGGAGTATCGGCTCACACTCCACGGAGAAAAGGCCGATGCTCCGTGGAGAAAAGCCCGATACTCCACGGAGCGTAAGCCTACACTCCACGGAGCATTTTTTGTCGCCTGCCAGAGCCGTCGATTTCGCTCCCTCTCTCCTCCTCTCGAAGGGGAGTGGTTGGGGGTGGGGTTGCTAAGTAGAAAGCATGCTGTATGCGATAGACCCCACCCCTACCCCCTCCCCTCGAAGGGAGGGGAAAAGCCGCTGAGCAGCTTTACTGAAGGTCAAATTTCCCCGGACAGCAATAAAAAGAAATTATTGCTGTCCGGGGAAAAGCATGCGCACCCCAATTGATGCTCCTATTCATCGGCTTTCCTGATGAAAAGCAGCTCATGGGGGCTTACTCTAAAGTCCC
>CACYQI010000029.1 GCA_902776455.1 uncultured Bacteroidales bacterium | reverse complement strand
TTTCAGCCTATGAAGTGTTAAAAATCAATAACATAAATGCTAAAATACAGACGCTTTTTGGTCTCGCATAGAAAGGTGATTTTGAACACCCTACCCTTCAGGGCTTCTTTTGCTGTCGCACTACTACCGGGGGTTTACACCCTCGTCTGTGGTCTTTCGTCTCTTCGAGACTTAAGATTAGCTTCCATGAGCTGCTTTTCGTTAAGAAAGCCGAATAATAGGCGCATAAGTAGAGGTGCTTGGGATTTTCCCTGGATAACAAAAATCTTAAATGCTGACTATCAGTTTACATAAAATCCGTTCAATCCGTTCAATCCGTTGTTTTATTACATTCATTGTATTCAAGTTCCGCAAGTTCTGCTTGCCATGTCGATAAAAGGAGTTGGAAGAAGAACGTGGAACTCTTTAGAACGGCATTCCCACAGCAAAGTGGAACGAGAAGTCGCGCTTGAAGCTTGGATGTGTGATAGGGTAGTGGCGGTGGTTGTCGGTATAGGCGGGATGGATAGCCTTCATGCCGGCATCGAACCTCAGAATGAAGTAGTTGAAGTTGAGACGAAGGCCGAGTCCGTAAGAGACGGCTATCTGTCGCCAAAACTCATCGAAGCGGAACTGCCCGCCCGGCTGGTCTTGGTAGTCGCGGATGGTCCAGATGTTGCCCGCATCGATGAAGGCCGCTCCGTCCAGCTTCCAGAAGAGATGGGTGCGATACTCCACGTTGAGGTCGAGCTTGATGTCGCCCGTCTGGTTGATGAAGTCAATCTTTCCGTCGGAACCCTGAAAGCTGCCGGGACCAAGCTCGCGGACACTCCAGCCACGCACGCTGTTGGCACCGCCGCTGAAGTAGCGCTTTTCGTAAGGCAGAATGTAGGAGTTGCCGTAGGGAACAGCGATGCCGAGGGCTGCATGCAGCGCCAACGAGTTGTTCTTGTTGATGAGAAAACTCTTGCAGAAAGCCACATCGAGCTTGGCATACTGTGCGTAAGCGATTTTGAAAAGAGAGTATTGCCCTTGGTCGTTCCGCTGGGTGTTGATTGCGCTGGTAATGCCATAGAGCAGGTTGCCAGCCGTTTCGATGCCGAATCGCAGCGTGTAGGCATTCGTGCCGTAGTTGGAGGACGATTCGCCCAGCGGTCGGGAGTTGTAGGCGAAATGGTAGCTCCAGTTCATGATGAAGAGGTTTTCGTAGTTGTACTTCAAGATGGCGTTGCGGTTCTGCGGGTCGCTGAGATACTTCTCGCGGAAGGTGTCGCTTATCCAAGGCATGAACACGTAGTCGAGATTCAGGAGGTCGAAGCGGTGCTTCATCAGTTTGTTCTTGTTCGACCAACGGTAACGAAGCACGCCCGTCAGCACGCGGCGGTGGAACTCGGGGCGGTCCTGCGAGTCGAAAGCGAGATTGACCTCGGTGGTCGCCTGCGAGTTGCGCCTGAAGGAGGGGCGAAGGAAGGGAATTTTGAAGTCGGGGAAGGTGAGACCCGTCTCGATGCTGTACTCGATGAAGTTCTGGTCGGCATAGCCACTCAAACCCTTGATGGCCTCGAAAGCACCGCGGAGCTTGACGTTGAACAGTTCCGAACCTCGGAAGAGATTGCGGTTCTGATAGGTGAGAGCCAAGGCAGCACCGAAGTCGCCGGCAGAGTTGGTGCCCTCCACTTCTGCGCTGAAGGAGTTGCGCTTATTGGGAGTCAGCGCCACTTCTACGTCGAGCGTGTCGCTTTCGTCAGCCCGTGGTACGACTCGCACATTGGCGGCCAGGACGGGGCTAAGGCGTGTCATGCGGGCATAAGTCTCGTGCATGTCGCTTTCTCGGTAAAGTTGTCCGCTCAGGATGGCTGTAGCGTTTCTCAGCACCTTAGGGCGCAGGAAGGTGTTTATGGGGCTAATAGGGCTTATGGGGCTAATGGGGCTTATTGGGCTAATGGGAAGCAGATTGTAGCGGATGTTGCCGATGTAGAATCGATGGTGCGAGAGGTCGGTGCTGTCGGCGTTCTCTTGGGAATGCCGGACAACCATTTCCACGTCCGCTTGATGCTGGTGGCCGGTGGTGTCAACGCGGAAGTGGACGTAGTCTTTGTTGAACTTGTAGTAGCCGTTCTCAACGAGAAGGCCGTAGAGCCTGCTGCGTTCCGCCTCCAAAGAGTTGATGCTATAAGGCTGTCCCTTCACGTCTCTGTGGTACTTCCTGTCAGCCTCTCGGTTCGCGAAGGGACGGTAGCCGAGGCTGTCGAGCGCGTGGCCGAGGGCTTTGTCCTGCACGTTGAAGGAGAAGTCACGCACATGGTAGCGTTCGTGCGGAACGATGTGGTAGATGACCTTCATGTGCTTCTTCTTCGGTTTTTCCTGCAGAAAGACTTCGGCATTCAGGTAGCCATTGTTGCGGACGCTGAGCTGCATGTTGTCGCAAGCTTGTTCTGAGCGCTTACGGTCGTAGATGACAGGGGCTTCGCCAAGGTGACGAAGGAAGCGATTGAAACGCTTTGTGCTGTCGCTGCCCGAGAGGCAGTAAAGGCCAAGGGGAACCTTGAAGATGGAGAACCACTTGTTGTTGGGCCGTTGCGGCATGTAGGCCTGCAAGTCTTCCGTGCCGACGCGTTTCCCTTCGCTTGTGATGCTGGTTCCCGTAAGCAGGTAGCTGTCCTCGGGTATGAAGCGGGAAGCGTTGCATCCGCACAGCAGAATGAGCGGAAGCAGCACAAGCAATGGTTTTATGAGACGTTTGGTTCGATTCACGCCACAAAGGTACGACTAATAATTCAAAATTCAAAATTAATAAATTCAAAATTAAGTTAAGAGAGTTTTGTTTTTCCGCAAAAAAGCATAACTTTGCATGCGGTTTCGCACGTACAAGGCTAATGGCCTGAGGTCTGAACGCTGTGGAACACGATTACTCTAAACCTATATATATAAATAATGTTAAGCAAGGCTCGCATCAAATGGATAAAATCGCTGGAAGTGCGTAAGTATCGGCTTCAGCATCATGCTTTTGTGGCAGAAGGGCCGAAGCTGGTCGGCGAGTTGCTGCCGTATTATGCTCCTCTCTATGTGGTGGCTACAAGGGAATGGCTTGTGGAGAACCAACATCTTCTTGCGGCTGTGGGAGAGGTGGACGAAGTGAGTCACGAGGAACTGAAAAGGGCAAGTCTGTTGCGTACGCCGCAAAGCGTCCTAGCTGTAATGCCGATTCCGGCTTCCGACTTGCAGCTTGCGGCGCTCAGTTCTGAACTCGTTCTTGCCTTGGACGGCGTGCAAGACCCTGGCAATCTGGGCACTATCTTGCGGATAGCCGACTGGTTCGGCATCCGCCACGTCCTGTGTTCTTCGGCCAAAGCTTCAGCCTCGGGAGCAACAGAAGGCACGGCCGATGTCTATAACCCGAAGTGTGTACAGTCGTGCATGGGTGCTTTGGCACGTGTAGAGGTGCATTACTGCAACCTTCCGGAAGTGCTCAAGGAGGCTCAGATGCCTGTTTACGGGACTTTCCTCGACGGCAAAGACATCTACGGGGAAGCGCTTTCCTCCAACGGAATCATCGTGATGGGCAACGAAGGGAACGGCATTAGTGCAGAAGTGGAGCGGCAGGTCGGTCGCCGCCTCTATGTCCCTAACTTCCCGAAGGGTTCGCTCACCACGGAGAGCCTCAATGTAGCTGTTGCCACAGGCATAGTGTGTGCCGAGTTCCGCCGGCGGAGCTAAAGCCCCCCTCTCCAAGCCTCTCCCCCGGGGAGGAGAGGCTTTCGCGGCGAGAACTATCTGAAGGACAAGGAGAAGTCTCTAAAGCTTGTTTGGAGAAGCGCTTGAGAGTCTGTTTATTCCTCCTCTTCTCCTTCGCTTACGTCCTCAATGGCGAGGCCTTCCGCCTCTAAGTCGTTCATCTCAGCCTCTGGCGTCAGACTGCTGAAGTAGGTGTCGTCGTTGTCGAGAGTTTCGTCCGCATCGAGGTCATCCTTGTCGTTCATGTCGTCGGGAAGAGGAATGAGGTTGCCGTCCTCGTCGTACTCTCTGTCGGGCATCTCCATGTGAATCTTCTCCACAGGGTCTTTCTTCTTAGCGAAGATGGCTTCCACCCAGGTGCCTTTAGGTATTTCGAGTACTTCGAAGCCCTGTGCCACTTTCTTGTCGAGCGTGCCTCCCGGAATGTGGATGCGGCTTTGCGGCAGTTGCGTAGTGCTTATTTCGAAGCCCGTTTCGATGATGTCGCGGATGGCGAGGGAAATGGAGTCCCAACCGCCGCCGAAGTTGCGGTTGATGAGTTCGAGCAGCATAGCCGTGGAGATGTGCCTGATGTTCTCGTAGCTGAGGTCGGTGATGCGCTCGATGGTTTTGCGGCGAATGGCCACGCACCCCTTAGCCTCCTTGCAATGAACAATCTTTGCCCAGTCGCCTTTCTCGTATTTTGGGGCTTCGCGCTCGTCGTCGGGGTTGTAGTGAACCACTTCGAAAGCCAGTCGGATGGTGTTGAGGAGTTTCATCTCGCTGATGCTGAAGTCCTCCTCCTTGCGTTCCCTTTCCCAAGCATCAGCAATGGCATACTCGTCGTAGTCCCAGATGTTGTTGGCGTTCAGGTCAAGGATGTTTTCCAGCACCTTTGCGCTTTTCTTCGCGCTCTTCTTTTTCGACGGCTTCTTCTCGGCAGGTTTCTTTTCGGCAGCCTTGTCTTCTGCGGCCTTCTCTTCCGCAGGAGCCTTTTCCGCAGCCTTAGTCTTCTTTTCCGCAGGCTTCTTCTCTGCGGGCTTCTCTTCCGCGGGAGCCTTTTCCGCAGCCTTAGTCTTCTTTTCGGCAGGCTTCTTCTCTACGGCCTTCTCTTCCGCAGGAGCCTTTTCCGCAGCCTTAGTCTTCTTTGCCGCAGGCTTCTTCTCAGCGGCTTTCTCTTCCGCAGGAGCCTTTTCCGCAGCCTTAGTCTTCTTTGCCGCAGGCTTCTTCTCTGCGGCTTTCTCTTCCGCAGGAGCCTTTTCCGCAGCCTTAGTCTTCTTTGCCGCAGGCTTCTTCTCTGCGACCTTCTCTTTGGCGGCTTCCTTTTCTGCGGCCTTAGTCTTTTCCTCCGTAGGCTTCTCTTCAGTAGCTTTGGTCTTCTTCCCTGTGGCCTTCTTTTCTTTGACCTCTTTGGCCTCCAGGACTTCCTTCTTCTCCTTCTTTTCGTCGGTTTTCTTTTCTGCTTTCATGCCTATTCCTTTATTTATAATAGCGTTGACTTCTAAATTTGCTGCAAATATAGCGATAATTTCTGATATAGCAACAGGCAGAAGGAAGTTTTTTTTCAAAAATTTCAAATCGGGTCGTGTCAGCGCGAACCACGGCCTTCGAGAAGTTCCCCGCAGTCCCGCATGCCAAAGTTCGGCAAGGGGGAAAAATCGCCCTCATTGAGGGTCGTTTTACACAACGTGGAGAATCGGCTTACACTCCACGTTGAATCGGCTTACACTCCACGTTGAATCGGCCGATGCTCCACGTTGTGTAAAACCGCCCCCTTAGAGAAGACGTGAAAAAGTCCGTTGGGAAGCCAGCTTCAAGGCCTGTTTCATGGCTGGAAACGACGTTTTTCGGAACGCTTCGGCGAAAGGAGAAAGAAATTCTTCGTCACAGTCTGAAAAGTGACGTCATATTTCGCTCAATACGGGCTTCCTTGGCCTTTCCTTCATGCTCTGCAACATCTTTTAACGTCCCGAAATGCAGTTTTTCCCGTTTTTCCTTTGAGGCAATCGGAATTTTTACTATATTTGCATGAGATTTCACATAATTTGTAAATTTATACGCCTATGGACAAAGAACTTATTTCCGGACTTAAGAGAGAGAACTTCCAAGCCGTCATTGGGGGAAAAGAGACTGACCTTTATGTTCTTACCAATAACAATGGGATGGAAGTCTGCATCACCAACTACGGCGGTGCTATCATGGCCATCATGGCTCCCGACAAGGAAGGCAGGATGGCCAATGTCATTCAAGGACACGACTCCATCCAGAATATGGTGAACAGCCCTGAGCCATTCCTCAGTACGCTGGTAGGACGTTACGGCAACCGCATTGCCAAAGGACACTTCACGATGAACGGCAAGGACTACAGCCTCGCCGTCAACAACGGCCCCAACCACCTGCACGGCGGTCCCACCGGCTTCCACGCCCGCGTTTGGGACGCTGAGCAAATCAACGAACAGGAACTCGTGCTCCGCTACATCTCGGCTTACTACGAGGAAGGCTTCCCCGGAGAGCTTCACATGAACGTCAAGTACAGCCTCACAGACGACGATGAACTGATCATCGACTACCGCGGCACGACCAACAAGAAGACGATTGTCAACATGACGAGCCACGGCTTCTTCTCCCTTGCAGGCATAGCCAACCCGACGCCCGAAGCGCTCAACAACATCCTCACCATCAATGCCGACTTCTTCATCCCCATCGACGAGACGAGCATCCCGACAGGCGAGATACTGAAAGTGGAAGGCACTCCCTTCGACTTCCGCACGCCGCATGCCGTCGGAGAGCGCATCGGCGATACCAGCTGCCAGCAAATCGTGAACGGAACAGGCTACGACCATTGCTTCGTCCTCAACAAGCGTGAGCCGGGCGAACTGTCGTATGCCGTCAGATGCGTAGAGCCGCAGAGCGGCCGCAAGCTGGAGATGTGGACCACAGAACCGGGCGTCCAGTTCTATTCCAGCAACTGGCACAGCGGCTTCACAGGCAACGGAGGCGCCACCTATCCCAAGTACTCAGCCCTCTGCTTCGAGGCCCAGCACTTCCCCGACTCGCCCAACCATCCCTACTTCCCCAGCACCATCCTCAAAGCTGGCGAGATTTACAGACAGAAGACTATCTATAGGTTTGGAGTTGAAAGTTGAAAGTTGAAAATTGAAAGTTAGGAGTCGGTGCTCATACCTATGGCTGAGTCGGGTAATAGTATTGTAGCTGACAAGAGTAAGGCCTTTGCCATTCGCGTCGTAGGTATGGCACGTTATCTCCAAAAGGAGAAGGGCGAGTTCGTCCTCTCCAAGCAAGTCCTTAAAAGCGGAACAAGCATTGGAGCCAACGTGCGCGAAAGCAAAAACGCAGAAAGCAAGCTTGACTTTATTCATAAACTGGAGATTGCTCTTAAAGAGTCTGATGAAACGGAATACTGGCTCGATATTCTATACGAAACAAACTACATTCCTCAATCCATCTACGACTCAATGTTAACCGACAACAAAGAACTGACTGCTCTACTGACAAGTATCATAAAAACCTCGAAATCATCAATTAACAAATAAACAATTAACTAAAATCATTAACCAGGAAAGGAGAAAGAAGAAAATGCAGAAAGGATGATAACGTTTCATTCGCTTCCGGCTTAATCGCAAGAACGAATCGTTGATCCGCTTACACATGAGGCTTTGACCGATAATTCCATTGCCCATGAGCGAAGCAATGAGCCGCCTGCGACTGAGACCCGAGCCGAAGAACTTTCAATTTTCAACTTTCAACTTTCAATTAAACAAAAGTTATGGCACAAAAATCTAAACAATGGGGTGCAATTATCGTAATGATTGCACTCTTCGCAATGATTGCCTTCGTGACAAACCTCTGTACGCCGATGGCAACCATCATCAAGAATCAAGGCGAAATTAGCAACGCTCTCGCCCAGATTGGCAACATTGGCAACTTCATTGCCTATCTCGTAATGGGTATTCCCGCTGGTATGCTCATTTCCAAGTACGGCTACAAGAAGACCGCACTCATCGGCCTCGCCATCGGTATCGTGGGCATCCTCATCCAGTGGTGCAGCGGCCTGATCGACGCAGGCGACGGCTCCAACATCGGCGTCGTATTCAGCGTTTACCTGCTCGGCGCTTTCATCGCAGGTCTCACCATGTGTATCCTGAACTGCGTGGTTAACCCTATGCTCAACCTCCTCGGTGGTGGCGGCAACAAAGGCAACCAGCTCATTCAGATTGGTGGCGTGTTCAACAGCTCAGCTGCCGTTGCTTGCTACATCCTCATGGGTGCGCTCATCGCTGATGCTTCCAAAGCAAAGATTGCCGATGCCACACCGGCACTCTGGATTGCACTCGCCATCTTTGCCATTGCCTTCATCGTCATCCTCTTCACCAAGATAGAAGAACCCGAACAGGCTCCTGTTGACTTCAGCCTCGTTAAAGGTGCTTTGAAGTTCCGCCACTTTGCCCTCGGCGCTCTGGCCATCTTCCTTTATATGGGTGTGGAAGTAGGTACGCCCAATGCAGTCCAGCAGTATCTCAACGAGCCTGACAACCCATTGCACATCCCCTCTGCAACCGTCGGCATGATTGTAGCCGTCTATTGGTTCATGATGCTCATCGGTCGTTTCACCGGTGCAGCCATCGGCAGCAAGGTCAGCAGCCGTGCTATGGTGACAACCGTTGCCACCATCACCCTCGCCCTTGTGCTCTTCGGCATGTATGCCCCGTCGGACGTCCTCGTGAACTTCCCCGGTGTTGACTGGGGCAAACTCGAACTCATCTGGCAGCCCATTCCTCTTGGCATCTTTGCCTTCCTGCTGGTAGGTCTCTGCACGAGCGTCATGTGGGGAGCCATCTTCAATATGGCAGTAGAAGGCCTCGGCAAGTACACCGCCGTTGCCAGCGGTATCTTCATGACGATGGTGTTCGGTTGCGCCGTAATGATGCCTCTGCAGGGCTGGGTAGCCGACCTCACCGACTGGATCACCAGCTTCTGGGTAGTCTTTGGCTGTGCCGCATACATCCTCTTCTATGCCCTCGTCGGCAGCCGCGTAAGCAAGAGAGCAGAATAATAATTAATATATAACGTAATAACGACATAACGTAATAACGAAAATTATGAGACTAACTATCGACGACGTAAGGAGTCGTTTCATCAAGCACTTCGACGGCACGACAGGTTCCGTGTATGCCTCTCCCGGCCGCATCAACCTTATTGGCGAACACACAGACTATAACAACGGCTTCGTATTTCCCGGAGCCGTGGAACAAGGCATTATCGCAGAAATCAAGCCCAACGGTACACGCAACGTTGATGCCTACAGCATCGACCTCAAGGACCGCGTACAGTTCTCGCTCGACGACGAGAAGGGTCCCAACGCCACTTGGGCTCGCTACATCTACGGCGTTTGCCGCGAAATGATGGCCCTCGGCGTTCCCGTTGAAGGCTTCAACACCGCCTTCGCAGGCGACGTGCCCCTCGGTGCCGGCATGAGTTCCTCTGCTGCCCTCGAGAGCACTTACGCTTTCGCCCTCAACGACCTTTGGGGCGACAACAAGATTGAGAAGATGGAGCTTGCCAAAGTAGGTCAGCGCACGGAACACAAGTATGTGGGCGTGAACTGCGGCATCATGGACCAGGCCATCAGCGTGCTGGGCAAGAAGGGTGCATTGCTTCGCCTCGACTGCCGCAGCGGCGAGTACGAGTACTTCCCCTGGAATCCGAAGGGCTACCAGCTCATCCTTGTTAACAGCTGTGTGAAGCACGAACTGAAAGGCAGCCCGTACAACGAGCGTCGCCTGCAATGTGAGCACGTGGCCGAAGTCATAGCAAAGACTCATCCCGAAGTGAAGAGTCTGCGCGATGCCAACTACGACATGCTCGAAGAGGTGAAGAGCCAGATTACGGAAGACGAGTACAAGCGTGCCCGCTACGTCATTGGCGAAGTTTTCCGTGTGCTTGCTGTCTGCGACGCTCTCCAGAAGGACGACTACGAGACCGTAGGCAAGATGATGTACGAGACACATCACGGCCTCTCGAAGGAATACGAGGTGAGCTGCGAAGAGCTTGACTTCCTCAACGACGTTGCCAAGGAAGAAGGCGTGACCGGCTCGCGCATCATGGGCGGCGGCTTCGGCGGCTGCACCATCAACCTCGTTGCCGACGAACTGGCAGCCAACTTCAAGAAGGTTGTCGTAGAGAAGTTCGAGAAAAAGTACGGCAAGAAGCCCATCGTCATCGACGTAGTCATCGGCGACGGCTCCCGCAAGCTTTGCTAAAGACTCCGAGTAATCAGAATACTCTGAAAGCTCTGATTACTCCGATACCCTACTAAAGAGTTTAAGCCCTCCTCCCAATGGGAAGAGGGCTTAAACTGTATTATCCGATTCTGAAGGATGCTGAGCAGACGGCTGCAATCCGCATTCCGTCGCTCCATGTCTCAAGCGGAAAGCACGGAAATCTCAGAAGTCAGATCCTCCAAGCTACAGGTAGCGAAAAACACCCTCTGTAGTCTGTGCCCAGTCCTCCCATGGTGAAACTCCAGTCCTCCCACGGGAAAACTCCAGTCCTCCCACGGTGGGACTGGCGATACGGCAGTAGGGCACGAAATGAAACTTTAGCCGTTTGTCTGTTCTGTCCGTGTCCGAAACACTAAACTTCCCGTTTCTTTCGTGTCCTTTGATGTTAGAACCTGTTCGCTCAAACCTCTTAATCTCAGGTTCATTATTGCCCTTGAATGAATATAGTCTGGGTTGCGTTAAGTCAGTTGGCGGCATGCAGAACGGAATAGTACCCTAACTTATAGAAGGCGAAGAGTAGTTGCCGGGGGTGCCGACCCAAGAGGTTTCGGCGAAGCAAAGGCTTTGTCAGCTTGAACAAGAAGCGTGTAAGTCCCAGCAGATGCCAATGTTGCAAGCGGAGGACCATAGCTGATACGCGGACGTGCTGCCGTTGTTCCAGCTCCATCGAAGCGAGGGTGCGAAGGGCTGTCTCAGTCTTTGCCAGATACTCGGCTGCATTCTCAAGCCCAAGGTGCGTCAGTTTGTTGTCGATGTGGTGTACGGCAATGCCTCGCCGCTTCAGTTCCAGGCCGAAGAGCGTGTCTTCGTGTCCGTACTCATGCACTTGTTCATCGAAGCAGATGGAGAGGAACAAGTTGCGGTTGATGAGGAAGTTGAACGTGGTGAACTGTGCGTAGGGGAAGCGTTGTCGATGCTGGAGCGTCAGACGCTTCTCGGCAGCCACTTCGTAGTCGTATCGCAGGCGGACTTCCGGTCGCGGCAGTTGGGGCAGGTTGCCTGTGCCGCCGCATATCACAAGGGGCTGTTCGCCGTTCCAGGCCGTGGGTGACGTGGCAGCCAAATAGTTGTCGATGAACGTGTTGCTCCTCACCTCCGCATCGGCATCGACGAAGAGCAGCCACTCGCCTTTCGCTTCGCGGGCAAGAGCATTCCTTATGGCAGCACGTCCCAGGTTGCGCTCGGGACGGAAGATGCGGCATTGAGGCAAGCTGACCACTTCGTTGTTCTTCCGGACAATATCGAGGTTGGGAGAGCAGTCGTCGCCCACGATAATCTCGCCGTCGGCAGGCAATTGGCTGTGAAGCTGGCGTATGAGTTGGACGCAGTCGCAGTTGTAGGTGGCGATGAGAATAGATAGTTTCATGCTACAAAAGTATAAAAAATGAAGAATGATGAAGAAAGAATGAAGAATTATTGACGTTAGAAAGAAATTTATCAACTGTGAACTATGAACTATGAACTATTTTTTGTACCTTTGCACGCGCAAAAAGTCTATGCCATACACTCCCTTAAAGTAAAGGACTTAATGTGTCTCCCTTTGAGGGAACAAATGGAAAATGGTAAGGCCCCCCTGATCCCCTTCAAGGGGAACAAGTGGTAAATGGTAAGGACCCCCTAACCCCCTTTAGGGGGAACAAGTGGTAAGTGGTAAGGACCCCCTACCCCCCTTCAGGGGGAACAAATGGTAAATGGTAAATGATTAAATGGTAAATAAAAGATGAGTGAGAAATTGTTTATTTTCGATACTACGCTGCGCGACGGCGAGCAAGTGCCCGGATGCCAGCTCAACACAGTAGAGAAGATTCAGGTAGCCAAGCAGCTTGAGGCTCTTGGCGTAGATGTCATCGAGGCCGGCTTTCCCATCAGCAGTCCGGGCGACTTCAATAGTGTGATAGAAATCAGTAAGGCTGTGACGTGGCCCATCATCTGTGCGTTGACACGAGCCGTGGAGAAGGACATCGACTGTGCCGCCGAGGCTCTGCAATATGCCAAACACAAACGCATCCATACGGGCATCGGCACCAGCGAGAGCCACATCCGATACAAGTTCAATTCCACGCCCGAGGAAATCATTGAGCGTGCCGTCCGTGCCGTGAAGTATGCCAAACGCTACGTCGAGGACGTGGAGTTCTATGCCGAAGATGCTGGCCGCACGGACAATGAATACCTGGCCCGTGTCATCGAAGCCGTCACGAAGGCTGGTGCTACCGTCTGCAACATTCCCGACACGACCGGTTTCCGCACGCCCTACGAGTACGGCGAGAAGATAAAGTACCTCTACGAACACGTTGATGCCTTTGCTGCAGGCAAGAGCATCCTCTCCACCCATTGCCACAACGACCTTGGCATGGCGACGGCCAACACCGTGGCTGGCGTCTTGAACGGCGCTCGGCAGGCTGAGGTGACGATTAATGGCATCGGCGAACGTGCCGGTAACACCTCGCTCGAAGAGATAGCGATGATATTCAAGACGCATCCCGACCTCGGCATCGACACCAATATCAACACGACGAAGATCTACCCGTCGAGCCGCATGGTCAGCTCGCTGATGAACATGCCCGTGCAGCCCAACAAGGCCATCGTCGGCAGGAACGCCTTCGCTCATAGCAGCGGCATCCATCAGGACGGCGTCTTGAAGAACGCTTCCACCTACGAAATCATGAACCCGAAGGACGTGGGCATCGACGACAACGCTATCGTCCTGACAGCTCGCAGCGGCAGGGCTGCCCTCAAGTATCGCCTGAGCGTCAATGGGGTAGAGGTAAGCGACGAACGTCTCGACAAGATTTACGAAGAGTTCCTCAAGCTGGCCGATAAGAAGAAGGAGATAACCGACGACGACATCCTCGTGCTGGCTGGAGCCGACCGCTCTGCCACGCATAATGTCAAGCTCGACTATCTGCAAGTCACCACCGGCAAGGGTGTCCGCAGCGTCGCAAGCATCGGCCTTCTCGTCGCCAACGAGAAGTTCGAGAGTGCAGCTTCGGGTAATGGTCCCGTCGATGCCGCCATCAAGGCCCTCAAGACCATCATACACCGCCAGATGACGCTCAAGGAGTTCACCATTCAAGCCATCTCGAAGGGTTCCGACGACATGGGTAAGGTCCACATGCAAGTGGAGTACGAAGGCCACGTCTATTACGGCTTCGGTGCCAACACAGACATCGTCACCGCCTCAGTCGAAGCGTATATTGATTGTATCAATAAGTTCAAGTCTTAATTCAAAATTAATAAATTCAAAATTCAAAATTAAAGAATGAGGACGTTATTCGATAAGATATGGGATAAGCATGTCGTTCAGGACGTTTCTGACGGTCCCACACAACTTTATATCGACCGCTTGTATGCGCACGAGGTGACGAGTCCGCAAGCTTTCGACACGCTTCGCGATAAAGGCATCAAGGCTTTCCGCCCCGACCACATCTTCGCTATGCCCGATCACAACACGCCAAGCGACCAGCAGGAACGCATCGACGACCCCATCGGACGCAAGCAAGTGGAGACGCTTGCCGCCAACTGCAAGGAGTTCGGCATCCGCCACTTCGCGATGGGTACGAAGGACAACGGCATCATCCATGTCGTTGGTCCCGAGAAGGGACTCTCCCTGCCGGGCATGACGATAGTCTGTGGCGACTCGCACACCAGTACTCATGGAGCCGTGGGAGCCATCGCCATGGGCATCGGCACGAGCGAAGTGGCTCAGGTGCTCGCTTCCCAATGCATCCTTCAGCAGAAGCCAAAGACCATGCGCATCAACATCGAAGGTGAACACCAGAAGGGCGTGACGGCCAAGGACGTTGCCCTCTACATCATGGCACAGATGACGACCAGCGGTGCCACGGGTTATGCCGTAGAATACGCAGGCAGCACCATCCGCAACATGTCGATGGAAGGCCGCCTGACGCTCTCCAATCTCTCCATTGAGATGGGCAGTCGCGCTGGCATTATTGCTCCCGATGAGACAACTTTCGCTTACCTCAAAGGTCGCGAATACGCGCCGAAGGGCGAGGCTTGGGACAAGGCTGTGGAGGAGTGGAAGAAGCTCAAGAGCGACGACGATGCCGTCTTCGACAAGGAAGTGACCTACAGGGCCGAGGACATCAAGCCGCGCATCACCTATGGCACAAACCCAGGTGCAGGCATCGCCATCGACGAATGCATCCCGACCCTCGAAAGCATCCCCGAAGCAGACCGCGCTCAGTTCCTTGCTCAGCTCGACTACATGCAGTTCAAGCCTGGACAAAAGCTTGAAGGGACGCCCGTAGATTATTGCTTCTTAGGTGCTTGCACGAATGGTCGCATCGAGGACTTCCGCGCCTTTGCCTCCATTGTGAAGGGCAAGAAGAAGGCAGAGAACGTCGTGGCTTGGCTCGTTCCAGGCAGTTGGCTGGTGCGTCAGCAAATCATCGACGAAGGCATCGACAAGGTGCTCGAAGAGGCAGGCTTTGAACTTCGCTTGCCCAGTTGCTCCAGTTGCCTTGCCATGAATCCCGATAAGGTGCCAGCAGGCAAGCTTTCCATCTCTACAAGCAACAGAAACTTCGTTGGCCGTCAAGGCCCGGGTGCCCGCACAGTCCTTGCTTCGCCGCTCGTCGTAGCAGCAAGTGCCATCACTGGTGTCATTACTGATCCCCGCAATTATGAATTATGAATTAAGAATTATGAATTATGTCTAAAGAGAAGTTTGACATCATACAATCCACTTGCTTGCCTATCGAGATAGACAACTGCAACACGGACCTCATCATCCCTGCTCGCTATCTGGCAAGCACGACGCGCGACCCCAAGTTCTTCGGCGACGCCTTCATGCACGACCTTCGCTACGATGCTGAGGGCAAGCCTGTAGAGGACTTCGTGATGAACCAGCCGGCTTATAGCGAGGCACCAAGGAAAGGCGTACACGAAATCATCATCGGCGGACAGAACTGGGGTTCAGGCTCCAGCCGCGAACATGCAGCATGGGCGATTGCAGGCTATGGCGCAAGAGTGGTCATCAGCAGCAGCTTTGCCGACATTCATCGCAACAACCTGCTGAACTGTTTCGTGCTTCCCGTGGTCGTGAGCCGCGAGTTTCAGCAAGAACTCTTCCAGACGGTCAAGGACAACCCGAAGGCCGAAGTGAAAGTGGACGTGCCGAACCAAACCGTCACCAACCTCACCACAGGCCGCAGCGAGCAGTTCCCCATCAACAGCTACAAGAAGTACTGCCTGATGAATGCCTACGACGACATCGACTTCCTGCTGGCAAATAAGGAGAAAATTGAAGAGTACGAGATGACCCCCTAACCCCCTTTAGGGGGAATAATCAGACTGTAACAATATGTCAAAGCCCAAAACTAATGTAGAATTCCCCCTAAAGGGGGATAGGGGGTCTATTGAGATAATGGACACCACCCTTCGCGATGGTGAACAGACCAGTGGCGTCAGCTTCATGCCGCACGAGAAGCTGATGATAGCGCGTGCTTTGCTGCAAGACGTTGGCGTTGACCGCATTGAGGTGGCAAGTGCCCGTGTCTCGGAAGGCGAGATGGAGGCCGTGAAGAGCATCGCTCGCTGGGCAAGTCAGAACGGCAAGCTTGATAGGGTAGAGGTGCTTGGCTTCGTTGACGAGACAAAGAGCGTGGACTGGATAGTGGAGTGCGGCTGCCAATGCATGAACCTGCTTTGCAAGGGAAGCCGCAAACATTGTGAAGGCCAACTGCACAAGACACTCGAAGAGCACATTGCCGACATCCGTCGCACCATCGCTTATGCTCAGAAGAAAGGTGTCAGCGTGAACGTCTATCTCGAGGACTGGAGCAACGGCATGAAGGACAGTCCCGACTATGTCTTTGCCTTGATGGAAGGCCTCGCAGACTTGCCCATCCGTCGCTTCATGCTGCCCGACACACTTGGCATCCTCAACCCGATGGAAGTGGGGGAGTTCATCAATAAGATGATAGTGAAGAGTGAAGAACGAAGAGTGAAGAGTAATAGTAACAAATTAGAGGCCGAAACTAACTCAGATTCTTCACTCTTCACTCTTCACTCTTCATTCCGTTTTGACTTCCACGCCCACAACGACTACGACCTTGCCATCAGCAATGTACTTGCAGCAGTCATGGCTGGTTGCCAAGGCATCCATACCAGCGTCAACGGACTTGGCGAGCGGGCAGGTAATGCGCCCCTTGCCAGCGTACAGGCCGTCCTGAAAGACCATCTTCACGTCGCTACCCACATCAACGAAAGCCGCTTGGGCGAAGTGTCGAGGCTGGTGGAGAGCTATAGCGGCATCGCCATTCCGCCCAACAAACCCATTACTGGCGAGAGCGTCTTTACGCAAGTAGCTGGCGTTCATGCCGATGGCGACAACAAAGCAGGGCTTTATCAGAATGCTCTTTTGCCAGAGCGCTTCGGCCGAAAGCGCGAGTATGCCCTGGGTAAGAACTCCGGCAAGGCGAACATCCTTCGCAACCTCGAAGAGCTGGGACTCGAGCTTTCGCCCGAGCAGACAAAGCGCGTCACGGAACGCATCATCGAGCTGGGCGACAAGAAGGAACTCGTCACGCAGGAAGACCTGCCATTCATCGTGAGCGATGTCCTAAAGCACGGCGCCCCCGAGGAGCACGTCAAGCTGCTCTCATACGTTGTGACCACAGCCTACGGACTTAAGCCTTTGGCAAGTGTCCGCCTCGAGATAAACGGCGAGACCTACGAGGAGAGTGCGAAGGGCGACGGTCAGTTCGACGCTTTCGTCCGTGCCATTCGCCATATCTACAAGGACCGCCTTGGCCGTAGCTTCCCTTGGCTCACCAACTATACCGTCAGCATCCCGCCCGGTGGCCGCACCGATGCCCTTGTGCAGACCGTCATCACCTGGAACTGGAACGACCGCATCCTTCGCACCCGTGGTCTTGATGCCGACCAGACCGAAGCGGCCATCAAGTCAACCATCAAGATGCTCAACCTCTTGGAAGAGGAATAAGTGTTTTCTAAATCCCGCCTCCAAAGCCTCTCCTAAATCTTCCCATAGGGGAAGAACTTCTCCCATCCTCCCCCTTTGAGGGAGGGGATACAGACCCCACCCCTACCTCCCTTTGGAGGGGAGGGGGAACGCGGGCGTAGCTTTTCTGTGATTTTTGTGATTTCTGTGTGAAATACAGACCCCACCCCTAACCCCTCCCCTTGGAGGGGAGGGGAAGCAGTAGAGAAATGTCAAAAGTTTTCGCATCGGGGATCGTTCTGACGGCGTTTTTTTGCTTCTGTGGTACTTAGGGCCGGAAATGACGGGAAATGGGTTTAAATCGAATGGACGCTGGGAATCAATGGGTTGGAAAGGGGCGTTTTGTTGAGGCAAGTTAAGAAAATGTCAGGTCGGCATGGCATACTGACAAATAGAACAAAGGATGAAGTTGAAAATTGAAAGTTGAAAGGGGTAATTCAATGTGGAGGAAAAAGCTACGCAACGTGGAGCATCGGCTTACACAACGTGGAGCGTCGAAAAGAATGGCGTGCGGGGGAGGGAATTGCCATGTGGAGAGGGAGGAAATAGTGTCGTGGTTTTTCGGACTCACACCCTTCGCCTTTTTGTGGTTAAGAGTTCCTGATGAACGCAGACGTCCTGCCTTGGTCTTTCGCCCCTTGACATTCGTCGAACTTTGGTTCGGGGGCTGTTTAGTGAACATTAATAATATGCGATTTACTTCCCCACAAAGAGGGAGTGCTTTCCCCTTTGCGAAGGAGTTCGGTTCGGGTGGTGAAGGATGAATCCGTGCAACCCCTTGTCCTTGTTCTGCCGATTGCGTTTGCTTCTCTCTCCGAAAAGGCTTGCAGCGAGTCAGACGGGTTGGGGCTGCAGCACCTCTTCCGTTTCTTTCGGCAGGAACTTGTTCAGCATGAGACAGCCTACGATGGCACTGATAATCGAACCGCACAGGATGCCCAGCTTTGCATCGTTCAGCAGGTCTGCATGCTCGGCACCGGGATAGCTGAGGGCTGCCATGAACATGCTGACTGTGAAGCCGATGCCGCAGAGCATGCAGATGCTGGCCAAGGACTTCCAGTTGGCATTCTCGGGCATCTGGATGATGCCGAGCTTGATGCCTGCCCACGAGAAGCTCAGTACGCCAATGAACTTGCCGATGAACAAACCGAGGAATACAGCCAGACCGACGCCTGTGAAGAGGCTCATGGCACTCATGCCGGCCAGGTTGACGCCGGCGTTGGCAAAGGCGAAGAGGGGTATGATCTGATAGTTGACGGGCATCTTGAGCTCGTCCTCCAAGTCCTGAAGAGGGCTGACAAGGTGGTCGCTGGCCGACTCCACGCTCTTGAGCAATGCAATCTCCTCGTCGCTAAGCACGACGGGCTTGTTGCGGTCGGCGCGAGTGACAGTAGTCGAGGGAAAGTGCGTTAATGCGCGACGGATGCGTTCCACCCAGAACTTCGTGCCCTTCGGTATGTTGGCGGGTACGCAGAAGGCAAGCATAACGCCTGCTATGGTGGCGTGTATGCCGCTTTGGAGCATGCAGAACCACAGCACGAGGCCGAAGTTCAGATAGAACGTCTTGGTGCGTATGCCCAACCAGTTGCCGACGCAGAGCACGGCTACAACGACGGCGGAGGCGAGCAGATAGAAGGTGTTCAGGTGGTCGGTGTAGCGTATGGCGATGACGATGATGCCGCCCAAGTCGTCGGCTACGGCAAGCGTGGCAAGGAACACCTTCAGTCCGATGGGACAGCGTTTGCTGAAGATGCTCAGGCAGCCCAGCGAGAAGGCGATGTCCGTTGCCATAGGGATGGCCATGCCTCGCTCCATGACGGGGTCGCCCCAACAGACGAGGAAGAAGACGATGACAGGCACCAGCATGCCTCCGCAGGCTCCGATGACAGGGGCGAGAGCTTTCTTGACGTTCGACAGCTCTCCGCACAGCACTTCGCGCTTTATCTCAAGGCCGACGCTGAGGAAGAATATGGCCATCAGATAGTCGTTGATGAAGGCTCCCAGTGACATAGCCTGGTCGCCGTGGCTGAAGAAGTTGAAGTCCCCGAGACTGAGCGAGATGGGCAACTCCCAGAAACTGCGGTAAATGTCGCCCCAAGGGCTGTTGGCTATGATGAGCGCTGCAATGGTGGCTATCATCAGGAGTACGCTGCTGCTGACGTATTTGCGTAACATACTTAAGAAGGGATAGTTGTTTCTCATTGTCCTTAGTTTTTCGTCTTATTAGTGTAATTTGTAGGCAAAGGTACAAAGAAAAGTTGAAAGATGAAAGCCGAAAGATAAAAGTTTTCTCTATTGTGGCAATTATTATGTATAAAGAACAATCTATTGCAAATTATTTTGTATCTTTGTCATGCTTTTAAACTAAATCCGCAACGTATGATGAATAGAATCGTGACATTTCTTGTGCTTCTTTGCACAATTTCCTATGTAAAGGCAGACCAGCTGACGCTCAGCGACCTGACGGGCGGGGCGTATTCAGCTAAAGGCATTCATGGGGTGACGCCCCTCCTCGACGGCGAGAGCTACAGCCAGCTCTCGTCCGACGGCAGGCGCATCGTCTGTCACAGCTTCCGGACGGGACAGGAGACGGGCGTGCTCTTCGACGTCGATAACATCAGGAACCGCGTTCAGCTGAAACGCATCGACGGATACCTGATGTCGCCCGACGAGAAGAACATCCTCGTGCAGACAGAGACGAAGGGCATCTACCGCCACAGCCGTACAGCCGAGTACTACATCTACAACGTGAAGAACCACACCCTTGCCCACCTCAGCGAAGGCGGCCCGCAGGAACAGCCCCTATGGAGTCGCGACGGCACGATGGTGGCTTTCGTCCGCGAAGGCAACCTCTTCCTCGTCAAGCTGCTCTTCAACAACAGCGAAAGCCAGGTGACGAAGGACGGCGAGTTCAATAAAGTCATCAACGGCAAGCCAGACTGGGTGAACGAAGAGGAGTTCTCCTTCGCCCGTGCTTTCGACTTCAACGCCGACAACACCATGCTGACCTGGATTCGCTACGACGAGACGGACGTGCCCATGTTCAGCTTCCCCTGGTACAAGGGCATGAACCCCGAGAAGTCGGACTATGCCGACTATCCCGGTTCCTTCGACTACAAGTACCCCATAGCAGGGGCGAAGAACAGCATCGTCAGCGTCCACAGCTTCGACATCAAGAGCCGTGCCATACGCAAGATGCAGCTCCCCATCCCCTCCGACGGCTATGTGCCCCGCATCTTCTGCACTCCCGGCGATGCCGAGAAGATGCTCATCCTCACTCTCAACCGTCATCAGAACCAGCTCGACATCTATCTGGCTAATCCTCGCAGCACGGAATGCCGCGTCATCGTCCGCGAACAGGCCGAATGCTATGTGCCCGAAGAGATGCTGAAGGCCTTTCAGGTCACAGACGACGGCTTCGTGCTGATGAGCGAACGAAGCGGCTATAAGCACCTCTACCTCTACGACTTGAACGGGACACTCCGCCGCCAGCTCACCAACGGAAACTTCGAAGTGAAAGCCCTCTACGGCTACGACAGCAAGACAGGCAACACCTACTATGCCAGCAACCAGGAGAGTCCACTTCGACAGAGCATCTATAAGAGCGACGCCAAGGGAAAAGTGACGCGTCTCAGCACTTCGGCCACCGGATGGAACAGCGCCATCTTCGCCGAAGGCTTCCGCTACTACATGAACACCTGGAGCGACCTCAACACGCCTCCCGTCACTACTCTCTGCGACGCTTCGGGCAAGACGCTCAAGACGCTCGAGGACAATGCAGCCCTCCGGCAGAAGCTTGCTGCCCTCCGACTCGGCCAACGCAAGTTCTTCACCTTCACCACGCCCGAAGGCATACAGCTCAACGGCTTCATGGTCTTGCCTGCCGACTTCAGCGAAACGAAGCGGTACCCCGTCGTCATGCACCAGTACAGCGGTCCCGGCAGTCAGCAGGTGGTAGATAGCTGGAACGCAGGCAACATGGGCGGCTGCCTCTACGAGCAGTATCTCGCCCAGGAGGGCTTCATCTGCGTCTGTGTGGACGGCAGAGGAACGGGCGGTCGAGGCAGAGACTTCGAGCAATGCACCTACCTCAAGCTCGGGCAGCTCGAGAGCCACGACCAGGTGGAAGCAGCCATCTGGCTCGGGCAGCAGAGCTACGTCGATAAGGAGCGAATCGCCATCTGGGGCTGGAGCTACGGAGGCTTCAACACGCTGATGAGCATGAGCGAAGGCCGTCCCGTCTTCGCCGCCGGTGTTGCCGTCGCTGCACCCACCAGCTGGCGCTACTACGACAGCATCTATACAGAGCGCTTCATGCGTACTCCTCGCGAAAACGGACCGGGCTACGACGTCTGCCCCGTCAGCCGTGCATCGCAGCTCAGCGGCAAGCTTCTCCTCGTTCACGGCCTTGCCGACGACAACGTCCACTTCCGTAATGCTGCCGAATACACCGAAGCACTCGTCCAGGCCGACAAAGACTTCCGCCAGCTGACCTACACCAACCGCAACCACAGCATCTATGGCGGCAACACCCGCCACCACCTCTTCCGCCAGATAACAAAGCACTTCAAGGATATGTAAACACCCTCCAAGCCTCTCCTAAATCCTCCCCTAAAGGGAAAAGCCCCCTCCCATCCTCCCCCAAGGGGGAGGGGGCTTGTTGTAGCTTGTAATAGACCCCACCCCTAACCCCTCCAAAGCCTCTCCTAAATCCTCCCCTAAAGGGAAGGACTTTTTGAACCAAGAGCAACGAAGGTAACAGAGACCCCACCCCTAACCCCTCCAAGCCTCTCCTAAATCCTCCCCTTAAGGGAAGGACTTCTTGAGCCAAGTGCACGGCAGATAACAGAGACCCCACCCCTAACCCCTTCCCTTGGAGGGGAGGGGAATGGGCGATTATAACCTACTCGTTTGAGAAGATTCCCGAAAAACCTTGACAGCATTTTGCGTCATCACGTGGGATGATTGCCGATGCCTTATGGGTCGTCATCCAATGCAACGTGGAGAATCGTCCAACACTACACGTTGTGTTGACTTTTACTCCATGTAGAATCAATCGACTCTTTACGGCATTTTTTTGCGGAAAATACTGCTTTGTTTTGCTCTTTGTCTTGTGGTTATGATAGTATCTTAACTTTATGTCGTTCGAAGAGCTTCTGTAAGTTGTTGATTATTAATGGCGACTCGATTTAAGCCATTATTTTGCTCTCGGAGTAGAAAAGTGCCACCCAGCCCGAGAAACGCCGTCAGAGAGGCCGGAGATGAGAAGAATCTTTACAACATTATTGATGTCCGGGGAAAAGCATCGGAGGTGCGAAAGAACACAGACGGGGGTGTACTCCGCCTGCGCCTGAGCGAAGCGAAGAACCCCCGGTACAAGTTCATTAACAAAACTAAGCCCCAAACCAAAGGTCGACGAAGTCAAGGGGCGACAGAACATATAACGTGTTTAATAACAACATGCTTAGGTCTCTGTCGCCCCCTCGGGGCTTCTTTGGTTGTCGCACTACTACCGGGGGCTTGCGCCCCCGTCTGTGGTCTTTCGCGCCTTCGGCGCTTATTTAGCGGACAGCAATAAATAATTATGAATTATGAATTAAGAATTATGAATTGACTTTTGGGGTGAAGCTCCTTATTTCCTTGCTCTTATTGTCCTTGTTCCATCGCAGCCTTGGATGATATAGAGGCCGTGCGGCCGAGTGTTTGTAGCCTTGCCGTCGATGGTGTAGTAGGTCGGGGGCTGCTGCGCTGCTGCCGATGCAAACGGACGGTCAATGCCTGTCCATTCGCCCGATTGCGTCATGGCGATAAGGGAGTAAAGTTCTTCCGTAGCAAGAGGCAGTTGCTCATTGGTGAGCAGACGTTCCTCCAAGTTTTTCCTATAGGTGCTTTCGAGGCAGGAACGCAGAAATTCTTTGGCATCATCGTCGATGGTGTTGCCGCCGAGCAGTTCTTCTGCCGCAAGTGCTGCCTGTTTGTATGCAGCCCAGAGGCTTGCGTTGAGGGCTATTTCCTCGGAAGCGGCTTCGATGGCGTTCATGGCCGCTACGGCTTCTGCCTTGTTGGATGCCGTGGCACTATAGGCGGCGTTGTAGGCTTCGCTGTACGGCTGGCTGACGGTCACGCCTGTGTAGCTCAGTTTCCTTCTTTTCATCTCGGTCAGCCATTGCCGATAGGCTTCGGGCTGATTGCCGTAATAGGTGAGGGTGAAGTCGTCGAAGACGCACCAGTCCGTGCCTGCTGCCTGTGTCTTCTTTACGCCGAGGGTCAGTTGGTGGTTCTCAACGCCGACGAATACGACGTTGGCGTAGGCGTTCAGCTCATGCATGTAGTTCTCTGCGGATATCATGTCGTCGGGGATGAAATAGTTGGTGTTGCCTTGTTTCACGCTTACCTCGCGGCCTACTCCTCGAGTTCGGATGACGCTTTTGGAGAAGGGCGAGACGATGGGGAACGTGAGCATGTCGTTCCCCGACTTGGCATAGATGCGGGCATAGCGCAGGGCTGGGTCTTTCGCTCGATAGTGTGCGTGGGCTTCTTCTGCTTCGCCTGCTCGGTAGAAAGCTTTGGCTCCTACGGCATATACGCCATTCGGAAGGCCGGTTATGGTCTGATGTGTGTCGAAGTTACGGTTGAAGTGTTCGGCGTTTTCGTTTGGATTGACGGCTCCGAAGGGGTCGCCTTCCCAGCCTTGAAGCATGTTGCAGTTGAAGCAGGGGTTCACGATGCGGGCCGACATGTCGAGGGGCTTGCGATAGGTAGCGCTGCTTTCGCCGACCTCGTACATGTCTTGCAGATAGCGGAAGTTGTTGGCAATGATGGCATCCACCACTTCCTGTCCTCTCGTGTTGTAGCCGTTGCTCGTCTGTACGCCAACGTAGTCGAGGAGGACGATGCCAGTGGGACCTGCCTTATGCGACGGGTCGGCCAGATAGTCGATGAAGGCGGCATTGGTGTGGGCAGCGTTATCGCGATAGCCGTCGCTCGAGGATATGTTTTCATCGACGATGAAGGGGATGTAGAGGCGCTCAGTCTTCGAGTAGGCAGAGCCGAAGTTATAGACCCAAACGATGTCGGAGGCAGAGGCGGTTCTGTGTTTCGTGCTGAAGTCGAGCAACTGCTGTATGGCGGCCACTTTGCGGTCGAGGTCGCCGCTGCGGTGAGTCTCGGCAAAGTCTTGCATGTAGAGCTTTGCCGTCGAACCGTTGGCTCCCACTATCTGTCCGTTGGTCTGTGCGTTCCAGTCTATGTGTCCTGTCCAGTTGCGAAAGAAACCGCCAACGGGCTTGTCGGCATATTCGTTACGGCTCAGCAGCAGTATCTTGCCGCGCATCTCCCTTACCGTGAGTGTGCTTTTGAAGGGGGCAAGGAAGTCCTTCAGGTCATCGCGTCCGAGCAGTTCAAGCAGGCGACTGCCGTAGTTGCTCGCGTTGTTGTCGCCGTCGGAAGCATGCAGGAGGTGTATGACCACGAACTCCGAAGGGTTCTCCCTGAGCTTGTCGCGCAGGAAATAGAGGGCGTTGTCGAATCGGAGATTGGTGGGCATGATGCCGTGGTTGACGTTGATGTATCCGTCTGCTATGGCTGGGCGGAGGTCGAAGGCGCGTATGCCAAGTTCCCATTGCTCTTCGAAGCTCTTGTCCTGTGTTCGGGCAAATTTGTCGCCGAAGGGACCATAGATGGATGTCGTGATGCCTGGGAAACCGTTCCCTGTGCCCGAGTCGTGGGTGCCGGGAATGGAGAGCGTGGAAACATAGGCGTCATCGGGCAGACGCTTCATCCAGTTCTCTGCTTGCAGGGGCAGAGAGAGTGCCAGAAGCACGAATAAAGTGGAAAAGTTCTTCATGTTAATTCATAATTCATAATTCATAATTTATAATAAGGCTACGCCCCCAGACCTCCTCTAACTCCCCCATAAAGGGGGAGGACTCCCTCTTCTTTAGGAGAGGTTTGGGTAGAGGCTTCTCCTTTAGGGGAGGGCCGGGGAGAGGTTTCTCCTTTAGGGGAGGGCCGGGGAGAGGCTTTCCCTTTAGAGGAGGGCTAAGGAGAGGCTTTACATCATTTTTTAGTCGCTTTGCTTGCAAATATATTCTTTTTTTCGATACGAATCAAGGTTTTTGCAGATAAAGTTTGCCTATCTTCAAAGAAATGCTTAATTTTGCAGTTGAAATGGGAGTGTGTTTCTCCTTATTACCTTATATATATATACACGATGAAAGCAAAATACCTAAGTCTGCTGCTTGCAGTAGCATTGATGAGCTGGACGCCTGTCGTGGCTCGCGAGAAACAGGACAAAGCGAAGACGGAGCAAAAGAAGGAACAAGGCGCTGCCTCTTCTAAGCCCTCCAATCAGAAGAAGGGCTTAAATTCGCTCATGGGAAAGAAGAAAAAGAAGGGTGGGGCGGCCGAAGCACCTAAGGACAGCGCGAAGACAGAGAAGCCGAGCATCGACCGCAAAGGGCTTTTCCACGTCACGAAGACGAAGGGCGACTGGTTCTTCGAGATACCCGATTCGCTCCTTGGCCGCGAGTTTCTCACCACGACACGCTACACCGCTACACCCTCGAACAGCGGCAAGTTCGGCGGCGAACAGGTCAATGGTAAGACGGTCTATTTCGAGAAAGCGCCCGACGACCGCCTGCTGCTGCGCGTCAGCCTCCTCATCAACTATGCCGACACGACGCAGAACATCAACCGCGCCATCACTATCAGCAACGAGAATCCCATCATCGGTAGCTTCAAGGTTGAGAGCCATAAAGACGGCATGTACAAGGTTAAGGTAAACGACTTCTTCAACCAGGACAACCCGGCCATTGGCCTGCCCAAAAGCGTCAAGGACGGCTTTGGCCTGCAAGGACAGATAGGTGATGCCTCGTTCATCGAGGACATCAAGTCGTTCCCCCTCAACACGGAAGTCCGGCTCGTCAAGACTTTTGCTGGAAACGGCAGCTCGCTCGTGACGAACCGCTCGGCAGGTCGCTCCACTTTCGGCCTCAACATCAGCTTCGTCCTTCTGCCCGAGAAGCCTATGATGCGCCGCTACTTCGACCCGCGCGTCGGCTACTTCACCGACCACTTCACGAATTACAGCGACGACCAGCAACGCGTTGAAGGCAAGCAGTTCATTACTCGCTGGCGCCTCGAACCGCGTCCCGAAGACGTCGAAAAGATGCGTCGCGGCGAACTCGTAGAGCCGGTCAAACCTATCGTCTATTACATCGACCCCGCCACGCCGAAGCAATGGCGCAAGTACCTCATTATGGGCGTCAACGACTGGCAGAAAGCCTTCGAACAAGCTGGCTTCAAGAACGCTATACGTGCCGAGGAATGGCCCGAGAACGACTCTACCATGAGCATGGAAGACGCCCGCTACAGCTGCATCCGCTACTTGGCAAGTCCCATCGAGAACGCCTACGGACCCAACGTCCACGACCCCCGTACAGGCGAGATACTCGAGAGCCACATCTGCTGGTACCACAACGTGATGAGCCTCGTACACAACTGGTACATGGTGCAATGCAGCAGCATCGACGAGGCGGCACAGAAGATGAACTACGACGAAGAACTGATGGGACAGCTCATCCGCTTTGTCTCCAGCCATGAGGTGGGTCACACGCTCGGCCTTCGCCACAACTTCGGCAGCAGTTCCACCGTGCCCGTCGATAGCCTTCGCAACAAGGCTTGGGTGGAAGCTCACGGCCATACGCCCAGCATCATGGACTATGCCCGCTTCAACTACGTAGCCCAACCCGAAGACGGCATCTCGCGCGTCGGCATCTTCCCCCGTATCAACGACTACGACAAGTGGGCCATCCGATGGGGTTACACACCGATGCTCGACGCCAAGGACGAGGACGAAGACCACAAAATGCTCGAAGATATGACCCTTCAGGCACAGCAGAACCCGCGCCTCTGGTGGGGCGACGGCGAAAGTTCGCAAGGACAGCTCGACCCGCGCCGACAGACGGAAGACCTCGGCGACGACCCCATCAAGGCAAGCTATTACGGCATCCTCAACCTGAAGCGTGAGATAAAAGCGCTGCCCCAATGGACACAGGACAACGACAAGGACCTCTACTGGAACGACATCGAAGTGATGTACGGGCACATTCGCACGCAGTTCCTGCGCTACATGGGGCACGTCACCCGCAACATCGGCGGCTACCGCATCAACTTCCAGCCGAAAGGTTCGCTCCAGGACGTCTATGTGCCGCAGCCTCTCGACAAGCAGAAGGCAGCGCTCCGCTTCGTTGGCGAGCAAGTGCTGACCGAACCTGTATGGCTTCGCGACTTCAGCTATGCCCGTCGCTTTGCCGCCGTCCCGCAGAACCTCACCATTTTTGTCGGCGAGACTGTCGTGACGAACCTCATGAACCGGCTCGACGGACTCAACGACCTCTATAGGCCGCAAGCCTACCTCGCCGACCTTACGCAACTGGTGTTCACAGAGTTGGACAACCATAAGACGGTGACGCCTTACCGTCGTGCCTTGCAGAACATGATGTACTTCCACTTGAGCCGCGCCTACGGAAACGGCAACCAGCAAGTTCGTCCCGCTGTGCTCTACACCCTGCAACAGCTGGAGCGCAAGACGAAAGCAGCCAGCCAGGCCGCTCCCGATGCTGAGACCCGCGCACATTGGACCAGCCTCTACGACCAGATAGGTCGCCTGCTCACCTGGAAGTGAAGTTCAGAATCTTCTATTGCTGCCGAGGGAAAACATAAGCACCAAAGAGACTATTGACAATCCCCCATGAGGGGCGTTGTCCAAAATCTTTACACTAAAAACGGCCTTAGCGTGCTTCTCCGAGGCACTCTGCAAGCCGTGTCGTTTGATGCAACGTGGAGTGTTGGCTTACACAACGTGGAGTGTTGGCCAATTCTCCACGTTGTTTCTACTATCTTTCCACGTAGTTTTTGGTCGAAATCTGTGCCTCGTTTATCTACATCAAGTGGAGAAGCGATACCTTCTTAACATCGCCTCAAAAAATGCACCGTTGTAACTGGTTGATAATCACGGCCGATTCGATTTAAGCCCATTTCTCGCAATTTAGGCTCCAAAGTACCGGAGCATAGAAAAAATGCCGTCAGAGAGGGCGCGATTGCGAATTTAATTGACAAAAGGAGGACACAATTTTCCTCTGCGAAACATGTTAGAGCCGGTTTGCCTCAGTTGTCATTGAGCAGGCAAACCGCCTCTTCCTTCGCTATTTGAACAGCGTCTTCTGGCCGTTCTTGATGAAAATCCCCCTTGGTAATTTACTATTTGACGATTTACTATTTACGATTTGTCCGGCAAGGTTGTAGATGGCTTTATCATCAGAGTCCTTAGCGTCTTCAAGGTCTTTCAGGTCGGTTGGGTTGTCGGTTATGAGGACGTTGCCTGCGACGCCGACGCTATAGACGCCTTTGGCTGCGGTGTTGACCAGCAGCGACTCGCCGACGGTCGCTACAGAGCATTCTCCCGTGGGGGCTGTGTCGTTGGCTCGTACGCGGAAACTCAAGATGGGACCTTCTTTGCCGCTGAACACATGCCCCTTGATGTCGCTGATCAGGAGCTTGAGGTTGCCGTTCTTGAGGACTCCCGTCAGCAGTTCGTGGTTTACGGAACGATTGCGATAGAGCGTCGCTATGGGGTTGCCTTCTTCGTCGAGGGCAAGAGAGAGACCTTCGGGCAACTGAATCTCAGCCTCCAGACATGTGAGGTCTGCGGCAACGTTCTTCATGCAAAGCTCGATGTTCGCCGTTTCGCCCGGCATGAGAACTGCATCGGTGAAATAGAAGGTGTTGGCCTCTTCTGCCCATGCCGCTGCCGAAGCAAACATGAAGGCTGCAAGGATATGCTTGCGAGTAAAGTGTATCATCTGTTTATGACTAATGAAGTAAAATTCCCTGCAAAGATACTCTTTTTTGCATTACCGACAAAGGGAAAGGACGAATTTCTTTGGCTTTTGGCTCATTTATGCCTGCTTGTACCCCCGCATCGCAGCAAAAGAGGAATAAAAAAAAGTCGGGGTGACCCGACTCGAACGGGCGACCACCTGGTCCCAAACCAGGTGCGCTACCAACTGCGCTACACCCCGATGGCTTTTCACTCGTTGACCATTGACCATTATTATTTCGTGGCTGAACCTTCAGGAAAGGAATGTTCAATGGTTAATGTTCAATGGTCAATGTTTCGAAAAGCGGTGCAAAGGTACAATAAAAAGTGTAAAGTGAAAAGTGAAAAGAGAATTTTTTTTCTTTATAGTTCATAATTCTTCTTTCTTCTTTCTTAATTCTTAATTTATTCGTATCTTTGTGCGCGAAAATCGAAAGAACCGTTTAAATTTATAAAAACAATGAAGAAGTACAATTTTAATGCCGGTCCTTCTATACTCCCCAAAGAAGTGATGGAAGCCACCGCAGCAGCCTGCCTCGAATTCGAAGGCAGCGGTCTCTCTCTCATGGAGACAAGTCATCGTGCAAAGAACTTCCAGCCCGTCGTTGACGAGGCAGTAGCTCTGTTCAAGGAGCTGCTCAGCATCCCCGAAGGCTACGCAGTCATCTTCCTCGGTGGCGGTGCAAGCCTCGAGTTCTGCATGGTGCCCTACAACTTCCTCGAGAAGAAAGCTGCCTATCTCAATACCGGCGTTTGGGCAACCAAAGCCCAGAAGGAAGCCAAGCTCTTCGGCGAAGTGGTAGAAGTGGCATCCAGTGCCGACAAGAACTTCACCCATATTCCCAAGAACTTTACCATCCCGACGGATGCCGACTACTTCCACATCACAAGCAACAACACCATCTACGGCACCGAGATCCTGAAGGACTACGACAGCCCTGTGCCCATGATTGCCGACATGAGTAGCGACATCCTCTCCCGTCCCATCGACGTGAGCAAGTACGGCATGATTTATGGCGGCGCACAAAAGAACCTTTCAATGGCTGGCGTCACCTTCTGCATCATCAAGGAAGACCTGCTGGGCAAGGTGAGCCGTCCTATTCCGACGATGCTCGACTATCGCACCCACATCAAGAAGGGCAGCATGTTCAACACGCCTCCCACAGTGCCCATCTACTGCGCTCTGCAGAACCTGAAGTGGATCAAGAAGCAGGGTGGCGTAGAGGCAATGGAGAAACTGGCCATCAAGCGTGCCGAAATCGTCTATGGCGAAATTGACCGTAACAAGCTCTTCGTCGGCACAGCCGAGGAGGACAGCCGTTCACGCATGAGAAGGGACATCGCGACGTCGGCGGCTTCCGCGCAAGCTGCTACAACGCCATGACCATCGAAGGCTGCGAGGCTCTCGTGGCTTGCATGAAGGAGTTTGAAGCAAAACATTAGGACTCACCCCCAGCCCCTCTCTTTAGAGAGGGGAGTAATTACCAAAGCAATAATAATAAACAAAGTAGAATATCCCTCCCGCAAGACATTCTACTCTCCCCCTACAAGGGGGAGCAGGGAGGGGGTCTGATAATGAAAGTTTTAGTTGCAACAGAGAAACCCTTTTCTGGTGTAGCCGTGAAGGGTATTAAGGAAGTTTTTGACGCAGCAGGCTACGAGGTAGTTATGCTCGAGAAATACACAGAGAAGAGCCAGTTGCTCGATGCTGTGAAGGATGTTGATGCCATGATTATCCGCTCGGATAAGGTGGATGCAGAGGTGCTCGACGCTGCCAAGCAGCTGAAGATTGTAGTGCGTGCCGGTGCAGGTTACGACAACATCGACCTCGCAGCAGCTACGGCGCACAATGTGGTCGCTATGAACACACCCGGTCAGAACGCCAACAGCGTGGCTGAGCTTGTCTTCGGACTGCTTGTCTTTGGCGTCCGCAACTTCTTCAACGGCACCAGCGGCACAGAGTTGAAGGGCAAGAAGCTTGGCATCCTCGCCTTCGGTAACGTGGGCCGCAACGTG
>CACYQI010000028.1 GCA_902776455.1 uncultured Bacteroidales bacterium | reverse complement strand
AGGCTGGACAGCCTTCAAAAAGTCCTGTTGTCTCTTCTTGCGCTGAGCCTTTGCCGCCTCGGCACAATGTTCTGAGCAATACCTCTGCGAGCCGCTGTTACATGTGAACTCCTTGCCGCAGAAGGCGCATTTTCTTGTCTTTCTCATTTGACTCCTTTTTATGTGGTTTTACAATCAATTCTATGCAAACCGCCACGGAGTGAACCTTAGTCAATCATTAACAATCCTTGTTGTCCACTCTTGTCAACCTTTGTCAACCCTGTCCACGAGATGGCAAAATAAAAGCCCTCAAAATTCTCCGCGGTAGAAATGCGTTGCAAAGGTAAGCAGATTTTTGAGAACTACCAAAAAGCAAGTTCGAAGTGTTAAAATCTAAAAGTGGTTGATATACAGAGATTTATCTCTATATGTTTTTCATTGTTTATAGTTGTTTAGAGGTCTCTAAATACAAACCAGTGAAGGCACCAATACCGATGCTTGTCACGCTGTTTGGAATGGTGATGGAGGTTAGGCCGCTGCAACCTTGGAAAGCATAAATGTTGATGCTTGTCACGCTGTTGGGGATGGTGATGGAGGTCAGGCCGCTGCAACCACTGAAAGCAAAATTGCCGATGCTGGTCACGCTGTTTGGGATGGTGATGGAGGTTAGGCCGCGGCAGCCATAGAAAGCAGAATTGCCGATGCTGGTCACGCTGTTGGGGATGGTGATGGAGGTCAGGCCGCTGCAATTTCCGAAAGCCCAATAACCAACAGATGTTACGTTATAGGTCGTTCCACCGCTTGTTACAGTTGCAGGTATGGTGATACTACCAGTATATTTGCTGGAACTGTTATTGTTATAAGTCACCGTTGCTGTGCGAGTAGAAGCTTCTAAGTTGTAAAAAAGGTCGCCAATAGGAACAGAAGCACTTAGTATTGTGCTTCCCAGTAGGGCAAGCAGACTCAAAAGTAAATGTTTTGTGTTCATAATACTAAAATTAAATAATGATTAAATAGGTTTGATGTTTGTCTGTTCTCGTTAAGACACAAAAAAAACGTGGACTTTATTCGTCTACGTTTCGGAGGTATCGCCAAACACCTAACACACTTATACAAGTAAAAGCCCACGTCGAACTGACGTGAGCGTCTGACCATTTACTCTCGTGTGTTTCTTTTATTTTGGCGAATTTCCGAAACAAGATTAAAGCGGACGCTTCTTTGTCTATTATGATTAGTTTCCTTTGTTTATGCCATAGGTGGTCGGTTTTAAGTGAAAAGTGAAAAATAAGAGTTTCTATCTCTCTCTTTATTTTTCGTCGTTTGCCTGCTCCCACTCTTCCCAGTTGGTCTCGGAGAGAATCTTTTCCACCTGCGCTTTGAGAGGGCGAAGGTCTTCCAAGACGACATTCCACAGCATGTCCTTCCTAATTTGGGCATACCCGTGAACGATGTGGTGACGCATACCTTCTATCTGTCGCCAGGGAATGCAGGAATGCAAATCCTTGAACTCCTCTGTCAACATATATGCTGCTTCGCCTATGACCATTGTATAATAGGCAATCGCTCCGAACAAGATAGGGTCGGCATTGAACTGAGCAAAAGTTTTCCCTTCTGCTGCGTCTAAGACCTTATCTATATGGTCTATGATGTGTTCCAAGCGGTTTTTATCTCTAATTGCTTCTCTCATAAATCAAGATTTTGTCACGTTCAGCACTTTCTGCGGCAAAGGGCAGAAGGGAGTCTTCGGGTATGAGGTCAACTTCGCGATTCAGAATGTCCTTCAGGTCCATATACATTCCTCCGAGAGTGAAGAGGCTGAACCTTCGGGACATGTCGGGCACGAAAAGTATGTCCACGTCGCTGTCGGGGCGCTCTTCGCCACGCGAATAGGAGCCGAAGAGCCAAGCCTTCAGGACGGGCTGCGTCTTGAAGTACTCGGCTATCTTTTGCGTCATTACCTCTGTGGTCATAGCTGTCGAAACACTTGTTCTGCTTGCAAAGATATGAAAAAAAGAAGATAAAAGGTATTAGGGAGGAAGTTTTTTTTTATTTAGAAGGGAGAAAATTGACTTGTCGCTCGTCGCCGAGGGAACTCTTGTCTTATTCGGAGCAACGCTTTACCAAATGGGAACGGATGGTTGCGCGGACGGTTTTCTTGACTTACCTTTGCGGCGGAAAACGGAAAGTAGGGAGTGGTTAGAGGTTAGAGGTTAGAGAATACCCTTGGTCCCCGATTAGCACACCAAACACTTCTCTAACCTCTAACCACTAACCACTAAAAATTACGAATTATGAATTGTTCTAAAGTGGAAGACAGACAAACCCTTAACCGCCAGTTGGCACAGATGCTGAAGGGCGGAGTGATTATGGACGTGACGACACCCGAGCAGGCACGTATTGCCGAGGCTGCCGGGGCGTGCGCAGTTATGGCATTGGAGCGCATTCCGGCCGACATCCGAGCGGCTGGTGGCGTGAGCCGCATGAGCGACCCGAAGATGATACGGGGCATTCAGGAAGCCGTGACGATTCCCGTGATGGCGAAGTGCCGCATCGGTCATTTTGCGGAGGCGCAGATACTCGAAGCCATCGAGATTGACTACATCGACGAGAGCGAAGTGCTCTCCCCAGCGGACGACGTCTATCACATCGACAAGCGGAAGTTCCGCGTGCCGTTCGTCTGCGGAGCAAAGGACTTGGGCGAAGCGCTCCGACGCATCAACGAGGGTGCCACGATGATACGCACCAAAGGCGAACCCGGTACGGGCGACATCATTCAGGCCGTCCGCCACATGCGCTTGATGCAGAGCGAAATCAGGAGACTCGTCTCGCTCAGCGACGACGAACTCTACGAGGCAGCAAAGCAGTTGCGCGTACCTTTCGACCTGGTACGCTATGTCCACGACTACCACAAGCTGCCCGTCGTGAACTTCGCTGCTGGAGGTGTGGCAACGCCAGCCGATGCTGCCCTGATGATGCAGCTCGGAGCAGAAGGCGTGTTCGTAGGCAGCGGCATCTTCAAGAGCGGCAATCCCGAGAAGCGGGCACAGGCCATCGTGAAAGCCGTCACAAACTACGACAACCCGGCCATCTTGGCGCAACTGAGCGAAGACCTCGGCGAAGCGATGGTAGGCATCAACGAGAGCGAAATTCAATTGCTGATGGCGGAGAGGGGGAAATAAGCTGGCCCCCTCGACCCCTCTCCATCTCCCCCGAGGGGGAGAGTTTTTCGCGGCAGGAAGCCTCCCCTCGGGGAGGTTTGGAGGGGGTCGAGAGTTAAAAGTTAGTTATATGAAGATTGCTATACTTGCTCTGCAAGGAGCTTTTGCTGAGCACGAACAGATGTTCAGGCAGCTTGGGACAGAGACTACGCTTATCCGAAATCTGGACGACTTCTATTCAACCTTCCAAAAGCCTCCCTCCCGACCCCTCTCCATCTCCCCCGAGGGGGAGAGTTTTTCGCGGCAGGAAGCCTCCCCTCGGGGAGGTTTGGAGGGGGTCGAGAGGGCTGGTCTGGCTATCCCTGGCGGCGAGAGCACGGCCATGATGCGCATTATGAAGGACGAAGGCTTGTTCGAGCCGCTCCGGCAGGCCATTCTCGACGGACTTCCTGTGCTCGGAACCTGTGCGGGCCTCATCATGCTCGACCGCAACCACCTCGGTGTGATGGACATCACGGCTCGTCGAAATGCCTACGGCCGTCAGTTGGGAAGCTTCAACACAGAGGAGAACTTCCGAGGCATCGGCAAATTCCCCATGACCTTCATCCGTGCTCCTTACATCGAGGAGGCAGGCCCTGATGTCGAAATCCTTGCGACCGTCGAAGGAAAAGCCGTCGCAGCCCGCCAAGGAAACATGCTCGTCACAGCCTTCCATCCCGAACTGACCGACGACACCCGCATCCACGAACTGTTCCTGAAGATGGTCGGGCACCTCCATGTCGAAAGAAGCAACCGATAAGAACTAACATCTAAAGACACGAAAGAACCATCCAGCGTTCATCTTGTCACACCCCCATCAGCCACTTCCACACCGGCACCACGGGTATTCCCTCTTCCGTGCCTTCCTCATCGTAAGTAATCAGCAGGCATTTCCAGTCCTCGTGCGCCTTGGCATACTTCGCCAATGGTGGCACCTCTCTGTTGTAAGTGGTCACATCCTTGATGCTGTAGGATACTTGAATAGCTAGCTTCTCATCAGGCACAATGAAGTCTATTTCTTTCTCCGCGTTCAGGAAAAACACATTCTCCTTGCCAAACCGCCTGCACAGTTCTACCGCAACCATGTTCTCCAGTAGCGATGTCTCTGAGTTCATCAGGAACAGGTTTAGCAGACCATTGTCAACAAAGTAGTATTTCTTCTGAGACTCCTTCTCCGTCAACTTCCCAATCTCATTTTCCATGGGCAGTATCAGCCAACTGTCAGAGGCGTAATCCGCATAGTCTATCGTTGTAGGCACACTAATGGGCGACCCCGTTGCCACTATCACATTCTTCAGTCTGTTATACGACAGCGGCTGCTTCACACTCTCTGCCATCTTCTTGATCAGGATGTTCAGCACCCTGTCGTTCTTAATGTTGTTTCGTGCACAGATGTCACCAAGGTAAATCTTCTGGTACAAGCTTGAAAGCATCGCCCGTTTGTTCTTAAACGACAGAATCTCAGGCAGACCGCCGTAATAGAAGTACTCATTCAGATGTCGTTTCACTTCGCTTCTTTGGATAGTATCATACTCCCAATGCTCCTTCAGTTCCACCTGCTGCGCTGCCAGATACTCTTTGAATGAATATGGGTACGCATCATAGATAAAGAACCGTCCGCCCAGCGTAGTTGCCACTTCCTTGCTCAACATCTTCGCATTGCTGCCTGTTACATACACCCTGTATTTCGCATCAGTCAACCTCCGCACGAACTTATCCCAGTGCGGAATGTTCTGCACCTCGTCCAGAAACACCACCGGCTTCTTACCATACAGTTCCAAATGGGCTTCAAGCAGACTGTTGAAGTCTTCCGTCTGGAATTCTGCCAGACGCTCATCCTCAAAGTCCACAAACAGAATCTCATCCCATCCCTTTCCTGCAGCCTGCAACTGACGCACACGCTGATACAGCAAGTACGACTTACCTGCATGTCTCACGCCAACAATCACATAGTTGCCGTTCTCTTCAAATTCTATTGGGCGGTTCACAATCACCGCTTCATCCACCTCGCGCTGCTTACTTATCAGGCATTGTTTGATGACATCTTTACTGATACTCATATAAATTGCGTTTTATAAAATTGTGCGATATTATAAAGTTTGGCTTACAAAGTTAAGTATTTTCTATAAAATAGAATTAATAAACTCGGAATTTTTGCAATATTTTCACACTTTTGTGTAGTAAATCCGCAAAGTTAGAGTGTAATCCGTGGTCGTTTATGGCACTACCTCTTTCTTTTGTGGGACAATTACATGTTAAAAGGGAGAGACTTCTGCCCCTCCACTCCCCTTTAGGAGGAGTACCACCTTTCCTTAGGAGATGGATAGGGAAGAGGCTTGGGGGAGATGGATAGGGAGAAGCCTTCCCTTGATTTCAGTAGGAGTTTATCTGCGCTAAGCTTTCCTCGCGCGCACGCGCCATAGGGAGATTTTTCCCGAAAAAATCTGTCAATCTGCCACAGATATACCTTATCGCATTGACATACAAACGGATATGGCTGTTGCAGATTTGTGGCAGATTGCCGAAAATGTGGCAGATTGTGGCACTTTCGGGGTGAAAGTTTAGTTTTGCCTCTGTTTTCTGTCAGGGTAAAGCCGACGGGCTGCTGCCGACTTCCGGCAGGCGGGATGGTTCGGACGGCACGCCATGAACCTTTTTCTCACACGTGATAAATTGAGGCATCGCGTACCATATTCATCGACGCTTCGTGGAGGGCGGTTTTACGCTCCGTGGAGCATCGGCCTTTGCTCCGTGGAGCGTGGGCCTTTTCTCCGTGGAGTGTGAGGCGATGCTCCACGGAGCGTGAAACTGCCCCTGCCGAGGCTCTCAACAGCACACTTTGTCCCGCTGGCGGAAGTGAAGAGCCGTCGAAATGTATTTTTTTCGCACTTGCATCGGAAAAAAGCGGGAACCTTTCGTTATTTATCAATAAAAAATGCTATCTTTGCAAAGAAATAACACATTTTCACTTATGAGGAAAAGCAATTACGACAAGCAGCCTGCCACGCACATCGATGGCAAAATGACTACGGGATGGGAGAATATCGTGGCCACACTCTCCGAGGCATGGGCCGACGAACCTGTATGGGTCATCGACCTCTACCCGGGAACTTACGAGGAGGACTTCATCGAAGCCTTCGCCAAGACTGGCCGAAAAATTATCAATACCCGCGACCTGATGCGGCCGGAGGAGGAAATCCGACAGCTGACGGAACGCTTCATGACCGACGACGTGCTGTTCGGATACATGTCGAACATAAGGTTGGAAGAGTACTGGACCCCCCAACCCCCTTTAGGGGGAGTAACAGAACCGGCCATCATCATCGGCACAGGCGCAGCATCCTTTCTCCCCCTAAAGGGGGTCGGGGGGTCTGGTCCTGTTTGTTACGCCGACATGGCCCGCTGGGAGATTCAGCAGCGCTTCCGCCGACACGAGGTGAAGGCGCTCGGCATCGACAACCACGAGGACAGTCCCTCGGTGCAATATAAAAGAGGTTACTTCAACGACTGGAACATCATCGACCGCTACAAGGACGATCTGATGCAGAGCGGACGCATCGAGTACTGGATTGACTCGAACCGACGCGACGAGCCGAAGATGATTACCGACGCGCAGATGAGGCAGGGCTTGGAACGCACGGCTCGGAAGCCCTTCCGCGTCGTTCCCTTCTTCGACCCCGCTCCCTGGGGCGGACAATGGATGAAGGAGGTGTGCGACCTGCCTCGCGAGGAGGTGAACTACGGCTGGTGCTTCGACTGCGTGCCCGAGGAGAACAGTCTCTACCTGGAGGCCGACGGCAAGCTCTTCGAACTGCCTTCGCAGGACGTCGTGCTGGCTCACACTCGCGAGTTGCTCGGACAGCAGGTGTGGCATCGCTTCGGCAAGAGTTTCCCCATCCGCTTCGACTTCCTCGACACCATGCAGGGCGGCAACCTCAGCCTGCAGGTGCACCCCACCAACGAGTTCGCACAGAAGGAGTTCGGTCTGCCCTACACGCAGGACGAGAGCTACTACCTGCTTGATGCAGGCGAGGATGCGGTGGTCTATCTCGGTCTGAAAGAAGGCATCAATCCAACAGAAATGATTGAGGACCTGCGGGCTGCCCAGCGGGGCGAGATACTGTTCGACGCCGAGAAATACGTCAACAAACTGCCAGCCAAGAAGCACGACCACTACCTCATCCCTGCCGGCACCATCCATTGTTCCGGCCACGACAGCATGGTGCTCGAGATAAGCTCTACGCCCAGCATCTTCACCTTCAAGCTGTGGGACTGGGCACGCCTCGGCCTGGACGGCAAGCCAAGGCCCATCAACGTGGAGCGCGGCAAGTTCGTCATCCAATGGGAGCGCACCACGCCTTTCGTCAAGTCACAGATAGCCAACCACTTCGAAGTGTTGAGCGAGGAAGAAGGCATCAAGGAGGAGCGTACCGGACTGCATCCCAACGAATTCATCGAGACGCGCCGCCACACCTTCAGCCGTCCCGTAGAGCACGACACCCGCGGCGGCGTCAACGTCCTCAACCTCGTCGATGGCGAAGCAGCCCTCATCGAGAGTCCCGAAGGCAAGTTCGAACCCTTCGAGGTACACTATGCCGAGACATTCATCATCCCCGCTTGCGTAGGGCGCTACCGCATCAAGCCCCTCGACAAGGAGTGCATGACAATCAAGGCCTCGGTGAGAACCTGAAGCCCCTGCGAATTGTCGTCATAACGAAATAACGTTATCACTTCATAACGAAGAATCATCGAAATCACTTCATAACGAAACATCAGAAAAACTAAACCCAACTGCTATGAACAAAGACAAGAAAATCGTGCTGACCCTCGATGCGGGCGGCACAAACTTTGTGTTTTCAGCTATTTGCGACAACGAGGAAATCGTAGAACCCGTGCGCCTGAAAGCCGTCACCACCGACACCGAAGGCTGTCTGGCCACGCTCGTACAAGGCTTCACTACCGTCAAGGAGAAACTTGGCACAGAACCTGTAGCCATCAGCTTTGCTTTTCCCGGACCTGCCGACTATGCTCGGGGCGTGATAGGCGACTTGCCCAACTTCCCCTCCTTCCGTGGCGGTGTGGCTCTGGGGCCGTATCTGGAGAGCGTCTTCAAGATTCCCGTGTTCGTGAACAACGACGGCAATCTGTTTGCCTACGGCGAGGCTTTGGCAGGCGCCCTGCCCCGCGTGAACAAAGCACTCGAGGAGAACGGTTGCCTGCGCCGCTACAAGAACCTCGTCGGCATTACCCTCGGCACGGGTTTCGGCTGTGGTGTGGTGATTGACAAGGTGTTGCTGACGGGCGACAACGGCTGCGGCGGCGACGTCTGGTGCATGCGCAACGGCATGTATCCCTTCGTCATCGCCGAGGAAAGTGTCAGCATCCGTGCCGTCCGCCGCGTGTATGCCGAGATGTCGCACGAAGAGATAGGCGACCTCACTCCCAAGGACATCGGTGACATAGCCAATGGCGCTCGCCCCGGCAACATGAAGGCAGCTCAGGAAAGCTTCCGCCAGCTGGGACAAGTCACCGCAGCGGCTCTCGTGAACGTGCTGAACATCGTCGATGGCATCGTAGTAATCGGCGGCGGTCTCTCCCATAACTCGAAGTGGATTCTGCCCGGCATGATGGAGGAGTTCGCACGTCCCGCAGGCACCTTCACCGGCAATCTGCTGCCCACGCTCCAGTCGGAAGTCTATAACTTCGAAGACCCCGAACAGCGTGCCGCCTTCCTCGAGGACAAGGATGTCTTCGTCGATGTGCCTCATACCGACAAGAAGGTGCTCTATCAGGCCCAGCGCAAAGTGGCCGTCCTGGTGTCGGAACTGGGTGCCAGCAAAGCCATCAACCTGGGTGCATACAACTTCGCACTTAATCAGTTAGAGCAATGAACAGGAAGCTTATCCCCGTCATGCTGTGCTTCTTCGCCATGGGCTTCGTCGATATGGTAGGCATAGCCAGCAACTACGTGAAGGCCGATCTCGGTCTCTCCGACTCGATGGCCAACACGCTCCCCTCGCTTGTGTTCTTCTGGTTCCTCATCTTCAGCATCCCTACGAGCTTGCTGATGAACAAGATTGGGCGCAAGAATACCGTCCTGCTGAGTCTCGTGATGACGTTGGCAGCAATGGCTGTGCCGATGTTCACCCTCGACTTCACCATGCTGCTCCTCTCCTTTTCCCTCCTCGGAATAGGCAACGCCATCATGCAGACCTCGCTCAATCCGCTTGTCGATAGCGTGATGAAGGGCGGAGCTTCGGCCAGCACGTTGACTTTCGGGCAGTTCATCAAGAGCATCGCCTCGTTCCTGGCACCCATCATCGCCTCGTGGGGAGCCACGACAAATGCTTTCGGCATGGGCTGGCAAGCACTCTATCCTATCTATTTAAGCGTAGGTATCGTGGCCACGCTGCTGCTTTTCGGGACACGCATCAACGAGAAGCCTGCCACACAAGAACAGAAGCCTGTGAGCGAACAGTTCGCCGGAGCGTTTTCCTTGCTGGGCAATGTCTTCATCCTCCTCTGCTTCCTCGCCATCATCTGCCACGTAGGCATCGACGTCGGAACGAGCGTCACAGCCCCGAAGATTCTGATGGAACGTACCGGCATGACGCTCAACGATGCCGCTTTCGTCTGCACTATCTACTTCGTGGCCAAGGCAGTAGGCAGTTTCAGCGGCAGCTTCATCATGAGTTTCCTCAAGGACTGGACCTTCCTGCTCCTGAGTGTCCTGTTGATGGTGGCAGCAGCCGTCGGCCTCATCTATGGGGAGAGCACCGCCGTCATCTATGCGAGCGTCGCCCTGATGGGCTTCGGCAACGGCAACCCCTTCAGCATCATCTTCGCCCGAGCCATGCAGGCTGTGCCGGAGAAGAAGAACGAAGTGAGCGGCCTCCTCATCATGGGCATCTTCGGCGGAACGGTGTTCCCGCTGCTGATGGGCTTTGCGAGCGACGCGATGGGACAGGTGGGAGCCGTGCTTGTCATGGCGCTCGGCATCCTCTATCTGCTGGGCTTCTGGCTCAAAGGCAGAAGGGCTTGACCCCAAAGCAACAAGTCTTCGCCGCTCCTCAGCAGGGGCGGTGAAGGGAATAGAAAAGGAGCAGCCTCACGGTTGCTCCTTTCTGTCGTTTGATGTTTTTGAGAGAATTGATTGTTTTACTAAGCAATTATTGTTTTAAAAATACAGCAATGATTATCTTGTCATAGCGTTGAGCGTGTCAACAGGCTGTGTGGCGAGTGCTGCCGACTGTTGTTCGGGCAGGCCGATGGTGATGTCCCGCAGGCTGTCGGCGCTGGTTTGTTCGGCCACTTGGAGTGCTGCGGCGGCATCTCCCTCGTTGGTGAAGCTCTGCTGAGCCGCGTCGCCTATGGTCAGGAGGATAGCCACGAGGCCGGCTGCCCTGTAGAAGGGACGCAGGCGGCGCATGAAGGTCATGCGGCGAGCCTTGCAGTAGGCCGCTCCCATTCCCTCGCCGAAGGGAAGCGTGCTTTCTTCGCCGACGAGGCGGAGCACCTTCTCTTGGAACTCCTTGCCCACGTGTTCGCTGGCCAAAGCGTCTTCTTCGAGGAAGAGCTGACGATAGGGAAGCAGGCTTGCCGGCACGTCTTCCTGGCGGAAGAAAGTGCGGAGGATAGCCTCCTCGTCAAGCGTCGTCTGGCATTCCCAGTAGCGCTCCAGCAGTTGTTCTATGTATTTGTAGTCCATTGTCTCTTTTTAATTAAGAATTAAGAATTAAGAGTGAAGAATTGGCTACCGCTCTCTTTAAATGAAGAATGAAGAATTTGCTACCGCCTTCAACTTTCCATTTTCACCTTTACTCCCTCTTTTATCTTCGTCCTTGCCCTGTGGAGATAGACCTTGACTTGTGTCTCGCTGATGCCGAGCGCCTGGGCTATCTCCTGATAGGTCTTGCCTTCGATGTCGCGCAAGAGCATGATGGTGCGTTGCACTTCTGGCAGGCCGTCCATGAGTTGGCGGACGAGAGAGATTTGTTCGCGGGCTTCCATCGAAGACTGCACGTTGGGCATCGGGGAATGCACATCGTCCACTTCGTCGAGGGACTTGGTGTTGCGGCCCGCCCGTTTCAGCACATCGAGCGCCCTGTTCCTGCAAGTAGCGATTGCAAAGGCTTCGAGGCTGTTTATCTGCTCCCACTGGCTGCGCTGCTCCCACACTCTGAGGAGTGTGTCCTGCACCACATCTTCGGCCTCTGCCCTATTCATCGTGATGCGAAGAGCAAGGCGGAAGAGCCTGTCGCTCAGTGGCAAAACGGTGGTTCGGAAGCTGATATTTTCCATCTCTCTACTATGATAGACGATTGAAGTCTGCAAAAGTTACACATGAAAAGGGAAAAAATTTAAAAATTTAAAAGTTAAAAGAAGGGTTACGACATAAGGCGAGTCAAGTTTCAGGTTCAGGCGGAGTTGCAGTCCGACCGTAAGGAATGTAGGGATTTGCAATCCCGAGAGGACCGATTGTCGGCATTACAAATGCCTGTACTCGCTTCCGACGGATTTCAAATCCGCCAGAACAGGATGCTACCTATCTATAATATATGTAGCAAGCAACACTTCGATTCTCCTTCTCCCCCCTTTTTCAACTTTTCACCTTTTCACCTTTTCACCCTTTATCGTTGTTCCTTTCGAGCCGTCGATGTTGTCGGAATGGGTGATGACGACCTGCCGGACGCCCTGATGGATAGCGCTGAAGGCGTTCTCTATCTTCGGTATCATGCCGCCCGAGATGATGCCGTCTGCTATCAGTCGGCTTGCCTGTTCCTCGGTGATGAGCGGGATGACGCTGCTGTCGTCGTCGGCATCGCGGAGCACGCCTGCTTTCTCGAAGCAGAACGTCAGCGTCACTTCGTACAGTTCCGCCAGGGCGCAGGCCACGGCGGACGCTATGGTGTCGGCATTGGTGTTGAGGATGTGCCCCTCGCCGTCATGGGTGAGCGGGGCTACAACGGGCACTCTTCCGCCCTCGATGAGCTGCGAGAGGAACCGCGCATCCACTTTATCGACGTCGCCCACAAAGCCGAAATCGACCATTTGCTCTGTGCCGTCATCCATCCTGACGCGCTTCGGAGGGCGCCGGTGACTGCGGATGGCATCGCCGTCGGCACCAGTCAGACCCACGGCCTGCACGCCTTTTGCCTGCAAGCCCGCCACGATGTTCTTGTTCACCAGGCCGCCATAGACCATCGTCACCACGCGGAGCATCTCCTCGTCCGTGATGCGCCGACCGCCCACCATGCAGCTCTCTATGCCGAGGCTCGCTGCCATCGACGTTGCCAACCGCCCGCCGCCATGCACCAGCACCTTGCGGCCATCCATCCGTGCAAACTGGCTCAGCAGCGAAGCAAGCGAGGCGGCATTCTCCACCACGCCGCCTCCTACCTTTATTATATTAAGCTTTTCTTTCATCATTCACTCGTTGTATGGTTTGATGCCTACTGCTGTGTTGATTGCTCCTACATGAAGGAGTGATTGCTCCTACATGAAGGAGCAATTGCTCTTACATGTAGGAGCAATGGACCCTTGCTGTCAGAAGGCAGCACGGTACTTGCCTTCGTCCTTGTCGTCGAGCATCGAGAGGTAGCTCGCATAGCGGCTCTCGGCGATGCTCCCCTCGGCTACGGCCTGCAGCACAGCACAGCCCGGTTCGTGGGTATGCGTGCAGTTGCCGAAGCGACAGCCGTCGGAGATGCGGAATATCTCGCGGAAGTAGTGCGACACCTCCTCGCGCTCCATGTCGAAAGTGCCGAAGCCCTTGATGCCCGGCGTGTCGATGAGCGAGCCTCCTTCCGGCAGGAAGAACATCTGCGAGAAGGTGGTGGTGTGCATGCCCATGTCGTGAACGGGACTGAGTGCCGCGGTCTTGGCATCGGCATCGGGCACGAGGAGGTTGAGCAACGTGCTCTTTCCCACCCCGCTGTTGCCGCTGAGCAAGGTCGTCCGGCCTTGAAGTTCGGCCCGCAGCTCGGCGATGCCCGTCCCCTTCTCGGCAGAGCAGGAGAGGCAGGTATAGCCTATGCCCCGATAGAGCGAGAGGAGGGAATTGAGCCGCTCCTGCTCGTCGGAGTCGTAGAGGTCTTCTTTGTTGAAGACCAGCAGCACGGGCACTCGGTAAGCCTCAGCGCTGGCCAGGAAGCGGTCGATGAAGGTGGTGCTCGTCTCCGGGTGGGCAATGGTGACAATCAGCGCGGCCAGATCGACGTTGGCGGCAATGATGTGGCTCTGCTTCGAGAGGTTCGAAGCGCGGCGGATGATGTAGTTGCGGCGGTCGTCGATGTCGTCAATCAACGCAATCGGCCATTGACCATTGACCATTGACCATTGACTATTGACCATTGACCATTGACTATTGACCATTGGGGCGTCGGGGCTTTGCGAGGGAGGCTGGCCGTTGGACATCGGTTGGGGTATGATGCTGACCACATCTCCTACGGCCACGGGGCTGGTGCTACGGATGCCTTTGAGGCGGAAGTTGCCTTTCACCTTGCATTCGTAGAGCCGGCCGTCGTCCGCCTGTACGGTGTACCAGCTGCCGGTATTCCTTATGACGAGACCCTTCATTCAATTCATAATTCATAATTCATAATTCATGGCTGCGCCTCGGGACGTTATCCAAAGCGAAAACGAGTAATTATGAATTATGAATTCTTAATTATGAATTAACTAAACCGTCATGATCTCCTTCTCCTTGGCAGCCAGCAGCTCTTCCACCTTCTTGATGTACTTGTCGTGCATCTTCTGCATGTCTTCCTCTGCATCCTTCTCCACGTCCTCTGAGAGGCCGTCCTTGACGCCCTTCTTGAGCTTCTCGATAATCTCGCGCCGCGTGTTGCGGATGCTCACCTTGGCTTGTTCGCCCTCCTTGCCACATTGCTTGGCGAGCTGCTTACGCCTTTCCTCCGTCAAGGGAGGGATGCCGAGGCGGATGATTTCGCCATTGTTCTCGGGCGTGATGCCCACGTTGCTGTCCATGATGGCCTTCTCGATGGGGCGGAACATGCTCTTGTCCCACGGCTTGATGGTAATGGTGCGCGGGTCGGGAGCATTGACCGCTGCCACGTTGTTCAAAGGCACCAGGCTGCCATAACTGTCAACACGAATGCCGTCGAGTATCTTCACGTTAGCCTTTCCGGCACGGATGTGAGCCAGCGTCTCCTCGAGGTACATCACGGCTTCTTCCATTCTCTCCTCGGCCGAGCCGAGCGTTTCCTTTACATCTATCATTTTCTTTCGCTTTTTATGGTTTGTAATAAGTTATTTTGCGTTATTCTTTAGCAAAAGTAGTCATTTTTTGTTAAAAACATTACGACTTGCGCCATTATTTGTGTAAAAACAGCTATATTTGTCGCGCAATACGTAAAAAAGAATGGAAAAAGACACCCGCATAGACGATTTACTGACCAATCTGAAGCCCATCACGCTGGAGGAGATGAAGGACATCCGTCTGATGAATCGCACGGACACTAAGTTCGTGACGAACAAGGAGACGCTGGTCCGCCTGCTACAGATGGCTCAAGGCAAATACTATGCGCAGTTCCATAATGACAGCAAGATAGCGAACTACATGACAACCTACTGGGACACCGACGACTACCGCTTCTACATGGAGCACCACAACCAACGTGCCCCGAGGCAGAAGGTGCGCGTCAGGACCTACATGGACAGCCACGACACGTTCCTCGAAGTGAAGACAAAGAACAACCACGGACGGACAAAGAAGAAACGCGTAGCGGTGCCCGACCAGCAAATCACAGGAGAAAACGGCAACGAAGAGTTCCTCCAGGAGAAAGTCCACCTCGGGCTGGCCGACATTCACCCAACCGTCCGCAACCAGTTCCACCGCATCACGCTCGTCAACTACGGCAAGACGGAACGACTCACTATCGACTTCGACGTCCACTTCCACAACATGGAGACGGGCAAAGAAGCGAATGTCGGGCCGCTGGTCATCATCGAACTCAAGCGCGACGGCAACGTCTATAGCCCGGTACTCGACATCCTCCGACAGCTGCGCATCAAGCCAAGCGGCTTCAGCAAGTACTGCATCGGCTCAATCATGACAAACCACGACCTCAAGCAGAACCTCTTCAAGCAAAAACTGGTGAAGCTGAGGAAAATAGCTAACTCATAAAACAACATTAACCAACACAAGACATTAAAACAAGACACTAATTACTATGGACGCCTTTAACGACATTAACTACCAACTGGGCAATCTGATAGGACTCACGCTCTTCGACCCCCAGCACTTCATCTCGTTGCTTATGCGCTTCGTCATCAACCTGGTGACGGTGAGCCTCATAGCACGATGCTTCTACTATCCGCGCGGACGCCGCCGCGACTACATGTTCATCTACATCCTCATGTCTATGAGCATCTTCCTGCTCGTTAGCCTCATGGAAGGCGACGGCATGAACATCGGAGCCGCAATGGGTCTGTTTGCCATCTTCGGCATCATGCGTTTCCGCACAGAAGCCGTGCCCATCCGCGAGATGACCTACCTCTTCATGCTCATCGCCCTCAGCGTAGTGAATGCCCTCTGCCGTGCGGAGTATCACCCGAAGGCAGACTACTGGGACGGCTTCGGCGTCGTCACCATCCTCTTCGTCAACCTGGTCTTCCTCGGCATGGCTTGGCTCTTCGAGAGCGGAAAACTCGTCAGCAGCAACTGCAGCAAGTTCATCAAGTACGACAACGTAGCCCTCGTAGCCCCCGACAAACGGGCCGAACTGATTGCCGACCTGGAGAAACGCACCGGACTCAAGATAGAACGAGTGGAAGTAGGCATCATCGACTTCCTGAAGGACGCGTGCCTCATCCGCATCTACTACGACGAACCCATCGATCGCGGCAACAGCATAGAAGAAATCACCAAAATGCCTCGTGTATGACTCTGCGCCATTCCATACTTGCACTCCTGCTCCTTGCCCCAGCCCTCCTGCCTGCTCAGGAAACCGCGGCACAGGACAACGACGAAGTTGGCGTGTGGACGGAGCTTGGACTGGAGAAAGCAATCACCAAGAAATGGGACGTGGGCGTGGACTTAGAGTATCGAGCTCAGAACCGCGCACGCTTCTCCGCAGGCCTCAGCACCAGCTACAAACCCTTCAAATTCCTCAAGCTGGGCGTCGGTTACAACTTCCTCTACTCCTTCCGCCCCGATAAGTACAAGAACAAAGACGAGGGCGAAGAGTTCTCCGACGAATGGATAAAAGGCTACAACCACACGCCCGAGTACTGGTTTCCGCGTCATCGCTTCAGCGCTGAAGCCACGGGAAGCATCAAGTTCTGGGGGTGGTTCAAGGTGTCGCTCCGCGAACGCTACCAGCTCACACACAGCCGAGCCAGAAGCGTTGACAAGCTGAAGCACCGCGAAATCAACGAGAAGAAGTACGACTTCGACGAGGACTGGAACGAAATCACCTGGTACGAGAAGACCGTGACGGACGAAGTGGAGACCACAGAAAAACCCTCTTTCACCGACCAAGTGCTGCGATCGCGCATCAAGTTCGAGTTCGACAAGAAGCGCAACCCCTTCTCTCCCTTCGTCTCCGCCGAGTTCCACAACAGCGTAAGCAGGGGAGACCACATGCTCCTTCAGAAGATTCGCGCCTCCATCGGCTCGTCCTATAAGTTCCGCAAGCACAACGAAGTGTCCCTCGCCTACATCATCACCTTCGACATGTACGACGTGGAAGAGAACGAAGTGGTGCGTCTGCACGACCGCCTGCACGCCATCAACATCGGGTACAAGTATAGTTTCTAAGCGACAAAACACACATTATATATATTAATAGTATGAAGACAAAGAACATTCTGGCAGCATTGCTGCTCATGATTGCCACATGCGTAATGGCAGACAACCAAAAGTATCTCACCATTACCCTCAGCGACTCGGAACTTGGTCGCGACATCTCGCTGCCCATCGTGCAGAGGATTACCTTCGAGAACGGCTATGTCGTTGTCACAACAACTGAAGGCACGCACTCCTACCCCATTACGCTGCTCGACAGAATCACTTTCACCGAGAAGGACGAAGCAGACGCCATCGAGGCTCTGCCCGAGCAGGCAGAGGACCTGACCTTCAAGAACGGCACACTTTCCATCAAGGGCGACGGCATGCTGCGCGTGTATAACACCAGCGGAGCGCTCGTCAGCATCGCCAACATCAAGGAAGGCGCCAACATCAGCTTCGAGGGCCTGCCCACCGGCGTTTACGTTGTACGCATGGGCAACAAGACCATTAAGGTCAGGAAGTAAACGAAGCTTCCCACGATTCTCCCTAAAGAAGAACAAGAAGACTATGAAGAGACTTATTTTCACAGGATTGTTCCTGTGCTGTGCCTTCGTGTCTGTGCTGGCACAGGAGCAAGTTCGTATATTCAGGAACGGCAGCAGCACGCGCTTCACCACCTCGGAGCTGACATTCCTAAAGGACGGTACAGCCATCCAAGTGGGCGACTCTGTGTATGCCCCAATGGAAATAGACAGCATCCTGGTGGTGCATACCGTGACCGTCACCTTTGCAGGCGACACGGCCCTCGTCGATTTGGGTCATGCCCCGGAAGTAACGGCAACAACCGAAGGTGCTAACGTCAACATCCTCAGCACCAACACGCAACATGAGCTGGAGTTCGTGCTGCAAGGCGAAAGCTCACATGGCTCGCTGACCTACGAAGGGCCGCTCAAGTGCAAATTCTACTTGAACGGACTCAACCTCCACAGCACCAAGGGCGCAGCCATCAACATCCAATGCGGCAAACGCATCGACCTGATACTCAATCCCGGCACCGAGAACGTCATCTCCGACGCGGCAGGTGGAGAGCAGAAGGCAGCCTTCTACTGCAAGGGCCACCTCGAAGTGGAGGGCAGCGGCTCGCTGACCGTCACGGGACGAAGCAAGCACGGCATCGCCACGAAAGAGTACATGCAGCTGAAGCGAAGCACGGGCAACATCACGGTCAACGGAGCGGTGTCCGATGCCATGCACGTCGGCCAGTACTTCCAAATGAACGGCGGCACGGTGAGGCTCTACGGACAAGGTGGCGACGGACTGCAAGTGGAGCAGGTGACGCTTGACGACGACATCACGCCCGACGCCACCAAGGAGGACAACGGCATGATGTTCATCCGCGGCGGCAGCCTCGACATCACGGCAGCCAACGACGACACGAAGGCCATCAAAGTGCCTTGCGACCTGACCGTCAACGGTGGTACGTTCACGCTCGTGGCTTCGGGCGACGGCAGCAGAGGCATTCAGGTGGCCGGCAACATGCTGGTGGACCAAGCATACAGCACCACGACCATGCAGATACGCGCCACCGGAACCACCTACGAGGACGAGGAGACGGAGGACGAATCGCGTTGCATGGGCATCAAGGTCAAAGGGAACCTGACTGTCAACGCCGGCACCATCCGCGTAGCCAACACGGGCAAGTACTCCTACGGCATCAAGGTGGACGGCGTTTACACCAAGGCAGCTGGCGCTACCGTACAGGCCAACGTCAAGAACTGACCGAAGATGCCGACGCCATAAAAGCGCGTCGCAAAGCAGAAACAACGGATTACCCGGATTCAACGGACTATCTTCCAACTGATTATCAGTAAAGATTTCGTCCGTCGAACCCGGGTAATCCGTTGTTGTATATTGCTACAGAAGCCCGAACTTTATAGCGTGTTATTGCTGTCCGGGGAGAATTTCTCCCTCTTCCTTTTAGAGACTTTTCCATCGGTGTTTCGGACGAATGGCAGCTCATGTGAGGGCTTTCCAATAGTCTCGAAGAGACGAAAGACTACAGACGGGGGTGATACCCCCCGGTAATTGTGCAACGACACAGAAAGTCCCGAAGGGACGACAGAAACCTAAGCAAGTTGTTATCGAACAAGTTAGATATTCTATCGCCCCTTCAGGGCTTTGGTTTGTTGCTGTACTTCTTCCGGGGGTTGGCACCCCCGTCTGTGGTCTCTCGCACCTTCGGTGCTTATTCCCCGGACAGCAATAATAGTGTGTCGATGAGCGCAACGTGGAGGGGCGTTTTACGCAACGTGGAGCGTGGGCTGATGCTCCGTGGAGCGTAGGCCGATGCAACGTGGAGCGTGAGCCGATGCTCCGTGGAGTGTGAGACTGAGGTGCTGGAGGCTTGCGCCTACAGGTCGTCCTCGTCGGTGCCGAAGCGCTTTACGTCCTCGATTACTTTGAGCAGGTACTGCCCGTATTGGTTCTTGAGCATCGGCTGTGCCAGCTGGCGCATCCGGTCTTCGTCTATCCATCCTTTGCGATAGGCGATGCCCTCCAAGCAGCCCACCTTCAGGCCTTGACGCTTCTCAAGCACTTCGATGTAGGTGGAAGCCTCTGAGAGAGAGTCGAATGTACCCGTGTCGAGCCATGCGAAGCCGCGTCCGAGCGTCTGCACTTTCAGCTCCCCGTCGGCCAGGAACTGCTGGTTGACGGTCGTTATCTCGTACTCGCCGCGGGCGCTGGGCTTGATGTTCTTCGCCACTTCCACCACTTTGTTGGGGTAGAAATAGAGGCCGACGACGGCGTAGTTGCTCTTCGGGTTGGCGGGTTTCTCCTCGATGCTGAGGCAGTTGCCCTGCTTGTCGAACTCGGCCACTCCGTAGCGCTCGGGGTCGTTCACCCAGTAGCCGAAGACGGTTGCCTTGCTCTCCTCCTCGGCCGTCCGCACGGCTTCGCGGAGCATGGAGCTGAAGCCGTTGCCCTGGAAGATGTTGTCGCCCAGGACGAGGCACGCGCAGTCGTCGCCGATGAAGTCAGCTCCGATGGTAAACGCTTGCGCCAATCCGTCGGGCGAAGGCTGTTCGGCATAGACGAAGCGGACGCCGTAGTCGCTGCCGTCGCCCAGCAGACGCTTGAAGCCAGGCAAGTCGAAGGGCGTGGAGATGATGAGGATGTCGCGGATGCCCGCCTGCATGAGTACGCTGATGGGGTAGTAGATCATCGGCTTGTCGTAGATGGGCATGAGCTGTTTGCTAATGCCTTTCGTGATGGGATAAAGGCGAGTGCCTGACCCGCCGGCCAATACAATTCCTTTCATAATGCTTGTTTTTTCTTTTTCGTTATATCGTGATGACGTTATAACGTCGTTGGGTTGTTTACTTCGTTTCGTAGTCGAGGCAGGTTCTGAGGCAGGTGAAGGGGCGCACTTTGCTGTCGGCCACGGCCACATGCGCTGGGTGGACGGCATAGGCCCGCAGCGCAGCCTCGTCGGTAAAGGTGCTGTCGAGCATGACGTCGGCATTCGACGAGTCGAGACGCCCCTCGATGTTGACCTTGATGTCGAGCAGACCGGGGATGCGTCCGGCCAGCCCTTCCAGCCCGGCCTTTATGTCGCGCTTCACGTTTTGCTTCTCTTCTTCGGTGAGGTCTTCCCTCAGTCGCCATAGGATAATGTGCTTTGTCATAAGTCTTTCTTGCTTAGTGGTGAATGCTTGTTGCTTGGTTCAGGAGTAGGTGTGTGCGCTCATGCCTTGTGCCGAAGGCAGATAGTTGATGCCCCACCAGCACATCTGCAGGCAGACGAAGCATAGCAGGAGCCAGAGAAGTGCAGGCCGTACGGCCGCGGGTCGGCAGCGGCGCCAATGGATATAGATAAGGTAGCAGAGCCACGTGGCAGCAGCCCAGGTCTCCTTCGGGTCCCATGTCCAGTAGTTTCCCCATGCCTCTTTCGCCCACAGCGCACCGAAGAGCATGCCGACCGTAAGGAAGGAGAGGCCCACGCGCGTCAGGTTGTCGATGGCCGCAAGCTGGTCCTGCTTCCGACATAGCTGCCAGAGGGCCAGCAAGGTGGCAACGCCGGTGGTGGCATAAGCGAACATATAGACGATGACATGCGGGGCGAACCAGGGGCTTTGGAGTGCCGGCATGAGCGCTTTGTCGTGTATCTCGGGCTTGAGCAGGTTGATGCAGATGAAGACGGTGCTTAGCATAGTGCTGAACGAAAGCACCCAGCGGTAGTGCCAACGGCTGTAGGTGATGAGTCCGACGAGCGGCAGGAAGAAGGAGTACCACAGGCGTGTCTCGCCCATGGTGCGCAAGGGCGGATGGCCCAGCGAGTGCCACATCAAGCCGATGTAGCTGCCGAAGACCGTCAGGCCGCCTATGGCAAGCAGGCATACGGCCTTCCGGCTTCCGCCGCGCAGCGAGAGCCACGATGCCGCCACCCACAGCAGCAAGGAAATCAAGGCAAAGAGCCAAAGGTCATTCCACGAGATCATTTGCATTCAATCATGTTTTGGAAGTAAGAATGGAATTTGAATCGGAAGTCAACTCGCTACGCTCTTGGGAGTTATGTGCCAGCACAGGGGACGACACATTGTGGCCTTTGTCGAATCCTTCAGCCTGCTGGCTGTCGTCTTTTTCCCTTCCGAAGAAGAGCGCCACCGCGCCTGCAAGCATCATGAAGATGCCCAGATAGACGTAGGGCAGCCAGGGGTCGCGCACGAGTTCGAACACGCTGATGTCGCCCACTTCAGGCCGCGACTCCTCGTAGCTATACTGATATATCTTCCAGCCGCGTACGGCGAGGGGTTTGTTGACGCGGATGGTGTCGCGCACCACAAGGCCGTTCTTCGTATAGACGGTCACGTCGGACTTGAAGACGGGCATCGGTTCCTGCTCGATGGAAAAGTCGTGCAGCTCGATGGCTACAGGCAGTTCGTGTACCCTGTAACGGACATCGACGGCCCGCCACTCGGTCTTTCCCTCGGCCACCATCATGCGAAGGGTCTGCACGTCGGCACTTCCGAGCGTACCAGCCACGAGGGCGATGAAGATGCCCAAGTGGTTGAGCAGGAAAGGCACGTTGCGCCAGCGGGGTCGAAGCCGCGTGAGCGTGACCATCCCGACGAGCAGCATGAGCCAGAAGTAAGCGAGGACGAAGGGCCAGAAGGACAGCATGGCGGTGATGCCGAAAGGTTCTGCAGGAGCATGCCCCGTGGGAACTTGCCGCGTGACGCCCATCAGCACGGTCAGCATGGCACAGGTCAGCATGGCCGGAATGCCGGCCTGGAGGGTTGCCATCCAGCGGAAGAGCCTGACTTTCCTGCGGCACAGGTGCATCAGGACAATGCCAGTCAGCAGGACGAACAGGCAGACGCCGTTCAGCGGCCAAGCCAGCGCGTCCCAACGGAGCGGGCCGACCGCCAGCTGCAAGGCCATTCCTGCGGCCATCAAGCCGCAGCAGAAAAGGCCGCCCCGCGTCATTCCCCAAGCATTCTTACGCATCTTTTCGTTGTTCTTTTAGTGTTAACTCATGCAAAGATACGAAGATTTTGGGAATAAAGAAAGAGGAATGTGATTTTTCTGCACATATTTCGTTGGATTGCTGTCTGCGAGGAAACGGTTCAGGCAAAGTGGTGGGCGAGAGGATGCAACGCGGATGCCGGCCTTGCGGAAAGCGGCGGAGCGGGTCGTTCCACTTGCCGCAAGGAGCAACATGGCTGGGAGGATTCGTTGCTCCTTCATGTAGGAGCAATTGCTCCTACATGTAAGAGCGTTTGCTCCTACATGAAGGAGCAATCAACTTGGCATGGGGTATCGGCTCTCGCGGCGGGCGGAAATGCGTGCGACCGAAGCCTGCCGGACGGCACGCGCCAAGGGGCAGAAGAGGGGATTGCTGTAACATCGGAGGGATTTTCCCCGCACTATTTCTGCTTTTCCCTTTCGTGTGTGAGAAACATTTCTTACCTTTGCACCGTGAAACCTCTAAAACCTACAGTTATGAAGCAGAAATACTACTCCCTCGGGGCACTCATTCTGATGATGTCCGCCCTTTTGTTCAGCTCGTGCATGAACGAAGACACGAGACAGTCGATGACCCTTTCCGGCGAATGGCGCGGCGACTTCGGCATGTTCTACCAGTACGAAGACCGCTGGGGAAACATTCGTACCTTCGACTCCTACGACACCTACCTCACCTTCATCCCTAACTTCAAGTACGCCACCTACGGCACGGGTACGCAGGTGGACTACTATGATTACGGTCCCTACGAGTACCAGTACTACAAGTTCAACTGGTCGATTCGCGACGGCATCGTGTATCTCAATTACCCCTACGACCCGGGGCTGAGCACTTCCATCCGTGACTATCGGATGGCGAACGGCATGTTCACGGGCTACTGCAGCGGGGCTTCGACGCCTTTCCGCCTCTACAAAGTGGTGGACTACTACGACTGGTCGCGCTACAACGGCAACTATGGTTACAGCCGTCGCGACAATTGGGAATACTACGCTCCGCGCTATGCTCCCGCCACCCGCAGCGATGCCGAAGCACCAGCCGACAGCCTGTCTGCCAATGGCTCTGTCCTCAAGAGAGGCCGCAGAACGGAGTATCAGTAAACGCGGCTGTTGCCGTCCGCGAAACAAGCTGGCTTCGGCAACGCTTACCAACAGCTTTCGACGGCATCGAGTCGCAAGCCCGTGACGCTGATGGCGTTGCCCCAGAACTCAAGAAACGGGAGCGAAGCGTGGAGACGACGGTCTTCGCGCTTCACTTCTCTTGGCAGGGAATAGCTGTACAGCCCGTCGTCGATGAAGACTTCTACTGAGGTGCGGTCTATATAGACGTCCATCGTCAAAGCGAGGCTCGTGGGGTCCTGCGGCGAATAGAACTGGCCGTTGAGCGTGTTGCGGTTGAGGTCGTAATCGACAAGCGTTTGTCCGTCGAGCTTCAAGCCAGCGCTGGTGGCGTAGGTGAGGTTGAGCGTGGCGCGAAGATGCACCGCGAGTGAAGAGTTCACTCTCTGCAAGGCGGCATTAGCCTCCTGGGCGCTCAAGGTCTTGTCGCTCGCATAAAGGGGCTTCAGCAAAGAGGCAACCTCGCTAATAGGCATGCTCACGAGGCGGATCCCGTCCTTCGTAGTGCGCAACGTCAACTCCGTCGGCAGCAGCATCTGCCCGCGGAAAGGCATTCCGGGATGGTCGATGTTGGCCCATCCTATCTGTATGCGGCGGCCGTCGGGCACGTTGTTGAAGGTCTGGGCGGCATAGATGGCGCCCGTCGAGAAACGGTGCTTGCCGCTTTCCGGCGTGAACGTCTTGCCGTCGAAGCGGCCTATCATGTATGTATTACTTGCCCCCAGCATCACCCACCGCACGTCCTCCGGGTTCCCATCTACTGCCAGAGGGAAGAGGTCGGGGCACTCCCAGAAGCCGCTGACATGGCTCTGATAGGTCCAGTCGCGAAGGTTGTCGGACGTGTAGATGCTGTGTCCGTTGCGTTCATTAAGGACGAGAACCCAGGCCTCACCCCCTTCCCCTCCCCTAAAGGGAAGGGGTGACTCTAAGTCCTTCCCTTTAGGGGAGGATTTAGGAGAGGCTGTCCATTTAAACAGCCTTGGGTCTCTCGTGTCGTGCGACTGCCATTTGTCGTGCGAGTCGATAACGGGATTGCCCTCGTACTTGTGGAGCGTCATGCCGCCATCCAAGCTGTAGGCAATGCATTGTACTTCCTTGTCGCTACGGTCGGCTGTATAGGCAAAGACGAGCGGCGGGTTCTTCTTCGTGCCGAAGCCCGACGTGTTGTCCGCATCGAAGACGGCCGAGCCGCTGAACATCGTGCCGAGCGAGTCGGGATGGAGCACAGGCGCGTGTTCCGTCCAATGCAGGAGGTCGGGACTCGTAGCGTGGCCCCACGTCATGTTCTCCCATTCGCGTTCGAAAGGATTGTGCTGATAGTAAAGATGATACAGCCCGTCGTGCCAAATGCAGCCGTTAGGGTCGTTCAGCCAGCCGCGCCGGGAAGTGAAGTGAAACTGCGGACGATACGTCTCTTTGTAGAAAGTGGAGGCATCCCGGATAGTGTCTGCCTGATAGACAAGCGAGAGGGCTTCCTCCGGGCCGTCAAAGGCGATGGTCAACGTCTTGTCCTTGTAAGCCGTCAAATCCTTAAAGACCCAGTACTCAGGGCGTTCCGAGAGCCGCGCCACAACGCTGAGGTCGTCCACACCCTTCGCTCGGAAAGTCAGCCGGCGGCGTTCTTCTCCTTGCGAAATGGGCAGGTTCAGGTACTTGCACTTCACTTTGAATGTCCTCTCAGCCCTTTGGGCGGAGAGAGCAAAGACAGCCAGAAGGACAAACAGACTCCTTTTCATTTGCCTTTTTCAACTTTTCAACTTTTTACTTTTTCAACTCTTCACCTTTTCTCTTTTTTACCTTTTCAACTTTTCACCTTTTAACCTTTTCTTCAGCATTGCTGCCGCAAGGATGGTCATAACAGGGCTTAAGTAGCAGAAGAAGCAGTAGGGCGCATAGACAAGCGTACTGACACCCAGGACGTTGGCCTGCGTCATGCCGCATGTGTTCCACGGGATGAGCACCGACGTCACCGTGGCGCTGTCCTCGCAAGTACGGCTCAGGAGGCGCGACTCATAACCGTTCTTCCGGTAAGTATCGCTGAACATCGTGGCCGTAAGGATAATGCTGAGGTACTGGTCGGCACAGATGGTGTTGAGAAAGATGCCGGAGAAAGCCGTGCTGGCCACAAGGCTGACGGTGCCGCGAACCAGTCGGAGCAGGGCTTGCATAATGCTGTCGAGCATCCGGGTAGCTGTCATGGCTGCGCCGAAAGCCATAGCACAGAGGATAATCCAAATGGTGTTGAGCATGCCGGCCATGCCTCTGGTAGCCACCAGCGCGTTGAGGTCGGGCACACCCGTATCGAGGTCTGTGCTGCCATAGACTATGATGAAGGCGCCTCGGACACGCTGAGCCAACCCCTCATGCGCGTTGCCGGCTATCGCGTCGAGCAGGTGCGTCTGGCACCAGACAGCAGCCACTACACCCATCAACGTGGCGAGGAAGAGCACAACCATCGACGGCAGACGCATCATAATAAGGATAAACGTCAGCACCGGCACGACGATGAACCACGGAGAGATGCAGAAGGTCTGCTGCAAAGCGTGCTGAACCATAGCGACATGCGAGGTGACGGCATCGCCCTGGCCTAAGCCTACGGCCGTAAAGACAGCAAGGGTGATGAGGAACGTCGGCACGGTGGTGTAGAGCATATAGCGGATGTGCGTGAAGAGCGGCGTGCCGACTGTGCTGGAAGCCAACACGGTGGTGTCGCTCATGGGCGAGACTTTGTCGCCGAAGTACGCGCCGCTGATGACCGCGCCTGCTATCCAGGCCTCCTCGAAGCCGAGTGCCTTGCCGATGCCCATCAAGGCGATGCCGATGGTTGCGACTGTCGTCCACGACGATCCTGTCAGCACACTCACCAAAGCACTAATGAGGCAAGCGGAGACAAGGAACCATTTCGGACTCATCATCCCCATACCATAATATATTATAGAAGGTACGATGCCGCTCACCATCCATGCGCCGCCGAGCGCTCCGATGAGCAGCAGGATGATGATGGCCGAGCTGACGCTTCCCACTTTGACGCTTATGGCTCGCTCGAAGTCGTCCCATGTGATGAGACGCGACGCGATGCCTATCGAGACACAAAACGCCGTTGCCACCAGCAAAGCCATCTGCGACGCCCCGGCCAGCGTTTCGTCACCGAAGATGCTGACAACCGTCGCCACCAGCGCCACCAGCATTGCCAGCGGCACACACGATAGCCAAAGAGGAGGAAGGCGCTTCGCGGTCAATGGTCAATAGTCAATGGTCAATGGTCAATGGTCAAAGAACTTACGCCACCTTATTGAGCTTCTTGATGATGGAGAAGATGAAGAGGGCGGCAAGCAAGCAGATGCCCATCAAAGTTCCCCAAACGATATAGAGCGGCAAGTCCCACATGTGGCCCGGAATGCTGACGAGCTTGTTGCCGAGAGCCGTTGCTACGAACCATCCGCCCATCATCATACCCTTGTACTTCGGAGGAGCCACCTTCGTCACAAACGAGATGCCGATGGGCGAAAGCAACAGTTCGGCAAAGGTCAGGATGAGGTAAGTGCTGACGAGCAGGTTGGGATTGAAGTCATAGACGTGATTAGGATGGTCGGTTGCAGGCAGGCCGATGCTGCTGACAGTCATTAGGAGATAGGCACAAGCCGCTACGAGCATGCCCAGACCTATCTTGACTGGAGCTTTAGGCTCCTTGCCTTTCTTGCCGAGCCAGCCAAAGAGAGCGATGCTCACGGGCGTAAGGGCTACGACGAAGCAAGGGTTGAACTGCTGGAAGATGGGTGCATCGACGGTCACCACTTCGCCCGCTGTCTGCTGATAATTATAGTAAAGTATGGCTGCAGGGCAGAGGATGAGCAACGTGTTGATGAGCTTCGACTTCGAACTTCCGCCGCTGAGGAGGCCGCAGAGGCCATAGACGATGAGGATGCACCAAATGAGATTCATCACGTTGAACTCCATGCCGGTGATGCCTGTGGCAGAGCGAGCGGTGAATTCATCTGCAAACCAAGTCAGCGTCAAGCCGTTCTGATGGAAGGCCATCCAGAAGAAGATGACGACGGCAAACACGAGGCAGAGGCAGACGATGCGCTCGCGAGTCTCGGCAGGCGACATCTCCTCGGCCTTCTCCTCAGCAGAAGAAGCCTTGTCCTTCTTGACTGTGAGCACCTGCTTGTAAGTGCTTCGGCCTAAGAAATAAATAAGGATAGAGGCGATAACCGATACGCAGGCGACGGCGAAGGCAAAGTGATAAGAGTCTGCCTTGCTGTAGCCGAGCGAGGTCTGTGCCCAGTCCATAATCTTGATGGCAGCGGTGGGAGCGAACAAAGCACCGACGTTGATAGCCATGTAGAACAGGGAGAAGCCCGAATCGCGCTTGTCGGCAAACTCAGGAGCGTTGTAGAGGTCGCCCACCATTACTTGCAAGTTGCCCTTGAACAGACCCGTTCCGAGGCTGACGAGCAGCAGGGCCGCGCCCATAGCGGCAATGGCTACGGTGCCGCCTCCCAGGGGAACGGACAGCAACAGATAGCCGAGGAACATGATCAGGATGCCGATGACGACCATCTTGCTGTAGCCCCAACGGTCGGCAGCCATGCCTCCGATGAGCGGAAGGAAGTAAACGGCGGTTAAGAACCAAGTGTAAATTTCGCTTGCCGTACCAGCGGCAAAGCCGAAATTTTCACCGAGAAAGAGTGCAAAGACAGCGAGCATCGTGTAGTAGCCGAAGCGTTCGCCGGTGTTGGCAAGTGCGAGTGTCCACAAGCCTTTTGGTTGACCTTCAAACATAGTTTAGTTGATTTAAATTAATAATTTGCCCACAAAGATACAAAGAAATTAAGAATTAAGAGCTAAAAATTAAGAATTATTTGTACTTTTGCAGCGTAATTTGAACAGATATGAAAGGATTAACACCAAGAATTGTAAGTTGCCTGAAGGGTTACGACAAGGAGACGTTCACGAAAGACCTCATGGCAGGCATCATCGTCGGCATTGTGGCTTTGCCCCTTGCCATCGCTTTCGGCATCGCTTCGGGCGTGACTCCGGAGAAAGGCATCATTACGGCCATCGTGGCAGGCTTCATCATTTCGCTTCTCGGCGGCACGAAAGTGCAGATAGGCGGCCCGACGGGAGCCTTCATCGTCATCATTTATGGCATCGTCAACAACCCCGAATACGGCCTGCAAGGCTTGCTCATCGCCACCATTCTGGCAGGCGTGATACTCGTCGCGCTGGGCGCTTTCCGCCTGGGCGTCGTCATTAAGTTCATCCCCTACCCTATCATCATAGGTTTCACGGCAGGTATCGCGCTGACCATCTTCACGACGCAAATCAGCGACATCCTCGGCTTGACGCAGACGGCCACAAGCACTTCTGGCGAAGTCATCCGCATTCCCCTGAAGACGCCGGGCGACTTCGTGGGCAAATGGATTAGCTACGCCGAGAACATCGGCACGTTCAACCTCTGGAACTTCATCGTTGCCATCGGTTCTTTGCTGGTCATCATCTTCTCGCCCAAAGTGTTGCGGAGGGTTCCGGGGCTGGGCAAGATACCCGGTTCGCTATGGGGCATCCTGCTCGGCACGGTGGCTGTGCTCCTGCTGAAGCAGCAGGGCATCGAAGGCATCGACACCATTGGCGACCGCTTCCACATTCAGGCTCAGCTGCCGAAGATGGTGGTGCCGAGCATCACCTTTGACCTTATCAAGCAACTCATGCCGGTAGCTTTCACGATTGCTATCCTCGGAGCCATCGAGAGCCTGCTTTCCGCCACGGTTGCCGACGGCGTGATTAGCGACAAGCATGACTCGAACATGGAGCTTATCGCTCAGGGGGTGGCCAACATGGTGACGCCGCTCTTCGGCGGCATCCCTGCCACGGGAGCCATCGCCCGCACCATGACGAACATCAACAACGGCGGACGCACCCCCGTGGCGGGCATCATCCATGCCTTCGTGCTGTTGGCTATCTTGCTGTTACTCATGCCTTATGCCGAGTACATCCCTATGGCTTCGCTGGCCGCCGTGCTGGTCATCGTCAGCTACAACATGAGCGGATGGCGCACGATTCGAGGCCTCTTGAAGAACCCGAAGAGCGACGTCATCGTGCTCTGCGTGACGTTCCTGCTGACGGTCGTCTTCGACCTCACCATCGCCATTGAGGTGGGACTCATCCTTGCCTGCGCTCTCTTCATGAAGCGCATCATGGAAACCACCGAAATTTCCGTCATCAAGGACGAAATCGACATGGGCGACGCTTCGGACATGGCTGCTAACGAGGAACACTTGACTATCCCCAAGGGCTGTGCCGTCTATGAGATCAACGGCCCGTACTTCTTTGGCATCGCCAACAAGTTTGACGACCTCATGGCCAACATCGGGCACGAGAAGCCGCGTGTCCGCATCATCCGAATGCGCAAGGTGCCCTTCATCGACTCCACCGGCATACACAATCTGCAGACGCTCATCGAACTGAACCACGAGGAAGGCATCCACGTCATCCTCTCCGGCGTGAACCCGAAGGTACACAGCCAGTTGCAGAAGGCCCGCTTCTACGACCTCATGGACGCCGACCACATCTGTCCGCACATCGACGTGGCACTCCAGAAGGCCCGCGAGTTCCTGGGCGAATGACGCGGCCCTCAGCCGAGGGGAAACGACACAGCGTGCAGCATTTCCAGTCCCTCCACGGGGAAACTCCAGTACTACCGCGGTGGTACTGGAGTACCACCGCGGTAGTACTGGCAACACAGCTGTAGGAGTGATTCCGCACAAGCCGCGAGCACCTTTCTCCCAGCCCGTTTCCCGCTTCTTCCGTTACGGCCATCGCGCTTTGGTCCAAGAGCGTCGAAGCATGTCACAACCTTTTCCGTCCGCCGATGCTCCAAGTCCAAATAATTATTCACCAAAGTTGCCCTTATGCATGAATTATAGGGTAAAACGCAAAAAAGTTGGCCAAAAAGTTTGGCGCGTTGAAAGAAATGCGTACCTTTGCCGACGGATAACACAAAAATAACACAGAGAATATGCAAAACTCAGTACACTTCTGGTGGTGGCGTGGTTCGATGATTCTATAGTCGCGAAGCACGATGCCTTCATGTGCCATACTGAAAGAAATAGGAAGAGGCTCGTCGATAGCGACGGGCCTCTTTTCTATTTAACTGAGAAAACGGAAGTCCCCATTGTATCGTCCAGCACGCAGTGCTTAACTTCCTGCCAGCAACGCTGGCTTAACTTCCCATTTAACTTCATTCTATAACTTCCGAAACTTAAATAAATATAATGTATATGAGCTATCACGTTGACCAAAACGGCTTCTACGGCCAGTACGGCGGGGCATACGTCCCCGAAATCCTCTATGGGACGCTGCAGGACCTGCGCGAACAGTACGAACAGATTATCGACAGCGAGGACTTCCTGCAGGAGTATTACCAACTCCTGCGCGACTATGTGGGCCGGCCCAGCCCGCTCTACTATGCCCGACGCATGAGCGAGAAGTACGGTTGCAAGCTCTATCTGAAGCGAGAAGACTTGAACCATACCGGCGCACACAAGATAAACAATGCCATCGGTCAAATCCTCTTGGCACGACGCATGGGCAAGAAGCGCATCATAGCCGAGACAGGAGCCGGTCAGCACGGCGTGGCTACGGCTACGGTCTGCGCGCTGATGGACATGCCGTGCCGCGTCTATATGGGCGCTCTCGACGTTCAGCGTCAGCACGTTAACGTGGAGCGGATGAAGATGCTTGGTGCCGAAGTCTTTCCCGTAGAGAGCGGCAACAAGACACTCAAAGACGCGACCAACGAGGCCATCCGCGACTGGTGCTGCCATCCCTCCGACACCTTTTATATAATAGGCAGTACGGTCGGGCCGCATCCCTACCCCGAGATGGTGGCCAAGCTGCAGAGCGTCATCAGCAAGGAAATACGTTTTCAGCTTCAGGAAAAGGAAGGACGCGACTGGCCCGACTACCTCATCGCCTGCGTCGGCGGGGGAAGTAATGCGGCAGGCACCGTCTATCACTACCTCGACGACGAGCGCGTGAAGATTGTTCTCGGGGAGGCCGGGGGCAAAGGCATGGAGACGGAGATGACTGCGGCGTCCCTAAACATCGGAACCGTCGGCATTCTTCACGGCAGTCGCATCAAAGTGATGCAGACCGAAGACGGCCAGATCATCGAACCCTACAGCATCAGCGCCGGCCTGGACTACCCGGGAACAGGCCCTTTGCATTGCAATCTCTTCGAGACCGGCAGGGCGAAAGTGCTCGCAGTCAACGACGACGAAGCCCTCGCAGCTGCCTTCGAGCTGACACGCCTCGAGGGCATCATCCCCGCGCTCGAAAGCAGTCACGCCCTCGCCCTGTTGCACCGCCTGCAATTCAAACCAGAGGATGTGGTCGTGCTTACCGTCAGCGGCCGCGGCGACAAAGACCTCGCGACATATCTCAAAATTAAGAATTAAGGAATAAGAAAGAAGAATTAACAGTTAAGGATTAAGGACGAAAGGGATATGGGGATGTAACAATTCTTAATTCTTCTCTCTTAATTCTTAATTATGAAAAAGCTATTATGTATAATTACCACACAGCAAGCAAGAAGGTCCTGGGCGACCTCATTACGCCCGTCAGCGCTTATCTGAAGGTGCGGGACGCGTATCCGCAGAGCGCACTTATGGAAAGTAGCGACTATCACGGGGGCGAGAATGCAAAATCCTTCATCGCGCTCCATCCCATCGCCAGCGTCGGCATCGAACACGGCACGGGCTTCCTCCGCTTTCCCGACGGCACGGAAGAGCGCCACGCCATCGGCGAAGACTACGACACGGCACGGCTCCTGAACGACTTCCTCGGAAGGTTCCACATCGAGGGCAACGACGTGAACTACTGCGGCTTGTATGGCTACACGACGTTCAACGCGGTCCGCTACTTCGAGCACATCGACGTCAAGGACGAGACGCAGCCGGAGAACGACGCACCCGACATGCTTTACATCTTATATAAAGATGTTGTCGTGTTCGACCACTTCCGAAATGAGCTGACACTCATCGAGCTTCTTGCCGACGGCGAACAGGACGACCTCGACCAGCTGGAGCGGGACCTGGCCAGTCGCAACTATCAGACATTCGGTTTCCAACCCGTCGGCGACTGCCAGAGCACGTTGACCGACGACGAGCACCGCGAGAACATCCGCCGCGGCATACAGCATTGCCTGCGAGGCGACGTGTTCCAAATCGTCCTCTCGCGCCGCTTCAAGCAACGCTACGAAGGCGACGACTTCCGGCTCTACCGTGCTTTGCGAAGCATCAACCCCAGCCCTTACCTCTTTTACTTTGACTTCGGCGGGTTCCGCATCTTCGGCTCGTCGCCCGAGACACATTGCCGCATCGAGAACCGTCGCGCATACATCGACCCGATTGCGGGCACCACGAAGCGCACCGGCGACAGCGAGACCGACCGCCGCAACGCGGAGTACCTGCGCAACGACCCGAAGGAGAACGCCGAACACGTCATGCTGGTTGACCTGGCCCGCAACGACCTGAGTCGCAACTGCCACAACGTCAAGGTCGATTTCTACAAGGACATGCAGTTCTACAGCCACGTCATCCACCTCGTGAGCCGCGTCAGCGGGGAGTTGGACGAAGGGGCAGACCCCATCAAGACCTTCATCGACACGTTCCCCGCAGGCACGCTGTCGGGCGCCCCGAAAGTGCGGGCCATGCAACTCATCTCTGCCTACGAGCCGCACAACCGCGGTGCCTACGGCGGTTGCATCGGGTTCATCGGCTTCCAAGGCAACTTGAACCAGGCCATCACGATACGCACTTTCGTCAGCCGCAACAACGAACTTTGGTTCCAGGCCGGTGGAGGCATCGTGGCCAAAAGCAACGTCGAGTACGAACTCCAAGAGGTCAACAACAAGCTTGGGGCTTTGCGCCGAGCCATAGAAGCAGCAGGAACAGCCTCCCCTAACCCCTCCAAAGGTGGGGGAAACAAATGGTAAATGGTAAATGATTAAATGGTAAATGTGATATGAAGATAGTAATCATCGATAATTACGACTCGTTCACCTACAATCTGAGCCACTTGGTGAAGGAGCTTGGCGCAGAGGTCACGGTCTTTCGCAACGACCAGTTCGAGATGCCGCAACTCGAGGCGTTCGACAAGATTATACTCTCCCCCGGTCCGGGCATCCCGAGCGAAGCGGGACTGCTGCTCGACGTCATCAAGACCTATGCAGGCCGCAAGCCCATCCTCGGCGTGTGTCTCGGCCATCAGGCCATCGGCGAAGTGTTCGGCGGCACGTTGACCAACCTCCAAGACGTCTATCATGGTGTGGCGACGCCCGTCACCGTGACGGCCGACGACTACCTCTTCGAGGGCCTCGGAAGCACGTTCGAGGTGGGCCGCTACCACTCGTGGGTGGTCGATACGAAAGGCTTCCCCGACTGCCTCGAAGTGACGAGCGTCAGCCCGGAGGGTTTCATCATGTCGCTCAGACATCGCGAGTACGACATCCGCGGCATTCAGTATCACCCCGAAAGCGTGCTTACGCCCGTCGGTAAAACGATAATAAAGAACTGGTTAGATGCCCTCTCTGACTTCACTTAAAGGGGAGGAAAAGCACCGACAACAAGGGTCGGCAGACTGACAAGCATTAGGGGCAGTTTTACACAACGTGGAGCGTAAGCCGATGCTCCGTGGAGCGTGAGCCTTTGCTCCGTGGAGCGTAAGCCGATGCAACGTGGAGCGTGAGACGACGCTCTGCTCCCTTCTCCGAGAAGAGGGTAATAAATAGTAAATGATAAATGAATAACTGAAGTTTCGGAAGTTAAAATGGAAGTTAAAATGGAAGTAAACTCGCTCCGCTCGTGGAAGTTAAAATGGACAATACCATATAATCCAAAGCTATCGTCCAGCACGCAGTGCTTAACTTCCAGCCTGCAAAGCAGGCTTAACTCCCTATTTAACTTCATCTTATAACTCCCGAAACTTAAATGAATAAATTGTAAATGCAAGATGAAGCAGTATCTACAACGACTCATTGCCGGCGAGACACTTTCGCGGCAGGACACACATAATATATTAGTAGGCGTCACTCATCAGGCCTATCCGCCCGAGCAGATTGCGGCTTTGCTGATGGCGATGCAGACACGCGGCGCAACGGTGGACGAAATGCTGGGGTTCCGCGACGGCCTGCTCGAAACGGGCAAACACATCAACCTCGACGGCTACGACACGCTGGACATCGTGGGCACAGGGGGCGACGGGAAGAACACTTTCAACATCAGCACCTGCGCCTGCTTCGTGGTGGCCGGAGCGGGATTCAAGGTCTCGAAGCACGGCAACGGCGCAAGCACGAGCGTGAGCGGCGCAAGTAATGTGCTCGCGGCACATGGCGTGAAGTTCACCGACGACGAGGACCAGCTCCGACGCTCCATAGAGAAAGCCGGCATCTGCTACCTCCACGCACCCCTCTTCGCCAATGCCATGAAGTTCATCGGCCCGGTGCGTAAGGCGTTGGCCGTGCCGACGTGCTTCAACTTGCTTGGCCCCTTCATCAATCCTTGCACGCCGAAGAACTCGCTCCACGGCACCGCAACGCCCACCCAACTGCGCCTCTACACCAGCATGCACCAGCGCATCGGCGACAACTACGGCGTCGTCTCGAGCTACGACGGCTACGACGAAATCTCGCTCACCAGCGGTTTCAAGTTCGTGACGCGGCATTTCGAGAAGGTTTATACGCCCATCGAGATGGGACTCTCCTATGTAAAACCGGAGGACATCTACGGCGGAACGACTGCCGAAGAAGCCCGGAGCATCTTCGACAACGTGCTGGAAAACAAGGCGACGCGTGCTCAGACGGACGTCGTCGTAGCCAACGCCGCCTGCGGAATCAGTCTGATGAACCCGAACCTCCCCATCTCGGACACCGTCGCAATGGCCCGCGAGAGCATAGAAAGCGGCAAGGCTTTGCAATGCCTGAAGGCGTTCATCGAGATTAACTCATAAAGAAAGAGGTTAGAAGTTAGGGGTTAGAGGTTAGAGAATACCACCTTCCACCACATTCCTCTTACCACTAACCTCTCACCACTAACCACAAAATAACAAATGAAAGACATACTTGAAGAAATCGTGGCGCACAAGCACATCGAAGTTGCCGCGCAGAAGGAGCAGATGCCGCCGCGGAAGCTCTATGCCGAGGTGGAGCGAATGATGGCAGAAGGCGTGGAGAAACGCAGTCTGAGCCAAGCTTTGACAAAGAACGACTACGGCATCATCGCCGAGTTCAAGCGCAAGAGTCCGTCGAAGGGATGGATTAAGGAGGACGGCAAACCGGAGGAGATTCCCCTCGCCTACGAGCAGAACGGGGCCGCAGCCCTCAGCATCCTGACCGACGAGAAGTACTTCGGCGGCTCGCTCGACTTTGTCCGCCGGGCCAGGCCGCTGGTCAAGATTCCCATTCTCCGCAAGGATTTCATCGTGGACGAATACCAGCTTTTCCAGGCACGACACGCCGGAGCGGATGCCGTACTGCTCATCGCCGCCGACCTCAAAAAGGAGGAAGTTCGCTCGCTCACAGCCATGGCGCATGAACTGGCGCTCGAAGTCCTGCTGGAACTGCATGCGGAGCACGAGTTGGACTACGCCGACCTGTCCGTCGATGCCATCGGCGTGAACAATCGCAACCTGGGAACTTTCGTCACAGACGTGCAGAACTCGTTCCGCATGGCAGCCCGTCTGCCCGAGGACCGCGTGCTGGTCAGCGAGAGCGGCATCGCAGGTCCGGACGTCATCCGCTTGCTTCGCGAGGCCGGCTACAGGGGTTTCCTCATCGGTGAAAGCTTCATGAAGACCGACGACCCAGGCCGTGCGCTCAAAGAATTCATAATTCGTAATTCATAATTCATAATAATATGGATGCGAAGTGAACGGCATGAGAGCTTGAAGGAAACGATAACTATGATTTATGAATTGCGAATTATGAATTATATAAAGGTGTGTGGGATGCGGGATGCCGAGAACATTCGGGAAGTGGAGCGTTTGGGCATCGACATGATGGGCTTCATCTGCTGGGAAGGCTCACCGCGATATGTGCGCGAAGTGCCTGCCTATCTGCCTGATTGTAAGCGCGTCGGCGTCTTCGTCAACCCGTCGCTCGACTATGTTTTGGAGCGCACGAAAGCATTCGGTTTCAACTTCATCCAGCTTCACGGCACGGAGTCGCCCGAGTTTTGCAAGGCAGTTCGGGAGAAGACAGGATGCAAGGTCATCAAGGCTATCAGTTTCAATTCGGAAGCGGACCTCGAGCTTGCCAATCAGTACGAATGCGCCGCTGACATATTCATCTTTGACACCAAGTGCGCGACCATCGGCGGAAGCGGCCAGAAGTTCAACTGGGACATCCTCTCCAGCTACCGAGGCGAGCTGCCCTTCCTGCTTTCGGGAGGCATCGGCCCTGAGGATGCTGAGCAACTTCGGCAGTTTCACCACGACAAATGCCTCGGTTTCGACATCAACTCGCGCTTTGAAATCGAGCCAGGCATCAAGGACATAGAAAAGATAAAGCAGTTCATAACAGCCCTCAGAAAGAGCTAGTTCCACTAGTTTCTACTAGTTCTAACTAGTTCTACTAGTTTTACTAGACAATCCAGAACACCCCAAAGACATAAAAAACAATATGAACAGAATAAACTCCCTTTTTGAGCAGAAGAGCAAAGGCTTACTATCGCTCTATTTTTGTGCTGGACATCCGACTCTCGACAGCACGGCCGACATCATCAAGGCAATGGAAAACAAGGGCATAGACTTCATCGAAGTGGGCATTCCCTTTAGTGATCCGATGGCCGACGGCCCAGTCATTCAGGACGCAGCCACTAAGGCCTTGCGCAACGGAATGAGCCTCCAGAAGCTCTTCGCCCAGTTGGAACCGCTCAGGAAACAAGGCGTCCGGATCCCCCTCATACTGATGGGCTACATGAATCCCATTTACCACATGGGCTACGAGGCTTTCTTCCGGCGCTGCAAGGAAGTAGATGTCGATGGCGTCATCATTCCGGATCTGCCGTTCAAGGACTATATGGACGAGGTGAAACCCATAGCCGACCGCTTCGATATCAGGGTCATCATGCTCATCACGCCCGAGACGAGCGACGAACGCATACGCTTCATCGACGAAAACACCGACGGTTTCATCTACATGGTCAGTTCCGCAGCAACCACCGGCGCACAGAAGGAGTTCGACGAGGCCAAGCAGGCTTACTTCGCACGCATCGACAAGATGCAGCTCAAGCACCCCCGCATGATCGGTTTCGGTATTAGTAATCGGCAGACTCTCCAAAGCGCTCAGGCCAACGCGGCAGGTGCTATCATCGGCAGCAAGTTCGTTACTTTGCTCGACAAGCACGGGTCTCCGGAGCCTGCTCTTGACGAACTCTTCAAGGCACTCTCGGAGGATTAGCCGACAAAGCACGTGAAGTCGGCGAAGTTCACGTGTGAAGTTGGCGGACATCACGTGTATTGTCGTCAAAGTCCCAACACGATGCCGGCCACTCCGCAAAGGAGGATGACGAGAATCGGGCCAAGACGATAGACTTTCTGGGCAACGAAAGCGAAGCAGAAAAGGAAGATGCTGAGCAGAAAACGCCAAGGGTTCTCGCTCAAGGAACCGAAGTTATCGCTGTTCATCAAGAGGAGCGCAGCCGCCAGAATCAAGCCGACGACAGCAGGACGCAAGCCGCTGAAGACGCTCTCGACAGCAGGATGGTTCCTGTGCTTCATCAGAAACTTACTGACAATCAACATCACGACAAAGCTCGGCAACACCACCGCGAAGGTGGCAACAAAGCTTCCCAGCACGCCCCAATACGGCTCGTAGCCCGCGTTGACGAGCGACGTATAGCCCACATACGTGGCAGAGTTGATGCCGATGGGTCCCGGAGTGCTCTGGCTCACAGCCACTATGTCCGTGAACTGCCCCATTGTCATCCAATGATAATGCCCTACGACCTCGCCTTGTATCATAGAAAGCATGGCATAACCCCCGCCGAATCCGAAGAGACCGATAAGGAAAAAGGTCCAGAAAAGCTGTAGTAGAAGCGTTATCATAAGGCGTTACGAGTTAACGAAGTCATCTTTGAGATACTTTCCATAGACGTATCCTGCCACACCTGCCGCGAGGACTACGAAGATAGGGCTAACGCCGAGCATCCAGATAAGGAAGGCTGCGACGAGAGGTATCCAGACGTTGTAGCGGTTTATCTTGGCACTCTTGGCCATCCTAAAGACGGGCAACGCGATGAGCGCCACGACTGCCGGGCGGATGCCGCGGAAGAAGTGCTCCACATAGACGTTCTCGCGGAACTGCTGGAACACGAGTGCGATGGCCAGGATGCAGAGGAACGAAGGCAGACACGTGCCGATGGCGCTGACAAGAGCGCCTTTGTTGCCCATCAGTTTATTGCCGATGAAGATGCTGATATTCACGGCGAAGATGCCCGGACACGACTGTGCGACGGCAATCAAGTCGAGCAGTTCGTCGCGACTCACCCAATGCTTTTCATCGACAACCTTCTGTTCGATGAGCGGTATCATAGCATATCCGCCCCCAATCGTAAAGAGGCCTACCTGAAAGAAAGTCTTGAAGAGTTCCCACATTTACCGTTTAATCATTTCTTGTATTCTTTAGAAACAAGGCGCGCTTTTTAATGCGCGGAGTTCCATTTACCATCTCATTGGCTCGCATGCTGTTTTATCCATTCCCTTGCATTGACGAAAGCCTCTATCCAAGGCGTTACTTGATCTTCCTGTTGGCGTTCAGCGGGATAGAATCCACATTGCCAGGGGAAGAAGGCACGCTCGAGGTGCGGCATCATAGCCAAGTGACGACCGTCGGCCGAAGCGATGCCTGCGGCCGAGAAGTCGCTGCCGTTCGGGTTGGCAGGATAGCCGTCGTAGCTGTACTTGAGCACGATGTTGTAGTCTTCCTCCTTGCCGGGCAGACTGAACTTGCCTTCGCCGTGAGCCACCCAGATGCCGAGCTTCGACCCGCTCAGGCTTTCGAGCAGGACGCTCTTATTGGGCTGAACGGTCAAGCCGACGAAGCCTGACTCGAACTTATGGCTGTCGTTGTGCAACATCCTTACTGATTGACCATTGACCATTGACCATTGACCATTATCTTTTGCGCTACCTGAATGGTCAATGGTCAATGGTGAATGGTCAATGAGACCCAGTTCCACCATGAGCTGGCACCCGTTGCAGACGCCGAGGGAAAGTGTGTCGGGACGTGCGTAGAAGCGGTCGAGGGCCTCTTTCGCCTTGGGATTGTAGAGGAAAGCGCCTGCCCAACCCTTTGCCGAGCCGAGGACATCGCTGTTGGAGAAGCCGCCGCAGAAGACGATGAAGTTCACCTCGTCGAGCGTTTCTCTACCCGATATGAGGTCGGTCATCATCACGTCCTTCACGTCGAAGCCTGCCAGATAGAGCATGTAGGCCATTTCGCGCTCGCCATTCGTGCCTTTCTCGCGGATGATGGCGGCCTTTGGAGATTGACCATTGACCATTGACCATTGACCATTTTTCCAGCGGTCGGGGTTGAGTCCGTACTGGCTGAGTTTGCCCGTGAAGCCTTTGGGCATCTGCCACTTGAGCGGTTGCTTGCCCAGATTCTCATAGCGTTCCTTGGCCTTTCCGTTGAAGCTTTGCTTCTGGTCGAGCAGGTAAGATGTGCGGAACCAAACGTCGCGCAGGCTGTCGATGTCAAGCTGCCACTGTGCCTCGCCCTTTTGGACGAGGATATGCCGCTCGCTGCAAGGACGGCCGATGTTGACGTAACCGACGCCTGCATCCTCGAGCAACTTCTTGACTTCCGTGCGGTTCTTGTCGGCCACCTGTATCACGATGCCCGGGTTCTCAGCAAAGAGGACCTTCACAAGGTCGTCGCACTTTATCTTGTTCAAGTTGATTTCGAGTCCGCCCTTCGTGTTCGCGAAGCACATCTCCAGCAGACAAGTGACGAGACCGCCTGCCGAGATGTCGTGTCCGGCGAGGATGAGACCGCGTTTTATCAGGTCCTGAATGGCGTTGAAGGCATCGCGGAAGTACTCCGGGTCGCGTACCGTAGGCACATCGCTCCCGACTTTCCCCATGCTTTGGGCAAAGGCGGAGCCGCCCAGACGCAGCTCGTCGAACGAGAAGTCTATATGATATAATGTAGAGGGGCAGTTCTGAATGACCGGCGAAACGACCTTCTTGATGTCGCTCACCTGGCCGCCGCTGGAGACGATGACCGTTCCGGGAGCAATCACCTTAGTGCCGTCGGGATATTTCTGCGTCATGCTCAACGAATCCTTGCCCGTCGGGACGTTGATTTGCAAAGCGCAACAGAAGTCGCTCAGCGCTTCAACTGCCTGATACAGACGTGCATCCTCACCTTCCTGAGCACGGCATGGCCACATCCAGTTCGCGCTGAGGCTGACGCTGTCGAGTCCTTCTTCGAGCGGCGCCCAAAGGATATTTGTCAGAGATTCTGCAACAGAAAGGACACTTCCTGCAGCCGGATTGGCAAGAGCGGCTTGTGGTGCGTGGCCAAGAGCCGTGGCAATACCTTTCTCGCCACGATAGTCGAGGGCAACCACGCCACAGTCACTCAGCGGCAACTGCAGTTCGCCCTGGCATTGCTGACGTGCCACCTTGCCCGTCACGGAGCGGTCCACCTTGTTCGTCAGCCAGTCCTTGCAGGCAACGGCCTCAAGGCTGAGGACCCTTTCTAGATACTCTAGTAAGACTAGTGAAACTAGTTGTACTAGGTCTTTCTGGTATTCGACGGGGGCGTACTTGTGCTCCACGGTCTTGTCGCGCATGATGGTCTTGGGCGAGTGGCCAAACATCTGGGCCACATCCAAGTCGAACGGGCGCTTGCCATCCGCTTGCTGGAAGGCGAAATGGGCATCGCCTGTGGTCTCGCCGACGACGTAAAGCGGGGCGCGCTCCCTTTCGGCTATCTGGCGGACGTGCTCGATGTGCTTCTCGTCGATGAGGAGACCCATGCGTTCCTGGCTTTCGTTGGCGATGATTTCCTTAGCCGAAAGCGTCGGGTCGCCGATGGGAAGCTTCGTCATATCAATGAGGCCGCCGCAATCTTCTACAAGCTCGGAGAGGCAGTTGACGTGGCCTGCGCTTCCATGATCATGGATGCTGACGACGGGATTCACTTCCTCTTCGCACAAAGCCCTTACCAGATTGTTGGCTCGCTTCTGCATCTCGGGGTTGGCGCGCTGTACGGCGTTCAGCTCGATGCCACTCGAGTAGCGGCCTGTGTCCACGCTGGAGACGCTGCCGCCGCCAAGTCCGATGCGGTAGTTATCACCTCCAACGACCACAATCTTATTGCCTTTCTGCGGTTCTTTCTTCAGGCAATCGCGCTTCGTGCCATAGCCTACGCCGCCAGCCAGCATGATGACTTTGTCGTAAGCGTACATAGGTGATTGACCATTGAACATTGAACATTGACCATTATTGCCTTTGCCTTCAGATGCCGATGAATGGTCAATGGACTTCTCCTGATGCTCGAAGGTGAGCACCGAACCGCAGATGAGTGGCTGTCCGAACTTGTTTCCGAAGTCCGACGCTCCGTTGGAAGCCTTGATGAGAATCTGCTCAGGCGTCTGGTAGAGCCACTTGCGCGCCTTCATCGAAGGCGCGAGTGAAGAGTGAAGAGTGAAGAGTGAAGAATTTGCTTCCGCTGTAGTTCTGTCCTTATCACGCGCTCCATCCTGCGCGGGATTGAGGGCGGCAGCAGATTCTTCATTCTTCATTCTTAATTCTTCATTTCGCCTAGGATAGGCCGTCATATACACAGCAGTACCTGCGATGGGCCATGAACCGGTGCCGCCACCCATGCGGTCGCGTATCTCGCCGCCTGTGCCGGTGGAGGCTCCGTTGAAGGGTTCGACGGTCGTCGGGAAGTTGTGTGTCTCGGCTTTGATGCTGATGACGCTCTCGATGTCGCGCACCTGGAACCAATCGCTCGTGCTGTGGTCCTTCGGAGCAAACTGCTCAACGACCGGACCTTCGGCAAACGCCACATTATCTTTATAGGCGGAGATGATGTGATGGGGGTTCTCTTGGGTCGTTTTCTTTATCATTTGGAAGAGGGACGACTCTTTCTCTTCGCCATCGATGATAAAGGTACCGCCGAATATCTTGTGCCGACAATGCTCGCTATTGATTTGAGCGAAGCCGAAGACCTCGCTGTCGGTGAGCTTCCTGCCGAGCTGACCCTCCACTTTGTGCAGGTATTCTATCTCTTCGGGCGACAGGGCGAGACCTTCCTTCTCGTTGTATTCCTCCAGGTTCTCGATGCTGATGATGGGGTCGGGCTGCTTGTTGATGGTGAAGATGCCCTGGTCGAGGCCCTGATAGAGGCGCTGGAGCATGGGGTCAAAAAGCCCCCCTCCAACCTCCCCCCGAGGAGGGAGGCTTTCAGACGCCGTGCTCCCCTCCTCCTCGGGGGAGGGGTCGGGGGAGGGGGCTGGGAAGTATTCCTCTATCCTCGTAATGCCCTCGATGGCCATGTTCTGCGTGATTTCCACCGCGTTGGTGCTCCAAGGGGTAATCATCTCGCGGCGAGGACCGATGAACTGGCCCGTGAGGTTCTTCTCCTCTTCGAGGGTTGCTCCGCCATAGAGCCAGCAGAGTTTCTCGACTTCTGCTGCCGTAAGCGGGTGATTGCTCTCTGTTGCGATGATACTTTGCTGGGGTGTCTTGAAAAAAGTAATCATTATAAGGACTTTTTAATTTGCGTGCAAAGGTACGAAAAATAGTTCGAAATTCATAGTTCAGCCTTCAGAATTTATTCTTAAAGTACAGCAAAACGACAAACACCGAACTGTCAATTTGACAACATAACAAGCCTCATCGCTTACTATTTGCTATTATTGCACACAACACAAAGTGGACCAAAAGCGACCAAAACACGTCGTTTTGGCGAATGCTACACGTTGTCTCTCGCGATGCTCCACGTTGTGTTGACCAACACTCCACGTTGAATTTGAATTTTAACCACGTTGTTTCGGGTGAAACTTCACGCCAAAAAGTGTGCAAAAACGCGTAAAAATGGCCGATTTTGCCAACTGCGGTTGTCAATCGCACACGTTGAGCCGAGAAACACGATTTGCAACTCGTTGAGTTTCAGCATGCATTCTATTTAAGCGCTTTTCTTTGAAAAAACGACCCAAACCTTGTCCGAGACCATTTGAAGCGATTCTCGCGCGTTTTCCAAAAACGGAGTTGTAAGCATTTCCTCGATTTTGCTTACATTTTGTCAAACTAATGTTTTGGGCCGATATGCCGGTCAATCTGTGCGGTAAGCTCGCCGGCAAGGCCGCCGTCGTAGCCTACACGCAGATGAATGGTGGGCCGCTGAGGGTCTTTCGTCGCAATAACTACGGCATATTCGTCAATCGTGTAGGGCGTCGCCATGTTCTTCATCATCACGCCCTCCAAGTCGCTCAACTTCATCTCCTCGCCGCAGACAATCACCTTGTCCTGCGACTTGTAGAAGAGCATCAGGGCTTGCAACTCGTTGGCCCTCGTCGCGTTGAGCACCACAACATCATCCGGCTGCCCGTACTTCGCTTCGACCTCCTCGATATTGGCGTAGGTGACGCGCTTCGGAGCAGCCTTTTCCAGCCGATTGATGAAGAAATAACCGATGGGAATGGCAAGCAAAAGCAGCAACAGATAAGGCCCCGCATAGACGGCCAGCAGGATGATGGCAACGGCAGGAAGTATGACAGCTCGCTTCATGGTGCTTCAGAGAATTAAGAATGAAGAGTTAAGAATTAAGAATTAAATTGCGGTACAAAGTTACGAAATAAATCTCAATTCTCATTCTCTAATCCTTGTTTTTTATTTCAAGGTAACCTTTCAGGGCCTCGACGTACGCCGTGAAAGCCTTCTGACCCTTTGCTGTGATGCGACAAATCGTGCATGGTCGCTTCCCCTTGAACGTCTTCTTCACTTTGATGTAACCCGCCGAAGACAGTTTATCTATTTGAATACTCAGGTTGCCTGCCGTCGCTCCCGTCTGCTCCCTGATGTATGGGAACTCGGCCTCCACGTCGGCGATGAGCAAAGACATCACCGCGAGGCGCAACTCGGCGTGCAGTAACGGGTCTAATGGTTGGAAAGCCATCGTCATTTACCATTTAATCATTTACCATTTACCATTTTTCTCTCGCTAAAGAGGCTTTAGGAATCCTTATTCCCCCTAAAGGGGGTTAGGGGGTCTTTCCTTTTAAGCATCAAGCCGGGGAGCATCAGGCCGACAAGGGCAAAGAGGAATATAAGCTCGCAAGGCCGAACGAGACTCAACTTGGTCAACGCCGTAGGTGGCAAGACACGACTTATTATAACCGAGAATAAGCCGAAACGTAATATCACGAAGGACAGCAATCCGAAC
>CACYQI010000027.1 GCA_902776455.1 uncultured Bacteroidales bacterium | reverse complement strand
ATAAGGCGGAAAGATGCCAAGAAGAAATGTGCGAGGACTAAAATAGAAGTTCGTAGATTCATATCTTTGAGTCCTTCGTTCTAATGACCGATTTGGGTTAAAGACGTTCTCGAAGGAGAAGGCAGGCGGACGTGCGGTCTCCGAGAGGGTGTAGGAGGAGTGTGTGAAAGTTGATTAATTACCGTCACTCCGTCACCTTTCCGCTTATTGCGTTGTGATTCAACGGGATGCGAGGTGACGGCTGGGTGACAGTAGGGTGACGGTACTGTCACCCTGTTATTAGATCATTTTCACTCTGTAAGGGCAAAAAGTGGCGGGTGACGGTAAAAATTTTCACTATTTACTCTTCTTGTCATTCCTCTTACCCCTTGCTCTTTGCCCCTTGCTCCATGGAAACAAAGGAAGTGCAAACTTCTGTAGGTTAAATCGTATGTTTGTCAAAGTTCTTCGCAATCGGAGGCGTTCTGGCGGTCTTTTTTTGATGTTCTGGCAATTTGAAAGGCTCAAGGCAAGAAATGGGCTTAAATCGAATGGTAGGTGATTATCAGTGGGTTGCAAAGAGGTTTTTTGTGAGGCTCGGTTAAGAAAGTATGCGGACGACATTGAGTACTGTCAAACATTACAAAGAATTGCTGAAAAAACAGCACGCTTAGAGGTTAAAAACTCCATGGAGGAAAGAGCGATGCAACGTTGAGCGTTGGCCGTATCAACGTGGAGCATCGCCCCGAGCTACACACCAAGTCGGTTTGCTCGCTGTGTTATGCTCGAAATTCCTGTAAAGAATTTTCCGACTTCCATTGCGCTTTTCCTGCCTTGAAACAACATTTGCTTGCCTCATTCTCTACAAAATTCTCTCTTATCTCTTGCAGATGAGGGAGTTTTTTCGTAATTTTGCAGGCTCAAAGGCTGCTGCCATCAGAATGGAAATAAAGAATCTGCTGCCCCTTTTCCTCAGGCATCCGGGGGTGAAGGCCCTTGCTGCTGAGTTGCAGAAGGACTCTAACAAAACGATACAACTTTCTGGTATGCAAGGAAGTTGCGCACCCCTTGTGTTCGCAGCTTTGCAGCGTTGTCTTCTCCCAGCCGCCTCGGCGGGAAGTGTTTCTCGCGGCCAAGCCTCTGCCCCCTTCCTCTTTGTCCTCGACGACGAAGAGGAGGCTGGCTACTTCTACCACGACCTCACTCGCTTGCTCGGCGAGGAGCAGGTGCTTTTCTTCCCCAGCAGCTACCGCAGAGCCATCAAGTTCGGCCAGCGCGATGCGGGGCAGGAGATTCTCAGAACAGAGGTGCTGACGCGAAGCCTTGCCGCGAAGCCTGCTTCCGATGAAGTGGGAAGTGAAGCTGGCGCCCTGCCTTTGTACATCGTCACCCACCCGCAAGCTCTTGCCGAACTGGTCGTCACGAAGCAGAAACTCAGCGAACAGACGCTGAATCTGAGCGTGGGCGAACAGGTGGATATTATGTTCGTGCAGGAGACGCTGCTTGCCTTCGGTTTCCATCGCACCGACTATGTGTATGAGCCGGGCCAGTTTGCTGTGCGTGGCAGCATCATCGACGTCTTTTCCTTCTCGTGCGAACTGCCTTATCGCATCGATTTCTTTGGCGACGAGGTGGACAGCATCCGCACCTTCGAGGTACACAGCCAGCTCAGTCGCGACCGCCAGCAGAGCATAGCCCTGATAGGAAACAGCCCGCTCCTGTCCTCCTCCGAGAAAGGAGCAATGAGCAAGGGGCAAGGGGCAGGCAGCAGCGAGAGCTTCCTTTCCTTCCTTCCGGAGGGGACGGTTCTCGTGGTGAAGGACCTTGTCTTCCTGTGCGATACGGTGGAACAGACGTACCGCGAGGGCTTCAGCCAGCAGGCACAAGTGGTGGGGAGCTTGGAGGGGACGGCGGACAGCCCGTTGAAGGCGGAGAACCTGCTCGTAGAGCCGGAAGCGTTCCGCCGCCAAATCGTCGGCTTCCGCAGAGTAGAGCTGCAAGCACTCCCCCAAAAGGGCAGGGAGGGGGCTGTTATCCCATTCAAGACACACCCGCAGCCCATCTTCCACAAGAACTTCGACTTGCTCATCTCCGCCTTTCAGCAGTTGCAGGAAGAAGGCAGCGACATTTACATTCTGGCCGACAGCAGGAAGCAGACCGACCGCTTGGAGAGCATCTTCCACGACAAGGAAACGGGCATCCGTTTTACGCCCGTTGATGCTGCCCTGCACGGCGGTTTCATCGATGACGACCTGCATGTCTGCATCTTCACCGACCACCAAATCTTCGACCGCTACCACAAGTACAATCTTCGCAGCGAGCGTGCGAAGGGCGGCAAGGTGGCGCTGACGCTGAAGGAGCTGCAGCAGTTTGAGGTGGGCGACTATGTGGTCCACATGGACTATGGTGTGGGCCGCTTCGGAGGCCTTGTACACATGCAGAACGGCGACCAGCTGCAAGAGGTCATCAAGATAATCTATACGGGCGACGACACCGTCTATGTCTCCATCCATTCCTTGCACAAAGTTTCCAAGTACAAGGGCAAGGAAGGCGAGCCGCCCCGCATCAGCCATCTCGGAACGGGTGCGTGGGAGCGCATGAAGGAGCGTACGAAGAAGAAAATAAAGGACATAGCGCGCGACCTCATCCTGCTCTATTCGCGTCGGCGCGAAGAGAAGGGCTTTGCCTTCAGCCACGACAGCTTCATGCAGAACGAGCTGGAAGCCAGCTTCCTCTACGAGGATACGCCCGACCAGCTGAAGGCGACACAGGACGTCAAGGCGGACATGGAACGCCAGCGACCGATGGATCGGCTCGTCTGCGGCGACGTGGGCTTCGGCAAGACGGAGGTGGCAGTACGTGCCGCCTTCAAGGCTTGTGTCGATAACAAGCAGGTGGCGGTGCTAGTGCCTACTACCGTGCTCGCCTACCAGCACTTCCAGACCTTCACGAGCCGCCTGAAGGAGTTCCCCGTCAAGGTAGAGTATCTCACACGTGCCCGCTCGCCGCAACAGGCGAAACAAGTGCTCGACGGACTGAAGGACGGCTCTGTGAACATCGTCATCGGTACGCACAAACTCATCGGAAAAAGCGTCAAGTTCAAGGACTTGGGCTTGCTCATCATCGACGAAGAACAGAAGTTCGGCGTCTCGACGAAAGAGAAATTGCGTCAGCTCAAGACCAACGTCGATACGCTCACCCTTACGGCCACGCCCATCCCCCGCACCTTGCAGTTCTCGCTGATGGGAGCAAGGGACCTGAGCGTCATACAGACCCCGCCGCCTAACCGCTATCCGGTTCAGACACAGCTATGTCCCTTCAGCGCCGACATCATAGCCGAAGCCATCGGATTCGAGATGAGCAGGGGCGGACAGGTGTTCTTCGTCAACAATCGCATCAGCCAGTTGCCCGAACTTGCCGAGCTGGTGCGCAAACATGTGCCCGATGCAAGAGTGGCTGTAGCCTATGGCAAGATGCCGCCCGAAGAGCTGGAGAAGATTATGGTCGATTTCATGAACTACGACTACGACGTGCTCATCTCCACCACCATCATCGAGAGCGGCCTCGACATCCCCAATGCCAACACCATCATTATCAACGGGGCACACAACTTCGGCCTCTCCGACCTGCACCAGATGCGCGGTAGGGTAGGGCGCTCCAACAAGAAGGCATTCTGCTACCTGCTTGCTCCGCCGCTTTCCGCACTCAACATCGATGCCCGCCGCCGCCTGCAAGCCATCGAGAACTTCAGCGACTTGGGCAGCGGCATACACATCGCCATGCAGGACCTCGACATTCGAGGCGCGGGCAACCTGCTCGGAGCAGAACAGAGCGGCTTCATTGCCGACCTCGGCTACGAAACGTATCAGAAGATTCTGTCGCAAGCCGTCACCGAACTTCGCAACGACGAGTTCCCGGAACTTAATGCCGAGGAAGAAATGGTAAATGGTAAATCGTCAAATTGCACATGGGTTGACGATTGCCAACTTGACAGCAATCTGCCCATGTACTTCAGCGAGGAATATGTGCCTACAAGCAGCGAAAGGATGCTGCTCTACCGTGAACTCGACGGCTTGGAAAGAGACGAAGACGTGGATAAGTTCCGCAGTCGGCTCATCGACCGCTTCGGGCCTCTTCCGCAAGAGGCAGAGGACCTCCTGCAAGTTGTTGCGTTGCGCAGGCTCGGCAAGCACTTCGGCTGCGAAAGAATCGTGCTGAAGCGCGTACCTACTGTTGCGGGGAAAGAGAGGTCGGGATATGCAAGACTCTTCTTCGGCCCTGCCGCCGACAATCCCTTCTACGATGGGCGAGTCTTCGGACAGGTAGTGAACTTTGCCAAAGCCAATGCCTATCGTTGTCACTTCAAGCAGGATAAGAACAAGATCAGTTTGCTCATCGACGAGGTCAACAACATAGGCCAAGCCGTAGAAATCCTGAAACAAATTACGAACTACGAATAGTGATTTAGCTTATGCTCAAGCATTTGACCATCAATAATTACGTCCTCATCGAGTCGCTCGACATCGACCTTCAGCCCGGCTTCTCTGTTATGACAGGCGAGACGGGTGCCGGCAAGTCCATCATCCTCGGTGCTCTCGGCTTGCTCATGGGTGGGCGGAGCGATGCTGCCTGCATCATGCCGGGGGCAAACAAATGTACGGTTGAAGGCATCTTCGGCATAGAAGGCTACGACATGCAAAGCCTTTTTGAGGAAAACGAACTTGACTACGAGCCTTCGGAGTGCATCCTTCGGCGGGAAGTGGCAGCAGGCGGCAAGAGTCGCGCCTTTGTCAACGACACGCCAGTCGGCGTGACGATTCTCCGAAAGATAGCCCTTCGCCTCCTCGACATACACTCCCAACATAGCAATCTCTTGCTCGAGAACCCTGCCTTCCAACTGGGCATCGTCGATACCATTGCCAACCATCCCGACCTGCTTGCTCAGTATCGCGACTGCTACGCCTCTGTTGTCGATGCTGAACGCAAGCTCAAGGAGCTGGAGGAAAACCAAGCAAAGCGGCAGAGCGACGAGGATTATCTCCGCTTCCAGCTTGAACAGCTCGACGAGTTCAAGCCTCAATCGGGCGAGGACGAAGAGCTTCAAAATCAGCAAAGCACGCTCTCTCATGCCGAAGACATCAAAGTGGCGCTTTCCGAGGCTGATGCCTTGCTGAGCGGCAACGATGAGAATAGCGTCGGAGCCATCGACACCTTGCGCCGTTCGATGCAAAGCATGCAACAGATTGCAAAGGTTTATCCAGCCATTGAGGAATACATGAACCGCATGGAAAGCGTTGTCATCGAGGTGAAAGACATTGCGGGCGACATCGCCGGCCTTGCAGAAGACGTGGAATACAACCCGTCATTGCTGGCACAAGTAACAGAGCGTCTCGACAACCTCTATTCCCTTGAGCAAAAGCATCATGTGGCTTCATCCGACGAACTCATTGCCCTTGCCGAAGAAATCCGCTCGAAGCTCGACTTGCTTTGCGACTCCGAAGAAACCATAAAAGAGCTGAAGCAGCTGATTCTCACCGAGACGGAGAAGGCCGAAAAGCTTGCTTCGAAGCTCACAGCCGACCGCATCAAAGCGGCAAAGCAGGTGGAGAAACTCGTTTCGGAAGCACTTTCTGCGATGGATATGCCGGCATCGAAGTTCTCAGTCGATATGGCAAAAGCCGAAAAGCTGTTGCCTACGGGCAGAGACAACGTGATTTTCCTCTTCTCGGACAATAAGAGTATGGCTCCCAGAGCGTTGGCCGATGTGGCGAGCGGCGGCGAGATGTCGAGGGTGATGCTTGCGCTGAAGGCTCTGACAAGCAAGCAAACGCATCTGCCTACTATTATATTCGACGAGATAGACACTGGCGTCAGCGGCAAAGTGGCCAGTTCGATGGCACGCATCATGCAAGAGATGGCGGGCGAAGCTGGGCAGCAAGTGCTTGCCATCACTCACCTTCCACAGATTGCTGCAAAGGCCGATGCGCACTACTTCGTCTATAAGGCAGAGGGGAAGGACAGGACGCTGTCGCACATCAAGCAACTCGACGAGGAAGGACGCATCACAGAGCTTGCCCACATGCTCAGCGGTAAGAACGTCACAGAGGCGGCAAGAGAGAACGCCCGCCAACTGATAAATGAGGAATAGGACAATAGCTGAAGTTTCTGAAGTAAAAAAGGAAGTAAAAATGGAAGTAAACTCGCTACGCTCGGAAGTTATAGAAGGACGTTACCATATAAGCAGGCAGCATCCAAAGCTATCGTCCAGCCAGCTTGCTGGCTTAACTTCCTGCGCGAAGCGCATAATTCCCTTTTTAACTTCATCTTATAACTCCTGAAATTTAAAACAATAATATAATAAGGAAGAAGGGAAAGGGCATTCGTGTTTCTGCAATGTCTTGTTTTCCAATTGTCAACGAAGAACAGGTGATGCTAAAAAGGGTCAGCGCATACATTGAGCAGGAGATTGGGTTGGAACCTCATTCCCTTGTGCTTGTTGCTCTCAGTGGCGGAGCCGACTCCACTGCGCTTCTGCTCATCTTGAAGGAATTGGGTTACAGACTTCACGTCTTGCATTGCAACTTCCATCTGCGAGGCGAGGAGTCCAATCGCGACCAGACTTTCGTGGAAGCGCTCTGCAAGCAGAACGACGTGGCTCTGTCTGTTCGGCATTTCGACACAGAAGCTGAGGCAAAACGCCGTGGCATCAGCATAGAAATGGCGGCTCGCGAACTTCGTTACGACTGGTTCCGAAAGGAACAGGAAGCAAGGAAGAATAACGACGAACAGCTTGTCTTTCACGGAGAAGCTCCATTCGTTGCTGTTGCTCACCATCGCGACGATCAAGCTGAGACGCTGCTGCTAAACCTCCTTCGCGGCACTGGCTTGCGTGGTTTGGCAGGCATGCATCCGAAGCACGACGGCATCGTCCGACCGCTGCTTTGCTTGAGTCGCGACGAGATATTGCAGTACCTCGCGAACCGCGGACAGTCCTATGTCACGGACAGCACCAATGCCGAAACCGCTTATCTGCGCAATCGTCTGCGTCTCGAAGTTGTTCCCTTGCTCCGAAGCATCAATCCGAAAGCCGTCGAGCACCTTCAGCTTGCATCGGACAACATTCGGCAGAGCCTGTCATACTACATGAAGGGAATCGAGGCGGCTTTCGATGAACTTGGAATAACGGCAGACCGTTTCCCTCTTTCTGCCTTAACCTCTCAAACTCTGCTACACGAATGGCTTGCCGGAAAGGGCTTCAACGCCGCTCAGGAGAACGAGATGTTGCAGCAGGAAAACAAGCAGCCGGGCAAAATATGGACTTCCGGCAGCCACCAAATCCTTCGGGACCGCAATGCCCTCATCCTGTCCCCGAACTCCAAGCCTGAAGCCTTGCCACGTCTTCAACAAGAGCTGGTGGCACGGATTGGCGAGACAGGTCCGCACATAGCCTATTTCGATGCCGACCTCTTGCAAGGCCCTATCGATGTGCGCCCTGTCCGACGTGGCGATGCCTTCGTTCCCTTTGGGATGAAAGGACGCAAGTTGGTAAGCGACTACCTTACAGACCGCAAGCTGAACCGCCTTGAGAAGCAGCAGCAGTTCGTAGCAGTTTGTGGCGAAGACATCATTTGGCTCATCGGCCATCGCAGCGACAATCGCTTCCGCGTTACCGACCAAACGAAGCAGATTCTCAAGTTGACAACTGCTGTCCGCTAACCCCTTTTTGCGTATGGCTATAATGCCAGAATCCGATGCTCCGTGGAGCGTGAGCCGATGCAACGTGGAGTGTAAGCCGATGCTCCGTGGAGCGTGAGCCGATGCTCCGTGGAGCGTAAGCCGATGCAACGTGGAGCGTGAGCCGATGCAACGTGGAGCGTGAGCCGATGCTTCTTGTCGGTAAGGATTGGGTCGCCCGCCCGCCTCGTCTTTTCCCCTATGCGAGAAACAAAAAATCCCACCCCGAGAGTCGGGATGGGACTTTCTTTTTCCTTGAAAATCAAGCTTTAATCGCTCAAGGAGTAAGGCTTGCCCGAGGTGATGCAACGCTTCTTGTTGGGCGTACTGCTCATAACGAACTCGAGGGTGCCGCCTGCCATGATGTCTGCATGAGTCAGGTAGAGCTTGTCGTAGGGCTTGCCGTTGAGCTTGACAGCCTTGACGTAGCGGTTCTTGTCGCTGACGCCCGGTGCCTTGATGTGGAAGAGTTTCCCGTCGGGCAAGGTCAGCTTGCAGCTCGGGACGTAAGGCGCACCGAGGACGTACTGGTCGCTGCCCGGGCAGACAGGGTAGAAGCCCATTGCCGTGAAGATGTACCAAGCCGACATCTGTCCGCAGTCGTCGTTGCCGTGGAGGCCGTCGATGTTGTTGACATACATGCGGTTCATTATCTCGCGCAACCAATACTGGCTCTTCCAGGGCTGCGATGTCCAAGCGTAGAGATAAGGGATGTGGTGGCTTGGCTCATTGCCGTGAACGTATCCGCCGAGCAGGCACTCCTCTTCGATGTCCTCGTTGTCCTCGTAGTACTTCTTGTCGAGAGGCTCGGCGAAGAGGTTGTCAAGCCTTTCGATGAACTTCTTGTCTCCGCCGAAGCAGGCTATCATGCCCTTCACGTCGTGCGGGACATGGAAGGAATAGTTGGCGCTGTTGCCTTCGATGAAGCCTTCGCCGTAGGTTTGCAGGGGCGAGAAGTCCTTCTTCCAACTGCCGTCCTTGTACTTGGGGCATGCAAGGCCAAGGGCGGGGTTGAACACATTGCGATAGTTCAAGGCACGCGTCTTGAAGGCCTCTGCCATTTCCTTGTCGCCTGCATCGAGAGCGGCCTGATAGATGGTCCAGTCGTCGTAGGCATACTCCAACGTGTTGCTTGCACTCGTGCCACAGCGGTCGTAGGGAACATAGCCGTACTGCATGTAGTCTGTCATGCCCTCCATCCACTTTGAGGTGGCAGTGGATTTCATGGCTTCGAGCATGGCTTTCTTGTCCTTGATGCCAAGCTTTCGGGCAACATCCGAGAGGACGGAGACGGCATGATAGCCACTCATGCACCATCCTTCGTTGGCCATCAGATACCAAATGGGCAGTATGTGGAGGGCGCTCTGCTGCTGGATGCGAATCATGCTCTCTGCCATGTCCCGTCCTTGTTTAGGCTTGATGAGGTTGAGCAAGGGATGTTCGGCGCGATAAGTGTCCCAGAGAGAGAAGATAGTGTAGTTGGTGAAGCCGTCGGCCTGATGTATCTCCATGTCGCCTCCACGGTACTTGCCATCGACATCCATATAGACGGAGGGGTTGATCATTGTGTGATAGAGCGAGGTGTAGAAGAGTGCCTTCTGGTCGTCCGTGCCTTCTATCTCGAGTCCGGTCAGTTCCTTAGCCCATTGCTCAGTAGCTTTTGCCCTGACCTGCTCAAAGGAGAGTCCGGCCGCTTCTGCTTGGAGGTTGGCAAGGGCACCGCTCTGGCTGACGGCCGAAAGCGCGACTTTGACGGTAAGTTGACGGCTTGCAGGGAGTTGCAGCTTAAAGTAGGCGGCAATCTCGCGGCCTGCCATGTCGGGGAAGTTGTGGTGGATGTCGTTCTTGCGCCAAAAGCCGTTGTACTTCATTCGCTGGTGGTCGTTGTAGCCGTATGCCTGAATCGGTTCGGAGAGCGAAATGGCGAAGTAGGTGTAGTTCTGTCTTGCCCAGCCGTTGGTGATGCGGTAGCCAGTCAGAAGCGTATCGTTTTCTACGCGCAGATAGCTCCAAAGCGTCTTCCCTTCGTAGTTGTATATGCCGTGTCCAAGGTCGAGGATGAACTGAGCTTCGCTTGAAGGAAAGGTGTAGCGATGCACGCCTACGCGCTGGGTAGCAGTGAGTTGTGCAAGGATGCCGTAGTCTTCGAGCTTGACTTCGTAGTAGCCCGGCGAGCAATGCTCCGTGTCGTGGGAGAAGCGACTGCGATAACCATTATCGGGTGCATCTGCGGTGCCGGGGTTTGTTCGTATTTTCCCCGTCGTTGGCATGACAAGGATGTCGCCGAGGTCGGAGTGACCTGTGCCGCTGAGGTGCGTGTGGCTGAAGCCCACAATTGTCTTGTCGCGATGCTGATAGCCGGCACAGTATTCATAGACTTTGCCTTGGTATCGGCCGTCCACGTTGTGTGGGATGGTGTCGGTCTCTGGCGAGAGTTGCACGATGCCGAAGGGGACACATGCTCCGGGGAAAGTGTGGCCCATGCCGTTTGTGCCGATGATGGGGTTGACGTAATCAATGACGGAGCCTCCGATTCCCTTCAGGGGGAGTAAGAAGGAAAGGGCAAACAAGGCGCCTGTGATAAGTTTTGCTTTCATCGTTTAACGTTTGCTTTTAGTTGTTTTAATACAAAAAAAGCCTTCCGGAAAGGAAGGCTGAATGCTCCCCCTAAGGGGGGTAAGCGATTTTCTTATGCCTTTGCTACGGCCTCCATGAAGTCCTTGCAGGGCTTGAAGTAGGGGATGTCGTGTGCGGGGATAACCAGGGTTGTGTTCTTGGAGATGTTGCGAGCCGTTTTCTGTGCACGGTGCTTGAGAGTCCAAGTGCCCCATCCGCGAATAAAGACGCTCTCTTTGTTGATGAGTGATTCCTTGAGAGTGTCAATCACACCTTCTACTGCAGCCATTGCTGTGGGCTGGTCGATGCCGGTCTTCTCGGCAACAGCTTTTACCAATTCAATCTTTGTCATGTTTGCTTATTTTATATGTGTTAGTTATACTAATGTGCTTGAAAAGTTCTGCAAAGGTACACAATTTATTATGTTAAAGCAAATATCGCGAAGGAATTTTTTATTAAAAGATGAATTGTTGTGCGAAAAGGGCTAAAAAAACGTAAGCAGGGAGCATTTTGTGCTTGAATAATGCTTCCTGCTTCCGTTTTTGGCGAGGTAAGGTTGCGGCTTTCGTGCATGATGCGTCGTACCGTGCCGCCACCTGTCGCTGCGGGGTTATTTGAAGTACCTCTTCAGGAGTCCTTCGAAGCCTTTTCCGTGGCGTGCCTCGTCCTTAGCCATTTCGTGAACGGTGTCGTGGATGGCGTCCAGCCCAGCTGCTTTGGCAGCCTTTGCTATCTCCATCTTGCCGGCGCAAGCACCGCATTCTGCTTCGGCACGCTTCTCGAGGTTGGTCTTTGTGTCCCACACTACTTCGCCGATGAGTTCTGCAAAGCGGCTTGCGTGGTCTGCTTCCTCGAAGGCATAGCGCTTGAAGGCTTCGGCTATTTCGGGATAGCCTTCGCGGTCAGCCTGGCGCGACATGGCCAGATACATGCCTACCTCTGTGCATTCGCCGGCAAAGTGGGCCTGCAGTCCGTCCCATATCTCTTTGGGGCAATCCTTGGCGACGCCGATGACGTGCTCTGTGACGTAGGTTTGTCCGCCTTCTTTCACTTCCTGGAACTTGCTGGCGGGTACGCCGCATTGCGGGCACTTTGCGGGTGCCTCTTCACCTTCGTAGATGTATCCACAAACGGTGCAAATGAACTTCTTCTTCATAGATCTAATCTCTTTTAATTAATAATATAATAATGTATAAGCACTTTATCATTGCTTTTAGGTACAAAGATAATCATTTTTCTCATACGCAACATAGTTTTGTGCGGAAATGTGCAAATAAAAGAGAAATTATGAACTATGAATTATGAACTGTGAAGTATTTTTCGTAACTTTGCAGCGATTTAGCGAATGCGATAGTAGCTCAGTTGGTAGAGCTTTGGCTTCCCAAGCCAAAGGTCGCGGGTTCGAGCCCCGTCTATCGCTCATGCGAAGGAGGGCATGCCGGTCGGTTCCGGCATGCCCTCCTTGTGTCCCCGAGAACCATCGCCTGCGGCATTCTCAGTACTACCGTGGTAGTACTGGAGTTTTCCCGTGGTAGTACTGGAGTTTCTCCGTGGTGGGACTGGCGATGCTCCACGTGGCGTGAAGCGGGGTGCTTCACTTCTTCTTGTTCGAGTAGATGTAGTAGCTGATGCCGCGACGTACGTTTTCGATGACGGCTTCGGACGAAACGGTGGCTCCTGTCACGGCATCCACCTTCAGTTTCTCGGCTGCTGCAACGGGTTTGCCGTTCCATTTCTTCATCAGCCCCTTTTCCACCATGTCGAAGTATTTGGGTGTCTCTTCGTTCTCCAAAGCCTCTACGCGCAGCACCTTCCCGCCTTGTATATAGACTTTGACGGGTGTGCAGCCTGCATAGCCCTCGATGTCGGAGGCGAGGTCCGTGGTGTTGATGATGGTGATGTCTTTCTGCTTGGTCAGGATGGGCGTGTTTGTCGTCTGACTTGTCAGGAAGAGAAATGCTCCGAGGAGTGCTATGGGTTTCAGTATCCTGTTTTTCATTCTTTTACTTCTTTTGTTTCTCATTCTTTCATTTCTTCCTTGTCATTTCCACGAGGTTGCTCATGTGTGTGGGAATGGGCAGTTGCTGCGGACATTTCTTGAGGCATTCGCCGCAGTCCTGGCACTTCGTGGCCCTCGCATCAGCAGGGATGGCGGCCCGATAGGCTTCGAGATAAGCCTTCCGCTTCTCTTCGAAGTCGGGTGCCGAGCTGTCGGGAAGCGGCAGACGTCCTTCGGTGACGGCCTTGTTGTAGAAGGCGAAGTTGCCCGGAATGTCAACGCCGTACTTGCAGGGCATGCAGTAGGCACAGGTGGTGCAGCCGATGGTGGGCAGGCCCGACATCTTGTCGGCGATGCGAGCAAGCAACTCGTTTTCGACCGTCGTGCAAGGACTGAGGGGCGAGAATGTCTCGATGTTTTCCTTGAGATGCTCCATCTGGTTCATACCGCTCAAAGCGGTAAGCACTCCGGGATGCGAGCCAACCCAGCGGAATCCCCAGCGGGCAGGCGTGTCGTCCTTACGGGCACGGGTCATCTGCTGCAGTATGTCGTCCGACACTTTTGCAAGACCTCCGCCTCGAAGCGGCTCCATGATAACGCATTGGATGCCAAGCTTCTCGAGCCTCCCGTAGAGGTATTCGGCGTTGGCATCACCACGACGACGACCGCGACCGCCGGCATGTTTCCAGTCGAGGTAGTTCATCTGTATCTGCACAAAGTCCCAATGATACTGAACATGGTGGTCGAGCAGCCAGTCGAACACCTTCACGTCGCCGTGATAGCTAAAGCCGAGGTGACGGATGCGGCGTGCTTTGCGCTCCTCCAGAAGGAAGTCCAGCAGGCCGTTATCAAGGAAGCGTGCCTTGAGATTGTCTATGCCGCCGCCGCCCACGCTGTGGAGCAGGTAGTAGTCGATGTAGTCAACCTTCAGCGCACGGAACGAGTTCTCGTACATCTCCTTTGACTTCTCAAACGACCACAGCCCTTCGTTCTGGTTCGACATCTTCGTGGCGACATAATACTTGTCGCGGGGATGACGGCTCAGAGCCAAGCCTGTAGTCGTCTCGTTAGTGCCTCCGCTGTAGATGGGAGCCGTGTCGAAGTAGTTGATGCCGTGTGCCAACGCGTAATCCACCAACTCGTTTACCTTCTCTTGTTCGCGGGGAAGACGCATCATGCCGAAGCCGAGCAGCGAAATCTTCTCGCCCGTTCCGTTCTGCACTCGGTAGGTCATTGCTCCATTCTCTGCTGCTGCTTGAATGGTTTCGCCGTCCTCTCGCTTGAATCGGAGCGTGGAGGCGTTGATGGTCAACAGCGAGAAAGCTGTGGCTGAACCCAGTCCCAATCTACTGAGGAACTGGCGGCGATTCATCTCGTGATTGTCCTTATTGTTCTTCATAACTTGAATGGTTTTTTATTAGATTCATGTTTCGGAAGTTATAGAGTGAAGTTAAATAGGGAGTTAAGCGCTTTGCGCAGGATGTTCTTGGATGCTCTATCACCAAGGCACGCTGCTAAGGGCGCGGAAGAAGCCAACGAGTTGGCAGGACGATACAACTGAGCCTTAAAGCTTTCGTCCTGTGTGCAACACTTAACTCCCACAAGCGTAGCGAGTTTACGTCCATGTTTACTTCCTGTTTTACTTCCGAGAATTCAATTATTAGACCAGTCGAAGGTGGTAAGGTTTAATCCAATACAGGAAAACGGATTTCACCAATTCAGCGTGAACATAGTGCTTACTTTGCTGTAGAGCAGTTATGTCAATCCGTCGAATTCGTGAAATCCGTTTGCCTTGATTGTGGCACATTCCTTTGAGGTCTGTGCCGCTTTTAACCCTACCTTACTTTATCAGTATCTTCTTCGTGCCGATGATGTTGATGCCCTTCTGTGCCTTCAGGGTTCGCTGGCCTGCAAGGTTGAAGATGAGGCCATTAGCGCCGTTGAGTTCCTTAAGGTTCTTGAGGGCTGTGGCATCTTCGATGAAGCGGACTGTAATGCTTTCGGGGTCTTCCTGCATGCTTTCGAGTGCTTCTTCGGGAAGCTCGAACCAGGCGCGGAAGCCCAGGATGTTGTCCTCGGCAGATATGCCGGCAAGCTTGCCGTCTGCTGTCAGGGCGAAGTAGTTTTCCCTAGTTCTTTCATTAGCAGCAACGGGTGCGTAAGTGCCGCGGAAGTATGTGTTGTTCCACGAAACGAAGCCTGCCTCGGTTTTCTCTTCTTCGACGGTGACGCCGGGCATGACCATGGTCTCCGTAATGGCAGCGGGAAGGTTGACGATGTATGGTTGTCCTGCGGCAAGCGTATTGACCTCTGCAAGCTGAAGCTCATTGTTCTCGAAGCCAATGAACGCATAGGCTCTGGTGCCTTGACCGAAGAATGTCGGCACATCATCAATGTCGAATGGCAGGCAGACGCTGTTCAGACCGGCTTCGAAGGTACGCTTCAGGATGAGCTGGTCGTAGGTGTCGGCAACGACTGGAGCAGGCACGGTTTCGTCGAGAATAAGGTTGTACAAGGGCACTTCGGGAATGTCGGGGAGCACGATGCTTGGCAGTCGCTCCTCTTCCGGCAGGTTGGTGGTGATGTAGGAGGTAAGGCCGGTAATCGTATGATTGATAGAGATGTACTCGAAGGCCGTGCCATCTTCGTTCAGGATGTAGCAGTCCTTGACGGATGGAGCCAAGGTTGTGCCGTGGAACTGATAGTTGTGCGAGGTGACAACCATCTTGTCGGAACCCGTCTGATAGAAGGGAACGTCGAGCGAACGGAATACGATGGAACGTCCGGCCATTGTTGAGTCGGCTGCGATGATGTAGGGCGTGTTGCCGCGCAGTATGGTTGCCGGGGCGAAACCGAGTCCTCCGTTGTTCTTCTGGGCAGTAAACTCGTAGATCCAGAAATGCTTGAGCGAGTCGTCGAGCATGACGGGGATGCTGTCCACGAAGATGGAGTCAACCTCGAAAGGCATGGTGAAGGTGTGCCATCCCGTTCCCTTCTCTGTCTCGGGGAACGTGTAGGTGAAGGATGCGCTGTCAGTCTCGAAGCTTCGTGGCACGTAGTATGGCCTGTCGTTCACCATGTTGATGTGGGGCGCATGATTGCCGCTTACGACGTTGAGTGAGTCGATGTTGACCGGAACCTCCATGCCGGGAGCGAAGGCATAGATAGTGTTGGGGTTCTTGTTGGGCATGAGGCGATTAATCTTGTTGCAGTCGGCGTAGAGGCCGCAAATAGTGGTTGCAGCCGTTACGGTAGTGCGGTATGCGGCTCCGATTATGAGGCCGTTGTTCCTCCACGTGAGTACGCCGCCTCTCATGTCCCAGCCGCCGAGGTCCCAGACGCCGCCGTTGCCCAGCGAACCGTCTTGGTTGACATAGCTGGCGGCAAGGTAATACTTGTCTCCTTCGTTGAGGCCGTTGAAGTCAAAGTCGATGGTTGCAACCCGACTTGGAGCTATTTCGAGGTAGTACGTCTTGCTCGAGCCGCTCCATGCCGAACCTTGTCCGTTGGGCTGTCGCCATACCTGCAGGCGAACGTTGCCATTGAAAGCGACGCGGGCATTGTTCTTGATGGTTGCTTTTCCAACGAGGCGTTTGCCGTAGGCTACGCCGTTGGAGGCATTGGTAATGGTGTAGGAGTTGACAGAAAGGTTGGACTTGGCGCCGTGTGCATCATCGACAATCTCCATTGTGCCTGTGCCTACGACTCCGCTCCCATCGCTGCCGGTGCAGAACCAGAGGTTGTAAACGCCGGTGGTGTCTGGCGTGAAGAAGTATGACACCTCAACGGTCTCGCCCTTGCGCACAGCTACTATCGAGCGGCTTTCTGTGTAAATCTTCTTTTGCGTCACGCTGGCAAAGAAGCGGACCTCTCTGAAGTATTCGTTGGAGTTGTTGCGATAGGTCACTTTTACCTCTTGTTCCTTGCCGACGATGCGTGTGCCGGGGAATACGATGGTGTCGATGCTGATGCTGTTGCCGTTGCTAATATCGACGGGATTCAGCGTGATTCCGCCTTCTGCGTCAACCACAGCTTCGATGTAATGGTTGTAGAGGTTGAACTTGGGACGCCAAACGGTGTTCCTCGTAGCCTTGCTGGCGGGGGAGAGCCTATAGGTGCCTTCTGTGAGCTTGCCTTTGAGGTTGAAAGTCCTCGTTTGGGTAGAGCCGGCAGCCATGCCGGTGATCATCTGTTGGTTGCCGACGACGGAGAGTTCGCCGTTGTCGTCCTGCGTGACGATGGCTATGTTGAAAGAGCCTGTTGCTCCTGTTCTGTTCTCAAAGGTTGCCTTGATGTTCGAGCCGGTGGCGCTGACGTCCTTGATGAAGAGGTATGTGTCTGCGTTGTTGTTGTCGGGCAGTCGGAGGTTGAAGAGCGCGCGTTGGCTCATGCTGTAGCCGTCGCTGCTGCTGCTGGCACCGATGCCGCTGTTGTCGCCCGGATTGAGGATGCCGACGAGAAACCAGCCGTTGCTGCCGCCTCCCCAACCCCAGTTGAGGTGGAAGAGGTTTTCGCCGTCGAAGCCGTCGAGCACGAAGGCGTGGCCGCCGCCCGACGAGAAGCCGGAGAAGAGCACGGGATAGCCTTGCTCTATCTCGTTGTACAACATGTCGAACCAGTCGTCGATGCTGTAGTCATAGCGTTCGCCGACGTAGCAGCTGTTGTCGTATCCGAAGTACTTGATGTAGGCTTCGGCGCTGAAGTTGGCACCAGAAGAGGGTCCCCATCCCATGTGTACGGACTGTCCGCAGTAGAGCATCAGGTTGGCAACTGCTGTGTCCTGCTTGTTGGCATGTGCAAGGTCTTGCCAGCTATAGGTGTCGCGCATGTTTTCCCAGTCAATGCGGGTGTTGCGCGGCACAGCCTTTGCTGTGGAAGTCTTCTTCTCGCCGCTGTCTAAAGTGTACTCTACGGTGTGGGCGGGAATGACGGCTTTCGTCTTTTCCGGGAACTTGTAGAAGTACATCACCTGTGCCATTGCCGTGGCTGTACAACCTGTAGCGGGGTAGTGCTGTGTGCCGTCTTCCTTTTTGTAGTACTTAGGGCAGGTGATGTTGTAGGGGCTTCCCTGGTTCCAACGAGTGGTGAGCAGTTCGGGCACGCTGTGCTTGGTGCCGCGCACCTTGTTGCGTTTCCGGAGCAGGGGCGAGTTGGGGTCGATGTTGTTATCGACGATGTACTTGATCTGGTCTGCATAGAGCTGGAGCCAGGAGCGCATGTTCTCGGGGATGTTGTCGGGGTCGAAGGTGCCGTGCTCGACATAGCCGAGGATGGGTTCGGTGCGGTCGTCGCCCGAGACGATGACGTAGCCGCCGTCGTTCCCAGCGTTGAACACATAGTAGTAGGCTTCGGCATCGCCAGCTGCCTGTGCGTTTGCCTTGCGGGCAGACCTGACGGGGCTGTCGGCATTGCTGATGGTTTTGCCTTTCGCAAGCATGTACGACTGTGCCGTGAAGAGTGCAGCTTGCTTCCCGATGGGTTCTGCCATTGCCGTCATGGCTAAGCAGAGCGGCAAAAGCGATAAGAGTAGTCTTTTCATTTCTTTAGTTTTAGTATTTGACGTAATCAGTTGAATTTGCTTGATAGACGAACTTCCATAAAAGTCCAATTTCGTTGCAAAGTTACTTTTTTTTGCCTTCATCTCCAAACGAAATACTGATTATTTGCATTTTTTCCTCATTTTGTGGCTTTGTGCACGCTGATGTGTAGTTTTACGCTCCACGGAGTTTCGTCTCACACTCCACGGAGAATCGATTCACACTCCACGGAGAATCGGCTCATTCTCCACGGAGTTTCGGCTCACTCTTCATGGAGTCTTGTCTTACTCTTCATAGGGCATTGGTTTACGCTCCACGGAGCATCGGCTCACGCTCCACGGAGCATCGGCTTACGCTCCGTGGAGCATCGGGCTTTCCTCCACGGAGCATCGGGCTACGCTCCACGGAGCATCGGGCTACGCTCCACGGAGCATCGGTTTACGCTCCACGGAGCATCAGGCTTGGCAAAAGTCTCGAAGAGACGAAAGAACACAGACGGGGGTGCTAACCCCCGTAAATGTTGCAGCGAAAGAGAAAGCCCTGAAGGGGCGACAGAAACAAAAGCAACCTGTAATTAAACAAGTTAACGTGAGTTAGATGAGAACAAAAGGACAATCAAACACAAAGACACGAAGACACGGAAAGCTACGCCGCAGAACTGAAGACACAAAGATTCCCCTGGTCAGAACCTTTGTGTCTTTGCAACATGGGCTGTTACTTAGTGTCTTTGTGTCTTTGTGTTTGCTTAACACATGATAGACCGTAAGTTCCCATTAATTATTTTTTCGTCGAATTCACGTAAGTTACATATTCCCTCTCCCCTTTAGGGCTTACAATTGTTAGGCTAACATGTGCTGGGGGTTAGCACCCCCGTCTGTGTCCTTTCGCACCTTGACTTGCGTCGCCCTTTGGTTTGGCGCTTTTCCTCTTACAGCATGATCTCTCAAGAAAGGAGTTCGGATTGCTCTGACACGAAGAATGGAGCCTGTCTTTGCGACAAGCTCCATCCGTTTCCTGTGAAGCATGAGAGTGCTCTCTGCCTATGCGGCTGAAAGCTTGCTTACTTGTCGGGTGCGTCTTCGTACCCGTTGGGATTGTTCTTCTGGAAGTTCCATGCGTCGCGGCACATCTCTTCGATACCGAACTTGGCCTCCCAGCCGAGTTCGCGCTTTGCCTTGGCGGGGTCGCAGTAGCATGTGGCGATGTCGCCCGGGCGGCGAGGCTTGATGGCGTAGGGAACCTTCAGGCCATTGGCTTTCTCGAAGGCCTTGACAACGTCGAGCACAGAGTAGCCGTGACCTGTACCGAGGTTGTAGATGGCCAGGCCCTTGTTCTCCTGGATGGCTTTGAGTGCGCAGACATGGCCGTTGGCAAGGTCAACGACGTGGATGTAATCGCGAACACCTGTACCGTCGTGCGTGTCGTAGTCGTCGCCGAAGACGCCAAGCTCCTTGCGGATGCCGATGGCGGTCTGCGTGATGTAAGGCATCAGGTTGTTGGGGATGCCGTTGGGGTTCTCGCCGATAAGTCCTGACTCGTGGGCACCGATGGGGTTGAAATAACGCAGCAGCACGACGTTCCACTCGGGGTCGGCCTTCTGGATGTCCATCAGCACCTGTTCAATCATCGACTTCGTCCAGCCGTAAGGATTGGTACACTGGCCCTTGGGGCATTCCTCGGTGATGGGGATGATGGCAGGGTCGCCATAGACCGTGGCACTTGAGGAGAAGATGATGTTCTTGCAACCATGTTGCTGCATGACGTCAACCAGCACGAACACGCCGTTCATGTTTGTTTCGTAGTACATGAGAGGCTTTGCCACCGATTCGCCTACAGCCTTGAGACCTGCGAAGTTGATGACGGCATCTATCTTGTGGTCCGTAAAGACCTTGTCCATAGCTGCGCGGTCGCGAATGTCGGCCTCGATGAAGATGACCTTGTGGCCGATGATCTTCTCAACGCGACGAATGGCCTCGGGCTGAGAGTTGTAGAAGTTATCCACTACGACCACGCTGTGGCCCGCTTTGTCTAACTCAATGAGGGTGTGGCTGCCTATGTAGCCTGCACCACCAGTTAAAAGGATGTTCATCTTGATTATTTACTATTTAGTTGTTTGTTGTTAGTGGTTAGAGAGTATTTAGAGGTTAGGGGTTAGTGGTTAGAGGATTGTTTGGGATGCTGATTAGGGTACATAAGGTATTCTCTTTCCGCCTGCGCCTGAGCGAAGCGAAGAACCTCTAACCACTAACCTCTAACCACTAATTGTTTACAGTCCGAACAATGTCTTCAGCCCGCTGTCCACGCCGCTGAAGCCCATGAAGGCCATTGCCAGCAGTCCGGCTGTAACAAGGGCGATGCTCATGCCCTGCATGCCTTTGGGCACGTCCATCAGGGCGAGTTGCTCGCGAATGCCTGCAAAGACAACGAGTGCCAGAGCAAAGCCGATGGCTGTGCTGATGGCAAAGACAACGCCGGATAGCAGGTTAGGTTCGAGGCCCTGAGTGGCGTAGGTGCCGTTAGCCACAAGGATGGCTACGCCCAGAATGCAGCAGTTGGTCGTGATGAGCGGCAGGAAGACGCCGAGAGCCTGGTAGAGGGCGGGTGCGCTCTTCTTCAAGATAATCTCAACCATCTGCACAAGGGCAGCGATGACGAGGATGAAGGCTATCGTCTGGAGATACTCCAAGCCGAAAGCTTCAAGCACATACTTTTGGATGAGGAAGGTCACGATGGTTGCCAGCGTAAGCACAAAGGCTACTGCTGCCCCCATGCCGAGGGCTGAATCCACTTTCTTGCTGACACCAAGGAAGGGACAGATGCCCAGGAATTGCGACAGAACGATGTTGTTGACGAATATCGCTGTGATGAATATAAGTATGTAAGCCATATCAATTTACTATTTGAAGATTTGCGATTTACGATTTGACCTTGTTGATGATGGCAATGAGATAGCCAAGGGCGATGAATGCACCGGGAGCCAGCACAAAGATGAGTGCGCCGTAGTCCTCGGGGAAGAGCGTTGCGCCAAAGATTTTACCTGTGCCGAACAGCTCGCGGACTGCGCCAAGCAAGGTAAGGGCAATGGTGAAGCCGATGCCCATGCCGATGCCGTCGAAGATGCTGCTCACCACGCCGTTCTTCGCAGCAAAGGCTTCAGCACGACCCAAGATGATGCAGTTCACCACGATAAGCGGGATGAAGAGGCCTAGGCTGGCATCCACTTCGGGAGCGTAGGCCTTGATGAGCATCTGCAGGATTGTCACCAAAGAGGCTATCACGACGATGAACGAGGGAATGCGCACCATGTCGGGAATCAGGTTCTTGATGAGTGAGATGATGAGGTTGGAGAAGATGAGGACAGCCATCGTGGCCAGGCCCATCGACATGCCGTTCATGGCGCTGCTGGTCGTGCCGAGTGTCGGACACATGCCCAGCAGGAGCACAAACGTGGGGTTCTCCTTTATGATGCCGTTAAGCAGGACTTTCATATTGTTCATTTCTGTTTCCTCCTATACATTATATATTATTATTAGGCTTGCCTGCTTGCGGACTTGCCCCGCTTTGGGCATCAGAACTCTCGGAGAGCGTTTTGTAAGCCTCGTTGATGCAACGCAGGAAGGCGCGGCTGGTGATGGTCGATGCCGTGATGGCATCCACCTCGCCTCCGTCTTTGCTGACGGTCAGGTCGCCTGCCGTCTTGCCGATGATGTCGCCCTTCTGTCCCTTCTGGAACCAGTCTTGTGCCTTTGCGCCGAGTCCCGGCGTTTCGCTCGACTCGAGCACTTTGTAGCCAAGTATCGTACCGTCTTTGGCAAGGCCGACCATGACGGTCAGCGCTCCGCCGAAGCCTTTCGGGTCAGTTATCTTGATGGCTGTGCCTTCCTGACCGTTCAGCACTTGTTGCTCAGCCTCTTTCTCTTGCTGAACTTTGAGTGCCTCGATGGTGGGAGCGGTGATGCTGTTAACATAACCAAGTGCTGCGCCTGCAACGACTGCGATGCCAGTCAGCACGAGAGCCATGTTGTACCAAGTAGATTCAAGCTTCTTCATTTCTTTTCCTCCTTTCTGACGACTTCGCCGAAGCGTGTCGGCTTGCAATAAGTGTTGATGAGGGGCGTGAAAGCATTCATAATGAGGATGGCGAAGGACATGCCTTCGGGATAGGCGCCCCAGTTACGGATGATGACGGTCAGCAGGCCGATGCAGACGCCGTAGATGAGTTGTCCCTTGGGCGTCATGGGCGATGTGACATAGTCCGTTGCCATGAAGCAGGCACCGAGAATCAAGCCGCCGCTCATCAGTACGACATGCGGCATGGCATAAACAGGGTTGACCGTGTGCATGATGGCCGAGAAGACAGCCACCGTGCCGAGAATGCTCACGGGGATGTGCCAAGTGATGATCTTCCTCCAAAGCATGAAGGCACAGCCCAGCAGAAGCAGCAAGGCGCTGACTTCACCTAAGGAACCTCCCGTCTGACCGATGAGCATCTCTGTGGCATCGGGCAGTTGGTTGAGGACGCTCGGATCGCCGCTTGAGATGGCATTCTGCATGATGAAGAGCGGCGTGGCTGCAGTTTCGGCATCCGTGTACGCAGTAAGCTGACCGCTGACGGGCCATGAAGTCATCTGCACGGGGAAGCTGATGAGCAGGAACACACGGCCGACAAGTGCGGGATTGAACGGGTTCTGACCCAAGCCGCCGAAGGTCATCTTGCCGATGCCGATGGCAACCAGGGCACCGACGATGATGAGCCAAAGGGGAAGATTGCTCGGCAGGTTGAAGCCCAGCAGCAAGCCTGTCAGGATGGCGCTGCCGTCGCAGACGGTGCAGGCAGGGCGTTTGAGCAGGAACTTCGTGATGGCCCACTCGAAGAAGACGCAAGAGGCCACCGATGTGGCAAGCACGATGGCCGCGCCCAAGCCGAAGAACCAAAGGCTGGCAAGCAGGGCAGGCACAAGTGCGATGCAGACACCGTACATGTTCTTCTGTACGGAGTCGCCTCCGTGAACATGGGGTGAAAGGGATATAATAGGTTTCATTGTATTAATTCTTAATTCTTAATTCATAATTCATAATTATCGGGCAGCGGCTCGGCTCTTGATGATGCCCATGACGGTGGTCTTGCCGACGCGTATCATGTCGAGCAGCGGGCGGTTGCTGGGGCAGGTGAACTGGCAACTGCCACATTCTATGCAGCTTACCACGTCGTTCTTCTCTGCGCCTTCCCAGTCGGCCTTTGCGCTCATCTTGCTGAGCAGGTAAGGCTCCAGACCCATTGGGCAAGCGCTGACGCACTTGGCACAGCGGATGCAGGGCTGCGGTTCGGCACGACGGGCTTCCTTGTCGTTCATCAGGAGCAGACCGCTGGAGCCTTTCGTCATGGGAACGTCGAGGCTGAGCAACGCCTTGCCCATCATGGGGCCGCCGCCGATAATCTTGCCTGTGTCTTCGGGCAGACCGCCGCATTCGTCGATGAGCTGCTGGAAGGGTGTGCCAAGTCTTGCCAAGAGGTTGCTGGGCTGCTTCACGCTCTTGCCTGTGACGGTGATGATGCGGTCGATGAGCGGCTTGTTCTTCATCACGGCCTGATAGATGGCGAAGGCTGTGCCGACGTTCTGCACGACGGCTCCGACGTTGATGGGGATGGCAGGAGGCGCTGGCACTTGTCGGCCGATGACGGCATCGATGAGCTGCTTCTCGCCGCCTTGCGGATACTTCACCTTCAGGGGAACAATCTCGATGCCCTCGTAGCCCTTGGCCTTCTCTGTCATCAGCTTGATGGCATCGGGCTTGTTGTTTTCTATGCCGATGAAGCCTTTGCTGACATCCACGGCCTTCATAATAAGCTGCAAGCCAACGAGGATTTCCTCGGGATGCTCCAGCATGAGCCGGTGGTCGGCTGTGAGGTAAGGCTCACACTCCACGGCGTTGATGATGACGCATTCAGCCTTGCAGCCCGGTGGGGGCGAGAGCTTCACGTGGCAGGGGAACGTGGCGCCGCCCATGCCGACGATGCCTGCGTTCTTTATCTTTTCTACGATGGTCTTGCTGTCAAGTTCGGGACGGTCGCTCAACTTGACGAGGGTAGTGCTTCTGTCGATGCCGTCTTCCCATTCGTCGCCTTCGACGTCCACATAGACGGCCATGCGACGTGTGCCGCTGGTATCGAGGGCAACATCTACCTTCGATACCTTTCCGCTCACGCTGCTATGGATGGGAGCGCTGACGAAGCCGCCAGCTTCTGCCAGCAGCGTGCCGACCTTCACCTCGTCGCCTTTCTTGACGACGGGTTTGGCAGGTGCTCCGATGTGCTGGAACATGCTGAAGACTGCCTGCTTGGGCAGAGCTGCCTCGCGAATGGGGCTGGCAGCAGACAGCTTGTTTTCTGCGGGATGAACCCCGCCTATCTTAAATGTCTTCATGTCTTATTTGTTTTGTGGTTAGAGGTTAGGGGTTAGAGGTAAGTGGTTAGAGGATTGTTTGGGATGCTGATTAGGGTCCAAAGGTATTCTCTAACCTTTAACCACTAACTTCCAACCTCTTGTTTAACCTCTTCACTTTTCTCCTTCTTCGGCGGGAAGTTGAAGCCGTGGATGGCTCCCTTCGGGCAGGCTTCTTCGCACTTGCGGCACATCTTGCACTTCTCGGCGTCGATGTAGGCCAGGTTGTTCTCGAGGGTGATGGCCTCGAACTTCTCGCAAGTCTTGACGCACTTGCCGCAACCGATGCACGATGCCTTGCAAGCCTTGTTGGCGATGGCGCCCTTGTCCTTGTTGTTGCAAAGCACGACGACGCGGCGTCCCTTAGGCCCTTTGAGTCGAATCTCGATGATGCCTCTCGGACAAGCTTTTGCGCAGGCTCCGCAAGCCGTACACTTCTCTTCATCCACCTCTGGCAGACCCGTCTCGGGGTTCATGTGGAGGGCGTCGAACTGACACTTGGCTACGCAGTCGCCGCAGCCGAGGCAGCCGTAGCCGCAACCTGTCTCGCCCATGCCTGTCATCTGCTGGACGCGACAGCTCTGTGCGCCGTCGAACTGTGCCAAGCGCGGACGGTTCTCGCATGTGCCGTTGCAGCGAACCACAGCCACTTTTGGTGCTGAAGCTTCTACGGCCAGGCCGAGGATGTCGGCCACTTGTTGCATGACGGGTTGTCCGCCTACAGGACAGAGTTTGCCCTCCAGACTTCCGCCGTCGGCTGCCTTGACGCAGGCAGCAGCAAACCCGGCGCATCCCGGATAGCCGCAGCCGCCGCAGTTAGCCTGTGGCAGAACGGCACTTACCTTCCCGATGCGGGGGTCTTCGTGAACAGCAAATTTGTGTGAGACGACAAAGAGGATTACCGCTGAGGCAAGCCCGATGAGTCCCAACACACATACTGCAATCAGAATTACATTCACCATGTTTTGTTATTTTTATTTAGTCGTTGTTTCGTTATGACGTTATGACGTTATCACGTTATTTCGATGATTGGATAAATGAGCCTTTTATGAGCCGCTGGTGAGGCTGAACTCAAACCTCTTTCCTATCCTGTCGCGCAGGAGGTAGAGCACGCCGTAATAGAGGGCAAGCGTCAGCAACGAAGCCAAAGCTCCGGCGGCTTCTCCGGCAAGGTGTGTGCCGACGAAGAGTGCGATGACCATGAGGACGAGGGGCACGATGTAGGCCAGCACGCTTGCTCGCATTCCCTGCCGGACGGAGCCGACCAGCGTGACGCTGTCGCCGACGTGGAGGGTAGGGTAGTACCCCCTGACCTCGATGAGCTTCTCCTTGCTTTCGCTGCTGCGGCAGAGCTGTCGGGCGCTGCAACTGCTGCAAGCCGATGCCTGCAGGATGCGCACCTGGCACTTGTCTGCCCCGATGCTTTCCACCACACCCTCGTGCTTTATCGTTTCCAAACGGCTCATTTCGTCTTCAAAATCATGCAAAGGTACATATTTTCTCTCAAAATTCCTAATTATATTATAATGTATTTTGTCTTTTTGCATAAAAATTTCTTTCGGGCATTTGTTTTCGCGATATAAATGTCTGCCCAACGGACAAATTCCTCTTCGTTAGTGGGAAAAGGGAAGCCGAAGCGAAATGGAAGACCGACTTCCCTCTGAGGAATAGTGCAAATCGCAACTTTTCTGAGTTGACAAAATGCTACCGTATGACATGCTTCTCTGAGCAAAGTGTCAGTTCTCCGAGTGGAGAAAAAGCGGCCAAAACACGCCGAATTTGCGAATCCTCCCTGTAGCGTCGGCCAACACTCCGTGGAGAGTTGGCCAACTCTCCACGTTATGTTGAGAATTTCTTCTGTAGAGATTCGCCCTTATTTCACGTCGAAAATGGCCGAAAATCGTGGAAAATCGGCCGTTTTTGTAAGGTGGAGGTTGCAAAACAACACTTTAAGATTGAAAATTGAAAGTTGAGAGTTGAAAGTTATCGCCTGTGATTCAGTATGTTACAAAACGGCTTTCGATTTAAGCGCATTTCTTTGCTCGGGGGTAGAAAAGTGCCACCGAGACGATTTCAAGCGATTCTGGCGAGTCTGTCAAAATTCGAGTAGTAAGCAAAACGGCTAATTCTGCGACAATATGTCACCTTGCACAGAGGGTGCTTCGGCATGAAGAAGAAAGAAAAATCTGACTATTTATTGATGATATATGAATAAAATGTCGTACCTTTGCACGCGTTTTCACATATTCAATAATTTAGTTTCGGGAGTTATAAGATGAAGTTAAAAAGGGAGTCATGCGCTTCGCGCAGGAATTTAAGCCAGCAAGTTGGCTGGACGATAGCTTTGGGGAGCCTCCTCTAAATCTCCCCCTAAAGGGAGAGACTTCCCCCTCTCCCACGGGAGAGGGATGGGGAGAGGCTTTTACCTCCACTTTAATTTCCACTTTAACTTCAGAAACTTCAGTTTAATAACATAAAAAAGATGATAAACCTTAAAGAATCGATTCTCATGCTCGGACGGCGTGGCTTGGCCGTTTTCTTCATGTTCCTGACTTCAGCAGCGATGCTGTGGGCACAGGATGTGAACGAGAAGTTTTCCATGACAACACAGATGTTCCTCAACAGCCTTACTTCAAGCCCTTCAGCTCCCTCTTCCGACCTCTCCCCCGTGCAAGGCAGACTTTCGCGGCGGAAGCTTCCTTCTCTTTGGAACGGCCCTGTCGCGGAGGCCGGAATGATGAGGCCGGACCGTAGAGCAAGCCAGATAGCCGCTCCCGATACGGTAGCAGGCATCGCATACATCTCGTGCTTCATCCATCTGAAGGACGCGAAGAATCTCAGCCAAGTGCGTTCGCTTGGCGTTCAGATAGAAGAGACCTTCGACGGACAGGACTTTGTCACAGCCCGCGTGCCTGTGGCTGAGCTGGAGAACCTGGCAGGCATCGACAACGTCACACTCATCAAGGTGGCGCGCCGGATGCGTCCCCTGACCGACGTGGCTCGCCAGCAAACGAACACCGACGACCTGCTCACGCTCTCGTCCGATGCTGTGGGAGCGGGCGTCAACACTTTGTTCGACGGGACAGGCGTAGTGCTCGGCATCATCGATACGGGCATCGACTTTCAGCATATTGCCTTCAAGGACAAGGATGGAAACAGCCGCATCAAGCGGGCATACGTCTATAACGGCTCTTCCTCAAGGGAGTACTCCACCATCACCAGCACTTCGCCCACGACCGACAACAATTGTGAAGACCACGGCACACACACCGCCTCTGCTGCCGGCGGCTCGAGTGTCAAGGTGAGCGGCACAGCCGTCAGCGTTACCGACGACCATGCCGAAGCCACATTCGGCGGCATGGCTCCCGGTGCCGACCTCTATCTGGCAGGCATCAACGACTTGAACGACGCCTCTATCGTCACCGCCTTGAAGAAGATGGTCAGCTATGCCGACAGTCAGGGCAAGCCCCTCGTGGTGAGCAACAGCTGGGGTTCCAACTGGGGTTCCCACGACGGAAAGAGCGAGTTGGCAGACCTCGTAGCCCATTACTTCGGCCACAAACACCCGAACCACATTATCCTCTTTGCTTCGTCGAACGATGCAGGACGTAGCGTAGCAGGCGAGGGCGGCGGCTTCTTCGTGAAGGGCAACGCCGTCAGCAGCAGCAATCCGCTGGGCACTATTGTGCGTTCTCCCATTTACTCCGATGCCGATTGCGGCTACGGATACGTGGGTATGCTGGCTTTGGCCACCTCGCAAAGCAAGATGAACTGCAAGCTTCACGTCCTGAACAACTCGACGGGAGCCGTGCTGAAATCGTGGACAATCACGAACAACACGTCGTCGTTCAGCGGACTCGGCACGTACTATTCCGGCTCGATGCAGGCTTCCATGACCTACGAGAATGGTAGTTACATCCTGGCCTTCATTACGGACGAAAACGGCCTGCAGGCAAAGGCATATTCAGGCACCAACTATACCAAGAGCAAGTACACGCTGGCCATCGAAGTCTATCCCGCCAGCGGAACAGATACCGTGAACATGTGGTCGGGAGACTACACCTATTTCTCGAACCACCTGACCACTTCGGACCACACCTGGACGGCAGGAACCGACGACATGTGCGTGAGCGACGAAGCCACCATCCCCGATGCCATCTCCGTCGGCGCACACGTCTCGAAGAAACGATGGAGGGCATACAACGGTTCTTACTACACGTCCAACGAATATACAGTAGGAGACATAGCCTACTTCTCAAGCTATGCTACTGCAGAACTGAGTCCTACGGGCGAAGCCTACCCGTGTATCACGGCTCCGGGAGCACGCATCGCAGCAGGTGTGAACCATTATCACACCTCTTCCGTCGATAGAGACTACAGCTACTATGGCGGTCTCAGCACCGACCTCGTCGTGAACAGCAGCTCCAGCCCTTATGGCATGATGGAAGGCACATCGATGTCCACGCCCGTTGCAGCAGGCATCGTAGCCCTGTGGATGCAGGCAGCTCAGTCCGTAGGCATGGATTTGACCGTACACGACGTGAAGGACATCATGCAGCAGACTGCCATCCACGACGCTTACACGACAACGGGAGCCAACGCCTCGCACTTCGGTAATGGCAAAATCGACGCGCTGGCAGGCATCCAGTACATCCTTTCCTTGTCGGAAAAGCCTACCATCTTGGCTTCGAAGGCAAGCATCAATTTCACGGCCAACTATGAGCCGGAACTTTGCAAGACAGAGACCTTTACGGTTCGCGGCTCTAATCTCGAAGCAGACATCAGCGTTGCTCTCGACGACCCAAGCGGCAACTTCTCCGTCAGCACACAAAGCATACCGATGGCAACAGCTGCCGACGGAACCGACATCACCGTGACGTGGACGCCCACAACCATTGGCGAGACAGCTGCTACGCTCACACTCTCCAGCAACGGAGCTAACGATGTGGTCATCAGCCTCACAGGCAAGCTCAGCGCCATCCAAACGTATTCGCTCGTGACGGATGCCAGCACGCTCGAAGATGGCGATAAGGTCATCGTTGCAGGCTTCGACGGAGAAGACTGCTATGTGCTCGGCAACTCTCAGAGAACCAACAACCGCGAAGCCACAAACGACGTGACCATCAATGCCGACGGCACGCTCATTCCGGGCGAAACGGCACAGGTCATCACCCTCGAGAAAGAAGGTTCGGACTTCCTTCTCTACGTCGGCGACGGCTACCTCTATGCACCCAGCAGCGGAAGCAACTATCTGCGTACCGAAACAGCACCTGACGACAACGGCAACGCCAAAGCTGCCATCAGCATCAGCAACGGGGATGCAACCATCCGATTCCAAGGGACATCCACCCGAAACCTTCTGGGCTTCAACAAAGTCAACAATCCTAAAATCTTCTCTTGCTACGGAGGCACGTCGGCAAATGTGCTTTTACCCAGAATCTACCGCGAGTCACCCATCGCGCTCAACAACGAAGGAAGAAGCAACACAGGCACCATCGCAGCTTACAGCGGCAAGACGGTCAACATCTCCCTCTTGGGCAGAACCTTCTTCAAGGACGGCTCTTGGAACACACTTTGCCTTCCCTTCGATGCCCCGATTGCCGGCGGTCCCTTGGAAGGGGCAGATGTGCGGGCCTTGTATAGCGCAAGTCTTGTCGATGACACCCTGACGCTCAACTTCACCGAAGCTGGTGTCGTCTCTGCCATTGATGCCGGTACACCTTATATAATGAAGTGGACGAATGGCGACAACATCGTCAATCCCGTCTTCAAGAACGTGACTGTCACTCCCGACGTCAACGAGTTCGTCAGCAACGACGACAAGGTTCGTTTCGTCGGAACCTACGACTTCATCTCCTTCGACGACGAGGACCGAAACATCCTCTTCATGGGCGAAACGAACACCCTCAACTATCCGTTGGCCGGAGCAAGAATAGGAGCCTGCCACAGCTACTTCCTCCTCGACGACGACAGCCAAGTGAAGGAGTTCGTACTGACCTTCGACGGCGACCCCGACGGCATCAGAGAAATCAGAAACGGAAAGCTGAGAGTTGAAGAAGAGGACGTTATCTACAACCTCGCTGGCCAAAGGGTTAAGGGTCAAGGGTCAAGGGTCAACGGTCAGTTGCCCCGAGGCATCTACATCGTAGGCGGCAAGAAAATCTATGTGAAGTAATAAGTTAAGGAGATGAACACGCCCTATCGCATACAGACCGGCTGCAAGATAAACCTCGGCCTGAACATTACGGAGCGTCGCCCCGACGGCTACCACAATCTTCAGACCATCTTCTATCCTGTTCCGCTCTACGACGAACTGACGATAGAAAGCAATCCTCCTGCTCCTTGCTCCTTGCCCCTTGCCCCTATAGAAATAGTTCTATCCTGTTCCGCTCTACGACGAACTGACGATAGAAAGCAATCCTCCTGCTCCTTGCTCCTTGCCCCTTGCCCCTATAGGAATAGAAAGCAATCCTCTTGCTCCTTGCTCCTTGCCCCTTGCCCCTATAGAAGATGTGCTGACCCTTGGCGGCAACCCGTTGGAGGGCGACGTGCAGAACAATCTTGTGCTGCGGGCAGTACGTTTGCTTAGAGAGGAAGGCTTCTCCTTTCCGCCGCTCAGCATCAAATTGAAGAAAGTCATTCCGAGCGGAGCAGGACTGGGAGGCGGCAGCAGCGACGCGGCTTGCATGGTACGCTCGCTCTCGAAGCTCTACGGGCTGCCCCTTTCGGAGGAACAGATGGAGCGAATGGTCGGCAAGCTTGGTGCCGACTGCCCGTTCTTCATCAATCCGCGTCCACTTTATGCAGAAGGGATAGGCGACGTGTTCACTCCTGTACAAGTGAATCTTCGGGGATGGTATCTGATGCTTGTGAAGCCCGATGTCTTCGTCTCCACCCGCGAAGCCTATGCTGGAGTGCATCCGCATCGGCCAGCCTATTCGTTGCTCGATACGGTAAAGTTGCCTGTGGAGCAATGGAAGGGCAGAATGGTGAACGACTTCGAGGAGAGCATCTTCGCCAGCCATCCTTTGCTTGCCGAGATAAAGGAGGAGCTATATCTTCATGGAGCGGCCTACGCTTCCATGAGTGGCAGCGGCAGCACCATCTTCGGCCTTTTCCGCTCGCATCCCACCTGCGAACATCGCTTCGAAGCACACTTCACGTTTGTCTGTCAGTTGTAATAGATGTTAGTGGTTAGATGTTGGTGGTTTGAGGTTAGGGGTTAGAGGATTGTTTAAGCTGCTGATTAGGAGCCAAAAGTATTCTCTAACCCCTAACCTCTAACCACTAACCACCAACATCTTACCTCTCACTACTAACCTCTAACCTCTCACTACTAACCTCTCACTACTAACCCCTATAAATCCACAAGCAAGGCATCTTCGTTCTTATTGCGAAGGATGCGCAGGGCATCCCATTCGGGCATGCTGGTTTGCCAAACGAAAGAAGGGTTCTCGATGCCGTGCGAGTCGATACGACGTGTTACCATTCCAACCGTGATGCGGTGAATGTCGATGGCAGGCAGGTAGCGCAGTTCTTCGCCATGCTCGTTGTGTATCTCCACAAGCAGTTGCATGTCGGTAAGTTCGCCCAGCAGTATGCCTACGAGGCTGTCGGGCAGATGCGTGTCTGTAGCCAATCGGTGAGCTGTGAAGGGTTTCAAGCCGGAAGCAAAGTGCTTGCAGATGCGGCTCATGAGCAATAGGATGAGCGTGTCGCGGTAGCGTCGGCTCAGTTCGTTGCTGATGCGCTCGAAGGCATACGTCTGCAGGCTTTGGTTTGCGTAACAGAACTGGGCACCGAACAGGCAGATGCACCATGAAATCTGCAACCACAGCATGAAAAGCGGGATGGCGGCGAAAGAACCGTAGATGGCATTGTAGGCACTCAGCTTTATCTGATAGTGGACGTACAGCCATTCCACAGCCATGAACACCGTCCCCGTGATGATGCTAGGCAGAATGGTGTTCCGCCACTTGACGTGCGTGTTGGGCATCAGCGTGAAAAGCAGCATGAAAGCCAGCACGGCAAAGAAGAAAGGCGAGACGTGAAGGAAGAAGGTCATCGTCTTGCTGAGCAGCTGTATGTCGGGCAGCAAGGTGCGGAAGGTCTGAAGGAAGATGCCGACGCCGCTGGTGATGACCACCACAAAGGGAAGAATCAGGAATACGCTGAAGTAGTCGATAACCTGTCGGAAGATGGTACGCGAGCGCTTGACGAACCAGATAGTGTTGAAAGCCTCCTCGATGTTCGAGGTAAGGGAAATGAGCGTGTAGAGAAGGAAGATGATGCCGATGCCGATGAAGACGCCGCCTTTGGTGTGCTGCAGGTAGGAATCGACGAAGAAGAGAATCGTGTCGGCGATGTCGGGGTTGCTTTCGAAGGAACTTCTCAGCCTCGTCTCGATGATGGTGTCGAACCCGAAGCCGCGAGCTATGGCGAACACGATGGCCAACACCGGGACAGTAGCAAGCATGCTGCTGTAGGTGAGGGCAGAAGCGTAGCTCATAATGTGGTTCTTCGTGATGCACTCCCACGTTATGACAAACCGCTTCACGATGCTCAACAGCAACCGTTCAGGTCCGCTAAGCCGCTTCTCATTAATGTTCCATATGTGTTCGAGACCAACCATCGAATCACCTAATTATTTACTATTTGACTATTTACTATTTATTTACGATTTAGCTATTTAACCATTTAACCATTTACAGGGAGGTTAGTAACTTTGATTTTTCACTTTTCACTTGCGACAGGGCGGCAGCAAATTCTTCACTATTCACTCTTCACTCAAAAAAACCTTCAGCGAACCTGTAAGCCGGGTTCTGTATTTCAGTCAGCCTGAAATGCTTGCCATTTATCTACGGACAGCGTTGCCGCTGCCCTCTATCGTTCTACCCTCCGGCTCAGACGGGCCGCCTTCTCTCTCGGCCGACTTTGGGTCGTGCCAAGCTTTGCCGGTTTACATGAACTTTCAACTCCCGGAGTGCACAGCACCGACATCGCTGCCGGCCTGGTAAGCTCTTGCCTCACCTTCTCACCCTTACCCATTTCAACGTTTCAACTTTCTGATGTTTCGACATTTCAAACGGGCGGTTGTTTTCTTCTGCACCTACAGACCCTCGCGGACCTCTTCCCGTTAGGAAGCGGGATGCCCTGTGTTGCCCGGACTTTCCTCTCCCCCGTTCCCTTCCCCCCAGAAGCGGAAACAGGGCAGCGGCAAGCCGGTTCGCTGAACGTTTTTCCAGTCAGCACGGACCATGTTCCGTGCCATTCGTCGCTGCAAAGGTACGAAAAAAAGACAGATACACAAAGAAAGAACACATTTTTTCGTCGGAGCACAACAAAAAAGCCCCAAAAGTCTCATCTGCGAATACGATTTTGCTGAGCTTTATTGCAATATAACCGCCCCAACCCTCAGACCCCTCTCCGTCTCCCACGGCCTCTCCCCAACCCTCTCCTGCGGGAGAGGGAGAAGTCTCTCCCTTTAGGGGAAAGCCCCCCTACCCCCCTTTAGGGGGAATAACTCCCTCTCCCACGGGAGAGGGTTGGGGAGAGGCTAACTTTGATTGTTCACTTTTCACTCTTCACTTTTCACTTCGCCAAAGGCGACATTTCTGATTTCTGTGATTTCCGAGTGAGATATTAAACCACGGATTAAACGGATTTGACGGATTGTATTTCCATGATTTCTGTGTTTTCCGTGTGAGATTTAAAACCACGGATTGAACGGATTAAACAGATTATAACTTCCGTGATTTCTGTGTTTTCCGTGTGAGATATTAAACAACGGATTAAACGGATTTGACGGATTGTATTTCCATGATTTCTGTGTTTTCCGTGTGAGATATTAAACCACGGATTAAACGGATTTGACGGATTGTGTTTCCATGATTTCTGTGTTTTCCGTGTGAGATTTAAAACCACGGATTGAACGGATTAAACGGATTATAATTTCCATGATTTCTGTGTTTTCCGTGTGAGATATTAAACCACGGATTAAACGGATTTGACGGATTGTATTTCCATGATTTCTGTGTTTTCCGTGTGAGATTTAAAACCACGGATTAAACGGATTTGACGGATTGTATTTCCATGATTTCTGTGTTTTGACTTTCCCCTGCGGGCCGTCGACCTCAGTTCCGTGTGAAATTATGAATTATGAATTGTTTTAGCGTGTTAAGTTGTGACATTTGACGTGCTTCGATGGCCGTTTTCGCGTGTTGAAAGGCTTGTTTCGTGCAAAAAACATCTGAAAGAGGCCTTTTGTTTGAATTTTTGCGGCGAGGAAAGATGCGCCAAATAGAGGAAAAAGCATCGGAACGAGGGGTTTCAGTACGTGTTTCGAGGCTTGAAAGAGGCTTGTTTTTGCAGTTTTTTGTCACATTTCGAGGCTGGAAATCCTGAAAGCAGAAGCCTTACCAATGTCGTATCTCATTGTAAATCTTCCTTTTAGAGGAGATTTAATAGACTGGGCGTTCCAGTTCCAGTTGTTCCAGTTATTTTTTTGATACCAACTTTCTTCTCTATATATTATATAACTATATATATATTAATTAATTAAATAGTATTTAGAAAGTGGTATAGGTACTTATTTTTAATTGGAACAACTGGAACTGGAACAGCCTCCTGTCTTCCTCTCCAAGGCCAAAGAGCTTGACGTCAACCAAAGGTGTGTCAGCCGTAGTGAAAGGCCAGTTAAAATTCTTAGAATTTTAAATTCTCGTTTTTAGCCCCATAGAGCGCTTCTTTTTGCCTCGGAGGTAGAAATATGCGTCCGAGGGATTTGAAGCGATTCTGGGGCAAATTAGAGGGGTTCTGCGGGGTGTCCGATTTCCCCAATGAGTTTGTCTTCCTTTAGAGGCTTCGGAGAGGAAGAGTGAAGGCTGCGAAAGCAGTCTCGACGAAATCAATAACAAAAGCTGAGCGTTTCAGTTGTTTCAGTTTCAGTTAGGTTTTCGAGGTTCAGTTATGTTTCAAACCCTCTTTCTTAAACTATATAACTAATTAATAATTAATAATATATATATATATAGAAAGAGGAAGATACATACCCTTCGAAAACAAACTGAAACAACTGAGACTGAAACAACTATACGTATGAGCACCCAATTAACTCTCTATAAAGCAAAGAGTTACAGCGTCCTTGGTTGTGCCTCCAGTCTCAGGAGAGGTACAGTTTTCAGCAAAATTACCCTCTAAAAAGCCTCAAAAAGCATGCTTGAGACGCCTGTTTTGGTGGATTTTTGTGCTTTTTCTGTTCACTTGACGGAATTAATGTTCTCGTAAAATGACAACAAAAACCATGATTTTGCGGTTACAAAGGAGCATTTGAGACCTCGGGAGTGTATTTTTTACTATTGTTGTCCGGGGAATAAGCACCGAAGGTGCGAAAGAACATAGTCGGGGGTGTAACCCCCCGGGACAAGCGCATTAACAAAACTAAGCCCTGAAAGGGCGACAGAAAGTCCAATTGGTTTGGGAACAGCATATTAAAGAACTCTGTCGCCCCCTCAGGGCTTTCTCTGTCGTTGCATCATTACCGGGGGTTTCACCCCCGTCTGTGATCTTTCGTCTCTTCGAGACTTATGGTAAGCCCCATGAGCTCCTTTTCGTCAGGAAAGCCGATGGATAGGAGCATCAATTGAGGTGTGCATGATTTCCCCCGGACAACAATAATTTTTTACGCAAACAGTTCGTCTTTTTGAGGCTATTGTGCGACCGAATTGAATCAAACACAAAGACACAAAGACACGAAGACAAGAAGAGCTACGCCTCGGAACAGACCCTCTTCCCTTTTAAGGGGCAAGGGGCAAGGGGCAAGGAGCAGGAGGATTGCTCTGGCTGTTGGTATTCTCTTGCCCCTTGCCCCTTGCTCCTTGCCCCCTTTACGGGGGAGTTAGAGGGGGTCTTTTGTGTCTTCTTCGGCAGGGGAATTACTTTGTGACTTTGAGTCTTTGTGTTTGATTATCACATGGCAGACGGTATGCCAGCCCACATGCTAAAGTTGAAACTATATATAAATAAAGGTAAGAAAATCGTAATCAAATAAAGCCCCTCTCCAGCTCCTCGGGGGTTAGAGGTGAGAGGTTAGAGAAGCATCGGTTTACACTCCACGGAGAATCGGCCTACGCTCCACGGAGCATCGGCTCACGCTCCACGTTGTGTTGGCCTACGCTCCACGTTGTGTTCTGTATTATTGGTGTCCGGAGAAAAGCACCGGAGGTGCGAAAGACCACAGACGGGGGTGTAACCCCCGGTAGTAGTGCGACAACAAAAGAAGCCCCGACGGGGCGACAGAGTTCTTAATATGCTGTCCACAAACCAATTGTAGTTCTGTCGCCCCCTCGGGGCTTTCTCTGGGGACTTTTGAGTAAGCCCCCTTAAACAGTTTATCGTCAGGAAAGCCGAATAATAGGCGCATAAGTAGAGGTGCTCTGGATTTTCCCCGGACACCAATAGTTCTGTATAGCCCTTGGGACAGGGACGGAGAAGTAGCGACTCCTATTTGTCCGCGAGGGAACGGAGGACGTTTATCCAAGGCTGGACGGCCATGGTGTAGCCGAGGTTGTTGAGGTGGAGACCGTCGGCTGTGACGGCTGGCAGGTTCTCGTCGGTGATGCCCGAGAGACGGTTCTGGTCCACGAAGTACCATCCTGTGTTGGCGGCGGCGCAGGTGAGAAGGGCCAGTTCGTAGTCGGCAAGGGTGCAGCCCGCGGTGTTCCGGCTTGTGCTGGTGTAGCCCGAGTTGTTGCGTTTCAGAGCATTGGCGAAGACGATGATGACGTCAGCTCCCGAGAGTTCCTTTATCTTGTCGTAGAGTTGGCGAACGGCTCCGTAGAAGGTGGCGGCGCCTGTGGCGTTCTTATAGTCGCTGAAAGTGCCGAGGGGTATGTTGCGCTTGAAGTCGTTGGTGATGAAGTCGATGGTCCAGATGGCGTTCTGTACGTTGGGCCATCCGTTGTCGGCCTGCTGTGCAACGACTGCGATGCTCTTGTCGTCTGTGGCACTGATGCCTCCCAGCGAATAGCCGCTGTAGCCTCCATCGGGACCTGGGGAGGAGACGGAGGGGAAGTCGAAGGCTTCGCAGATGAGTGTCTGATAGCCTCGGCCGCGAAAGACACCTGTGAAGGGCGTGACGAACGACCCTGAGTTGCGGTAGGTGACGAGGTAGTTGTCGTTGCGCCAGATGCTGTGTCCGAGGAAGACGATGCTTCGCTTCATCTGCACTTTTCCCGAAGCGGCTACTGGCTCAGAGGTGTCTTCGTTGAAGGTGACGGACGCGACTTGACAGGTGGGGAAGGAAGAGGAAAGTCCTGTCGTGGTGTTGACTACCATGCTCTGCGAGTAGGCTGGCAGGCAAAGGAGAAGGGTGAAGAGTTGTTTCATCGTTGGAGTATCTTTTTGCCGTTCTTAATAATGATGCGAGTTTGCTTCGTGGCTGGGCGACCGGAAAGGTCTTTAAGGTCCTTAGGGTCTTTAAGGTCTTTAAGGTCGTTGATGGCTGTGGGGTCGGTGACGATGACGGTACGTGCGAGGGCGGCGTTGCGGTTGCTGACGTATGACCCTGCTGCTGTGCCGACGTGGAAGAGTCGCGAGTCCTTGGCTGCCGTGTAGCTGGTGTACTTGTCGATGCCGGCATCGTCCTCTTCGTCGCCTCCCATGAAGTCGATGGTGTAGCGTCCGGGCTGTACATCCTCGGGGACGGTGACGAGGAAGGTGATGCGTATGCTGTCGCAGCCGTTGCGCCAGCAGGCCGAGATGTTCTTGGGTATCTTCTGTACGCTTTTGAATCCAGCCCAAGTGTAACCGGTCTTCTTGCAGACGGCGTTGTAGAATTGTGTGAGCTTGTCGCAAGGTTCCATATCGTGCGAACTGTTGACCTGCGAGCCGTCGGGATAGTAAACCCAGTCCTCGGCAAACTGCCGGTGGGCGCCTTCGGGTACAGTCACCGTCCATCCCTTCGGCACACGAATGCCAGCAAAGCTCCAATCGGTCACGAAGTCCTGTCTGTCCGAGCCGTCGTCGATGACGGTGAAGCTGACTTCAAACGTCTGCCCGGGTTCCACTTCGCTCGGTGCGTAGGTGGACACAAGCTTGTAGCATGAGGCGACCAGCAAAGTGGAAAACAAGATAATAAGGAAATAAGAGACTTTCTTCATTTTTCAATTCTCAATTTACGGCCTCTCCCCATCCCTCTCCCGTGGGAGAGGGGGTACTCCCCCTAAAGGGGGCGGGGGGCTTTCAATTTTCAACTTTCAATTTTCAACTTTCAATTTTCAAATACCGCTTTCCAGTTATAGACGCGGAAGAAGTAGGGGCGGTAGAAGTCGGCCGAACCTTTCGTGTTGAAGTTGTCGTTCCACTCCTTGCAGTCGGTATTGGTGGAGAAGACGAGTTCTCCTTCGCGTGAGAGAGTCTGATGGAGGTGCGGCATGTAGAAGTGCTGGTAGGTGCGTGTGCCGAGCTTGTCGAGCACATACGGCATCGTCCAGAGCTGGTGGCACTCTTCGAAGGGTCCCCATGGATTGCGGCTTCGCATGATATACACCTGCTTTCCGTATGGGAAGCCCTGAGCCGTCATGTAGTACCAGTCGCCGTCCTTGAAGACCCAAGCCGTGGAGACGCTTCTGGAGCTGATGGCCGAGCGGTTCACTTCGGCATCGGTAGGGTAGGAGCTTTGCCAATGGAACGTGCCGTTGGCATCGGCGATGTAGTACTGCCAGGGAGAACGGAGGTCGTGCGTCTGCGAACGTGCCACGACGGGCGACGACGTGTTGAGCACATCGTCGGCATTCTTCTTGAACTGATGGCAAGCATAGAGATAGGTGTGTCCGTCCTCGTCCTCCCAAAGTGTGCCGCCGTAGCCGATGGGGTCATGCTCGAAGAAGTTGTGGTCAACGCTGACGAGCTGGAGGTAATTTTTGTCGCCGGGAGTGCCTTCGAGGGAGTAGATGGCAAGGGCGCGGTTGTCGTTCTGCATGAGGTTCTGCGAGCCGTTATAGACACCTGCCCATAGCACCTGCAGCTGTCCGTCGAAGACTGTTCCGTCGCCAGCCCAGTAGAGATAGGTCTGGTCAATCTCGCCTTTCTTGATTTGTGCGTCCGTCTTCTCTCCTTTCGGGTGGCGAAGGTGCGTGCGGCAATGATAGTAGCCGTCGGCCGATGCGTTGGTGCGTTGCACCCAGTCGGCCAGCCACTTCTGGTTGCTGCTTTTCGTGCCGGGCAGTCCGTCGTCGCCAGCTGTCTGCACCATGATGCTGTTTCGGGGGAAGTTGCACGACTGCCGGATGCGCGAGATATTGCTTGTGGCCCTTCCGTAGAAGCTGTCGTTGAAGCTCCAGAAGACATTGCCGCCGGGCAGGGCAACCGTCTGTACGCCATCGCCTCCGTTCCATCCTAACGTCCTTGTGAACAGCCCGTCGTAGAGCTTGTCCTTATAGACATAGACGTTGTGGTTGGCATTGTTGTGGGGAAGGAATTCCAGTTTCCAACTGTCGTCCAGCTGCGGCACAGGCCATCGCAACGTGTCGGCAGGCACCTCGCGGGTCATGTCTCCCTGAGCCATCGTTCGCGTCAAGGGCAGAAGGAAGATAAGGGTGAAAAGGATTCGGAATGATGTTGTCATTTCTGTGCTTATCGTCGTAATTTTGCATGCAAAGTTAGCTTTTTCTGCAATAAAAGCGAAAAGAAACGGCACATAAAATGTACTTATATACCTTATTTAATTAAAAAGTAGTGCTTTGCTTGCATTTTAAGAAAAATAGAGCTACTTTTGCAGGCTGAAAAGCGACCTAAGATGAAAAGAACCCCATTTCTTCTATTCCTGTTGATGACTGTCCTGTGCAGTTATGCTCAGGATGTCCCTACCTCTACAAAGCTGGAGGGAACCCCAATCGGTTCGGCTAATATCGACTATGACACCAATAGCCCGAGCGAAACCGTCAACACCCTCGCATGTGCCTTCGACGGTGACTTCGACACCTTCTATGCCTCGATGGACCGTTCACAAACATGGGTCGGCCTCGACCTTGGCACAGCCCACGTCATCACGAAAGTGGGGTGGAGTCCACGTGTCAGTCAGCTGAAACGAGTTCAGTTGGGTCTCTTCGAGGGCAGCAACAGCCCCGACTTCCTCGATGCCGTACCCCTCTACCTCATTCCCGAAGTAGGGGAAGAAAGAAGGATGGACTATGCCGATGTCCCTGTGACACGCGGCTTCCGCTATGTCCGCTACGTTGGCCCGAACGATGCACGTTGCAACATAGCGGAACTGGAGTTCTACGGCTACGAAGGCGAAGGAAAGGATTCCGTCTGGTATCAGGTGACAAACCTTCCTACCGTCAGCATTCACACCTATGCGGGCTACGACCCGAGGGATAAGGTGAACGAGATGCCGTCGAACATCACCATCACCTACGACGGCGGCACACGCATCCAGGAATACCCCATCACGGCTCGCGGGCGAGGCAATGCTTCATGGGGATTCCCGAAGAAGCCGTGGCGCATCAAGTTTGCCGACGGAAAGAGCCACCACATGCTCAGAGGCTCGGCACAGGAAAGCCCGGCCAAAGCCAAGAAATGGACGCTCATAAACAACTACGGCGACAAGACCCTGCTGCGCAACTGCCTGGCCTTCGAGGTTAGCAAGCGCGTAGGTGCTCCCTACACACCGTGGTGCCAGCCCGTCGATGTCATCATGAACGGCGAGTACAAGGGATGCTATCAGTTGTGCGACCAGGTATCGGTCGATAAGAATCGCGTCCCCGTCACGGAAATGGAGACATGGGACAACGAAGAGCCGGAACTGACAGGAGGATATCTCATCGAAGTCGATGCATACGCCAGCGAGGAGACAAGCTGGTTCACCAGCAGTCACGGCAACCCCGTCACCATCAAGCACCCGGGCGACGACGACATCACAACCCAGCAGCACGACTACATCAAGAATTACTTCAACCTGATGGAGTCGGCTGTCTTTGCAAGCAACTATACCGACCTCGAGAACGGCTATCGCAAGTACCTCGACCTGGAGTCGTTTCTCAAGCACTTCCTCATCGGCGAGTTCTCGGGCAACACAGACGTTTATTGGAGCACGTATATGTATAAGGAGCGTGAGGAGTCGCAGTTCCATGTCGCTCCGAGCTGGGATTTCGACCTTGCCTTCAACAACGACAATCGCATCTATCCTGTATGCAATCGCAGCGACTGGATATTCCGCACCGGCGGTAGTGCTGCAGGCAACATGAGGTCTTTCGTGAACCGCATCCTCAAAGACGATGCAGCCGACCAGATGTTGAAGCAACTCTGGAAAGAGAACCGCAAAGAAGGACTGCTCGACGAAAAGACACTCGTGGCTTATATAGACAGCATGGCACAGGAAATCGACGCTTCGCAACGACTCAACTTCATCCGATGGCCCATACTGAACACCCGCGTTCATCAGAACGTCAGTGCCCTCGGTTCCTTCGAAGCCGAAATGGATGTGCTGCGATACTATATTCCTGAACGCTTGGAATGGATTGACGACTATCTCGGCTACAATCCCGGAACTCTCTATACCGACTCTGTTTACCACATCTCGACGCCCGAGCAGCTCATCGAGTTCAGCCAGGCAGTTGCCGGCGGCGCTCAGTACAGTCAAGGCTTCCTCGAGACAGACATCGACATGGAAGGCTACAATGACCAGTTCATACCCATCGGCACGACGCGGAAATCGTTCAGAGGAAGTTTCGACGGACAGGGACATCGCATCAGCAACCTGCACGTCACAGGCGACGACTACACGGGTCTCTTCGGCGTAGTCAGCGGTGGTGCTGCCATCAGCAACCTCATCCTCGACAGCAGCTGTAGCATCAGCGGCGCCAACTACGTCGGATTGGCTGGCGGCTCAATGGGAGCAGGAAAAGTCAGCTTCTCCTGTGTCGGCAACGAAGCCAATGTGACTGCTTATGGCGTCAATGCTGCCGGCATCATCGGCTGCAACTACAGCTCAACGTGTACCTTCACCATCTCCAACTGCTACAATACAGGCAACATCACAGGCAGCAGCGAGAGTGCAGCCATCTGTGGCTGGATTGGTACGGACGGCACCATACAGAGTTGTTTCAACATAGGCACCGTCGAAGGCTACAATTACCGCAACGACTTCTACCGAGGCACCGCGGATGTCCTCTTCTCCTACAGCAACGCTACCACGCAGGTTATACGCATCGACGACGAGCAAGTCGAGAACGGCCGGCTCTGCTACCTGCTCAACGACGGAAAAGTCATGGAGCCAGTATGGTATCAGACGATAGGCGAGGATGCTCATCCCGTCTTCGATGCCACCCATGCCATAGTCCTCAAGACAAACGACGGAACATATTATAATAAGAGTGAGCTGGCAGGCGATGTCAACAACAACGGCAAACTGGAAGAGACGGATGTGCTTTGGATTGCATCCTATCTGACGGGCGAGACTCCCGATGGCTTCGAAGTGCTCAATGCCGATGCCAACCTGGACGGAAACATCGACGTAGCAGATGTGGTAACAGTACGTCGCATCGTGAACGACGTACCCCTCGGCGACGAACCGCTTGCAGCCAACCTCTACTCCAGCGATGCTGGAGTGAAAGCCGGTGGCACACGTAAAGTGACGGTATGGTTCAAAATGAGCCGTCCCGCCACAGCATACCAGGCAGACATCGTCCTTTCGGAAGGCTTGTCCATAGAAGAAGGAAGTCTTGTTTTCAACTCGAAGGTGAATACGGCTTCCCACATCTCTCATGTCATTGAGTCAACCCTCTCCGACGACCCGCTGTCCGCCGACTTCAGCCGATGCTACAGGCTCATCGTCTATGCTCCGGACAACACGAACTTCGCAAGCAGCAAGGGAACAGCCCTCACCTTCAACCTCCTCGGCAGCGAGGACTTCGCCGGAGGCACCTATGAGTTGAAGAATCAATGCTTTGCCACAGCCGACGGTGTTGATTGCCATCCGAGCGATGTGAGCTACGATGTGATGCTTTCTGTGACTTCCGTCTCGTCGATTTCGATTGAGCCGAACAGCATCGATATGATTGCCGGGAACGACTCCGTCCTGAGCGTCACCATACTTCCCGCTACAGCTACCGACAAGAGTCTGCTTTGGCTTTCCTCCGACGAAAGCGTCGCTACGGCTCATGACGGCATCGTCACCGCCATTTCTTCCGGTACCGCCATCATCACCGCCAAGGCAACCGACGGCTCCAACAAGCAGGCCACAGCCACCGTCAACGTCTATAGCGACGAGGATGGAATAAGCTCCGTACAAGCCGAGAGCGAAGGAAGCGTCTATGATGTGCAAGGCCGCAAGCTGCCTGCTCCCCGACGCGGATTGAACATCCTCCGCATGAGCGACGGCACGACAATAAAGAAAGTGATAAAATGAGAATAATCGACAACCAAATAACTCATAAACCAAAAACAAAAAAAATCATGAAGAAAAGTACACTTCAGGTGGCTCGTGCCGCCTATCAACCCAAACTTCCAAAGGCTCTGCAAGGGCCGGTTGTAGCCGTAGAAGGCGCTGCCACACAGAGCGTTGGCAATCAGGATGAAATCAAAGCAATGTTCCCAAACACCTACGGTATGCCCGTCATTACCTTCGAGGCTGGAGAACAGAAGGCTCTCGAGCCGTTCAACGTCGGCATCATCCTCAGCGGCGGTCAGGCTCCTGGCGGTCACAACGTCATCAGCGGTCTCTACGACGGCGTGAAGTCCCTCAACAAGAGCTGCAAGCTCTACGGCTTCCTGATGGGCCCCGGCGGACTCGTTGACCACAAGTATGTGGAGTTCACCGACGAGTTCATCGATGAGTATCGCAACACCGGCGGCTTCGACATCATTGGCTCTGGCCGCACGAAGCTCGAGAAGGAGGAACAGTTCGAGAGCGGCATCGAGATTCTCCGCGAGCTGGGCATCAAGGCTCTCGTCATCATCGGTGGCGACGACAGCAATACGAATGCCTGTGTGCTGGCCGAGTACTATGCAGCCAAGAACTATGGCGTGCAGGTCATCGGTTGCCCCAAGACCATCGACGGCGACCTGAAGAACGAACAGATTGAGACAAGCTTCGGCTTCGACACAGCCTGCAAGACCTACAGCGAACTGATTGGCAACATCCAGCGCGACTGCAACAGCGCCCGCAAGTACTGGCACTTCATCAAGCTCATGGGCCGCAGCGCCAGCCACATCGCCCTTGAGTGTGCACTTCAGACGCAACCCAACGTCTGTCTCATCAGCGAGGAGGTGGAGAAGAAGGAAATGAGCCTCGACGAGGTTGTGACCTACATCGCTAAGATTGTGGCCGACCGCGCTGCCGACGGCAACAATTTCGGTACCGTCCTCATCCCCGAAGGTCTGATTGAATTTGTTCCCTCCATCAAGAAACTCATCGCAGAGCTGAACGAAGTGCTCACCGACCCCGCTACAGGCGAAAGCCGCGAGTTCGAGAGCAAGGATGCACAGGTGGCATTCGTCAAGCAGCACATCGCCAAGGAGAACCTTGCCGTGCTCGAGAGTCTGCCGAAGGACGTAGAGCGTCAGCTTTGCCTCGACCGCGATCCTCACGGCAACGTGCAGGTCAGCCTCATCGAGACGGAGAAGCTCCTCTCGGCTATGGTAGCCATGAAGCTCGAAGCATGGAAGAAGGAAGGCAAGTACAATGGTAAGTTCGCTCCTCAGCACCACTTCTTCGGCTACGAAGGCCGTTGCGCCGCTCCCAGCAACTACGATGCCGACTACTGCTACAGCCTCGGCTACAACGCCAGCCGCTTGATTGCCAACGGCAAGACTGGCTACATGAGCGTCATCAAGAACACCACAGCTCCTGCTGCAGAGTGGATTGCAGGCGGTGTGCCCATCACGATGATGATGAACATGGAGCGCCGCAATGGTGCCATGAAGCCCGTCATCCGCAAGGCTCTTGTCGAGCTGGACGGTGCGCCCTTCAAGACTTTTGCCGCCAAGCGCGAAGAGTGGGCTAAGAACACCTGCTACATCTATCCCGGTCCCATCCAGTACTGGGGGCCAAGCGAAGTGTGCGACCAGTGTACCAAGACCTTGGCACTCGAACAGAGCAAGTAAATGACGACAAAGACCTCATCCCACCACCCCTCCTCCTCCAAGAGGAGGGGCTTTACTTCCTCTCCCGTCAGAGGAAAGGGAAAGGTCTGCAAGAAATCTTCCCGGGGGAAACGACGCGGCGTATTCTTCTTTCGCCGCTTTCCCTCCTGGGTGATGTGGCTCGGCGGACTGCTTATTGCCGCCGCCTACATCTGCTTCTTCTATTATACATTCGTCAGCCCCTTCAGCTTCCGCTGGCGTGCCATCTACGGTACACCCACCTATCCCGATGGCTACGAAGTGCGTGGCATCGACATCAGCCATTATCAGGACCGCATCAACTGGGAGAAACTTCGCAATGCCACCATTGGCGATGCACCTGTCAGCTTTGTCTTCATCAAGGCCACGGAAGGCGAGAAAATGCTGGACGACAACTTCAACGAGAACTTTGCCCAAGCACGCAGAAACGACATAATCAGAGGTGCTTATCATTTCTTCATTCCAGGCATCAGTCCGCGAAGGCAGGCTGACTTCTTCTTGCATCAGGCACAACTCGAGCCGGGCGATTTGCCTCCGATTCTCGACGTGGAGAAGAACGGCAACCTCACTCCCGAACAACTCCGACGCGATGTGCTCACCTGGCTCAACATGGCAGAGAAGAAGTACGGCGCGAAACCCATTCTCTATACCGGCTACAAGTTCAAGATGCAGTACCTCAACACGCCCGAGTTCGATGTCTATCCCTATTGGATAGCGCACTACTATGTGGACAAATTGGAGTACACAGGGAAGTGGACCTTCTGGCAGCACACCGATTGCGGCAAAGTATCGGGCATCCGAGGGTTCGTGGATTGCAACATCTTCAACGGCACCATGCAGGAACTCCAAGAACTCACCCTCCCAGAACCTTAGCCCCCAGCTTCATCGGAGCCGACGCTCCCCAGCGTTGGGACTATGCTTCCTTAGGAGCCGACGCTCCCCAGCGTCGGGATACTTTCTGCATCGTGACTATGCTTCCTTAGGAGCCGACGCTTCCCAGCGTCGGGATACTCCCTGCATCTTGACTATGCTGACGCTGGGAAGCGTCAGCTCCTATTAGCGCGACAAATCATCTCTATCAAAGGAAACGCAACCCCATCGCCAGAGTAGCAAGGTGTAGTCTGTTTCTTTCGGCTTTTAGTTGTTGTCCGTTGTTCTATATCAATTCATAATTCACTATTGATAATTCATAATTATTAATTGGTGTCCGGGGAAAAGCGCCGAAGGCGCGACAGACTACAGACGGGGGTGTCAACCCCCGGGCCAATTGCATTAACAAAACTAAGCCCCGAAAGGGC
>CACYQI010000026.1 GCA_902776455.1 uncultured Bacteroidales bacterium | reverse complement strand
CACAAAGGTCCTGGCCGGGGGAATCTTTGTGTCTTCAGTTCTGCGGCGTAGCTCTCCGTGTCTTCGTGTCTTTGTGTTTGATTGTCCTTTTGATTTTCATCGAACTCACGTTAAATTATATGTCCTTTAGTTTTCGTTGAAGTTACTTTTATTAGCAATTTGTAAATTATCCAAGCGTAAATGGCAATGGCTCCGGCTGTGACAGTTTGCTACTTTTTTAGTCGGTTTGCTTTCAAATTGACTATTCGACAAGTCTCAATTTTGGCTTCTCTGGCCGTTTTCCGATGTTTTGGTCATTTTTTCGAAGAAATGCGCTTAAATCGAATGTGTGCTGATAATTAGCAGGTTACGTTCTGCGAAAGAAGCAAGAACATGTGAAATTGACATCTGCTGTTGCCAAAATGGGGGCTTTTTGCGGCATTTTCGGGCATCTCCGGCACGAAAAGTTGCCCAATCTCTACTGAAGAAAATGCTGATTCTCCGTGGAGAGTTGGCCGATTCAACGTGGAGGGTCGGCCGACACTCCACGGGACAATGGCTTAGATGGCTTGTTTTGCGGCTTTATTCGCCTCGGTGCAAATTGTCAAAGAGTAAGCAGATGTGCGATTCTCCTTTCAGATTGACAATTTCCTCGGAAGGCGGAATGTCAGCATATATGCTTGTCTTCGAGGCGACGAAAGTCAGAATTTCAGCCGGGTCGCTTTGTTTTCTCGATATTTTTCCGTACCTTTGCAGCGCGTTATGAAGAAGCACCTATTTTCCCTTCTGCTGTTCCTGCTCGGATGGTCATTGGTCGATGGCCAATGGTCAATGGTATTGGCCCAAAGCACGAGCCAGGCCTATTGGACGTACATCGACACGTACAAGGACTGGGCCATCGAGCAGATGCAGCAATACCGCATCCCTGCGAGCATCACGTTGGCACAGGGCCTGCTGGAGAGCAATGCGGGCCGGAGCCGTCTGGCCACGAAGGCCAACAACCACTTCGGCATCAAGGTGGGCGGCTCGTGGACAGGTCCTTACGTCGTGCAGAGCGACGACCGTCCCAACGACCGTTTCCGCAAGTACAAGAGTGCCCGCGAGAGCTACATCGACCACTCTAAGTTCCTGCAGCAGAGACGCTATCAGAGCCTCTACAACCTCCGCCCAACCGACTACAAAGGCTGGGCCAGAGGACTCAAAGCGGCCGGCTATGCCACCAATCCCAACTATGCCGATGCGCTCATCCGCGTCATCGAGATGTACAGCCTTCACCAGTTCGACACGGGCAAGTACCGCTCTCAGACAAAGAGTACGGCAGCGACGAAGCAGACCGAATCGGACTTCTTCCAGCGGCACATCGTCTATAAGAACAACAAGAACTACTTCATCGTGGTAGAGGTGGGCGACGACATGGCGACCATCAGCCAGAAGACTTGCGTGAGCCTTCGCAAGCTCTACAGCTACAACGACTTGCCCCGCGACTATGCTCCCACTGCCGGCGACATCATCTATCTGAAGAAGAAGCGCAAATGCGCCTCGCGCGAGTTCCGCAAGAACCCGATACACATCGTAGAAGTAAACCAGAGCCTCTTCGACATCGCCCAGCTCTACGGCATCCGCCTCGAGTCGCTCTGCAAGCTCAACGGCTGGGACGAACCGCATGCCGTGCAGGTGGGAGAGATACTGAGGATAAGATAGAGGCTATAGAAGCTATAGAGGCTATAGAAGCTATAGAAACTATAGAAGCTATAGAGGCTATAGAAGCTATAGAGACTATAGAAACCATAGAAAAGAAACTAAAAAACAATTGAATATGCCAAGCGAAAAGCAGGAGAAGCCGCTGAGCATCTTCCGAAGTGTGCCTAAGTGGCAGGACTTGCGTTTCTATCAGAAGTCTGAGGTGTTGTATCAGATGACGGTTGTGTTCTGCGAGCGCTTCCTGCCTAAACACGGCGACCGTACTGTTGACCAGATGGTACAAGCTGCCCGCTCTGGCAAGCAAAACATCGTGGAAGGCTCGGAGGATGGCAAGACTTCTACGGCTATGGAGGTCAACCTGCTGAACGTGGCTCGTGCCAGCATCGGAGAGCTGCGACAGGACTATGATGACTTCCTCAAAGCCCGCCATCTGAAGGTATGGTCTCCTGCCGATGAGCGTTTCCAGCCCATGCAGGACTTCACCAAAGCGCACAATGCCCTTGGCGACTACGAAGACTACTTTCAGCACTGGACAGCAGAGGAGATGGCGAATGTCGGTCTGACGTTGTGCTATCAGGTTGATGCCATGATGAACAGATACTTGAAAGGCGTTGAAGACGTCTTCATCAAGGAAGGCGGAGTGAAAGAGCGTATGCACAAGGCCCGCACAGACTATCGTCGGCAGCAGGACGAGCATCTGGCCGAGCTGGAGCACATGGTTCCCCTACTCCAACAACAGCTTGCTTCAGCCCAGCAAGAAGCAACCCATTGGCAGCACGCCTACGACGACCTGAAGCAACGAGCCCTCAAAGCATACAACCAGCAGCAAGAGGAAATAAAAGAGCTGAAAAGAAGGCTGGGAGAGCTATAGAAGCTATAGAGACTATAGAAGCTATAGAAACTATAGAGACTATAGAAGCTATAGCAACTATAGAAACTATAGCCCTAAGGAAGAAACTTTAACAGTAAAGCTATGATAACATTATCCAATATCGCCGTACAGTTCGGCAAGCGCGTCCTCTACAAGGACGTCAACATGAAGTTTACAAGCGGCAACATCTACGGCATCATCGGTGCCAATGGTGCCGGAAAGTCCACGTTGCTGAAAGCCATCAGCGGCGAGCTGGAGCCTACGAAAGGCACCGTAGAACTCGGCCCGGGCGAGAGGCTCAGCGTCCTCAGCCAAGACCACTTCCAGTACGACCAGGAAACCGTGCTCAACACCGTGCTCATGGGCCACACCACGATGTGGGACGTGATGAGGGAACGCGAGGCACTCTACTCGAAGGCCGACTTCTCGGACGAGGACGGCATCCGCGTAGCAGAACTCGAAGAGAAGTTCGCCGAGATGGGCGGCTACGAGGCAGAAAGCGATGCCGCTGCCCTACTCTCCGGCCTCGGCATCAAGGAAGCCAAGCACTACCAGTTGATGGGCGAGCTGTCGGGCAAGGAGAAGGTGCGCGTCATGCTGGCAAAAGCGCTCTTCGGCAACCCCGACAACCTGCTGCTCGACGAGCCGACCAACGACCTCGACCTCGACACCGTGCAATGGCTCGAGCAGTATCTGAGCGAGTTTGAGCACACCGTGCTTGTCGTGAGCCACGACCGTCACTTCCTCGACTGCGTCTGCACCCATACCGTCGATATAGACTTCGGCAAAGTGACCATGTTCGCCGGCAACTACAGCTTCTGGTACCAAAGCTCACAGCTTGCCCTGCGGCAGGCTCAGAACCAGAAGGCTAAGGCCGAGGAGAAGAAGAAAGAGCTGGAGGAGTTCATCCGCCGCTTCTCTGCCAATGTGGCAAAGAGCAAGCAGACCACCAGCCGCAAGAAGATGCTCGAAAAGCTCAACATCGAGGAAATCAAGCCTTCGACCCGCAAGTACCCGGGCATCATCTTCCAGATGGACCGCGAGCCAGGCAACCAGATACTCGAAGTGGAAGGCCTGAAGGCCGTCAGCGACGACGGAACGCTGCTCTTCGACAACGTCAGCTTTACCGTAGAGAAGGGCGACAAAGTCGTCTTCCTCAGCCGCGACCCGAGAGCCATGACCGCGCTCTTCGAGATCATCAACGGCAACCGCGAAGCACAGGCCGGCACCTACAACTGGGGCATCACCATCACCACCGCCTACTTGCCACTCGACAACACCGAGTTCTTCCAGAGCGAACTCAACCTTGTGGATTGGCTCAGTCAGTTCGGCGAAGGCAACGAAGTGTATTTCAAAGCCTTCCTCGGCCGCATGCTCTTCTCGGGCGAAGAAGTGCTGAAGAAAGTCAACGTGCTTTCGGGAGGCGAGAAGATGCGTTGCATGATAGCCCGCATGCAGCTGAAGAACGCCAACTGCCTCATCCTCGACACGCCCACCAACCACCTCGACCTCGAGAGCATTCAGGCCTTCAACAACAACCTCAAGCTCTTCAAGGGCAACATCCTATTTGCCAGCCACGACCACGAGTTCATCCAGACCGTAGCCACCCGCATCATCGAACTCACGCCTAACGGCATCATCGACAAGCTCATGGAGTACGACGACTACATCAGCAGCGATGCCATCAAGGAACAAAAAGACAGAATGTACTCGACAAATAACTGACAAAACGTCGATTGGCACATTTCTTGTAGCAACATAAGCAGACATTTAGACTATAATATAATGAAAGAGGAAAAAAAAGACGAAGAACTGAAAGACAATATGCAGGAGAAAGTTGAAGAACCTGCTGCCGAAACAGAACAGACACCTCAAGAGAAGGAGGAAAAGGAACCGACCGTTGAGGAGCAGCTCGAAGCGGCCAACACCGAGATAGCCAGCCTCAAAGACCAGTTGCTGCGTAAGATAGCAGAGTTCGACAACTACCGCAAGCGCACCATCAAGGAGAAGACCGACCTCATCCTCAACGGAGGCGAGAAAACCATCGTCACCATCCTGCCTGTGCTCGACGACATGGAACGCGCCCTGAAGAACATGAAGAGCGCCGACGATGTTAATGCCGTGCTTGAAGGCGTTGAGCTTATCTATAAGAAATTCATGGATATACTCGCCAAGCAAGGTGTCAGCGTCATCGACACGAAAGAAGCTGACTTCGACGTGGACATCCACGAAGCCGTTGCCCAGCTGCCAGCTCCCACACCCGAACTGAAAGGCAAGGTGATGGACTGCACGCAGACGGGCTACAAACTCAACGATAAAGTCATCCGTCACGCACAAGTCGTGGTGGGAGTTTAAAGAAAAACAAAATGCATAATTCATAATTCACAATTCACTTTATCAATTCATAATTCTCAATTCATAATTCATAATTCTCTCCTTCACAGGACTTAGGGCGTAGCCTGATTTTGAATTATGAATTATGAATTATGAATTTATAAAATATGGAGAAGAGAGATTACTACGAAGTGCTTGGCGTCAGCAAGACAGCAAGCGATGCAGAGATAAAGGCCGCCTACAAGAAGATGGCCATCAAGTATCATCCCGACCGCAACCCCGGCAACAAGGAAGCCGAGGAGAAGTTCAAGGAGGCAGCCGAGGCATACGACGTGCTTCGCGACCCCGAGAAGCGTCAACGCTACGACCAGTTCGGCTTTGCCGGCATGAACGGCCAAAGCGGCTTCGGCGGAGGCGGAGCAGGCATGTCGATGGACGACATCTTCAGCATGATGAACGAAGTCTTCGGCAGCGGCTTCGGCGGAGGCTTCAGCGGCTTCAGTGGTTTCGGAGGTTTTGGCGGCGGAAGCAGAGGCGGCCGGCACGTTGAGAAAGGCGCCGACCTAAGGCTCAAAGTGCGTGTCAACCTCAGCGAAGTCGCAACAGGCGTCACCAAGAAGTTCAAGATAAACAAGTACGTCACCTGTCCGCATTGTCATGGCAGCGGCAGCGAGGACGGCAAGAAGGATACATGTACAAAGTGTAATGGCTCCGGCACTACCTACCGCACCATGAACACCATGTTCGGCCACATGCAGACGCAGACACAATGCGATGCTTGCGGCGGCACAGGCTCCGTCATCAAAAACAAGTGTAAGCAATGTGGAGGTCAGGGCATTGTCAAAGGCGAGGAGATAGTTGAGATAAAGATACCCGCAGGCGTTCAAGAGGGCATGGTGGTCAACGAAAGAGGCAAAGGCAACGCGGCCCGATGGAACGGAGTGCCGGGCGACATTCAGGTCTTCATCGAAGAAGAACCGCACAAGGAACTCATTCGCGACGGACAGAACCTGCAGTACCACCTGCTGCTCGACGTTCCCACAGCCATCCTTGGCGGCTCGGCAGAAGTGCCCACCATCGACGGCAAGGTGAAGATAAAGATCGACCCTGGAACACAACCGGGTAAGATAATGCGTCTTCGCGGAAAGGGACTGCCTGTTGTTCAAGGTTATGGCTACGGCACAGGCGACCTCATCGTGCAGATAGGCGTCTATATCCCCGAAAACCTGTCGCGCGACGAGAAAGAGATGATCGAAAAGCTCCGCACAAGCGACAATATGAAGCCCGGTGCAACGGCAAAGAACAACTTCTTCAACAGATTCAAGAAGATGTTTGAATGAAAGCGACCTTAAAGTCCCTAAAGTCCTTAAAGTCCCTAAAGTCCTTATAATGAATTACACCAAAGCAGTTCAATATCTGTTCGATGCTGCCCCGATGTTCCAGAACGTAGGGGCGGCGGCGTATAAGGAAGGACTCGAAGGCACGCTTTTCCTTGACGAGCACTTCGGCCATCCGCATCGCCAGTATCGCACCATTCATGTCGCAGGCACGAATGGCAAAGGCTCTGTCTGCCATACACTCGCAGCCATTCTTCAAGCACAAGGCTATCGTGTTGGACTCTACACAAGTCCGCATCTCGTTGACTTCCGAGAAAGGATTCGTGTGAACGGCAAGATGATAAGCAAGAAGCGAGTAGTAGAGTTCGTCAAAGAATTGAAAATTGAAAATGGAAAATTGAAAGGAAGTTCAATCTTCAATCTTCAATCTTCAATAGACTTCTCCTTCTTCGAGCTTGCTACAGCACTTGCCTTCAAGTACTTCGAGGAACAGAAGGTTGACTTCGCCGTCATCGAGGTTGGCTTAGGCGGCAGGCTTGACTGCACGAACATCATCACGCCTGTGCTCAGCGTCATCACCAACATCAGCTTCGACCATGTTCAGTTCCTGGGCGACACGCTTCCGAAGATAGCATCGGAGAAGGCTGGCATCATCAAGGCAGGAGTTCCCGTCGTGATTGGCGAAGCAGGAGACAGCGATGTACGTGCCGTCTTCGGGAACAAAGCGAAAGAGGTAGGAGCGCCAATCACCTTTGCAGAAGACACCCCCCTCCATCTTCCCCTTTTGGGAGGTGACTTGAAGCCCGCATTGACTGGATTGTGCCAAGAAAAGAACCGACAGACCATCCTTACTTCTGTCCGTCTGCTTCGTCAGCAAGGCATCGAGATTAGCGATAAAGCTATTGCCAAAGGTTTTGCCGAGGTGACAGCCATGACCGGCCTCATGGGGCGTTGGCAGAAGCTTGCCGATAAGCCGTTCACCGTATGCGACACAGGGCATAACGTAGGAGGGATGCAGTACATCACAAAGCAGTTGCAGCAGACGCCCCACAAGCTTATACATATTATAATTGGTATGGTAAGCGACAAGGATGTCAACACAGTCCTTACCTTACTGCCCAAAGATGCAGCCTTCTATTTCACGCAAGCTTCTGTCCAGCGGGCTATGCCAGCCGAAGAACTGGCGAAAAGAGCTGAAGCCGCCGGCATCAAAGGCACGACGTTCCCCGATGTTCCTTCGGCCTACTTTGCAGCAAAAAAGAATGCCTCCAAGGAAGATATTATCTACATTGGAGGCAGTACGTTTGTTGTTGCCGACTTGCTGGAAAGCTTGTCCTCAAGGAAGGGATAAACCCTTTACCTTGCACTTACAAATTCATCAAGGAAGCGGACATCGTTCTCGCTGAACATGCGCAGGTCCTTCACCTGGTATTTGAGGTTGGTGATGCGCTCAATGCCCATGCCAAAGGCGTAACCAGTATAGATGCTGCTGTCGATGCCGTTAGCGTCGAGCACAGCGGGGTCAACCATTCCGCAACCAAGTATCTCCAGCCAGCCTGAGCCTTTACACATGGAGCAGCCCTTGCCACCGCAGATGGTACAGCTGACGTCCATTTCGGCACTGGGCTCTGTGAAGGGGAAGTAGCTGGGGCGAAGACGTATCTTCGTGTCAGGGCCGAACAGCTCTTGTGCAAAGAGGAGCAACACCTGCTTGAGGTCGGTGAAGCTGACATCCTTGTCGATATACAGGCCTTCTATCTGATGGAAGAAGCAATGCGCACGGGCACTCACAGCCTCGTTTCGATAGACACGGCCTGGGCAAAGGATGCGGATGGGCGGTTGGTTAGCTTCCATGACGCGCGACTGAACGCTGCTCGTATGCGAGCGGAGAATGATGTCGGGATGTGACTCAACGAAGAACGTGTCCTGCATGTCGCGGGCTGGATGGTCGTCGGCAAAGTTCAGACTGCTATAGACGTGCCAGTCGTCTTCCACTTCCGGTCCTTCTGCCAACGTGAACCCCAGTCGGCTGAAGATATCTACTATCTCGTTCTTGACTATTGTGAGCGGATGTCGCGAGCCAAGCGCGATGGGGTAAGGCGTTCGGGTGAGGTCGATGGATGCGGCTCCCGTGGCTGCACTCTCTCCTGCTCCGTTCTTCAGGGCGTTAATCTTTTCCTGAGCCACGTTCTTTAGCTCGTTGAGCCTCATGCCTACCTCTTTCTTCAAGTCAGCAGGGACGCTTCTGAAGTCGTTCATCAACTGCGAAATCTCGCCTTTCTTGCTCAGATACTTGATGCGAAGTGCCTCTGCCTCCTGAGCGTTCTTTGTCTGAAGGGCGGCTATTTCCTGCATCAGTTGTTCTATTCTCTGTAACATACTTGCGTGTTATTTTATGGAAGAGGAATTGCCAAATGCTTTTCCGAATCCCCCTACTCCATCATGTTTTATTTAATTTGACTGCAAAGATACAAAGAAATTAAGAATTAAGAATGATGAATTAAGAATAATTTCGTAATTTTGCACGCGATTAAGGATTTAGAATGCAGAATGGGCATTAGGTATAAGGTTATATGGTCCGCTGTAGTTGCCGGCATGCTGCTTTCATGCACTGGCAGTACATCTCCTCGAAGTTCCTTGACCGAGAGGGATGATGAGGAGTTGGAAGACTCCTGCGAAATACTTTCCGACGAGGAAGATGACGCTGAGGAGCTGACCCTCGAAGAGGAAAACAATCCTCGGATTGATGGCGTCTTCAACGACTTCCTCTTTGCCTACCTCCACAGTCGCTCGTTGCGACGCGAACGCACGGCTAAGCCCTTGCGCATGGAGCAGACGAACCACCCCACCGAACTCCTCGACCAGTTCGACCCCGAATTTGAGTTCAGCTTCCTTTCCGGCGAATACTTCACAACCCTTTACGGCAATGCCGCGCAGATGCAGGCTGAAGACGAAGAAGAGTTTGAAGAAGACTCTACAGTCAGCCTGCAACGCATCAACCTCAACGACGGCACCATTCGCAACTTCCTCTTCCTCCGCTCGGAAGGGCGATGGCAGCTCGATGCCGTACGCGAAGCGACATTCGACGACGAGGAGGACCTGAGCGACTTCCTTGCCTTCTACGCTCGCTTCTGCAAGGACAGCCTCTTCCAAATGCAATCCATTGCCAACCCTTTGCGCATCGTGCTGCAAAACCCTGAAGACGAGGAAGACTGCATCGACGGCACCATAGATGCCGACCAATGGCAGACCTTCTGCCCCGAAGTGCCTTCGGGCATCATCTCCAACATTCGAAAGGGACAGCACTATGGACATCACCGCATTGTGCTTCGCAAGAGCGGACTCGCAAATGGACTTCAGGAAGTGTTCACCTTTACTAAAGACAGAGCCGGATGGCACTTGACAAGATATGAAAATTGACAACACCTTCGGCATCGACGCAGAGGCGCGTGCCCTCATCACCTACGACTCGGAGGAAGCTCTTCTCAAAGCTCTGACTGACATCCGCCAGCAAGGCGAAGGCCTTCCCATCCTTCATATTGGCATGGGAAGCAACCTTTTGTTTCTCAGCAACTATAACGGCATTGTGTTAAAGTCGAACATCAAGGGCATTCGCTTGGTCAAGGAGACCGAAGACGAAGTGCTTGTCGAGGTGGGTTCCGGCGAGATATGCGACGACTTCATAGCCCAAGCCATCCGCAGAGGCTGGTACGGAATGGAGAACCTCTCGCTCATTCCCGGACAGATTGGTGCTGCAGCGGTGCAGAACATCGGAGCATACGGCGTAGAAGTCTGCGACGTCATCGATGAGGTTCGGGGCATCTCGCTTACGGACAGCACTCCGCACCAATGGAAGTGCAACGAACTGGACTATGGCTATCGCCGAAGTATCTTCAAGGAAGAGCTTTGGGGCAAGTATGCCATCACGCGCGTGACCTTCCGGCTCAGCAAGCACTTCGTGCCAAAGCTCCAATACGGCGGACTTGCCGGAGCGGTTCGTAAGGCAGGTCTGACAGAGCAGACGCTTACAGCCGAGGATGTACGGCAGATTGTCACCGACATTCGTCGCAGCAAGCTGCCAGACCCCAAGGAGCAAGGCAACGCCGGCAGCTTCTTCAAGAACCCCGTCGTGACGAAGGAAAAGGCAGACCGTCTGCTCGCCGTCTATCCTGCTATGCCCCACTACCCTGCCGATGACGGCAAGGTCAAGCTGGCAGCTGGGTGGCTCATAGAGCAGGCGGGATGGAAAGGCCGAAGCATCGGCGCGGCAGCAGTCCACGACACTCAGGCATTGGTGCTCGTCAACAAAGGAGGTGCAACTGGCCACGACATCCAAAAGCTCTCTGAAACCATTCGAAAGGACATCGCCGAGAAGTTCGACATAGAACTCGAACCGGAAGTGAACTTCATTAACACAACGGATTGCACGGATTTGACGGATTTAAGCTAAGATGATAATCAGCATTCAAGATAATCCGCTCGAATCAGTGTAATCCGTTGTTGTTTAATGTTCAATGTTCAATGAGCCTTTCCTAAAGAGGATGTGTCAAGATACACTTAATATAATACAACAACGGATTGCACGGATTTGACGGATTTAAGCTAAGGATGATAATCAGCATTCAAGATAATCCGCTCGAATCAGTGCAATCCGTTGTCGTTAATTATAAATGGTAAATGGTTAAATAGTAAATGAGAAGATGAAAATAACTTTCCTCGGAACAGGCACAAGCATAGGCGTGCCGCAAATCGGATGCCGATGCGAAGTATGCACCAGCAGCGACCCGCGCGACAATCGCATGCGTGCATCGGCACTCTTCGAAGAGGCTGACACGCGGATTCTCCTTGACTGCGGTCCCGACTTCCGCCAGCAGATGCTCCGCATCAGCATGTCTGCGCCGCTCGATGCCGTGCTCATCACCCACGAACACTACGACCACGTGGGCGGCATCGACGACCTGCGTCCCTTCACCTTCGACCGCGACCTTCCCCTCTATGCCGACGACTACGCATGCCGACACCTACGGCAGCGACTGCCCTACTGCCTGGTGCGGCACAGCTATCCCGGCATCCCGAAACTCGACCTGCACGAGCTGGACGAAGGCGACCGTTTGGAGTTCGGTCCGCTTACCGTCACAGCTCTGCGCGTCATGCACGGCGAGTTGCCCATCCTTGGTTATCGCATCGGCGACGTCGCCTACCTAACGGACATGACCGAGCTGTTTCCTTCGTCCCTGCCTCTGCTCGAGGGCATCAAGCTACTCATTGTCGGAGCCTTACGCCACACGCCACACAAGACACACCAAACCGTAGAGCACGCCATCGCCTTCAGCCGAAGTCTCGCTCCCAACCTTCCTACATACCTCATCCACATGAGCCACCAGGTAGGACTCCATGCTGAAGAAGAAGAAAAGCTCCCCGACGGCATCCACTATGCCTACGACGGCCTCGTACTCCACTTGCCTTCTTCGTCAAACAATTGGCAATCCGTGTGAGATATCGGATACCAATGATTTCCTTTATCCGACTTCCTCTGCGGGCCATCGACCGCAGTTTTTCGCTTGTTGCCTCAGGCACAGGCGGAACCGTGATTTCTGTGTGACAATAATTTTTCTCTTTTCACTTTTCACTTTTCACTTCGCCATAGGCGGCATTTCCGTGCTTTCCGTTGTTTCCGTGTGAGATAAAACTTCGTCGCGGACGAAGCCTTTTAGAGTCTTTCGTCCATTTAGATGTGAAAATCTTCTCTGTGAGACATTTCTTTATTCCGCTGAAGAATCCACGAAAATTCCTGACATGATTTTGCACCACAGCGAGCCGAATTGGCCGACGTCGCACGCCTTGTCTTTCGATGCTCCACGTTATGTCGGCCAACACTCCACGTTGTGTTGCTTTTTCCTCCACGTTAACTTTCCGCTCTTTACCTGCAATTTTCTGCTTCATTCTTTGTTCCGTTTGACGGCATTCTATGCCGTCCCGACACTTTCTTAACACAGCCCCACAAAAAGCCCCTTTGTAACCCGCTGATTATCACATACCGTTCGATTTAAGGCCATTTCTCGCATTGGAGGCTCCAAAGTGCCAGAGCAACGAAAAGATGCCGTTAGAAAGCGCGTCAATGCGAAATTCGTTGACAAACAAAGGGAGCATATCCGTTTGCTTGGACATGCTCCCTTTGTCTTTGTTTCTTGATAGTCCTATGCGCGCTGAGCATGGCTGCTCTGTGTTTGCAACCCTGTCAGACGCTTCGGCAAGTTGGCCGGTGTTCAGTTTTACGGCTTCCGTATTGTGCGGACCTCAGCTGCAGTTAGGCTTTGAAGGAAGGGGCGGCCTTCTCTTCGCCTCAGAAGCCTCCCAGAGCCGTATAGAGGTTGATGAGGGCCTTGATACCTTCGTAGTGGTTCTGCACTTCCGTGATTTGCGCGGTAAGCAGGTCTTCCTGAGCCTTAAGCACTTCGACGTAGGTGTTCGTGCCGTTCTTCATCAGCTCCGATGTGCCGAGGTAGGCTTCGTGCAGGGAGTTGACGATGGAGGTGAGATAGACGGCTTTCTGCTCTGTCTTGTGGCAGATGCGCAGCTGCTGATAGACTTCGTTGCCTGCGCCCAATAGGGTCTGCACAAATTGCAGGCGGACTTTCTCCTGCTCTATCTTGGCGTTCTTGTACTTCGCCCGCAGCTTGCCTTGCGTGAAGATGGGCTGCACCATAGAGGCTACTGCCGTGGCGAGGAACTGTCCGGGATTGACCATGCCATCGGCGTTGCTCCATCCCAAAGAGCCGCTCAACGTGATGTCGGGGTAGAAAGCCTGTTGTGCCATCTGGGTGTCGTAGTAGGCGATTTCCATGTTGCGCGCTGCCTGTCGCACATCAGGGCGTGCGGAGAGCAGACGCAGAGGGAGTCCGACGTGCAACTGCTCGGGCAGAACGAACTTGCCGTAGGGAGAGCGGGGAATGGCGTGCGGTGCTTCGGAGAGCAGGAGGCACAGAGCAGCTTCGGTGACTTGCATCGTTTCCTTCACTTCCACGATGCCGGACTGCACGCTGGCCAGCGAGGCCTCCATCTGATAGACGGCCGGACTCATGTACAGTCCTGCTTCGAAGAGGACGCGCATGGCTTCGAGCGACTCTTCCCAGACGACTTGCGTCTCCTGCAGTATCTGCAGTTCGCGGTCGAGCATCACCAGTTCATAGTAGGTGCTGGCAACGTTGGCAGCCAGCGATGCCTGTACGGCCTGCCGATAGTCGTCAAGCTGTTGGCGACGTGCCTTTGCCTGTCGCTTCTTGCTCGTCACTTGTCCGAAGATGCCGGTCTGCCAGGTGAGGGTCAGCGGCACGCTGTAGGAGCGTGTGGCCGAGCCGTCGAAGTGTGTCAGCGAGCCTTTGGGTTCGAACGAGAGGATAGGCAGTCCGCCCAGCCGAGCCGCTGTCAAATCGTTTTGTGCCTGCAGGACAGTCAGCCGTGCCTGCTGCATGTCGGTGTTGTTCAGCAAGGCACGCTCGATGAGTTGCTGCAGGAGGGGGTCGGTGAAGAGCTGTCGCCATCCCAAAGCCCCCAAGCTGAGGGTATCATCGGGCTGCAAGGCGTCGCCCATGATGTCTGCCGGCACCGTTTCTTGTGCCTCGTACTTTTTGTAGAGAGAACAGCTGGAAAGCATCATCAGGCCAGCCATCAAACATATCTTTGCTTTATTCGTCATCTTTCTCGGGAGTTAGTTTCTCGTGAACTTTCTGGAACACCATGTAGAACGCAGGGGTGACGAAGAGCAGGGCTATGGTGCCATTCGTCATGCCTCCTATTACGGCAAGTGCCAACGAGCGGTTGCCTACGGCTCCTGCGCCGCTGCCGACGGCCAAAGGCAACATGCCGAGAATCATGGTGAGCACCGTCATGAGGATGGGACGAAGGCGGTCCTGACAGGCTCCGATGGCTGCATCCATGATGCTCATGCCTTCCTTTCGCTTCTGCACGGCAAACTCGGTGATGAGGATGGCAGTCTTGGCCACCAAGCCTATCATCATGATGATACCCGTCTGCACATAGACGTTAGCACCCACACCCATCGACTCCATCGGAATGATGAAGAGGTAGGCGCCGAACAGGGCAAAGGGAATAGACAGCATGATGGCCAGCGGGATGAACAGCGAGTCGTAGAGGCAAGCCATGATGAGGTAGATGAGCAGCATGCAGATGCCATAGATGAGCAGCGTCTCGTTTGAGTTGGCGTTGTCGGCTTCCTCGCGAGCCATGCCCGAATACTCGTAGCCGAAGGTCTCAGGGAACACCTCTTTCTTCACCTCATCGACAGCCTTTCGCACGTCGTCGCTGGTGTATCCGGGGGCGGGGAGCGTGCTGACGGGATAGGAGGGGAAGAGGTTGAAGTGGAGGTCCATAGCCGAACCCGTGTCGAGCCGCATCGAGACAAACTGCGTGACAGGCACCATGTGGTCGCCAACGGGCACGAAGATGCTGTTCAGCATAGCTTCGGACATGCGGTACTCCTTGCCTGCCTGCACCATCACGCGATAGACATTATTATATTGTACGTACGAGCCGATGTAGTCTCCCGCAAGGAAGGTGCCGATGGTCTGCAGCACGGTCTTGGGCGAGATGCCCATGCGCTTGCAGGCTATCTCATCGACGTCGAGCCTGTACTTCGGGTAGTCGGTGGAGTATGTTGACGAGGCGAACTCTGTCTCAGGCCTTTGAGCCAACTTCTCCACGAACTTCTCGCCCATGGCTACAAACTCGTGCTTGTCGGCGCTTCGCGAGAGGTCTTGCAGGCTGAAACTGATGTCCGAGCCGTTACCGTAACCGGGTATCTGCGGCATCTGGAAGGCTGTGACGTCGGCTTGCGGCAGGTTGATGGTGGCCCAGTCGCTGATGTCCTTCTGTATGTCGGCGATGCTGAAGAAGGCACGCTCGTTCCAGTTCTTGAGGCGAACCATGAGCGTGGCGTAGTTCGTGCTGGTGACGTCCTCCATCATGGAGTAGCCTGTCAGCGCTCCCACCGTCTCCACCTCGTCGAGCGACTTGATGTAGTCCTCGAGTTGCAATACCGTAGCTTCCGTTTCGTCCAGGTAGGTGCCGGGAGCCAGCATGATGTTGACAAGCAGGAAGCCCTGGTCCTCTTGCGGCACCAGCTCGCTCTTCGACCGCATGACAAGCAGGGCTGTTGCCACACAGAAGACGCCCAAGAGAATCCAAGCGTAGGAGGCTTTCCTGACGAAACGCTTGATGGCTTTCATGTATCTGACAAGCAGCGCATTATAGGAAGTGGAGTAGGCCACATAAATGTAGTGCCCGAAGCCTTTCTTGTGCTCGGAGCCATTATTGGGTCTCATCAGAAGCACGCAAAGAGCGGGACAAAGTGTCAGAGCCAAGACCGTAGAGATGCCGACGGAAGAGGCCATCGTGATGCCGAACTGCTTGAAGAATGTGCCCGAGGTGCCCGACATGAAGGTGACGGGAATGAACACGGCCATGAAGACGAGTGTGGTAGAGATACAGGCCGCCGTCACTTCGCTGAGGGCGTCGCTGACTGCTCGGCGCATGCTCGATGTACCCTGTTCCAGCTTCGTCATCACCGCTTCCACCACAACGATGGCGTTATCCACCACCGTACCGATGGCAAGCACTAAGGCAAAGAGCGTCAGCAGGTTCAGCGAGAAGCCGGCTATCTTAACGATGGCAAAGGTGCCTATCAGCGAGACGACTATCGTGATGGATGGAATGAGGGTGGCTCGGAAGTCCTGCAGGAAGAAATAGACCACAAGCACCACGAGGATGATGGCGACGATGAGGGTCTCAACGACGTTGTACATCGAGGCATAGAGGAAGTCGTCGCTGGTCTCGAGGAGCTTGAACTCCAAGCCAGCTGGCAGACGCTTCTCCACCTCGGCCAGCACTTTGTTGATTTCGGCGTTCACCTTCGTGGCGTTGGCTCCAGGAGCTTGCTTGACGTAGAACATAACGCCGGGCTTGCCGCTGATGTTCGTGCGGAAGTCGTAGGCGCGGGCACCCAGTTCCACCTCTGCCAAGTCGCGCAGGCGGAGTATCTCGCCCTTCTCAGAAGCGCGGATGATGATGTTCTCGAACTGCTTCATGTCGTCCAGCAGGCCGTTGAACTCGATGTCTATCTTGTCGGTAGCGCTCTCCAAGCGGCCAACAGGGACAACAAGGTTCTGCTCGTTGATGGCTGCCACTATCTCGTCGGGCGTCACGCCATAGAGGCCCATCAGGTCGGGCTTCAGCCAGATGCGCACGCCATACTGCTCGCCCATCACCATCGTTCTGCCTACGCCTGCAATACGGCTGATGGCTGGCATGACGTTGATGTCGAGGTAGTTGGAGATGAACGACTGGTCGAACTTGCCGTCGGTGCTCTCCAAGCTCATAATCATCAAGGTGGCGTTGACGTTCTTCTGTACGGTCACGCCGTTTCTGATGACATCTTCAGGCAATACGCCTGAGGCCTGACTGACGCGATTCTGCACATTCACAGTCGCTTGGTCGGCATCCGTGCCTTGCTTGAAGTAGATATCAATCTCGCCCTCGCCGTTGGAAGTGGCCGTAGCGTCCATGTAAATCATGTTCTCCACGCCGTTCACAACCTCCTCCAGCGGCATGATGACAGACTCCATCACAGCATGGGCATCAGCACCACTATACGTGGCACTAATGGTAACCATGGGCGGAGCGATGTCGGGGTATTGCTCCACAGAAAGGGTCTGCAGGCTTACCGCTCCGATGACAACCGTCAGCACAGCGATGGCAAATGCCGCTACCCAATGCTTTACAAAAAAATGAACCTTCACTTTATCAACATATTGTTAATTCATAATTCTCAATTCATAATTCATAATTAAGGCTACGCCCAGACTCTTCGCGAAAAGTAATTATGAATTATGAATTGAGAATTATGAATTATTATTTCACTTTCACTCCGTTAGACAAGTTCTGCACGCCGTTGATGACAATCTCGTCGCCGCTGTGCAAGCCACTCTTCACATAATAGTTCTGTCCGCTGTTCGAAGGTATTGCCTCGCAGATGACACCTTCCACGGTTCCGTCCTTGCCTACACGATAGAACATCAGGTGGTCCTGCAAGTGAACGGCTGCCGTCTTCGGCACGCGGAACACTTCCTTCATCTGAATGGGGAACACGAGCGTAGCCGAGAGGCCGGAACGCAACTCGTAGTCGGGGTTGGGGAAGGTGGCCTTACAGATGACGGTACCCGTCTTGCGGTCCACGATGCCGCCCATCTCTGTCACTACGCCTTCATGCGCATACTCCTGTCCGTTCTTCAGCTGCAACTTCAGGCGGGGCAGCTTCGCGCTGACAGTCTTTCCGTCAATGTCCTTCAAGCCTTCCGATGAGGGTTTCAGACCATATTGGTCGAGCAAATCGAGCAACTGACTCTCCGTATAAGAGAACCAAGCCTGAATCTCGCTGTCGTCGCTAACGGTGCAGAGCAAACCGGAGAGGTCGGCTACTTCGCCTATCTTGAAGCCGTTCTCCTTGATGATGCCTGTGATGGGCGACCTCACCGTGCAATAGCTTAACGTTGTCTGAGCCATTGCCAACTGAGCTTCAGCCTGTTGGACAGCGGCTTGGGCCACATGGTAGGCGTTCATGCTGGTGGACATCACGTATTCGCTCACAATCTTCTTCGCGGCAAGTTTCTGGTTCGACTCGTATTTGAGCTTGGTCGTCTCCATCTGAGCCTTCGCAGCCGCAAGGTTAGCCTGAGCGTTCTGCACGTTCAACTTGTGTTCTGTCTGGTCGATGACAAACAGCGGCTGTCCCTTCTTCACCTTGAAGCCGTCCTTGAAGTTCACCTCGCGGATGATACCCGACACCTGCGGGAAGACCTCCACCTCGCTCAGTCCGTGGAGCGAAGCCGGAATATAGATGTTATAGACCCTCGTTTCGGGTTCTACCTTACGGATTTCGTACTTGATCTGGTCCTTCTTCGTCTTGCTCGAACTGCTGCCGCAAGCTGCCACCACGACCGCCAGCGACGCCAGCGCCAACATACGAACCATGCTTCTCATACAGGGGATTCTGTTTCTAACGTTCATATACATTATATAATTATTGTGCAAAGGTACGAATAAGTTGGCAATTAATAAAAGATTAACTCCATTTTTCTATGCTAACTGCCGCAAGTGACTTTCTTCGCCCGCTTTCCTCCCCCTAACAGGGAACATAGAGGGGGGCGGAAGTCCCTGCCTTTCCCTTCTTCGGCTGTTGCCTCAGGTGCAGGCGGAACGGCCATCGACCTATCGGTTCCCTTTAGGGGAGGATATAGGAGAGGCTTGGGGGCTGTACCGAACACAACGTGGAGCGTAGGCCGATACTCCGTGGAGTGTAAGCTGATACTCCGTGGAGCGTAAGCCGATACTCCGTGGAGTGTTAGCCGATACTCCGTGGAGTGTTAGCCGATACTCCGTGGAGTGTTTTAGCGAGTGAAGTTGGGGGACTTAACGTGTAGAGTTGCCTGACTTAACGTGTGAAGTTGCTCGAAAAAGTCCTGTAAGGACTAAAAGCTCTTAGCCCAGGGCAGCGCCCTGGGTAGTAATCAAGCAGTTATGTATCGCTCTGTAAGAGCAAAAGCAGACATCTGAACTTTTCAAGTGGACTCACGTGTAGTTGGATGATGCCGGAAGGAAACTGTACCTGCACCCCCAAATCTGCCACAATCTGCCACATTTTCAACAATCTGCCACAAATCTGCCACACGCATATCCGTTTGTGCTTCAGCGCGATAAAGCCCCTCTGTGGCAGATTGGCAGATTTTCTCGGGAAAAAACCTTGTGTACGCACATGCGCGCGATACATTATTACATATCTCCTTTGACTCCTTGACTCCTTAGAGTTTTTATTTCTACGGAGTACATGGAGAAGCATCCTGTTCTGGCGGATTTGAAATCCGACAGAATTGAGAAAAAGCATTTGTAATGCTATAAGCTGTGGGGATTACAAATCCCTAAACTCAAAACGGCCGGATTGCAAATCCGTCCGAACAAGAGCCTCTAAGCTGCAACTGAGCGTTCCTCCTCCCAAGATGGAGGCTGGGGGCCTTTTTATCTACGGAGTATATGGAGTACATGGAGAAGGCCCCGCTTCCTTCCTTTCACTCCTTGGCTCCGTAGAGTTTATTAATGTCTAAGGAGTATAGGAGTAAAGGAGTTTTGGAGGCGGGAATGGGGCTTCACTTCTCCTTTGACTCCTTGACTCCTTAGAGTTTTTTTTCTACGGAGTACATGGAGAAGCATCCAGTTCTGGCGGATTTGAAATCCGACAGAATTGAGAAAAAGCATTTGTAATGCTATAAGCTGGGGGATTACAAATCCCTAAACTCAAAACGGCCGGATTGCAAATCCGTCCGAACTAGAGCCTCTTAGCTGCAACTGAGCGTTCCTCCTCCCAATGTGGAGGCTGGGGGCCTTTTTATCTACGGAGTATATGGAGTACATGGAGAAGGCCCCGCTTCCCTCCTTTGACTCCTTGGCTCCTTAGAGTTTTTATTTCTACGGAGCACATGGAGTACATGGAGAAAGCTCTCGCTGATATGGTTTCAGCCTCTCTTCCCCTCCCCTCGCAGGGGAGGGGTTAGGGGTGGGGTATGCCACACGGAAACACTTTGGGGAGGCTGTGAGGGGTTTTCAGACAAAAAAAATCACACAATACTTTGAAGGTATTGAAATTCTTTGTACTTTTGTACAGCAAAACGAGTAATTAACTATAAAACAAAAGATATGAGACGGGAACTTTTACTTCTTCTTGTGGCCCTGCTGTCAATAGTGGCAAACGCATCTGTAGAAATCGACGGCATCTGGTACAATCTGATAGTCAAGGCAAGACAAGCCGAAGTAACAAAAAAGCCAAGTGGATACTACTCTGGCGAAGTCAACATCCCTGCTTCCTTTACCTACGACGGTAAGGAATTCAGCGTGACCAGCATCGGCTACCGTGCCTTCTATGGTTGCAGTGGCCTGACCTCCATCACCATTCCCAACAGCGTGACCAGCATTGGCGAATCTGCCTTCGATAATTGCAGCGGCCTGACCTCCGTCACTATCCCCAACAGCGTGACCAGCATCGGCGAAAAGGCCTTCTATTACTGCACCAGCCTGACCTCCATCACCATCCCCAACAGCGTGACCAGCATCGGCGACTATGCCTTCGAAGATTGCAGCGGCTTGACCTCCATCACCATACCAAACAGCGTGACCAGCATCGGCGACAGAGCCTTCTATGGTTGCAGCGGCCTGACCTCTGTCACCATCCCCAACAGCGTGACCAGCATCGGCAGCTATGCCTTCCTGAATTGCAGCGGCCTGACCTCCGTCCATATAACAGATGTAGCAGCATGGTGCAATATCGCTTTTGGTGGTTCCAATCCTCTTTCATATGCTCATCATTTATATATGAATGGCGAGGAAATAAAAGACCTTGTTATCCCCAACAGCGTGACCAGCATCAGCAACTGGGCCTTCGATGGTTGCCGCGGCCTGACCTCCGTCACCATCCCGAACAGCGTGACCAGCATCAGCGACTATGCCTTCAGAGATTGTAGCAGCCTGACCTCCGTCACCATTGGCAACAGCGTGACCAGCATCGGCTCCCAAGCCTTCTCTGGTTGCAGCGGCCTGACCTCCGTCACCATCCCGAATAGCGTGACAAGCATCGACCAAAGTGCCTTCTATGGTTGCAGTGGCCTGACCTCCGTCACCATCCCAAACAGCGTGACAAGCATCGGCAACTATGCCTTCAAGAATTGCAGCAGCCTAACCTCTGTCACCATCCCCAACAGCGTAACCAGCATCGGCAACTATGCCTTCGAGTATTGCAGAAGCCTGACCTCCGTCACCATCGGCAGCGGAACGAAAAGCATCGGCTACTATGCCTTTGCCAAATGCCCGGAGCTGACAGACGTCTATTGCTATGCCGAAGATGTTCCCTCTACTGAAAGTAATGCTTTTGAAAACTCATACATCGAGTATGCCACGCTTCATGTACCGGCGGCATCTATAGAGCTTTACAAGGCAAAAGAGCCTTGGAGCCTGTTCGGAACGAAGAAAGCCACAGACGGAAGCACGCCCGAACCGCCAACGCCCGAGATATGCGCTACGCCCACCATCAGCTATGCTGGCGGCAAGCTGACCTTCACCAGCACAACCGAGGGAGCCGAGTGCGTGGCCACTATCACCGATGCCGACGTCAAGACGCACTACGGCAACGAGGTTTCCCTCTCCGCCACCTACGTCATCAGCGTCTATGCCACAAAGGCAGGCTGCGACAACAGCGAAGTGGCAACTGCCACCCTCTGCTGGATTGACCGCCAGCCAGTCACCAATGGCATCATTGCCGAAGATGCCGTGAACGAAGTAAAGGCTCTGCCTGTCCTCATTCAGTCGCAAGCTGGCACCATTACCGTCAGCGGCTTGGATGCAGGCACAGAGGTGTCGGCCTACAACACCAGTGGTATGCTCCTGGACACTATCGTCAGCGGTCAGGACACAGCCACGCTTCGCTCCAAGCTCCCCGCAGGCTCCACAGCTATCGTGAAGATTGGCGAGAGGGCTGTCAAGGTCATGGTTAAGTGAGTGCAGAGCCAAACTTGTTTGAGCTATGCCGAGCGTGAATGACCTCGACAAAGTCAAGGTCATGGTTAAGTAGCGAGACAGACCTTCGCCAAACCGAAGGAAGCGCATGAAAACAGAACAGGGACTTGTGGCATTCCACAAGTCCCTGTACCTTTAATTGTTTTCCCTGTGAGTCAGGGGGGTGGCTCTTACTTTACGCGGCCGAGGTAGCTGCCGTCGCGGCTGTCCACTTCGACTGTCTCGCCTTCCTCGATGAAGAGGGGCACACGAATCTCTGCGCCGGTCTCAACGCGGGCAGGCTTCAGCGTGTTGGTGGCTGTATCGCCCTTCAGGCCGGGTTCTGTCCAAACGATTTGCAGATGCACCTTGACGGGCACGTCGGCATAGAGCACAGTCTCGGTGCTGGCATCGACGACAACTTCCACGTTCTCGCTCTCCTTGAGGAACTTCACGCCGTTCACCTGGTCGGGAGCTATGGTAATCTGTTCGTAGGTCTCGTTGTTCATGAATACCAGGTCGTCGCCGTCCTTGTAGAGGTACTGATAGGGACGACGCTCTACGCGCACGTCTTCAAGGCGCTCGCCGATGTTGAAGCGCTTGATGGTGTTGCCCTTACCGGGTTTGCGGTGAAGGAAGTCGATGCAGAAATAGAGCTTGCCGTCCATGCGGATGCAGGTGCCCTTCTTGATGTCCTGTGAATTAATCATAAATTTAGGTTTTAAAAATGTTTAGTCGTTGGGTTGTTCTGTCGTTTGGCCGTATGGAGAATTCTGTGTTGGCTTCGGGTAATGCCCCCTAAACGACCAAACAACTAATCACCTTATCGACCATTTCGGCTGCAAAGGTAAGAATAAAATTGAAAAATAGAAAAGTTGAACGGGTGAAAAAGTTGAAAAGTTGAAAAGTTAGTAAGAAAAAGTTGCCAAATACTTGTATAAATGAAAAAAAAGGCTTAATTTTGCACCCCGAATCCGAATGTGACATAATAATTAAGCAATAACAAACGATATGAAAAGAACATTTCAGCCCCACAACCGTCGCCGCAACAACAAGCACGGTTTCCGTCAGAGAATGACAACAGCAACCGGTCGCCGCGTATTGGCATCACGTCGCGCAAAAGGCCGCAAGAAACTCACCGTTTCAGACGAAAAACACGGCAAGTAAACACACACTACTTGAAGCAAATAGGGAAAGAAGTAAGGGGGACTTTACTTCTTTTTCTTTTTGGGGGGAGGCTATGTATTGGCTTTGAATGGCTCTTAGGCTATTTTCGAGCTGATTTGACTTCAAGCCCGCCGAAGCGTAACGAGCTGGAGGCGAATGCCGAAGAAAGACCATAAAATATAATAATGGGCAATTTCAAGGTAATTATATGTGAAGATTCAAACTTCGCACGTCAACTTCGCAAACTTAGCACGTTAACTTAGCAAAGTTGGCACGTTAAGTTTGCAAACTTGGCACGTTAAGTTTGCAAACTTAGCACGCGAACTTCGCAAGTGTATTAGCTAACCACCAAGACCGTTGTGCCTTTTCAGGCTGGAAGATTACTTTGTGACTTTATGGCTTTGATTTGCAGGTTGCCTACATGCGACACTTGAAGAACAATAATAAAACCCGAACACTCTCCTTTTACTTTTTTTGAGCAAAGAAAAGAAATAATCGTTCATCCATAGCCTCTAATCCATAAATAATTTGTATCTTTGTGCGCAAATATATAAAAAAGAACGATTATGGCTTGGGAAGGATTCAAGAAGAAGCTGTTCAGCCCCGTTGTCTATTGGAACCTCATAGCGATGGTGCTTGTCGGCATAGCCTTATGCATAGGACTGTGGATGTGGATGACGGGCTACACCATGCATGGTGAAAGCGTGGAAGTGCCCGAAGTGAAGGGCATGATGCTCAGCGACGCCGAGTACGAGCTGGAGAAGCTCGAACTGCTTGCGGTCGTAGTGGACTCGGCATACGTCCGTCAGCAGCCCGCAGGCATAGTGCTGGAACAGACTCCAGGCGTCGGCAACCGAGTGAAGTCGGGGCGGGAAATCTATCTGACTATCAATCAGAAGCAGACACCCACCAACACGATACCCGACATAGCAGGCAACTGTTCGCGACGGGAAGCAGAGGCACGTCTGCGGTCGCTTGGCTTTAAAATTGGTCCCATAGAGTTCGTCCCCGGCGACCCCGATTGGGTGATTGCTCTCAAAGTGAATGGGCGCGAGGTCTATACCGGCGAGCGTGTGCCGTGCGATGCTCCCGTAGTCATCGTGGTGGGCAACAGCGACATCAGTAATACCGAAGATGATTTCGATGTGCTCTGGGGCGATTCGTTAGGCGACAACTCGGATGTGATGGACGGATACGAAGAGGAACTCTAAAAAGTTGAAAATTGAAAGTTGAAAATTGAAAGTTGAAAATTGAAAGGGGAGGGAATTGAAAATTGAAAGTTGAAAATTGAAAGCCTCCTCTATATCTCCCCCTAAAGGGAGAGACTTACCCCCTTCACTTTAGGGGAGGGATGGAGAGACTTACCTCCTTCCTTTTAGGGGAGGGATGAGGAGAGGCTGAAAGTTGAATAAAGTAAGAGTGTGAACGTGGAAGACATACTGCTTGATGATGAGCTTGACGACGAGCTTCTGGAGGTTCCTTTTTCGTCTGAGCTAAGCGACGATGCCTCTCTCCTCGGGAAGAGGTTGGAGGAGGGCTTCGAACATTGGCGCATAGAGGTGGACAAGGGGCAGACAGCTGTTCGTGTCGATAAGTTCCTCATGGACCACATGCCCGGCACGAGCCGCAACCGCATACAGAAAGCGGCTGAAGCTGGAAGCATCCGTGCCGGCGACAAACCCGTCAAGAGCAACTACAAGGTGAAGCCCGGCGACATCATCTCCCTTGTGCTCGACCATCCGAAGCGCGACTGGGAAATCGTTCCCGAGGACATCCCGCTCGATGTCGTCTATGAGGACAACGTCTTGCTCGTCATCAACAAGCCCGCAGGCCTTGTGGTTCATCCCGGTTGCGGCAACTACAGCGGCACGCTGGTCAACGCTCTCGCTTGGCATCTTCGCGACGACAAAGGCTTCGACCCCAACGACCCGACGGTCGGCCTCGTGCATCGTATCGACAAGGACACCAGCGGATTACTGGTCATAGCAAAGACGGCGGAGGCTAAGACACACCTCTGCAAGCAGTTCTTCTACCATACAACCCGTCGCGAATATAATGCTCTCGTTTGGGGACCATTCGCCGATGATGAAGGCACCATTACGGGCAACATTGGTCGGCACGCTAAGGATCGCCTGCAGATGGACGTCTATCCGATGGACGGAGAAGTGGGGAAGCCTGCCATCACGCACTACAAGGTGCTGGAACGCTTCGGCCCTGTCACGCTCGTGGAGTGTCACTTGGAAACGGGTCGCACGCATCAGATTCGCGCTCACATGCGGCACATCGGACATCCGCTCTTTGCCGATGAGCGCTACGGCGGCTGCCAAATCCTCCGAGGAGAACAGACGGCTTCCTACAAGGCGTTCATCCACAACTGCTTGGAACTGTGTCCGCGGCAAGCTCTTCATGCAAGGACGCTCGGCTTCGTGCATCCCACAACTGGCAAGGAGATGTTCTTCTCCAGCGAACTGCCCGAGGACTTCGAAGCCCTGCTGAACAAGTGGCGGGCATACAGCAAAAACAGAAACTAAGACGAATGACAAACATAGAGTTTAAATTTATATATAACAACGAATTGCACGGATGAACTGCACGTATCATACTGAAAGGAAAAATCCGTATAGTCCGTTCAATCCGTTGTTAAAAAGAAAAATAATAATTGTTATATGAAGAAGACAGTAGCAATAGTTTGTGGCGGCGACAGCTCGGAACACGACGTTAGCATGCGAAGTGCAGAGGGCATCGCCTCGTTTATCGACCCTGCACGTTATAATATATATAAGGTGGAGATTCATGCAGGCAAGTGGGAGGCTCTGCTTCCCGACGGAAGCCGAAGCAAAGTGAACAGAGACGATTTCAGCTTCATGGTGAATGGCGAGGCGGTCCATCCCGACTTCGCCTACATCACCATTCACGGAGCGCCGGGAGAGAACGGCGAACTGCAAGGCTACTTCGACCTCATCGGGATGCCCTACTCCACTTGCGGCGTGCTCGTCGAGGCTATGACTTACGACAAGTTCGTGCTCAACAACTATCTGCGGTCATTCGGCGTGTCGGTGGCCGACAGCCTACTCGTCAAGATAGGTCACGAAGCTGAGGTCAGCGACGAGGACATCGTGGAGCGCATCGGTCTGCCCTGCTTTGTGAAGCCAAGCCGAGGCGGTTCCTCCTTCGGCACGACGAAGGTGAAAACCATCGAGCAACTGCGGCCTGCCATCAACCTCGCTCTGAAGGAAGGCGAGGACGTCATGGTGGAAGCCTTCATGGGCGGCACCGAACTGACTTGCGGCTGCTACAAGACAAGGGAGAAGAGCGTCGTCTTCCCCATCACAGAAGTGGTGTCGAAGAACGAATTCTTCGACTATGCGGCCAAGTACAACAACGAAAGCGACGAGATAACGCCAGCCCGCATCAGCCAGCACCTTGCCGAGCGCGTCTCGAAGCTGACGTCCATGATTTACGACCTGCTGGGCTGTCACGGCATCATACGCATCGACTACATCATCACCGAAGGCGAGAAAATCAACCTCCTCGAGATAAACACCACGCCGGGCATGACCGCCACGAGCTTCATCCCGCAGCAAGTCCGTGCAGCAGGCCTGGACATAAAGGATGTGATGACGGATATCATTGAGGACAAACTGACCCCCTACCCCCCCCTTTAGGGGGAACTTATAATGTAAAACATTCGTAGCATTATGTCAGAATCCAAATGTAATGAATGCCTCCCCCTAAAGGGGGATGGGGGGTCTTTCGACGAAATCCGTCCCTACGCGGCGGGCGAAGTGAAGCAGGCCGTTGAGAGCTTGCTTGCCGACAGACAGTTCTCGCATCTGCTCAGGGGCTTCGTGCCCTGGATGCCGAAATGGATGCGTAACGGCTTGATACGTTTGGCATTTGTTGGTGTCAACACGCCCCTGCAGTTCCAACTGCGTTTCATCAAGCCCGTACTGAAGCGCATCCTAAAGAAATGCAGCACAGGGTACAGCCTCTCCTACAGCGGTATTGCCCCCGGACCGGTACGCTACACCTTCATCAGCAACCATCGTGACATCGTGCTCGACAGCGCCATTCTCGACCTCCTGCTGCTCGAAAACGGCTTCCCCACGACCTGCGAGATAGCCATCGGCGACAACCTGCTCATCTACCCCTGGATTAAGACGCTCGTCAAACTCAACAAAGCCTTCACGGTCAAAAGGGGACTCAGTCCGAGGGAACTCCTCGAAAGCAGTCAGACCATGAGCCGCTACATGCACCACGCCATCAACGAGAAGCACGAAAACATCTGGATAGCACAACGCGAAGGCAGAGCCAAGGACAGCAGCGACCAGACGCAAGACTCTCTGCTTAAGATGTTTGCGATGGCCGGAGAAGGGAGCATCGTGGAACGCCTCAAGGATCTCCACATCGTGCCGCTCAGCATCAGCTACGAGTACGACCCCTGCGACTACCTCAAAGCCCAGGAGTTCCAGCTGAAGCGCGACAACCCATCGTTCAAGAAGAGCAAGCAGGACGATCTGGACAACATGAAGACAGGCATCTTCGGACAGAAAGGACGCATCCACTACGAAGCCCGTCCCTGCATCAACACCTGGCTCGACGAACTATCGGAACTGCCTAAGACGGAAGTCTTTGCAGAGGTGGCCCGCCGCATCGACCAGCAGATTCATGCCGGCTATCAGCTCTTCCCGGGCAACTACGTAGCAGCCGACCTGCTCAGCGGCACGTCAGCCTTTGCCGACAAGTACAGCGAAGAGGAGAAGAAGACCTTCGAAACCTACCTGCAGAGCCGCATAGACCTCGTGCAGATAGCGAACAAGGACGAAGACTTCCTCAGGGAACGCATTCTCACGATGTACGCCAACCCAGTCGTCAACAAACAGAAAGCAATAGAAACTAAATAATAGGTATTACAAATAAACCACAGATTAATCGGATTAAGCTGATTCAAGTCAGCAAACAATCCGTTTAATTGCTTAAGGAATTTCTCAGATTAAGGTATGCGTGAAGAACAAATCCGTTGAATCCGTTAAATCTGTGGTTAAAGAAAAAATCAGTTCATCTGTTTATGAAGGTCAAGTATATCTTATTGTTCGCCGTTTGTCTCCTCTCGTGTTGCAAGGGTAGTGACGACACTTCGGACCTCTATCCCAATGTTGTGACTGAGTTTGCCACGATACTCACCGATGCTTCCGGCACGTTGACGGAGCTGACGACCGATGCCGGCCGCACCTACACCATCAGCAATCCGCAGTCGGGGTTCGAGAAAGAGGTCATGTATCGCGTCGTCTGCGGCTACGTCCCCGACGGACAGACCGCTACCCTCTATCAACTGACGGGAGCCTACCTGCTGCACGACTCCACCGCTCTCGCCTTCGACCCCGACCCTATCAAAGTGACGAGCGTCTGGCAATCAGGCCGATACATCAACATGCACCTCTCTCCCCTCACGCAAGGAGGCAAGCAATACTGGGGCTACCGCATCGGCAGACTACGGGGCAGAACCTTACACATCAGCCTTCATCACCGCCAAAACGACGACCCGCTCTCCTACACCCAGACCGTCTATGCCAGCCTCCCTACAGACAACCTCAAGGCAATCCCCTTCGCCGACTCCATCGCCCTCCACATCCAAACCTTCCAGGGCGAACAGGTCTGGACCTTCAAGAAGCCTTAATGCCCAATCTTTGAACTTCGTTCGAAAAAAAGCAGCTACTTATCATCTGTCATAAAGAATTTTTCCGTAACTTTGTACACACATTCAGTCGAACTCACAACCATAGCTCAAGCGAAGCAACTTTCAGTATTCAATTATCAATATTCAATTTAATAAATCCCTATGAAAGTAATCAAAACAACGCTCATTGCCGCACTTGCACTGCTTGCAACCGCATGCGGCACTACCAACACCGTGCCCATCACGGGACGCAAGACGCATTTGCTCGTCGATGACGCACAGATTCTCGGACTCAGCACCCAGCAGTATCAGGAGTACATGCAAAGCGCAAAGGTCTCAACAAACCAGACGAACACGGCTCTCGTGAAGCGTGTGGGACAGCGACTCGCTTCGGCCGTCGAGAATTTCCTCAAGAACAACGGCTACGCCAACGAGGTGCAGAACTTCCAATGGGAGTTCAATCTCGTGGCAAGCAACGAGATCAACGCCTTCTGCATGCCTGGCGGAAAAATCGTAGTCTATGAAGGCTTACTTCCTGTTACACAGGACGAAACGAGCCTTGCCATTGTGCTCGGACACGAGATAGCGCATGCTGTGGCCAAGCACTCTGCCGAACAGCTCTCGAAGCAGACGCGGCAGCAGTACGCCTCCCAGATAGGCGGCTCGGTACTGGCATCGGTTGCGAAGTCGAAAGGCATATCGAGTAGCACCATCCAGCTCATCGACATGGTGGCACAGACGGGCTTCAACTTCGCCAACCTCAAGTATTCGCGCGACAACGAGACGGAAGCCGACCGGCTTGGCCTCATCTTCGCTGCCATGGCCGGCTACGACCCGCAGCTTGCCATCCCCTTCTGGCAACGCATGGCTCAACAAGGGGGCAGCACGAAGAGCGAAATCTTCAGCGACCACCCCTCCGACGAGAAGCGACTGGCTGAACTGCAGAAACGCATGCCAGAGGCTTTGAGTTACTACAAGCCAGCTGTTTCTACGGTTCCGACCACGCAGAAGAAAGCTGCCGCAAAGAAGAAGTAACCGTTCCGGAAGAAGCGTGCGTTTGTCAAAGTAATTCGCAATCGCACGCTTTCTGACGGCCTTTTTTCGGCTCTGTGGCACTTTGGAGCCTCCGATGCGAGAAATGGCCTTAAATCGAATAGCTGCTGATTGTCAATGCTTTACAAGGGCGTGATTTTCGGAACTTAGTTAAGAAAGTGTATGCGGGGTTTGTCGCAAAGACAAATCCCGCATATTTCTTGCTCGAAAACGGCATGAAGGGATGGTGGACGCTACGTGGAGTTTCGACCGATGCAACGTGGAGTATCGGCTTACACAACGTGGAGCGTCAGCAGACACCCCGCGGGGAGTCGCGCAAAAGTCCACGTAGAGACTTATTTTTCTGTAAGGATTTTTCCAACACATGTCTTGCTCTTCTCCTTCCAAGTTGCTGTTCGGCAAAAAGCCAACTGACGTTATAAAAAGGAATTGAGCTAAATAGCCATTCAAGTATTGAAGTTCATATAATGAGGCAAAACAGCAAGTTTAGCTCCCTGTTCGGTCGGATTTGCAATCCGACCGCAAGGAGTATGGGGATTTGTAATCCCCTAATGTCCCCAATTACGGCATTTCAAATGCCTATATTCGCATCTGGCGGATTACAAATCCGCCAGAACAAGGGTTTCGGTCGCTTGTGGTCTCTCACGCCTCAGGCGCATTTCTCTGGGAAAGCTATACAACGGAAAACTGCCTACTATTTCGCTTCGACCGCTTGCCATTTCAGGGAAAATGCTTATCTTTGTGCAGCGAAACGTTATTTACGAAGTCAGTCATGAAGCAAACATCAATGAAAGTCAGCACTATAGCCTGCTGTCTGTTCCTTTTCGGAGCAGCCTGCCACGCACAGAAGACAACGTTCCAGACCGCTGGGCCGTGGAAGCCGACAACCGACATCCGCTCGGATGCCGTGATGGTCTATGGCGTGAACGACAACCGACGGCATTCCTTTGCCGAGCGCGTGCAGTCGTGGCGCGAACACAACTACACGACGCACTTCATGACGGGCATCGCCTGGGGGCAGTATCAGGACTACTTCACCGGAAAGTGGGACGGCCGCTGGCACATGGACGAGGGGCAGAAGACGCAGCGGGGCGACACCATCATGCACGGACACCTCGTGCCCTACATCGTCCCGACGCGCAACTATCTGGCTTACTTCAAGGAGAAGCACATCAGTCCCGCCATAGACCAAGGCATCGAAGCTATCTTCCTGGAAGAGCCTGAGTTCTGGGCAAGAGCCGGCTATAGCGAGGCCTTCAAGCGCGAGTGGCAGGAGTATTACGGCTTCCCTTGGCGGCCTCAGCACGAATCGGCCGAGAACACCTACCTCTCGAACAAGCTGAAGTACCACCTCTACTACCGTGCCTTGGACGAGGCCTTCACTTACGCCAAGGCCTACGGACGGGAGAAGGGACTGGACGTGAAGTGCTACGTGCCGACGCACTCGCTGCTCAACTATTCGCAGTGGCAGATTGTATCGCCCGAAGCCTCGCTTGCCTCGATGGAGAGTTGCGACGGCTACATCGCGCAGGTCTGGACGGGCACGTCGCGCGAACCTAATTATTATAATGGTATCGCGCGCGAGCGTGTCTTCGAGACGGCTTTCCTGGAATACGGATGCATGGAGTCGATGACCCGACCCACCGGCCGGAAGATGTTCTTCCTGACCGACCCCATCGAGGACCGCGCCAAGGACTGGGAGGACTATCGCCGCAACTATCAGGCCACGTTCACGGCTCAGTTGCTCTATCCACAAATCGGCAACTACGAGGTGATGCCTTGGCCCGACCGCATCTACGAAGGTCTCTATCGCGTCGCGGCCGGAAGCGAGGAACGTGCCCACATACCGCGTTTCTATTCCACGCAGATGCAGGTGATGATCAACGCGTTGAACGAGATGCCATCTGACCCTCTTACTCCCTCAAAAGGGGGCAAGGAGCAAGGGGCAAGGGGCAAGAGAAGACCAACTACCAGAGCAATCCTCCTGCCCCTTGCCCCCTGCCCCTTGCCCCTTAAAAAGGAGGGAGGTTTGGAAGGGTCTCGGGCTGTCAGCGTAGCAATGGCGAACTCCTTGATGTTCCAGCGCTCGCCACATCCCGTCGAGGGCTACGACGACCCGCAACTCTCGAACTTCTACGGACTGGCCCTTCCGCTGGTGAAGCGAGGCATCCCTGTCAGTATCACGCACTTGGAAAACACAGGCTATGCCGACACATGGACGGGGCTCAAGGTGCTGCTCCTCTCCTATTCGGCCATGAAACCGCTCGACCCGAAGGCACACGAAGACATTGCCCGATGGGTCAGGAAAGGAGGACGGCTCATCTATTGCAGTCGCGACGACGATGCCTTCCAGAACATCAAGGAATGGTGGACGGAGAGCGGCTACAAGGCCCCCTCGGAGCATCTGTTCGAGCTGATGGGCATGGAGAGGAAGGCCGCCGAGGGCGAGTATCGCTGCGGCAAGGGGCGCGTCTATATTCTACGGCAAGACCCGAAGGAGTTCGCCATGAACGAAGGCGGCGATAGCAGGCTGATGCAGACGCTTGGCAACGCCTACGGCAAGCTCGAAGAGAAGAACAACTTCCTGCTCAGGCGAGGACATTATCTGATTGCCTCTGTCGTAGATGAAGGCGTCGTGAGCAACGAGCCGCTCATCCTCGAAGGGCGCTTCCTCGACCTCTTCGACCCTACCCTGCCCTGCCTGCCGGGGAAGATGGTTCGTCCCGGCGAACAGACTTTCCTTATTGACCTCGGGAAGGTGAAGCACAGCAAGCGTCCGCAGGTGCTGGCCGCAGCTTCGCGCCAGGAAGAGGAACTCGTGGAGAAGCATCGCTATGCTTTTACAGCCAAGAGTCCCGCCAACACCGACAACGTGATGGCCATTCTGTTGCCCCACGAGCCGAAGGAAATCACCGTCGGCGCCGATACCTACGAAACCCAATGGGACGGCAAGGACCGCCTGCTGCACCTCCGCTTCGAGAACAAGCCCGAAGGCGTGAAAGTCAGCATCAAATGGTAGATAGGCTTTGGCCTACTCCTGCTTAAATGCGACTTTCTTGCCATCCTGGATATATATACCGCGGGTCGATTTACGGCTTAACGACTTACGATTTACCGGTTTCCCGCCAACATCGTAGATGGCGGCATCCTCATTTTGAACTTTGAACTTTGAATTTTGAATTGATTCGATGCCTGTGGCATCGTCATGCAGCACTATCTCAAGCTTCTCTGCAGGTGTCTTCGTGCCGCCATGACTGTAGGGGTCGTCCCAATGTACCAGCAAGTACGCACGCAAGGTGCCAATCGTGTACACCTCTCTGCCTGCCTCCCCGGAGGCGGAAAGGCTGCAGTCGGGCGTCGTGTCGATGAGTTCGATGTAGAAGCCCTCCTGACTTTCAACCTCTTCCTTTTGGAAAGTGCCGATAAAGCTGATGCCTTCCACGCTCGCCGTGTCGCAGCGCAAACCATCCAGCTCCAATGCGTCCACCTCAATGCTGAAGTCCTCGCTCGGCACAATAATATAAGGAACATGTGCGCAAGGCTGCAGCTCCTGCTCGAAGACAATCTCATTACCTTCCACGCGGTCCAGCCTATAGTACTTCCCCTTGCTTGCATCCGGCTCCGTCGGCAGCACAATCGTCGCCATCTGCTCTTCGGTGTAGGTGACTGGTTCGAGTGGTTCAGGTTCAATATCAACCAAGTCCGGTACTGATACTGCAAAATCTCCACTTTCATACAGTTCATTTGCCACTTGCAATGGGTCTTTCTCAGTTTCGGGTGTAACAGACAAAACATACCACAATGTAATTAGGGGTTTATAGTCACCATATCTGAGCTTATACTGTTCAACATACGCATTCAGCAAGTCTGTGTCCTGTTCCTTTTTGATTTTTACATTCAGATATGGCGATGCACAAACTTCATCGTTTCTCTCTGTAAAATAACAGGATGACAATACCACATTCCTTTCATCCTCTTCCCAGGAATCCATTGAGGTTAAATGCTCATAATCTGACCGCGATATAACAATAATGTCGAAATAGTTGTCCTTTATTGTCGTCAGGACTTGAACATTTGCTTGAATCCTTTCGCTTGTTTCATCACATTCTTTAGGGATGCTGACAACGACCTTGTTTTCGTTCAGAGCTAAAGGAATCTTGTTTCCTTTGTAATAATAATAGTAAGAATTATTATCTGGCAGTGCCACGATGTTGCCGAAGTTGCTCCAAGGCGAAGTCGTCTTGTACTCTTCTATAGAGCCAGCAGGCACATGAAGCGTGGCAGAAGCTATGGGAACGTTTCTGAATGCACCGTCCCATGCGATGGGGACGTTTTCTGCATAGCAATAGACATCTGTCAGATTGCAACAGCCAGAGAAAGCATCATAACATATGTGTTTCATGCTGTTCGGTATCGTCAATGTAGTAAGATACTGATTATTGGGAAAAGCTGCTCCACCAATCCATTCCACACTCTCAGGAATAGTGTAAGACTCTTGTCGGACACCTTCTGGATAGCAATAAAGCCCTGTTCCTGAATAACTGCCTGTTTTATAATAGTATTGTCCAACTCCATCTTGGCTGAAGAGTACGCCATCTATGGACTTCATGCATGGGTTCTCTTCGTCCACCTCTATCGATTCAAGAGCGGTGCATCCTTTAAAGGGATTTACATAAATAGGATTGGCCATCCCTGTAGGCGGATCAAGCCAGTCGGGGTCAACAGGATAATAATGTATGATTTCCTCAATGGTCTTGGGTATCCTTACCTTTGTCCACCTCGCCAGAGCAATTGTTTCTGCTAGTAAGAACAGCCTCATGTCTGTCTAAGTACAGGAAATAATTCAAACCATCAATAGCAACCTCTACAGTACTCCCCTTCCGAGGCCAAACATCATAAAGCACCTCGCCGTCGCGCTCGAAGTGGACAAGCATGGATCGGTAGTGACGTTCTCTACCCACGCCCCACATATCCAGATACTTATACATGTTGATTGGACCCAAAAGGCACTCCCCGTCATTCCACTCTGTAATGCCTATTCCTTGAATAATACGACCACCATTGGTATCAACATATTTTGGCTCTAGTTCTGGATTATCAGGCGCTTTGCCATCCAAATCCACATATTTCAATGGACTCACACCTCCGAAGTACCCTTCTTTTATTTCATCTATTATACCATAGCTATAGCGTTTTTGAAAGATAACTGTGGTATTTGTTTCATCTGGGGTTTGAAACCACATCCATTGTCCAATGCTCCAATTAAATTGATAAATTTCTGATGGCACAAATGTATAAGATTCATTACCATTTTCGTCAAGAACTAATAATGAAACTAACACTTCATTATTGTCTTTTTCGTAGATTAAAAAAGTGGCTTGACCTGCCCAGTCAGGGTCATTATTGTACACACACTTATAATGTGTCCCAAACGACGTATGCTCTCCTTGCACGCGGTATTCTATCGTCTCAAAGTTAGGTACCCACTCGTCTCCAACCTTTGAGTACCAGCTATCGTACTTCAGGGTGTCCAAACGTATCTCCGTCCACTTCGTCCCCTCGGGGAAGTACTCTTGATTTACCTTCCTCCCTTCATATTCCTCCAGCGGCAGGACAGTCCCAGAATACAGACTCTTGTAGCGGTCAACCTCTGAGGCAGGAACATAGAGTTTCGCTGTATCTTTCAGACATTCCAAGAACCAGCCGCGCATACTGATATCCTCAACATTCCTTCCTCTAATTATCAAGGTGTCGAGCGAGGAATCGTAACATATATTGAGGCCGACTGCTTGTACACTCTCGGCCAAATCTATTTTCTTAAGATTTTCATTGGCAAGAGCGAAAGTCCCTACCTGTGTGACACCTTGTGGCACATCGTAACTTGCTGCTTTGATACCAGCCGGATAGGCGTACAGCCATGTCCCGTCCTTGCTGAAGAGCACACCACCGACGGACTTCATGCCAGGGTTCTCTTCGTCCACCTCTATCGATTCAAGGGAGGTACATCTGGTAAAAGGATTCGTGCATGGGTAGAAAACATATGGTAGTTCTACATCTTCATAAGTAGGCTCTTGCGGGTATTCATGCATGATGCTCTCAAGAGTCTTTGGAATCCTCACTTTTGTCAGTTCGACCAATCCGTCGAATGCTTTCCAGATCATGCTCTTTACGACAAATGTCTCTCCATTGTAGCATACCTCTGAAGGGATGTCCAACTCGCCCGAGCAAGTGCCACCACTGGTAATGACAGCCTCATGGCTTTTAGAATCCAAGAAATAGTTCAAACCGTGGATTGTTACCTCAAGAGCGTTGGCAGACAATATGGTAACTGCCCAAAGCAAAAATAAAATGCTGCGTTTCATACTATATATATTTATATGTAAGTGAAATAGTAGTGACGTTTTTTAGAGTTGTTATTGTTTTCGGGGACAAAGGTAGGATGTTTTGCAGTTCGTTCCAAATAAAATCGCTCCCAAGTGCTCCCAACTGGCAAATTTTCTTTGATTTGGGAGCAGTTGGGAGTGGATTTCCTTGCCATTTATTGAGAAATAGCGTAACTTTGCGCTTGAAAATGTTATTCAAGTAAACAGGAAGTATGAGTAAGACAACACTATCATTCCTCTTCTTCTGCCTGTCGGCATTGCTTTTCTCGTGCAAGGATGAGAAGGGAGAGCAACAATTGCTGAACGAGATTGAGCAGATATGGCAGCTTTGCGAGACATCAATGTCAGAGGCAAAGGCTCGCACAGAAGGCATGAAGGACTCGGTGAAGGAGTCAACAGAGCACGTCCGGCAGAAGTACAATCTGTTGACCATCCGTTTGCGCGACAAGTTCGACGTCGTACCATCCTCTCCCGACTCCGCCAAGCGAGCAGTATCCTATTTCGAAGGGCGCGAGGATGACTGCGACAAGGAACGTGCCTTCTACTATCTGGGCAGTGCCTATCGCGACCTGAAAGACTACCCTCGGGCCATAAGTCTTTTCTTGAAAGCCGTTGATGTCGCTGAGAAAGGGAGGGACGTCGATACGCTGATATGGCAGAATGCGCTTTCGCAGTTGAGGTATCTCTATATGCTTGTCCTGAACTATGAGGAAGAGTTGAACGTGGCAAAGCAGGCTGTGGAACTGGCGAAAGCCTCCTCCGTCGATTCCAAAGGAAGGAGGAACCGCTCCACGGCGAGTTACCTGATGGACGTGGCTTCGGCTTACGAACACCAGAACGACACGCTCCACTGCCTGCTTTACTGCGACTTGGCCTACAAGGCAATACGAGAAGAGCAGTTCCCGCAGAGGTATGGGGACGTGATGTCGTACATGCTGGCCATATATTCCAACTATGGTCACTACGAGAAGGTCGGGCCGTTGCTCCGGCATCTGTCGCAAATGCCGGCAAACGAGCGCCCGGGTAATTATGAGCTTTGCCTTGCCAGACACCATGAGAACCAGGAGAGGACAGACTCGGCAATAGCCCATTACATTATATATTATAATAAGGAGCGAAGTGCGACGGGACGATACGAGGCTACAGCAGGCCTTCAGCGGTGCTATTTCCGCAAGGGAGACTTCCGGCAGGCTGCTTTGTGGGGACAACGTCTCTACGAGACCAACGACTCAATTATTGCCCAGCGTGCTTTCGAGCAGACACAGAGAGCCAGGGACGAGTTCCGCTATCATCGGGACCTGGAAGCAGAGAGGGCCATCATGCAGCGGGACAAATACCTCATCTTCTACTCCATCATAGCGGGCCTCGTAGCGCTTTGCCTTGCTACATGCTTTGTGGCGTACTACAACTTCCGTCGGAAGAAGTTTGTGGAAGAAATTGTCGGCTGGAAGAAATTGCTTGAGCAAAAGGCGGCCATAAACAAGGAACTGACGCGCATGGCCCTTATGAACGAAGCGAAGGTCAGGGCTGAAGATGTGGTGGAACGCTTCCACAACATTGCGGCCGGGAAAGCATACCTGACAGTCTCCTCGTGGAAAGACTTGATGACGGCTACGGCAGCACTTTACCCGGGCTTCATCGAGGCTGTCCAGGAGCGAATGGATGGGCCGATTCGCGAGCCGCTGCTCCGCACCATCTGCCTGATGAAGATTGGCTTGAAGCCGATGCAGATTGCCAAGGTGATGGATGCCAAGATACAAACCGTCTGGAACAGGGTGAAGCGTGCCGAGGAGATATGCGGCTACTTGCTGAACGTGCCGAAGAAACAATATACAGAGACGGTTTAAGCTGGAGGGAGTTGGTGATGTTGCGTTGGCAACGCAACATACGGGACGGCTGGAGGGAGTTGGTGATGTTGCGTTGGCAACGCAACATACGGGACGGCTGGAGGGAGTTGGTGATGTTGCTTTGGCAACGCAACATATGGGACGGAGGGGAAGTCATTGCTTGAGAGCGTGTCTTGGGGAAGGACGGAGGCTTCTTCCGAAAGGAAAAGGGTACGTGTCCGAAAATTCGCGACACAATTTCCTGCCTTCCCATAGGGCATTTCCCTCCTCTGCACGCCTTCTCATTCTACACTCCACGTTGAATCGGACGATTCTCCACGTTGTGTTGCTTTTTCCTCCATGCTATCTTCCCCCTTCCTCTTCGTCGTTTTTCACGATTTTCTTTGTACTGTTTGATGACATTCAACGTTGTCTGTACACTTTCTTAACACAGTCCCGCAAAAAGCCTTTTTGTAACTCATTGATTATCACGTGCCATTCGATTTAAGACGATTTCTTGTGCTCGGTGGACCAAAGTGCCGCAGAAACAAAAAAACGCCGCCAGAACGCGTCTCATTGCGAAAACTTCTGACAAAAAACAAAGTTATCTCATACGGAAAGTGCAGAAAGAACAGAATCGTTGCCTACGGCGAAGGAGAATATGGAGAGTGAAAATGAAAGTTTCTTTCCTAAGGATGTAGGCTTATTGCGTTGTATTGCTGTCCGCTAAATAAGCACCGGAGGCGCGATAGACCACAGACGGGGGTGTAACCCCCGGTACAAGCGAATTAACAAAACTAAGCCCTGAAAGGGCGACAGAACATGTAACGTGTTTAATAACAACATGATTAGGTCTCTGTCGCCCCGTCGGGGCTTCTTTGATTGTCGCACTACTACCGGGGGCTTGCGCCCCCGTCTGTGGTCTCTCGTCCCTTCGGGACTTTAGAGTAAGCCCCCATGAGCTGCTTTTCGTCAGGTAAGCCGATGGATAGGAGCATCAATTGAGGTGCGCATGCTTTTCCCCGGACACCAATAATTGCGATGTTTGAATAAGAAACAAAAAGGTACCGCTTCTCACGAAGCAGTACCCCCAATAAATTATTTTCTATGAAATCAAAAATTTTCTCTCACTCTTTATTAGAGTTCAGCGAAGTACTTGATGGTGCGAACCATCTGGCTTGTGTAGCTGTTCTCGTTGTCGTACCAAGCCACAACCTGTACGAGGCTGTTGCCGTCCTCCATCTTGCTGACCATGGTCTGGTTGGCGTCGAAGAGGCTGCCAAACTTCATGCCGATGATGTCGCTGCTGACGAGCTTCTCCTCGGTGTAGCCGAAGCTCTCGTTGGCTGCTGCCTTCATGGCTGCGTTGATGCCTTCTACGGTAACGTCACCCTTGACAACAGCGTGCAGGATGGTAGTAGAACCGGTGAAAGTAGGAACGCGCTGAGCGGCGCCGATGAGCTTGCCGTTGAGTTCAGGAATAACGAGACCGATAGCCTTGGCAGCACCTGTGCTGTTGGGCACGATGTTGGCAGCACCGGCACGAGCACGCTGCAGGTCGCCCTTGCGCTGAGGACCGTCGAGAATCATCTGGTCGCCTGTGTAAGCGTGAACGGTTGTCATGATACCGCTCTGGATGGGAGCGTAGTCGTTCAGAGCCTTTGTCATGGGAGCGAGACAGTTGGTTGTGCAAGAAGCAGCGCTGATAACCGTGTCTTCCTTCTTCAGAGTCTTGTGGTTCACGTTGTAAACGATGGTGGGGAGGTCATTGCCAGCGGGAGCAGAGATGACAACTTTCTTGGCACCAGCCTGGATGTGAGCAGAAGCCTTCTCCTTGCTTGTGTAGAAACCTGTGCACTCGAGAACTACGTCCACGCCAATCTTGCCCCAGGGGAGCTCAGCAGCGTTGGGAACTGCGTAGATAGTGATTTCCTTACCATCGACAATGATGGAGTTGTCTGTAGCCTCAACGGTGTGCTTGTTCTCGCCGAACTTGCCAGCGAAACCGCCCTGAGCTGTGTCGTACTTCAGCAGGTGAGCCAGCATCTTGGGGCTGGTCAGGTCGTTGATTGCAACTACTTCATAACCTTCAGCCTCGAACATCTGACGGAAAGCGAGGCGACCGATACGGCCGAAACCGTTAATAGCGACTTTTACGTTTGCCATTTTGTTTTGTTTTAAATTAAAAGGGTTAATGTGATTTACTATTTAAAGATTTACGATTTACTATTTATTATATTTGCGATTGTTCAACTTGCTATTCCTTTGCGATTATGGCGAATCAACCGCAATTACAGTAGTGAGCTGACTTGCAGGCAAGCATTATCAGCGTCAAGAGCAGGCATATTGAGACGGAAACGACTCTCTTCTTCACTTTAATTCTTTACTTTTGCGCTGCAAAGGTACAACAAAATGCGCAAAAAGAAAAGCGAAAAGTGAAAAAATTAAGCATTAAGGAGAATAATTTTACTTTCTTCACGTTTCTTTCTTCTATTTTTTATAACTTTGTGCACAAATTGATGTAATACGACTCCAGACAGAAAGAATAAGAAACAAGTAAATTATAAATCATTTAATTCTAAACCTCATTATGTCATTTATTCAAGATTTCAAGGCGTTCGCGCTTAAAGGTAACGTGATGGACATGGCTGTCGGTGTCATCATCGGCGGTGCATTCGGCAAGATTGTCAGCAGTCTGGTGGACGACGTTCTGATGCCCCTCATCGGTATGGCAACAGGCAATGTCGATTTCAGCAGCTTAGCTTTCCAGATAGGCGAAGGCGAAGGCGCTGCTGTGCTCAAGTATGGCGCGTTCATCCAGAACGTAGTCGATTTCCTCATCATCGCCCTCTGTATCTTCTTCATGGTGAAGGGCATCGCCGCTCTCTCCCGCAAGAAAGAAGAAGAAGAAGCAGCAGAAGCTCCGGCTCCCGAACCAAGTGCTGAAGAGAAACTGCTCACCGAGATTCGCGACCTGCTGAAGAAGCAATAAATTAAAATAACGCTCTCTTAAATCCCTAAAGACCTTAAGGACCTTAAAGTACCCAATGACCTTAAAGTCCTTAAAGCCTTTAGCGGATTTTGTCATAATGTTAAATATAAGGTAATAAGATGTTCAAAAGATTTACTCTCCTCCTACTCCTTACCGGAAGTTCGATGCTCGTTGGCGGTCGGTCGCTATATGCCCAGACAACAGCCATCAAGAGCCTTTACCGCACCTTCAACGACACCTACGAGACAAAGGCAGACTCCATGACCAATGCTTTCATCGAGTCGTTCATGATTAAGTCCAAAGGCATCTTCAACGACACCTATAATCACTATGCCTTCAATGCCTACTGGACGCAGGCACACGCCATCGACGTCATCATCTACGCCTACCAGCGTCACAAGTTGATTAACGCTCAGCTTGCCAGCAAGTACTTGAGCTACATCAAGCTCTGGTACAAGAACAAGGCAAACAACTATTCAGGAGCTCCGGCAAGCTCCAGCTCGTCGCCCAACACCAGCTCAGACTATAAGATGTTCGAGAACCCTTATACCGACGACATGTGCTGGATAACACTCACCCTCCTACACATAGGCGAGGCAACAGGCACCAGTACCTACTCTATTGTCGCCAGACAGGTTTTCGACAACTACATCATCAAGCGTGCCAAAGAGGACGAGGCAACGGGCGGACTCTGGCTTCCTTGGAACACCGATGCAGGCAGCGGACCGAATGCCTGCACGCAGTCGCCAGCCACACTCATTGCAGCCAAACTCTATCAGAAGTACGGCACGGCCAAATACCTTGACTATGCAAAGAAGCTCTATGCCTATACGTCCAAGAAGATTGTCTTCAGCGACGGCCGCGTAGAAGACCCGCCTCTGACTTACACCCAAGGCACCTTCGCCGAAGCTTGCCGCATACTCTACCACGTCTCCGACGAGTCAACGGCTGTCAAGAACAAATACCGCACATTAGCTTTCACCTATAACAACTACGCCTTCACGAGCGGACGTTGCACCAACGGCAACAACATCCTTCGCGACGAAGGGCATAACGGCGACCAAAGCATCTTCAAGGCCGTGCTCATCCCGTATGCCGTCAACTACGTTCTCGACGAAGAGATGCCGACCAACAACCGAACCAGCTTATGCCGCCTCATCCTGAAGAACACCAAGACGATGTGGGATAACCTCAACCTCTCGCGCTATCCCATCGTCTTCTGCAACTGGGATTGGACAAAGTCCTATACCGACACAGACAGCAATGCCTCGATGGGCGCTGCCTGTTGCGGAGCATCGCTCATGGAGAACTCGGCCAGGCTCTGCCGCGTCATCACCGATCGCTACGAACTGGGAGCACTCTATGCAGAATGCAGCAGCTATAACTTCGAAGACGGACAATATGGAGAGACTGAGATGGCTGCCTTCAACACAGCGATGGCCAAAGCCCAAGAGATACTCGACAACCCTGGTGCCTATACCATATCTGATTATCTGAAGGCTAAAAACAAGCTGAGCGAAACTTATCAGGCTGTCCTTGCTACCAAGGTGGAAGACTTCGCCATAATCGATAACACAGTCCTGAACATCACGGAAGAGAAGACGTACCCGCACATTACTTATACCCGCACCTACGACGGGAAATGGGAATCTCTGTACGTCCCCTTCGCCATGAAGTATGAGGACTGGGCTGAGGAGTACGACGTGGCAGATATCTACGACTTCCACCATTACGACACCAACAACGACGGCATCACGGACGAGATTGATATGGTGGTTAAAGTGCTGAAAGACGGCAACATATCGCCCAACACACCTTACCTTATCCGCGCGAAGTCGCCAGGAGAAAAGACGCTGACCCTGCCTGATGCAACAGTTGTTCCCGCCATAGAACACGGTTCCGACTACAACTTCAATGGCATCCTCTACACCTTCTTCGGCTACTACAACATGCTGACCATAGCACAGACCTACACCCTTCAGGATGGAGAATTAGTGTATTCCGAGGAGGAAACTGCGATTTCTCCGCAGCGATGGTGTTTGTCTTTCTCTTCCAACGAACTGAAGGTTACGGCCAGCACCCCGGCGAGGATTAGCATCCTGACAACTGAAGACTACGCCAGTGGTTGCATAAGTCCGGCTACCTCTCTTGAGAGAAACGAAAGCATCTTCGACCTCAGCGGCCGCCACTTAGTAAATCGCAAGTTGCCCAAAGGCATATACATCGTGAACGGGAAGAAGGTACTCTTCTGATTCCAAACGAATTACCACAGCGGCACAAACGAGAACACAAGCCCCGCAACATCGTATGATGGAGCGGGGCTTCTTTTAACAAATGTTAAATTGCTGGCCTTATACAAAAAAAATGAATGGCGAATTATGAATTGTGAAATAATTGTCGTACCTTTGCAGCGCAATTCGACGAAAGATACCTAGCTTACACTCAAATTGTAAATAGTAAAACGTCAAATTGTAAATTAGTTGGTGCCTTGGATGAGTGGCTTAGTCAACGGTCTGCAAAACCGTCAACGGCGGTTCGAATCCGCCAGGCACCTCGCTCGAAACAAAGGATTGCATCGAAAGTGCAATCCTTTTTTCTTTTACTCCCCTACCCGAGCCACCCCAGCAACTCCGCTTTTGTTGAGTCCACTTTAAAAGCGCTACTTAAGAAAATCCGCTGACCCAGAATAGTAATCAAAACGTTATCGGACAAAAAAGAGAGCCCTTCTACAGAACTCTCTAAATGCTTTCTGGGAGCCACTAGGGGGACTCGAACCCCCGACCCACGCATTACGAATGCGTTGCTCTACCAACTGAGCCATAGTGGCAATTGCGAGTGCAAAGGTACAAAAAAAAGTTGAATGTTGAAAGTTGAAAGTTGAAAATTTTTGTTTTTCGGGCGAAATTATGTATTTTTGCACTCGAATAAGCATCATAGACAATGGAACAGACAAGGAAAAGAACTATTTGGATAGTGCTGGCAGCACTTATCGTGCTGGCCGTCGGAACCGTTTTCGCACTCTTGCTGCTGACGGGAGAAGTGCCGGAAGTGGCGGGGCAGGAAAGCGGAGAGGGGCGGCTGATATACATCGACCGCGACGATACGGCGGACAGCGTCAAGGCAAAGTCCGGCATCGGATGGCGATGGGACATCTACAGCAAGGTCATCGGGTTCCGTCCCCGCACGGGCCGCTACCGCGTAGTACCCGGAACAAAATACCTCGAACTGTACCGATGCCTGCGCAGCGGCAATCAGGAGCCGATAAAGCTCGTCATTCCCACCTCACGCACCATGGACAGACTGGCCGCCGTCCTCTCGCAGAACCTCATGGTCGATTCGGCCGAGATTGCTTCTGCCCTGACCGACAGCATGTATCTGGACACACACGGCTACACGACGGCCACCATCCCTGCCCTCTTCATTCCCAACACCTACGAGGTCTATTGGGACATCAGCGTCGATAAATTCATGGAGAGAATGGAGCGCGAACACAACCGTTTCTGGACAGCAGAACGGAAGGCGAAGGCCAAGGCGCTGGGAATGACGCGCGAACAGGTGGCCACGCTGGCAAGCATCGTCGATGAGGAGACGGCCAACAACGCCGAGAAGCCCATGATAGCGGGACTGTATCTCAACCGGTTGGAAAGGGGCATTCCGCTACAGGCCGACCCAACGGTAAAGTTTGCTTTAGGCGACTTCACTTTGCGCCGCATTCTGAACGTACACTTAGGGGCAGAGAGTCCCTACAACACCTACCGCAACGTCGGTCTGCCCCCTGGTCCCATCCGCATTGCAAGCATAGCAGGACTTGAAGCAGTACTCAATCCTGTGCGGCACAACTACCTGTATATGTGTGCCAAAGAGGACTTCTCGGGCACTCACAACTTCGCTTCGACGCTACCCGAACACTACAGCAATGCACGCCGTTACCAAAAGGCCTTGAACAAAAGGGGAATAAGGTAGGGTTTTACACAACGTGGAGCATCGGCCGATGCAACGTGGAGCGTGAGCCGATGCAACGTGGAGTGTAAGCCGATGCAACGTGGAGTGTAAATCAACACTCCGCAAAGAGGTCGCCGACGAGGAACGACAGCGACACTTCCCCCCGCAGCCTCTCCCAAACCCTCTCCCGTGGGAGAGGGAGTCCTCCCCCTTATGGGGGAGTTAGAGGGGGTCTGGATTTAGAGAAGGCACTCCCTGCCGGAGCGGGCGATGAGGGTGCGCAGGCGGTCGTTCAGGGCATCGGCGGCGAGGAGGCGCGATATGGGGATGTGCATGCGGTAGCGCCAGTAGTGCTTGGGATTGGCTGGCACGTTGATGCGCTCCTCTTCGGGATGCGGGTTGCGCAGGCTCTCGTCCATCGATATCCAGTCCTGCAGGCTGATGAGGCAGAGCATGGAGGGACAGTTGAGGTGGTGTGCCACGATTTCTTCTTGCAGCCATCCCGGAAGGTCGTCGGGCGCAGGGCCGTCGTGCTCCAACACTTCATTATAGTAGAGTCTGGTGCGCTCGGCATCTTCCTTCCACCAGAGGCGGAGGGTTGGCATGTCGTGGGTGAAGATGGTGGCTACGCTTCGATAAGGGTTGTCCGAAAGGCGGGAGAAGCGCACGCCGTAGGCCTTGGGCATGGCTTGTATCTCGAGGCTGAGGATGCCGAGGTGCTGCATGACGGGGCCTACGCAGTCGGGCACCATTCCGAGGTCTTCGCCGCAGACGAGCATGTCGGTAGCATCGACGAGGACGGGCAACCGATGCATGGCCTGCTCTGCCCAGAAGTTGTTGTGCCTGCGGAAGAAGAAGTCTTCGTAGAGACGGATGAAGGCGTCCTGTTCGTACTTGGGGAGACTGCACCAGGCCTTCTCGCCTATCACTCCGATACGCGGGTGGTAGAGGTCGGGACGGGTGGCATCGGGCACGAAAAGCTCCGGCACGAGGGGCATTCCGTAGGACTCTATCTCTGCGACGCTCATGGGCAGAGCGGGCGAGAACTGTCCGAGGAGGGCTGTGGGGCTGTTCCGAGGTATCTGCCAGATGCGGAAGAAGCCGAGGATATGGTCGATGCGGTAGGCTCCGAAGTACTTCGACATGTCCCTGAGCCTCTGCTTCCACCATTGGTAGCCGTCGGCAGCCATGCGTTCCCAGTCGTAGGTAGGGAAGCCCCAGTTCTGCCCTGTGGCCGAGAAGTCGTCGGGCGGTGCTCCGGCTGCCATGTCAGTGTGGAAGAGGTGTGGCGACTGCCAAGCCTCTACGCTATTGGGACTGATGCCGATGGGCAAGTCGCCCTTGAGGAAGACGCGCAGGCGGCGGGCATGTTCGGCCGCTTCGGAAAGTTGCTGATGAAGGATGTTCTGCACGAAGGCATAATAGCCGATTTCGTGAGCATGACGCTCGGCATACCTCCGCACGGCACTCTGGTTGTAGGCCGAGAGCTTGGGCCACTGGGCGAAACGGGCTGTGCCGTAGGTGTCGCGCAAGTGGCAGAAGACCTGATAGGGCAGCAGCCAAGGCGACGAAACTCCCTCCCCTTTGGAGAGGTCTGGGGAGAGGCTTTCCTCTCCCACGGGAGAGGGTTGGGAAGAGGCTGTCTGCTCTTCATAGAGGAGGTGCAGGTATTCTTCCTTCATCTTGATGACTTCGACGTAGTCGATGGCAGGCAGCGCGTTGAGTTTCTGCCATCTTTCGCGGAAGGAAGCGAGTGCTTCGGCATCGGCAAGAGGCAGGCGGCGCAGGTCGGCATAGATGGGATGGAGGGCGTGGACGCTAATGGCGTTGTAGGGATAGCTGTCCGTTGGGGTGCGGTTCTGGGTAGTGTCGTAGATGGGCAAGAGCTGTACGGCATGCATGCCTGTAGAGGCTGCCCAGTCGCAAATCTGGCAGAGGTCGCCGAAATCCCCTACCCCTTGGCTTCCTTCGGAACGCAGCGAGAAGAGAGGCACCACGAGGCCTGCCACCTTCCAGCGAGGCGATGGAAGCCGCAACTCGCCGTCGGAAAGGGCGACGACGCAGCCTCCTCCTTCCACCCCTTTGGGGGAGTGTTCCGGACTTTGCCTGTTGGGACCTTCTTCCCAAAGCACCGAATGGTCCTTCCCTACCTTTATATATTTATATTGGAACGGCAGACGCAAGCCGTCGCCGCTGATGGAAAGAAGCCACTCGCCATTGCTGGACGGCATCATGGGCAAGGCTCGCGCCACGTCCCAGTTGCCCAGGGCGGGCTGGTCGCCAAGGAGTGCAACCCTCTCTCCAGGCTGAAGTTGCGGAGCCTGAATGCGGAAGAGGCACGTACGGGGAAAGAGGGCAGGCATGACGGCTGAGTTTTTCGCTATTCCCGAACTGATGCGGAAGGCATCGGTATAGCAATAGGAAGAAGCCGGCCTGTCGCGCCAATGGTCCAGGAAGAAGTATGTCCGGTTGTCGTCAACAGGGAAAAGGCGCGGCACGACGTCCCATTCGCGGCGCAGCACAGCCCTTCCCCCCTCAATCACACCTCTGGCATCCTCTCCTTCGGCAGCAGTGGAGCGGGATTGCGACTGGTGGGAAGCGGTTATAATATACGTGTATCGGAACTGGCTGCTGCGCGACTTGAGCCTGAAGACACCTTTCCAGAAGACCCCGTCGTCTGTTTCGAGGAGAATGTACTGTCGGGTTGTCTTTCCGTCGGCAGAAAGGAAGCTAAGTTCGACCTCAACGGACTGTCCCCATTCCGTTCGGTATTCAATGGAGAAATGTAGCGTCATTTTATGCTTTTAAAGTTCTATTTTCATAACAAAAGTAGGAAGTTTTCAACAAAATGCCAAAGGAAGACGAAGAAAAAGCCTAAAAAACTTGCATATTACAACAAGACTTACTATTTTTGCAATACAATTGAAGACCTAAATGGCCTTGCAGCTGGCAAGACATACACAAATAGGGCGTACTGGTTAGATCGGGATACTCATCAATTTACATTTTATTACCGAGAACTGTTTCGTCTGTCCAATGGCGTGCCATCCCATTTATGGTTAGGTGGATTACAAAGGCGGCGAACCCTCAAAACCTGTTTTTCGGAGTTTCATCACATCACCAGTGCGCCCTTTTCCTTTTTCCTCTATCTCACGTTGCTCTGTAGCACGCGCTCCGCTTCCTCCACCTCGTCTGTCAGGCAAAGGATGAGGTTCTTGTAAACCCCATTATCGACGAGCGACATAAGCAAAGGCCATACGGGCACTCGCTCCGTCCAGAACTGCTTCCCCATGAATATCATGGGAGAGGCATAACCGAAGATGAGATAATGATTCTGCACGGCTTCCTGGAAGATTTCCTGTAGAGTGCCGGCCGAACCGGGTGTGTAGATGATGCCTCCCGAAGCGAGTGTGAGGATGCTGTCCTCGCGGATGCTGTTTTCGAAGAACTTGGCGATGTGCGTAGCAAGCGGGGTGGAAGGCTCGTGCCCATAGAGCCAAGTGGGGATGCCGAGGCTCTCGTAGCCGAGGTTCGGGAAGCGGCTCCGCACCTGCCAAGCGGTGGGAAGCCAAAGGCTGTCGGTGTAGAAAGGCGCCACGGACATGATGGAAAAGGCTTCCTGCAACTCTTCCTCCGTCCTTCCCGCCATCCAAGCGCCCAGATGCGTTGCCTCCATCGCTCCGGGACCGCCGCCGCTTATCATCAGGAAGCCTGCTTCGGTGAGATGTTTGCTCAGCAGCACCACTTGACGATAAGCGACGTCGAGGCGCGAAAGCCCATGGCCGCCCATCACACCTATCAGCTTATGCTCGTTAAACGACGAGAGGTAGTCCCGCAGGCAGTCGCTGATGGAGTGGTCGTGAAGCGTGCGTGCCAACGTCTCCTTGATGTCGGTGCGGAACTTTCCCTTCTTTATGTAGTGCCGATAGACACGCCCGTCGTAGCACTTCGCATAGGTTTCGGGCCGGTCGGGACAGTAGCCATCGTAGAGTTCCTCGGGCGAATAGAGGTGATTGGGGAAGTAGAACGTCTCGCCCATTGATGGCAGGAAGAGGCAGTCCTTCGACTGTCGCTTCAGTCCCATCGGCAGGCGGCAACTCAAGAAAAGGCATTCTCGATAGATATGTCGTAGCGCAAGCTCGGAAACAGCTGTGAAGCTGACGTTCTGGAAGGCATAGCGACGCAACTCCTGCTCAGGCTGTGAGAGCAATGCGGCAAGGTCGTCGGCAGACTTTATCTGTGTGTATCTGTCTTGCATGGCATGAGGTAAAAAAGTAGATTAATGGCGCAAAGTTACAAAGAAATTAAGAATTAAGAATGATGAATTAAGAATTATTTCGTAATTTTGTAGCCCCAACTGTACATAAAAGCATGAATACGCGCCAGTCGCTGCTCTTTTTTTCGGGCGTAATGGCAGGTCTTGCCCTGCTTTGCACCTGCTTTCCCTCCGACGGTCTGCCGCTCGGCTGGGGGCTTCGTCTGCGCCTTCCGAGCCTGACAGAAGTAATGGGCGGAGCTGCAGAGAGCGAGGCGGAGGTCGTAGCCGAAGAGGCCGACACGCTGCCCGACCTTACTCCCGAGGAGCTGTTGCAGCTGAGGCAGGACGAACTCAACGCGCAGCAGATGGAGGAGTTCCGCTCGTACCAGACAAGCAACGCTGCCCGCATCTACATGCCCAACGAGGACGAAACCTATCTCGATGCGCTTTGGGAGACGCTCCAGCTTGCTTCTACACGCCACGTCCGCATCATGCATTACGGCGATTCGCAGATAGAGTGCGACCGCATCACCAGCCTGCTCCGGCAACGCTTCCAGGAGGAATTCGGCGGCATGGGCGTAGGCTTGGTGCCTGCCCTGCAAAGCATCCCGACCTTCACGCTCAGTTCGAGCATCTGGCCCGAAGACGTGCCGCAGTACTTAGCCTATGGTCCTGCCGACATGCGGAGTGCTGACAACTTCTACGGTCCGCTGGCAAGAGTGACGCACATACCGGAGCGTGCCACCATCCGCCTCACAGGAATAGGCGGAAAGGACTATCGACGCTCCTCCAGCTTCAGCCGCATCACGGTCATCACGCGCAGGCCGGCAACGCTTCTGCTGAAGGCCGGCAACGACGAGGAAGCACAGGAGATGCCGCTCAGCAGCGGAGGTGAGCCTTGCTTCTACACAACGTCGTTGGACAGAGCCACTTGGCGCGTCACGCTGGACGTGGAGGGCGAGACGGACATCCTCGGCATACAGCTGGACGGAGCGACGGGCGTCAGCATGGACAACATACCGATGCGCGGCAGTTCGGGCAGAGACTTGATGACCATCAGCCGTTCTTCGCTCCGTCCCTTCTTTGCCCGCGAGCATGTGGCACTCGTCATTCTGCAGTTCGGCGGCAACAGTATGCCCTATCTCAACGCGTCGAAGCTGCACGACTTCAAGGAAAGCATGAAGCAGCTCATCCGCTCGTTCCAAGCCCTTGCGCCAGAAGCTAAGGTGCTCTTCATAGGCCCTGCCGACATGGCACGCAACAGGGAGGACGGCGAGATGGAGTCCTACCCCATCCTGCCTGCCTTGAACGACAGCCTCCGCGCTGCTGCCAACGAGGCCGGAGCGGCTTTCTGGAACATGTACGCAGCAATGGGCGGCAGGGGAAGCATCGTCCGCTGGGTGAACGCCAACCCGCAGCTGGCAGGCGAGGACTACATTCACTTCACGCCCCTCGGCGCAAAGAAGATAGCCGGACTACTCTACGACACGCTCAGCCTCTACTACCGCTTCTACCGCTTCCGCACGGGACAGGAGCAAGTGGAACTGACTGCAGAAGACTCTGCCGCCGTAAACATCGGGCAAACGGAACAAGAGGAAACACCCATTCAAAGTAACGAACAAGAGGAATGAAACGCTTCGCTACTATTATATATATAATAATGTATATGTCCCTTGCGCTTTCGGCATGGGACAACATTCCCAGCCCCGAGCCGGCCGGCCTGCACCTGGGCGAGAACCGGCTCGACTTTCCGGGGTCGCATGCACGGTTCGACTCGCTGCTCTGCTGCCTGCGCGACAGCAGCAAGCACGTGAACATCCTGCACATCGGCGGCAGCCACGTACAGGCAGGCATCTTTCCGAACCGGCTGAGGGAGCGCATCGGAGCGTCGCGCGGACTGCTCTTCCCCTGGAAAGCCATCCGCACGAATGCGCCCACCGACTACAGTCTGACGCCCAGCGGCACGTGGGAGAGGTCGCGTTGTATCGAGCCTCTGCCTTCGGAACAGCTCGGCATGAGCGGTGCAGCCGCCATAACTTCCGACAGCCTTGCCTCGTTGCGTCTGGAATCTCCTGCCAGATATGCCTTCCGCCGTCTGCACGTCATCGGTAAAGCCGAAGGCGGGGCCGAGCCGTTGCTGCTCCTCGATGGTGGCGACACCCTTAGGGCCAAGCGGCAGGGCGACGACTTCTGCTTCTCCCTCCGACAGCCGGACAGCCTCTGCACGATAGCCTTCCGAGGCATGAACGGCAGCGGACGTTTCGTGCTGCGCGGCATCTATCCCGAAACAGAACAACGCATCACCTACAGCGAAAGCGGGGTGAACGGGGCCAGTGTGCCGTCGTGGCTTCGCTGCGAACTGCTGACGGAAGAGCTGTCGCAACTCTGTCCGCCCGACCTGGTCATCTTCGGCATAGGCATCAACGACGCCAACGTGCCGCCTTCGCATTTCAATGCCGAGGCGTTCAAGGCCTCCTATCGCACCCTCATGGACGAGTTGCGCAAGGTCAACCCGAAGGTCTGTTTTCTCTTCATCACCAACAACGACTGCTTCCTTCGCGTAGGCCGTCAGCGCAGAACGCTCAACCGCAACACGCAGAAGGTGGAGCAGGCCATGATGGAACTGGCAAGGGAATGCGACGGAGCCGTGTGGAACCAGTTCCGCATCATGGGAGGCTACGGCAGCAGCAATCGTTGGGTGAACGCACACCTGATGAACCGCGACCACATTCACTTCCTGCGCCCCGGCTACGAACTGCTTGCCGACCTGCTCTTCAAGGCCATATCAGAGTACTCAGAGCACTCAGAATACTCCGAAAACTCAGAATACTCCGAAAACTCCGATCACTCAGAATTCTCCGAAAACTCCCACGCCCTTGGACTTTGACCTCCTCATAGCCTACCTGCAGAAGGTGTTCTCCTTCGACGAGAACAGCCCGCTGCTCTTCACGCAGATGCACTTCTGGGTGTTCTTCCTCATTGTCTTTGCGGGCTTTTCCCTTATGGGGCGGCGGACGCTCCTGCGCAACGCCTACCTCATGGCCGTGAGCCTGCTCTTCTACTACAAGACGAGCGGACTCTTCGTGGGACTGCTGCTGCTGGTGACTTGCAGCGACTTCTTCATCGCCCAGCGCATCTATCGGAGCACGTCGGAGTGGCGTAAACGCCTGTGGCTCACACTGAGCGTGACGCTCGACCTCGGCATCCTCTGCTACTTCAAGTACAGCTACTTCTTCGCCGACATAGTGGGACAAATCTTCGGCATCGAGCTTGAAGTGAGGAACATAGCTGCCGAGTGGTTCAACGCGGCTGCCGGTAGCCCTGTGTTCAGCGTGGACCGCATCATCCTGCCCGTAGGCATTTCGTTCTACACCTTCCAGGTCATCAGCTACACCGCCGATGTCTATCGAGGCCTCATCCGTCCCGTCCGCAACATCCTCGACTTCGGCTTCTACGTCAGCTTCTTCCCGCAACTCGTGGCAGGCCCTATCGTCAAGGCCAGCGACTTCATTCCGCAGCTCTACCGACGCTACTTCCTGAGCCGCAGAATGTTTGGCATCGCCATCTTCTGGATAGTGGGAGGACTGACGAAGAAGATCATCCTGAGCGACTATCTGGCACTCAACTTCATCGACCGCGTCTTTGCCAATCCATTGCTGTTCACGGGTTTCGAGAACCTCGCCGCCCTTTTCCTCTACTCCCTCCAAGTGTATGCCGACTTCTCGGGCTACACGGACATTGCCATCGGCCTGTCGTTGCTGATGGGCTTCCACCTGCCCCGCAACTTCAACTCGCCCTATAAGGCCGAGAACTGCTCGAACTTCTGGAAGCGATGGCACATCAGCCTGAGCCGCTGGCTACAGACGTATCTCTACATTCCCTTAGGCGGCAACCGCAACATCACCTTCGGGACGTACTTCTGGATTGCGGTTCTCACGCTTGCCGGCCTCATCCTGAGCGGCAGCATCTGGGTGGCAGCAGGCGCTTTGCTTCTCGCCCTTTCTGTCATCCTGACGGCATGGCGTTGTCCCGACCGCCGCAAGAAGATTTATGCGAACCTCAACAGCATGGTGACGATGCTGCTGGGCGGTCTCTGGCACGGCGCAAGCCTCAACTTCCTCATCTGGGGCGGACTGAACGGCGTGGGCATGATTGTCTATAAGTTCTGGCGCGACGCAAAGCCCCTCCACCGCGCCATCGCCACCACAGCCGCAGCCCTTGTCTGCTGGGCACTCACCGTCTTCATGCCGGCACCAGTATGGCGCATCTTCCTCTGCTTCACAGGCTTCATCGCCATCAGCGCTTGGCTGAGGTTTATCAGAGCATTCAGAATAATCGGAGTATTCAGAGAACTCGGAGCATTCAGAGCACTCAGAGCATTCAGAGAATTCAGAGTCTTCAGCGTTCTCCAAAAGCCCGTTAGGCTTCTACCTGCTGCTCTTGCGCGGCCGTGGGCCATCCTTGTCACCTTCACTTTCATCAGCTTCACGCGCCTTTTCTTCCGCTCGGGCAGCAACCTCGACCCTGCTACGGCCAACCAACAGGCGTGGCAGACGGCCAGAGAGATGGTGACGCGCATCGGTTCACGCTGGACGGGCGACGTCTGGGCCATAGCCAGCACCCATCGGGCCGTCTTCCTTCTCTTCATCGCAGGCATGATAATCCATTGGCTTCCAGAGCAATGGAAACGCCGCTACCGCCTTGCCTTCGCCACGATGCCCCTGCCCGCGATGTGCCTCGTCTGCATCGTCATGGTCGTCATCATCTACCAGTTCGTGAGCGCAGAAATGCAGCCCTTCATCTATTTCCAGTTCTGAGGCGAAACTTCCCTTGCAGGGAATCGCCGAAAAATCCTGACAGCAAAAAGGGCCGCCTAACGTCGTGTCTGACGATACGACACGGTGGCTTGTCCGATGCTCCGTGGAGTGTCGGCTTACACTCCACGTTGTGTCGCCTTTTCCTCCACATTAACTTTCCCCTTTCCACTTTCAATTTTCCACTTCAATCTTTGTTCCGTTTATCAGCACTGTGTGCTGACCTGACACTTTCTTAACCCTCCTCGACAAAATGCCCGTTTCTAACCGACTGATAATCACCGCAAATTCGATTTAAGCCCATTTCTCGCCTTCGGTGGACCAAAGTGCCACAGAAGCAAAAAGAACGCGTCAGAGCGCGTCCGATTGCGAAATTCTCTGACAAACACAGTACATTGCAAGACCTCATACGACACGGCTTTACAATCATTAACACATATCGATTTAATTTGTTAAATAGTGTGCAAATTGAACAAATAATAATGTGAAAACCATCAATAATTAATGATTTTTAACTACTTTTGCAACTAATTTATTAGAACACGCGTACAATACATTAAATTACATCCAATAATATGAGAACCATCACCAAACTGATTCTGCCTGTAGCGTTGCTGGGTACAGCCCTGATGAGCAGCTGCGGCAGCAAGACCGAAGAGAAGGCCGCAGAGACCGTACACAATGTCATCACCGTGACGCCCAAGAACAGGCAAGCCACCATGCGGAAGAACTTCTCCGGCATCGTGAAGGAGCACGCCACCGTGAGCCTCGGCTTCCGCACGCCTGGGCAGATAGAGCGCATCCTGGTCAAGGAGGGAGACCGCGTCAAGAGCGGTCAGCTGCTGGCTACGCTCGACGCCAAAGACTATCAGCTTCAGGTGGATGCCGCCCAGTCGCAGTACAACCAGCTGAAGAACGAAGTGGAGCGACTCCGTCAGCTCTACGAAGGCAACAGCCTCTCCGGCAACGACTACGAGAAAGCCACCAGCGGACTGGAACAGCTGGGCATCAAGCTGCAGAACGCCAAGAACCAGTTGAGCTACACCCGACTCACGGCACCCGTGAACGGCACCATACAGAAGGTGAACTTCGAACCCGCAGAGATGGTGAGCGCAGGCCTGCCTGTGTTCGACATCATCGACGCCCGGAGCATGGAAGTCCAGATTAACGTGCCGGCCGAAATCTATGCCCTGCACGACAGCTTCACTCGCGCCTACTGCATCCACAAAGGGCAGCAGTACGAGCTTCGGCAGACGGGCTTGCTCCCCAAAGCCGACTCCAACCAGCTCTTCACGCTGAAGTTCGCCTTGCAGAACGGTGTGCTCAGCGCCGGACAGAGCGTCGATGTCTTCATCGAAGTAAGCGGCGACGACCGTAGCGACGGCCTGACCATCCCGCCCCATGCTGTCTTCGAGGACGGCGGCAAGAGCTATGTCTGGGTCGTCGGGCAGGACAACGTGGTGAAGCAACGTGCCATCACCACCGGCACGGTAAGCACCGAAGGCGAAATCTTCGTCACCTCCGGCCTCTCGGAAGGCGAGCGCGTGGTGAAGGCAGGCGTAGGCATGCTCCACGACGGCGAGAAGGTGAAGGTGGTTGTACCGCAGAAGACCAACATTGGCGACCTCTTGTGATTTGACACTCAGACTGTTTAACAATCAGACTATCCCATTATGAATGCAAGAGGACTAACTGAGTTTTTCGTGAAGCGCCCCAGCATATTCTGGAGTTTCGTGGTGGGCATCCTCTTCCTGGGCGTGTTCAGCTTCCTGAACATGCCTAAGCTGGAAGACCCCGCCGTAGCCATCAAGCAGGCATCAGTAGCGCTCATCTACCCCGGAGCCTCAGCTCACGAAGTGGAGCTGAAAGCCGTGCAGGTGATGGAGGACGAGCTGCGCACGCTGCCCAACATCAAGAGCCTGGAGTCGAAATGCCAGTCCGGAATGGCCGTCATCACGGTGAAGTTTGCCGACGAGGTGAAGATGTCGCAGATGGAACAGCACTTCGACCAGCTTCGCCGCAAGGCAAACGACGTGCAGATGAAGCTACCGTCGGGCTGCTACCCGCCCATCGTCATCGACGACATGCTGGACGTCTATGGACTCTTCTACGCCTTCACCGGCGAAGGCTACAGCTATGCAGAGCTGGAACGCTATGCAAAACTGATACGCCGCGAGCTGCTGACCGTCAAAGGCGTGAAGCGCATCAACATCATCGGCACGCGGAAGGAGGTCATCAACATCATCCTTTCGAAGGACAAACTGGCCCGCAACGGCATCATCCCCACACAAGTGATGCTCGGCCTGCGAGGTGCGGGCAAGACCGTGAACAGCGGCAAATACACCAACGGCGAGGACCGCATCGAGATGCGCGTCAGCCATGAACTGGAGGACGAACAGGACATCGCCGACCTCTACATCCGAACCACGACCGGCAAGCTGATGCGGCTGGGCGACATCGCCACCGTGGAACGCAGCTACAAGGAGCCGCAGACGGGCGGATTCTTCGTCAACGGAAAGGCCGCCCTGGGCATCTGCCTGACGTGCAACGACGGAGTCATCGTCCCGGACGTGGGCAAAGCCGTCGATGCCAAGATGGCCGAAGTGATGCAACGCGTCCCGGTGGGCTTCGCAACGGAGAAGATATTCTTCCAGCCCGACCAGGTGAACTCCGCCATCGGCGGCTTTATGATCAACCTCCTGGAGTCGGTGCTCATCGTCATCATCGTCCTCATGTTCATGTACGGCTTCCGGGGCGGCATGATCATCGGCACCAGCCTCGTGCTCTCCATCGCCGTGTCGTTCCCCATCCTGCTGCTCTGCGGCAGCACCCTGCAGCGTATCTCCCTCGGCGCCTTCATCGTGGCAATGGGTATGCTTGTCGATAACGCCATCGTCATCCTCGACGGCATCCTGGCCGACCGCAAGAGAGGACTCTCGCCCAAAAGCTATCTCTACAACATCGTCAACAACTCGGCGCTGCCCATGCTGGGCGCCACCATCATCGCCGTGCTGACGTTCCTGCCCACCTACCTCTCGCCCAACACGGCAGGCGAATACTGCCGCGACCTCTTCCTCGTGCTCTGCATCTCGCTGCTGGCTTCCTGGGTGCTGGCTATGGTACAGGTGCCGGCCTGCGTCGCCGCATGGTTGCCGCTGAGAATGAAGAACAAGACGGGCGAAGACGTGAGCGACAACAAGATGCAGAAAGCCATACGAGGCTTGATAGCCATGCTCATCGACTACAAACGCCTGACCATCGTCTGCGCCGTCGCCCTGCTTTGCCTGTGCGGATGGGGCTTCACGCAGCTGCGAAGAGTGTTCTTCCCCGACTTCGACTACGGGCAGTTCGTCATCGAATACTACTTGCCACCACAGAGCAGCCCCGACCGCACAAGGAACGACCTGCTGGCGCTCTCCGAGGAGTTGCTGAAGAACGAGAAGATTGACCGCGTGACGGCAGCGATGGGTTCCTCGCCTGTCCGCTACAGCTTCGTGCGTCCCATGAACAGCGGAGGCGAGCACTACGGCGAACTCATCGTGGACTGCAAGGACTTCAAGACCATGAAGGCAGCCATCGCCGAACTGCGTCCAAAGCTTCGCGCCGAGTATCCCGACGCTTACATCCGTTTCCGAAACTACAACTTCAGCATCAGCACCACCCATACCGTCGAGGTGGAATTTCAAGGCCCCGACCCCATGGTGCTCCGACAACTTGCCAAGCAAGCCGAGGACATCATGCGCGACTGCAAGTATGTGGACAAGTACTCCGTGCAGAACAACTGGCATCCGAAGGGAATGACCATCGTGGCTGACTACGTCCAGAGCGATGCCGTCCGCCGCGGCCTGAACCGAGGCAACGTGGCAAATGCGCTTCTGGCATCCACCGACGGACTGCCCGTGGGCGTCATCTCCGACCAGGACAAGACGGTCATCGTGCAGATGCAGGTTCGCAACGAGGACGGCTCGGCCATCATGGACTTGCCGCACATCCCCGTCTGGAGCGACTTCAACCTCAACATCGACAACGACGACGTGAAGGGACTCCTAAGCGGCACCACCAGCATCGACGACATGGAGAACAAGATGCTCAGCAGCCTGCCGCTCACCGCTGTGGCAAACAAGATGCAAATGGCTTGGGAAGAAGGACTTGTGATACGCAAGAACGGTCAGCGCACCATTGAGGCCGAATGCGACCCCGACCCGCTGAACGAGAATGCAACACCCGGCAACGTGGAGAAAGACATCCGCGAAAAGATTGCGGCCATACCTCTGCCACCAGGATACTCTGTAGGCTGGCAGGGCGAAGGCGGCAGCTCCGGCGAAGCAGCAACATCTCTGCTCAAGCTCTTCCCCGTGGCCTTCTTCTTCATCCTCGTCATTATGCTCCTCCTGTTCAACAGCTGGAAGCAGGTTCTCCTCATCGTCTGCTGCCTGCCCTTCATCGTCTGCGGCATCGTTCCCGTGCTTCTGCTCATCGACATGCCCTTCACCTTCATCGCCATCCTCGGCGTGATGGGCCTCGTGGGCATGATGACAAAGAACGGCATCGTGCTGGTGGACGAAATCAACCGCTTAAGGCGCGAGGAGAAGCAACACCCCTATCATGCCGTGGTGAACGCGACGGTCAGCCGCACCAGCCCTGTGGTGATGGCCTCGCTGACCACCATCCTCGGTATGGCTCCGCTAATGGGCGACCCGATGTACGGCTCTATGGCGGTCAGCATCATGTCGGGCCTCGCTATGGGCACCATCATTACCCTCGTCTTCCTGCCTATCCTCTACACCACAATCTTCCACATCCAAAAACCGAAAGCCGCATGAAAAAGAACATAACAGCCCTCGTCCTGTCTGTTGCGTTGTCAACGCAACTCCTTGCCCAGCCTCGCTCCCTCGCCGAATGCCGCCGCCTCGCTCTCCAGTACAACGAGCAGATGCAGATGGCCGACAACGCTGTCCGGCAGGCTGAGCTTGACCGCAAGATAGCCTTCGCGCAGTATCTGCCGAAGATCGACGGTTCGTTCACGACCATTTTGATGAAGGACCAGGACATCATCGGCATGTCCCTCCAGGCTCGTGGCACTTACATGGCGGGCCTCAACATCACCGAGCCGCTCTACGTCGGCGGCAGGATAACGGCAGCCAACCGCTTGGCAGCCATCGGAGAGAAGGTGAGCGAAGAGCAACGCCGCAAGACGGAGATGCAGCTCATCGCCAGCGTTGACCATGCTTACTACCAGCTTGTTGCCGTCCGCTCCAAGGTGCAGATGCTGGAAGCCTACGCCCGTCAGATACAAAGCCTCTACGACAAGGTGCAACTCAGCGTCAATGCCGAGCTGGCAACCAACAACGACCTGCTTCGCATCACAGCCAAGCAGAGCGAAATCGCCTATCAGCTCCAGAAAGCCCGCAACGGCGAACAGCTCTGCCAACTAGCTCTTGCCAACATCATCGGCACAGACTTCGAAGCTTCCATCACCCCCACCGACACCCTCCCCTCTGCGCCGCAGCCCTCCGCCCCTACTGCTTCGCTCCCCTCATCGTCTGCTTCGCTCTCTTCCGTCCCGTATGTTGCGTTGTCAACGCAACTCGATGAAGACTTCTCCTCCCGCCCCGACCTCCAGCTCCTCAACTGGCAGGTGAAGGCCAAGCAGGCTGCCCTCAAGGCCACCCGCGCCAATTACCTTCCCACCGTAGCTATCGTGGGCCGCTTGAGCTACTACGACAACCTCAAGCTGAAGGGTGCCATCCGCAACCTCGACGGCATGCCCATAACCATCAGCCACACCTTCAGCGACTTCAATCCAATAGCCATGCTGAACGTCAGCGTACCGCTGTTCCACTGGGGGGCAGAGCTGAAGAAGGTAAAGAAGGCCAAGATAGACGTGGAGAACGCCCGCCTGCAACTGCAACAGGGCGAGCGAGGCATGCATGTTGAGGTACGCCAAGCCGTACAGAACCTTACTGACAGCGAGCAAATGGTCAGGACTGCAACGCTCAGCCAACAGCAGGCCGACGAGAACCTCCGCATGATGCGTCTGCGCTACGACACGCAGATGGCGACGATGACCGACCTCCTGGATGCCCAAAGCCAGTGGCAACAGGCTCACAGCAACCTCATCGAAGCACAGACACAACAGCGTATCTACGAGACAGAATACCTCCGCGTCACAGGAAAACTTACGGTACAATAAGCCTCTCATTAATTCAAAGACATGAAAGCAAGACTACTGACGCTCGTCGCTGCAATGGTGCTATGCGCGGCGGCAAACGCACAGCAAGAAGCACAACAAGAAGCTCAGCAAGAGCCACAGCGCAAGAAGGTGGGCGTCGTACTCAGCGGCGGCGGTGCAAAAGGCATGGCCCACATCGGCGTGCTGAAGGTCCTGGAGAAAGCCGGCATCCCCGTTGATATCATCACCGGCACTTCGATGGGCAGCATCATCGGCGGACTCTATGCCATCGGCTACAATGCCAACGCCCTCGACTCGGTGGCTAAGTCGCAAGACTGGGCCTACACCATCAGCGACAAAGAGAACCTGAACAACCAAAGCCTCAGAGACCGCCTGAAGCAATACACCTATATCTTCACCACGGGCCTGACCATCGGCAAACGCGATGCAAACAGAGGCGGCCTCATCAAGGGGAAAAACCTGGCAGAGCTGTTCCAGCAAATCTGCACAGGCTACACCGATTCGCTCGACTTCTCGAAAGACCTGCCCATCCCCTTCGCCTGTGTGGCGACAGATATCATCGACAACAGCGAGGTTGACTTCCACAGCGGACGTCTGCCGCAAGCCATGCGCTCCTCGATGTCGATACCCGGTGCCTTCGCGCCCGTCAGGATAGGCGACAAAGTGCTGGTCGATGGCGGTTTGAAGAACAACTACCCTGCCGACTTGGCACGCGAGATGGGAGCCGACATCATCATAGGCGTCACCGTTCAGGGTGCGCCGAAGGTAGCCGAGGACATGGGCGGCACGATGAGCATCATCAGCCAAATCGTCGATGTGAACTGTAAGAATAAGGTCGAAGAGAACCTTGCCATCACCGACCTTCACATACAGGTGAACACGAAGGGCTACAGCTCTGCCAGCTTCTCCACAGCCGCCATCGACACCCTTGTCCGCAGAGGCGAAGAGGAAGCCATGCGCCATTGGGACGACATCATAGCCCTGAAGAAGCGCATCGGCATCAGCGACGACTTCCGCCCCACCATCCTGCAGCCCTTGCGACCGCAGGCGATGACCGAGAAGCAGCACGTCACCGGCTATTCCTTCGAGAACATGACACCCCAGGCAGAGCAATTCATCCGGCAGAAATTCTCGTTGCATAAGAGGGACAGCATCGATGCAGAGCTGGCACAGCAAATCACTACAAGCATGCGCATCGACCTCTTCTATCAGACGGCCGAATGCCAGTTCGTGCACGACGGCGACGGTGTGCGCATCATCATCTCAGCAGGCAACCGCAAGTCCGTCCAGCTGCATGCCGGCATGCGCTACGACACGGAAGAACACGCCTCGTTGCAGGCAAGTGCCGAGATACCGTTCAAGACTGCCACGCCCATGAATGCCGACGTGACCGTGCGACTGGGAAAACGCATAATGGCACGGGGGGCCTGGACCATCCATCCGCGGAGCTTCACACGTCCCTCCATCGATTTCACCTTCCGCCGAAGCGATTTGGACTTGTATATCAATGGCGACCGCGACTACAGCCTTCTCTATAATCAGTACCAAGCGAACCTCATCCCCATCACCCACGAGATTCGTCACTTCAACCTGCAAGTGGGATTGCGTTGGGACTACATACATTATGTCGACAGACTGGTGTCGGACAAGCTGAACAACATCATCACGCTGAAGAACGGCCACTACTTCAGCTACCGCGCCAAGGTTGACTACAACAGCGAAGACAACTGGATATTCCCTACCCGAGGCGCACGCTTCAAGGCAGGCTACAACTACCTGACCGACAACTTTGCCAGACTTGAGGGCCATTCCGGCATGAACGATGTCAGTGCCAGCTGGCGCATGTCGTTCACCTTCGGCAAGCGTTTCACCCTCCAGCCCATGCTCTACGGACGTCTGATATTCGGCGACGACATTCCTCCCTTCTTCGGCAACACAGTAGGCGGCGAGTGGTTCAGCCACTACATCGAGCAGCAGATGCCCTTCGCCGGCATCGGCAACATGGAGTACGTAGGGAAGCAGTTCGTCGCAGCACAGTTGCAGGGACAGCAGCGCATAGGTCGCAACCACTACATCCTGCTTCGCCTTGCCGTCGGGCAGCAGGCAAACAAGCTGGGCGAACTCTTCGACCATCGCACACTCGTCGGCGGTCAGCTCTCCTACTACTACAACACCATCTTCGGTCCCCTTGGCGGCAGCATCGGCTACAGCAACAGGACGAAGAAGGCATACTTCTTCCTAAGCTTGGGATACGAGTTCTAAAAAGCCTCCACCTTACCCCTTCAAGGAGGGGGGAAGTCTCCCCTGAGATTTAGAGAAGGCTTTGAAACACAAAGGCCGACTGCCATCCTTCGGGGCTTTTCAGCCAGTCCTGAAGGGTGGCAGTCTGCTTGTATCCACACTTCTGGAAGAGGGCTGCGGAGGCCACATTGCTTTCGGGAACGATAGCGCAGAGCTGGTGGATGCCAAGATGAGAGGCAGCATATTCGGCAAGCAGACAGAGGGCTTCGGTAGCGATGCCCTTGCGTTGCTGCTCAGGAACAACCACGATGCCCACTTCGGCCCGCTGGTGCAGAGGCTCGTAGTGCTGCAAATCGACAAAACCGACGCTGCTGCCATCGGCCGTCTCAATGACGAGGCGAAGCTGACGGTCGCGGAAGATGTCGTTGCAGCTCTCGGCGATGTACTGCTTCAGGGCGAAATGAGAGAACGGAACCGTAGCCTCGCCCAGAGGCCACAACGTGGTGTCGTTCTCTATGAGGTACATCAAGTCGAGGTCCTCCGGCTCCACTGCCCTCAGTCTCAGTCTCTTACTCTTTAGCATTTCGTTTGATGTCTATGACGGGGAACACAAGGGCCACAGCCAAGATGCCAAGGCCGTAGAGCTGCGACGTATCGTCGTACTTGAAGTAGAGGAACAGCACAAATGCAGCAGCGACGGCGAGTGCAGCCAAACGAATATAGGCGTTCACCTTCCTGTAACGAATGGCAAAGTAGGCTGCCAACAGGATAGTTGCCGCACAAATTAGAGTAAGGATGTAAGTTATCATAGCGATGTTTTGTAAGTTAACGTGTAAGGATTCACTTAACCATGACCTTTATAGCCCTCTGGCCTATCTTCACGATAGCTGTGGAACCTGCGGGGATCTTGGTGCGGAGCGTTGCTGTGTCCTGACCGCTGACGATAGTGTCTAAGAGCATGCCGCTGGTGTTGTAGGCCGAGACTTCTGTGCCTGCCTCCAAGCCTTGAACGTTGATGAAGCCAGCTTGTGCCTGAATGAGGACGGGCAGAGCCTTTATTTCAGTCACAGCATCCTCTTCCAGACCTTCCGACCTCGGCTCTGCGTCAATCCAACAGAGGGTGGCCGTTGCTACGTTGCTGTTCTCATAGCCAGCCTTTGTGGCATAGACAGTGATAGTGTAGGTAGCGGAGAGGGAAATCTCTTTGTTGAGATACGAAGCGATGTCAGTATCAGTAATCGAGGAATGGAAAACGACATCCTCTGTCTCGCTGTCGAATACCAACTTGCCATTAACATAGCTGATGGTAGGCGTTGCACACTTCTCGGGGTCAGGGATGACAGGCGGTTCTTCTCCATTGCCTTCATTGATAAAGAAGAATTCTTTCCATTGCTCTGCCTGCTGATAAGAAGCCAGACTTCCTTTGGGGACAGTAAGCGTACATTCCCATTTGTTGATGTCATCCAGCGCCTGTGTTCCGCAAGAAGGAGGAGTCACCGCCTTACTTACTATCTCGATTACAGATGAGCAATCTGAGAATGCCTCTTTACCGATTGAAGCCAAATGAGAGCCGAAAGAAAGACGCTTCAAGCTTGTGCAACCTGAGAAAGCCCAGTTGCCGAATGATGTGACGCCATCGCCAATTGTGAAGTTCTGCAAGTTGGTGCAACCATAGAACTCATTCGGAGAAACCTCTGTTTCTTTGTCTGCAATAACTACCATGCGCAGTGATGTGTTGCGGTAGAATGGGGAGTAACCATAGCTCGAAGAGGTGTTGTAATTGATGTTCCCGCCAATATACACAGAGTCGAGAGGGCAGTCTGAAAATAAGGGCGAACTGTCATTGCTGCCCAACGACAATTCGTTATCGCGATTAGCAATGATAATAGTTTTTAGTTTCGTACATCCCGAAAAAGCATAATTATTGATGGAGTTGACGGATGCAGGAATGCTGATAGCAGGAATCCCACAATTTTGGAACACATAACTTCCTAATGACTTGATGTTATTTCCCAGTCTAACGCTGGCAAGTGAAGAACAGCCAGAGAAAGCATAGTTTCCTAATGTACTAACCGAATCTGGGATGGTGACAGAGGCCAAGGATGAACAACCTTGGAAGGAACAAACACCAATCGACGATACTTTCTTGCCTAATGTCAGACTATATAAATTTGTACAACCACTAAACGCATAATTGCATATTTCGCCTTCATAGTCGCAATTCAAAGTTTGTACAAATGGATTTTTATAACAGAAATAGGGTTGCACTTTGTTTACATGCATGGTTATTCCTTTATAGGATACAGTAGAAGCAATATTCAGGTGGGCAGCCGTCTCATTATGCCTACAATCAATGGGATCGCAAGTACGTTCAGAGGGATTTACAGGTACGTAGCAAACACCATTAACTTCGAACATTGAACTCAAGAAAGGATAGATAATTGTGTTTGAGAGGCCAGAATACTGTTCGTTTGATACATAATTAATGGTTCCCTTTACATTAGTGTAACCAGAAGGGGGTGTATTAGTGAGCCAAATAGTTTTTTTTAGGCTGCTGCAACCATCGAAGGCATAGTTGCCGATGCTTGTCACGCTGTTGGGGATGGTGACGGAGGTCAGACCGCTGCAATCATAGAAGGCACAACTGCCGATGCTGGTCACGCTGTTGGGGATGGTGATAGAGGTCAGGCTGCTGCAATATGAGAAGGCAAAGTCACGGATGCTTGTCACGCTGTTCGGGATGGTGATGGAGGTAAGGCTGCTGCAACCTTGGAAGGCACAGCTGCCGATGCTGGTCACGCTGTTCGGGATGGTGACGGAGGTCAGGCTGGTGCAACCTCGGAAGGCCTCCCCGCCAATGCTGGTTACGCTGTTGGGGATAGTCATGGAGGTCAGGCTGGTGCAATAAGAGAAGGCACCGCCGCCGATGCTTGTTACGCTATTGGGAATGGTGACGGAGGTCAGTCCTTTGCAATCTAGAAAGGCACAGCTGCCGATGCTGGTCACGCTGTTCGGGATGAGGTCAGGCTGGTGCAACCAGAGAAGGCTCTGTAGCCGATGCTGGTCACGCTGTTCCCGATGGTGATGGAAGTCAGGCTGGTGCAACAATCAAAGGCACTTTCGCCGATGCTGGTCACGCTGTTGGGGATGGTGACGGAGGTCAGGCCGCTGCAATCTTTGAAGGCAGCGTTTGCTATTCCTCTTGTTCCACTATTGATAGCTACATTTCCTGTCGGCTTAGTTTCTTTATAACCTATAAGCCAGTTATCTAAATAGAGGATTCCGTTTGGCTGGGCTTTATACCATCCTGTTCCATAGAAAGCTTGGCTTCCGATACTTGTCATGCTGTTTGGGATGGTGACGGAGGTCAGGCTGGTGCAACCAGAGAAGGCTCTGTAGCCGATGCTGGTCACGCTGTTCCCGATGGTGATGGAAGTCAGGCTGGTGCAACAATCAAAGGCATAGTTGCCGATGCTTGTCACGCTGTTCGGGATGGTGACGGATGTCAGGCTGGTGCAACCTCGGAAGGCCTCCTCGCCGATGCTGGTCACGCTGTTGGGGATGGTGACGGAGGTCAGTCCGCTGCAACCATAGAAGGCCCTGTAGCCGATGCTGGTCACGCTGTAAGTCTTTCCACCGTAAGTAACAGATTCTGGAATAACTACTTCACCAGAATAATCAGATACATAATAATCATTTTGATATTTCTGATAAGTCACCGTTGCATTGTCTCCCGAGAAGTCATAATAGATGCCATCAATCTGGACATCGTAGGAACTTGCTACCATTGGCAGCAGAGCCACGAGAAGAAGTAAAAGTTCCCGTTTCATATCTTTTGTGTTGTTGGTAATTACTTGTTTCCAGCACAAAATTACTAAGAATTTCAATACCTTCAAAGAATTGTGTGATTTTTTTTATCTGGAAGCCCCCTCTCAGCCTCTACCAGAGAGGAAAAGCCCCCTCCCAGCCTCCAAGACCCCCGCCCCCATTTAGGGGGAGTGAGTGCTCCTTTGGCGCTGCCCCTTCGCTGTTCGGACGGATTTGCAATCCGGCCGTTTTGAGTTAGGGATTTGTAATCCCCACAGCTTATAGCATTGCAAATGCTTATTCTCAATTCTGTCGGATTTCAAATCCGCCAGAACCGGATGCTTCTCCATGTGCTCCATATCTAAGGAGTCAAGGAGTCAAAGGAGAAGTGAAGCCCCCTCCCAGCCTCCAAAACTCCTTTACTCCTATACTCCTTAGACATTAAAAAACTCTACGGAGTCAAGGAGTCAAAGGAGAAGCGAAGCCCCCTCCCCGCCTCCAAAACTCCTATACTCCTATACTCCTATACTCCTTAGACATCAAAACTTTAAGGAGCCAAGGAGTCAAAGGAGGGAAGCAGGGCCTTTTCCATGTACTCCATGTGCTCCGTAGAAAACAACTCTAAGGAGTCAAGGAGTCAAAGGAGAAGTGAAGCCCCCTTCCCGCCTCCAAAACTCCTATACTCCTATACTCCTTAGACATCAAAACTTTAAGGAGCCAAGGAGGCAAAGGAGGGAAGCAGGGCCTTCTCCATGTACTCCATGTGCTCCGTAGAAAACAACTCTAAGGAGTCAAGGAGTCAAAGGAGAAGCGAAGCCCCCTCCCAGCCTCCAAAACTCCGGAGAAGTGAAGCCCCCTCCCAGCGTCTAAAACTCCTGTACTCCTATACTCCTTAGGCATCAAAAACTTTAAGGAGCCAAGGAGTAAAAGGAGGGAAGCGGGGCCTTCTCCATGTACTCCATGTGCTCCGTAGAAAAAAAACTCTAAGGAGCCAAGGAGTCAAAGGAGGTAGATATAATAATGTTACGCGCACGCGCGTACACAAGGTTTTTTTCTGAGAAAATCTGCCAATCTGCCACAGAGGGGCTATATCGCGCTGAAGTACAAACGGATATGCGTGTTGCAGATTTGTGGCAGATTGGGGAAAATGTGGCAGATTGTGGCAGATTGTGGCGATTCTTTTTGGGAGAAGGCACAGTTTCCTTCCGGCATCATCCAACTTCACGTGAGTCCACTTGAAAAGTTCAGATGTCTGCTTTTGCTCTTACAGAGCGAAACACAACCGCTTGATTACTACCCAGGGCGATGCCCTGGGCTAAGAGCTTTTAGTCCTTACAGGACTTTTTCAAGCGGACTCACACGTTAAGTCAGTCAACTCTACACGTTAAGTCAGTCAACTCTACACGTTAAGTCAGTCAACTTTATACGTTAAGTCAGTCAACTTTATACGTTAAAGCACTCCATGTAGCATCGGCTCACGCTCCACGTTGCATCGGCTTACGCTCCTTGTAGCATCGGCCCACACTCCACGTTGTATCGGCTCACGCTCCTTGTAGCATCGGCCCACACTCCACGTTGTATCGGCTCACGCTCCATGTAGCATCGGCTCACGCTCCACGTTGCATCGGCTTACGCTCCATGTAGCATCGGATCACGCTCCACAGCCTCCTCTAAATCTCCTCCTAAAAGGAGAGACTTCCCCCTCTCCCACGGGAGAGGGCTGGGGGAGAGGCTGTTTCTGTGTTACATACCCCACCCCTAACCCCTCCCCTTAGAGGGGAGGGGAACTGCGGCGATGTGCTGAGGTGGTTTCTCCTTTGACTCCTTGGTTCCGTAGAGTTTTTTATTTTCCCTGGACAGCTATAGATAAGATGACTACTTCTTTTTTGAAGGTTTATGGTTTGCTATTTGCCGACTTTAATCTTTCTGACGATAGAGGCCCCGTTGCGGAGGACGATGTGCGCGACGACAGTTTGTCCTGCCGGCAGGGCGTAACCTATCCGGCGGCCTTGCAGGTCGTAGTAATAGACGGCTGCTATGTCGTCGGAGAGGGAAGCGGACTCCCATCCCTCAGTTTCTGCCCATTCCTCCATTAGGGGAGAGTCGGAGAGGGACTCTATGCCGGTGGCTATCCCGTCGTCGGTGGTCTGCTCGAGCAACGCGTAGCAAAGGCTTGTGGAGGGCGTGAGGTTGTAGTTGTCGAGGAGTTCAAGACGAGCTGCTTTTGTGCTGGAGCTGACGACGGGATTGTTGTTGGCACCAAAACCGAGGAACTTGCCTCCGCCTTCGCGGAACACAGCTTTGCCATTGGAGAAGGTGAGGTTTAACTTATGCGGCACGTTGTCCAGGACTATGCCGTTGCTGATGGCGAGGAAACTGCCTGCTCCGAGGTTGTAGAGGCAGTAGTAGGAGGCGTCGTCGTGGCGCAGCACTATCCAGTGGTTGAAGGGGTCGGTGACGTCGGCATCGGCTTGTGGGATGCTGACTACGCGATGGTCGCGGACGGCCAGGATGTCTGTGCCGGTGGTGAGCATATAGGCTCGGAAGGAGCAGATGTGGCTGGCCTTGACGGTATTGCCGTAGCGCAGGAACTGGTTGTTCTCTGCCATATTGAGCAGCACCTTCTTCATGTCCGTCACGCTATATTCCGTCTGTGCAAGCTCGCGGACGGGAGCCATCGCTTCGTAGGTATAGCCTTCGAAGCGGTTCGTCTTGCTGATGAGTTCTTCCACGAGTTCGGCCATGAGTCGCTTCGAGCCGTGGGTGGATATGAGCGTCTTCATCGAGGCCTTCGAGTCGTCCTGATAGGCTTTGCCGAGGGTGGCAAGGAGGGAGTCGAGGTTGATGCTTTCCACGCAGCTATGGTCATCGACGAGGGGCAGCACGTTGGCTGAGTCCTTGGGCTGTCCGTAGCCTCCGGTCTGCATGTAGAAGGCGCGAGGCACGTCGCTGGCAAGGCCGTGACCGTAGTCCATGCGGCGATGGCGAGCGGTTATCTCACCGTTTTTGATGAAGTTTTGGTAGTCGGTCTGCGAGAAGAGGTCCACCTTATTAATAAAGTACCACTTGCCGCTACCTACGGAGCGCTGGTAGTTGTTGCGGTAATAGGCACGGCGGAAGAGTTCGCCTCCGCTGTCGGCCCAGTTCTCGATGAAGGAATACCAGGTGCTGTAGTAGTGCGACTCGCCGCTGTGGCGGATGGTGGCCATGTAGTGCCACTCGGGGTCGTCGAGGTTCTTGTACCACGTGGAGAGCAGCGAGCAGGGGTAGCGTATGATGCTGTCGGTGCCGTCGGAAGCTCTCAGCGTGATGCTACGCTCTTCTGGACGCGCACAGGTGAGGAACTGCACCCACTGGCCGGGTTCCCACTTTGCGTGCGAAATCATGGCCTGACAGCCCGTTCCCTCGTTGCCGAAGTGGTTGATGGCCACGTCGTTGCCCCATGCCAAGGCTCCTGCACGAAGGTAGGTGGCAAGGTTGGGCGTCACGTCGGTGTCGCCGTTGTCCCAGATGGAGAAGAGAGCTTGGTTCCACCATGTCGATGGTATGGTGTCGGTGTATTGTCCGTTCTCGTTCTGCACGGTCTTGCCGGCCTTCTGTATGCCCATGTATCCGCCCGTGATGCCAAGCGTCATGAGGTAGGTGTTGATGGTGGCCCATTGCTTAGGCATGAGCACTTCCTGGTAGCACCATTCGTACGACTCGTCCTGCGGGGCGTTGGCAGCCGTAGAGTGACCGAACCAGAGGTGCGTGGCAGGCGTTGGGAAGCCGCGCAAGTGAGCGTCGATGACGGGGTTGTGGCCATCGCGTTCGAAGTCAAGCTCCGTGAGTCGCTGTATGCGCTGATAGCCTTCGGGAGCCTGCAGCTCTATGCGATACCAGGTGTCCTGCGGGAACTTCATCCTCGGTATTATGGGGAGACGCAGATTCTGTCCTCTCGTACCGGCTGCTGTCACGCTGTGCTCGAGCAGTACCTCGTCCGTGTCGCACTTCTTGACACGGACGTTGAGCGTCACGTCGTCATTGACTTTCGAGACCAGCAAAGCCGTTCCGGAAACGCTGTCGCGAGGGATGCGCAGGCAATAGACAAGGGTGATGCGGTCGTCGGTTTCGAAGGTCGTGGCAGCCTCCGTCTTGCGGAAGCCGGCATAGCGCCCCTCTATCTCACGGTAGTGGCAGTTGCCGTAGATGACGTCCGTAGCGTGGAGAGCAAGGGGTAAAAGGCTGAAAAACGATAGGGTGAACAGGAGAAATCGGGTGGGTAATTGATTTTTTTTCATGGGATTGTAAGGTTGATAATAATAGGTTAATAGCTTTAGTTAATGGCGTGGTTCCTTGCGGAAACCGCGTTATCGTGCCGTAAAGTTACTATTTTCCCACGAAAGCGCCATCACTTTTTCCGAAAATTTTTCAGGAAATGAGGCTTTTGCCGTAAAGCAGACCCATTATCAGGTTCATGCACGCCAGCTGGTGCATGGGCTTTGATACGACAGGCATGAAAAAAGCCTCTCCTGCAAGTGAGGAAAGGCTTTGTCGTAGAGGAATGACGCCTATGGCGCGTTATGTCCTTATGCTTGCCGATAGCTCTCGGTGCCTTCGGCAGTCATGCGGGAGACAAGCGAACTGTGCTTCTCCACCTCAGCTTCGGTGAGATTGAGATAGACCTGAAGGCTTTTGCCGAAGAGTTCGGGAGCCTTCGCGGCGTTCTGCATGAGAAGGTGGCACATGATGATGTCGGCTGCCATCTCGTAGAGGTGACGGGCGCAGAGATCCAGAAGCTCCTGATTCTCTGCTTCCTTCACGGCTGCCACGCAGGCATTGAACTTCTCAGCCATAGCCTTGAGTGAAGAGTGAAGAGTGAAGAGTGAAGAATTAGAGTTACATTCGTCTGGTTGGTTACTATTATTCTTCACTCTTAATTCTTCAGTCTTCACTTCCATTTTCTGGATAACCTGGCTGTAGAAGCCGTTGGTGACATAGCGGATGGCGGCCACGGTCTGCAGCTGCGTGGTGCCCTCGTAGATGGAGGTGATGCGGGCATCGCGATAGATGCGTTGGCAAGCATACTCCAGCATGAAGCCCGAGCCGCCGTGAACCTGGATGCAGTCGTAGGCATTCTGGTTGGCATACTCGCTATTCATGCCCTTGGCCAGCGGCGTGAAGGCATCGGCGAGGCGACTGTAGCGCTTCATCTCGTCACGCTCCTCAGGAGTGAGTTTGCGCTCACGGCTGATGTCTTCCAAAGCCTTGTAGATATCGACGTAGCGTGCTGTCTGATAGAGTAGAGCACGACCAGCATCGAGGCGTGCCTTGATGTTGCTAATCATCTCAGCCACAGCAGGGAACTCGATGATGGCCTTGCCGAACTGCTTGCGGTCGCGAGCATAGGCGATGGCTTCGTTGTAGGCTGCCTGCGAAAGTCCGACGCTCTGAGCAGCAATGCCGAGGCGGGCGCCGTTCATCAGCGACATCACATATTTGATAAGGCCGAGCTTACGGTCGCCGCAAATCTCGCACTTTGCATTCTTATAGACCAGCTCGCAGGTTGGCGAACCGTGGATGCCGAGCTTGTTCTCGATGCGACGCACATCGACGCCTCCGTCGCGCTTGTCGTAGATGAACATCGAGAGGCCGCGACCGTCGCGTGTGCCAGCTTCGGAGCGGGCGAGCACCAAGTGGATGTCGCTGTCGCCGTTGGTGATGAAGCGCTTGGAGCCATTCAGTCGCCAGCAGTTGTTCTCTTCGTCGAAGGTTGCTTTGAGCATGACGCTCTGCAGGTCGCTGCCGGCATCGGGTTCTGTGAGGTCCATCGACATTGTCTCGCCCTTGCAGACACGCGGGATGTACTTCTGTCGCTGTTCCTCGTTGCCGAAGCAATAGAGCGTCTCGATGCAGTCCTGCAGGCTCCAGATGTTCTCGAAGCCAGCGTCGCCGGCCGACACAATCTCGTTGGCAGCCGTATAGACTGTCACGGGCAGGTTCAGGCCGCCGTAGCGACGGGGCATCGTCATGCCGTTCAGCCCTGCTTGGTTCATGGCGGCGAGGTTCTCGTAGGTCTTTGAGGCGTAGCGCACTCGACCATTCTCGTGGTGCGGACCTTCGGCATCGACCTCCTCAGCATTGGGCGCCACGACGTTAGCCACGATGTCGCCCACCACGTCGAGCACCTTGTCGTACGAGTCCATTGCGTCCGCAAAGTCCTGCGGTGCCTCGTCGTACTGGTCCTTGTCCTCGAAGCTGCGTTCCTTGAGCTCGACAATGCGAGGCATCAGCTCACTCTGCTCCAGCTCAAACTTAATCTCTGAAATATCGGTATAGTAGTTCATCATATATGGCCTCTCCCCGACCCTCTCCCGTGGGAGAGGGAGAAAGGGGTGCAGAGGACTTTATTATAATGTTAATAATTTGCTTTCAATTGTTTGCATCACGTTTTGTATGTCGTAAAGAACAGCTTCATTGGAGAAACGGATGACAGAATACCCCAATTGCTCAAGTTTTGCAGTACGATCTTCGTCGTTCAACTGCTGTTCGTGCTGAGTATGGTATCCTCCATCAATCTCAATCACCAAATTCTTTTTCAGACAGATGAAGTCCGCAATGTAATCTCCTATGGGATGTTGACGTCTGAAATGGAAGCCCTGCAAAGTACGAAGGTATTGCCACATCACCTGTTCCGCCAATGTCATCTCTCTGCGGTTTTGTTTTGCAAAATTCTTGAGGAGAGAGTATCTGTCTGGATAGGTTGTCTTGATTCCGTACCCCATATCATCTAAATAGGTATCTTCCTTCTCCCCTCTCCCATGGGAGAGGGGTTGGGGGTGAGGCTACTTGCTATTCTGCTTATAATACTTGATGAGCTTTGGTACAACCTCTTCCACTGTGCCGTTGATGACGTAGTCGGCAATGGTGTTGATGGGGGCGTTCTCGTCGTTGTTGATGCTGATAATGATGCCCGACTCCTTCATGCCTGCCACGTGCTGGATGGCTCCGCTGATGCCGCAAGCGATGTACACTTTGGGACGGACTGTGACGCCTGTCTGACCTATCTGCAGGTCGTGGTCGGCAAAGCCTGCATCCACAGCGGCACGGCTGGCACCTACTTCAGCATGAAGCACTTTGGCAAGCTCATAGAGTTGGTCGAAGCCTTCCTTCGAGCCCATGCCGTAGCCGCCAGCCACGATGATGGGGGCGCCCTTCAGGTTGTTCTTCGCTGCCTCGACGTGGCGGTCGAGCACCTTGGTGACATATTCTGCCTCTGGCACGAACTTGGCGACATCTTCGATGATGACTTCGCCCTTGTAGTTCGGGTCGAGCACCTCTGCCTTCATCACGCCGGAGCGGACCGTTGCCATCTGCGGACGGTTCTCGGGATTGACGATGGTTGCCACGATGTTGCCGCCGAAAGCGGGACGTATCTGATAGAGCAGGTTCTCGTAGGTCTTGCCGTTCTTCTTGTCCTCGTGCGGACCAATCTCAAGGCTGGTGCAGTCTGCTGTAAGGCCGCTGTGCAAAGCCGACGAGACACGCGGACCGAGGTCGCGGCCAACTACATCTGCGCCCATCAGACAAATCTGAGGTTTCTCCTGCTTGAAGAGGTTCACGAGGACTGCCGTATGCGGCTTGCTCGTATAGGGAGCGAGGCCTTCTGCATCGAAGATGTGAAGTTTATCGACGCCATAAGGGAGAATCTGGCTCTCCACTTTTCCTGTGATGCCGCTGCCGGCAGCAACGGCTTCGAGTTGTACGCCCAGCGTGTTGGCCAGCTTGCGGCCCTTCGTCAGAAGCTCTTGCGACACTTCCTGCACCTGCGTACCTTCTATTTCACAATAAACAAAAACGTTGTTCATATCTCCTTATCCAATTAGCCTTTCGTTCAACAATTCCTTAATTAAGCCGTTCACGTCCTCGTCGCTGCCGGTCAAGACCTTGCTCTCCTTTGCCTTGAAGACGATGTTCTCCACGTTCTTCACCTTCGTTGGCGAGCCGGCCAGACCGCATTGCTGCAGGTCGGCATTCACGTCGGCACAGCTCAACTGACCGAGCTTCAGGTAAGGCTTCTTCTCGTATTCTGCAGCATAAGGCAGGTCGCCGAAGCCTGTGCCCTGAGGCAACTCCATAGGAGCGAGGCAACGCTTGTACTTCATCACGCGCTTCACGTTCCTCGGACGACAGGGAGCAGCGCTTCCGTTGACGGTCAGGACGCAAGGCAGCGGGCTTTCCACAGTCTCTACGCCGCCGTCGATGTGGCGCTTGACAATTATAGATTGACCATTGACCATTGACCATTGACCATTTCTTGCTCTGCCTTCGGAAGTTGTACAATGGTCAATGGTCAATGGTGAATGGTCAATGGAAATAATCTCCTCTACATACGTTATCTGGTTCAAGCCCAGTTTCTCAGCCACCTGCGGGCCTACCTGAGCCGTATCGCCGTCGATGGCCTGACGACCGCCGATGATGAGATCGACGTTGGGGCAGACATGCTTGATGGCAGTGGCGAGGGCATAGCTTGTAGCCAGGGTGTCGGCCCCTGCGAAAGCGCGGTCAGTGAGCAGATAGCCGCCGTCGGCACCGCGATACATAGCTTCGCGAATCACTTCGGCAGCTCGGCCTGGACCCATCGTGATGACGGTCACGGTTGTGCCGGGGAATTGGTCTTTCAGTCTCAAAGCCTGCTCGAGGGCGTTGAGGTCCTCGGGATTGAAGATAGCAGGCAACGCGCTACGATTGACGGTGCCTTCAGGCGTCATAGCGTCCGGCCCGACATTGCGCGTGTCAGGTACTTGCTTGGCAAGTACGATGATGTTCAATTTCATGCTTCTATTTATAATAAATAATGTTCTATTCTCAATTTCGGCTGCAAAGGTACGAAGAAATTAAGAAATAAGGAATAAGAAAGGGAATTATCTTCTCTTTCCGAGTATTTGAAGCAGATAGATGAACAGGTTGATGAAGTCGAGATAGAGCGAAAGTGCTCCAAGGAGTGCAATCTTCTGTGTTCCTTCGTCCACATCGTTTGCCTGCATCAGCATCTGCTTTATTTTCTGCGAATCCCATGCGGTAAGTCCGACAAAGACTACCACGCCGGCATAGCTCAGTATCATCGTCAAGCCGTCGCTCTTAATGAAGAGGTTGACAAGGGTGGCTATGATGATGCCGATGAGTCCCATAAACAGGAACTTTCCCATCGACGAGAGGTCCTTCTTCGTGGTGTAGCCTATTACGGCCATCGTGGCAAAGGTTCCGGCTGCGATGAAGAACACCGTGGCGATGGATGACATGGTGTACAGAAGGAAGATGAAGGACATGGTGGCGCCGTTGATGACGGAATAGAGCAAGAACAGCAACGTGGCTGTCGTCAGGGACAAGCGGTTGATGGCTGCGCTGACTGTAAAGACTAACACAAGTTCTGCGATAATCAAGCCCCAGAACAGTATCTGGTTCGTGAGGATTGCTGTGAGGATTGTCGGACTTGTAGCTACGTAATAGGCCGTCATGCCCGTAATGAGCAAGGCAAGCGACATCCACACATAAACTTTTCGCATGAGCACGGGGAATGCTTCGGACATGGCCAACTGTTGGTCGGCAGGAAGGTTCCAATAATTTAAATCCTGTTCTTTCATAATTCTATACTTGTTTGTTTAATGTTTAATGTTATTGGTTAATGTTTATTATCAAAGGGTTCCGGTGTTAACGACGGGTTGTGCCGAGTCGTCGCCGCAGAGCACGACAAGCAGGTTGCTCACCATGGCGGCCTTCTTCTCGTCGTCCAGCTCCACGACCTTCTCGTTCGAGAGTTTGTCGAGTGCCATCTTGACCATCGAGACAGCGCCATCGACTATCTTCTCTCGGGCTGTGATGATGGCTGAAGCCTGCTGGCGACGCAACATGACAGCGGCTATCTCGGGAGCATACGCAAGGTAGTTTATGCGGGCTTCAACCACCTCAATACCAGCAAGGGCAAGGCGGTCGTCGAGTTTCTGTTCGAGGAGTTGGTTGATGTCTTCCGATCCGGAACGAAGGGTGAGTTCGCCTGCTCCGCCGTCCTCGTCGTCGTAGGCATACTGTCCTGCCACTTGGCGCAACGCAGCATCGCTCTGTACGCGGACAAACTTCTCCAAGGCGTTCATAATGCTCTTCACGTCGGAGCCAGTCGTGCCGGGTGTCGGCGAGGCCATGGTTTGCGTATCGACCTCGAAGAGAGCCTTGTAGGTGTCCTTCAGCTTCCAGACGAGCACGAGTCCTATCATCACGGGATTGCCCGTCTTGTCGTTCACCTTGATGGGTTCGGCGTCGAGGTTACGGGCACGCAGGGAAAGCTTCTTCGTGCCGTAGAAGGGGTTTATCCAGTAGAAGCCAGCCTTGGCAAATGTGCCGGCATACTTGCCGAACCAGGTGGCGGCGCGTGCTTCGTTGGGTTCGAGCTGCATAAGTCCGCACCACATGATGATGTTCACAATGAGCAGCAAGATGCAGCCTCCCAGCATCCATCCGCCTTCGCCTCCGCTCGAGGCGTCCAGCAGGATGATGCTCTTCACGATGCCTACAATCGACAACACCAGTACTGCCAGGTTGACGAACAGCATCAAGAATCCGTTGATGACGAATCCCTTAAACTCAAATTCCTTTGTTTCCATAGAGATTATTCTTTATATATGTTAGTATTGACTGATGAAATCGCGGACGAGGCGGAAGACGGGTTCGTAGCTGTCGAACACCGCGTGCTCGTAGTCGTCGAAGATGGTGTGGTAGTACTGGAAGGCGTCGCCCTTCTCGTTCTCAAGGAAGATGCAGGGCACGCCGCGGGTTGCGAAGACGTAGTGGTCGCTGTTGGCGGCGAGGTCGCCCCGATGCAGTTCCTTGAAGTAGTGCTGCCGGGCGTTTATCTTCTCGAAGAGCGGGAAGGCCTTCATGCCTGCGTCGCTCACTTCGCAATACGACACGGGGTTGTTGTCGCCTATCATGTCGATGTTAAAGAGATACTTAATCTTATCGAGCGGGAAGGTGGGATGCTCGACGAAATAGGTTGAACCGCGCAAGTTGGCGTCCTCGCCGGAGAAGGCAAGGAAGTAGATGTCGAACTTAGGCCGATGCTTGGCGTAGTAGGCTGCAAGGGTGACGAGGGTAGCCGTGCCGGAGGCATTGTCGTTGGCGCCTGCGTAGAACACTTTCTTGCCGAGGTTGCCGAGGTGGTCGTAGTGGGCGGTGAAGACGTAGCAGCTGTCGTGCCGACTGCCTTCCACCTTCGAGATGACGTTGAAGCACTCGTAGCCTTTGAGGAACTTGGCATCGACGTTGAGCCGCACGCGTTGCACTCCTTCGATGGCCTCTGGTGTCACCCAAACGATGGGCTTATCGACGACCTGATGGCCATAAGCCTTGAAGAACTTGATGGGCGCAGGCCAAGTGTAGATGAGGCCGGCATTCGGACACTCTCCAGCCTTCTGCAGACGCGAGAAGATGTCGCGGTGCTTGTAGGTGAACCAGAACTCGCAAGCCACCAGACTGTTCTGATATTCGGGCTTGGCGAGGTCGGCAAGCATTCGGTCGGCATCAAAATGGAGCGTATCGACGTGATAGACAGGGAACTCGCCCTTGACGCCTGGCGAATACTCCCTCATCGAGAAGTCTATGCCAGGGCGAAGCCCCATCCATTTACCATTTGACCATTTACTATTTACCATTTTTCTCCCATCTCCTCGAAGAGGGGTTGGGGATGAGGCTATCTCCATCTCCATCTTGCCGGCGAAGGTCTGGATGTCGAGCGTGAAAGGCTGCAGCGTCACCTCGTCCACGCCAGCCCGCTTGTATTCCTTTGCCAAGAAGTGACCCGCCTTGTTGGCTCCGCCCTTGGCATAGCCGCGGCCCTGGTACTTAGCGGAAGCTAGTTCCTTCACCACCTCCTTGTAGTGCGTCATGTCCTGGGCATTCAAAAGGTGAAAAGGTGGAAAGATGAAAAGGTAAATAACAAGTAGTAGGTTTATACGTTTCTTCATATCTCTCATATTGTAAATTTTTAATTTTTCAACTTTTCTCTTTTTCCCCTTTTCACTTTTTCACCTTTTCTTCGGGAAACGGCTCTACATGTACGACGACGTGGGTGTCTTCGCCGTACTGTTTCCTTAGCAGTTCCTCCACTTCCGACGCTTTGTCGTGGGCCTGGCGAAGCGGGATGTTGCCATCCATGCGGATGTGGAGCTCGATGGCATAATGGTTGCCGATGCGACGGGTCCTCAGGTTGTGAGGCTCCTCTACACCCTCCACCGAGCCTGCCAGCCGCAAGATTTCCTCCTCCACTTCGTCGGGAAGCGACTGTTCCGTGAGGTCGCCTATGCCTCCCCGCAGCAGGTCGATGGAGACTTTGGCTATGAAGATGCCTACGATGACGGATGCCAAGGGGTCGAGCACCGCCCAGCGGCTGCCGAGGAAGATGGCTCCGCCGATGCCGAAGGCTGTGCCAATCGACGACAGCGCATCGCTGCGATGGTGCCAGGCATTGGCTTCCAAAGCCTGCGAGTTGAGCTGTTTGGCCTTCGTCATCGTGTAGCGGTAGGTGCCTTCCTTCAGCACGATGGACAGCAGAGCCGCCCAGAAGGCAAGCATCCCCGGAGCTTCCAGCCTTCCGCCTCGCGTCCAGGAGACGATTTTCAGCATGCCTTCGTGGAGGATGCCTAAGCTGGTGGCGAGCAGCATGAAGCCGATGACGGTCAGCGCCAACGTCTCATATTTGCCGTGCCCATAGTCGTGCGACCTGTCCCTGGGCTTTCCGCTGATGCTGACGAAGGCGAGCACGACGATGTCCGTCACGAAGTCGCCGAGCGAATGGACGGCATCGGCCACCATAGCGGCACTATGTCCCGTAATGCCCGCCACGAACTTGACGGCCACGAGCAACACATTCACGGCCCCGCCACATAGCGTCACTCGGTATATCTCCCTGTTCCTTTCCATCTCACATTTACCATTCAGTCCCCCTCCAACCTCCCACCGAGGAGGGAGGCTTACTGCCACGAAACTCCCCTCTCTTCGGAGAGGGGCCGGGGGCTGAGGCTTCGTTTCAGCCTACAAAGATACGAAAAAAAGGGGACAACTGCGTGCATGTACTGAAACTTTTTGCGTTATTTAGCGTTAGAGCACAGTTTTTTTGGTTTTTTATTCATTGCAGTCCGGTGCTTTTCCCCAGACAACAATAATAATAAACAACGGATTGCATGGATTTGACGGATTGAAGATAAGCTGATAGTCAGCATTTAAGATTTTTGTTATCCAGGGAAAATCCCAAGCACCTCTACTTATGCGCCTATTATTCGACTTTCTTAACGAAAAGCAGCTCATGGAAGCTAATCTTAAGTCTCGAAGAGTCGAAAGACCACAGACGGGGGTGTACTCCGCCTGCGCCTGACCGAAGGGAAGAACCCCCGGTAGTAGTGCTACAGCAAAAGAAGCCCTGAAGGGGCGACAGAATATGTAACTTGTTTAATGACAACATGCTTAGGTCTCTGTCGCCCCATCGGGGCTTTTGTTTTGTTGATGCTCCTGTACCGGGGGTTCTTCCCTTCGATCAGGCGCAGGCGGAGTACACCCCCGTCTGTGTTCTTTCGCACTTCCGGTGCTTTTCCCCGGACATTAAACATATAAGCTAATCCGTCAAATCTGTGTAATCCGTTGTTGATTACTTTGACGCGGCCTCTTGTTAATGTTGGATTTTGCGCCATAAATGCATGTGTTTGTAAAAAACTTTCGCATTGGGGCGCGTTCTGACGGCTTCTTTTTGATGCTATGGCACTTTGGTCCACCGAAGGCGGGAAATGCCCTTAAATCGAATCGCTGCTGATAATCAATGGGTTGGAAAGGGGCGTTTTGCTGCGGGGAGTTAAGAAAGTGTCGGGTCGGCATGGTATGCTGGCAAACAGAACAAAGAATTAAGTTGAAAATTGAAAGTTGAAAGGGGAAAGTTAACGTGGAGGAAAAGGCGACACAACGTGGAGAATCGGCCGACACTCCATGGAGTGTCGAAAAAGATGGCGTGTAGGGTAGGGGATTGTACTATGGAGAGCGATAAAATTGTGTCGTGAATTTTCGGACGTTCTGCCTTTGCCTTTCGGGCAAGGTCTTCGCCGTTTCGGAGGATTTCAAATCAAGTCCCCTCCCCACTTCCCTTTACCTTTAAGCCTTCCTAATGCCAATAATTCTTCATTCTTCTTTCTTAATTCATAACTATTTTGCAATCTTTACCATTTTACCTTTCTGCAAGCGATTTTCGGGCAGTCTGTTTTACGGGCCCGACAATAAATCTGAAACAAAACTGCTTCTTTTCATTTTTCAAACTGTTTTTTTTTAGGTTAGTAATTATCAAACGTGCCACCGTCAATTACATAGCTTCTGGCCATTCCTCTTAGGTTGTAAACATCATCAAGAGGTATATCTATAGGTCCCTTGTTGGTATAAATCTTTCCTGTTACAACTCCTGATAATACTGATAGCATCTTGAGGCATTCTACGGAAGTCTTGTCTGACATCAAGAAACCTGCCATAGCAACACCTTTCTCGTTTAGTGTTTCAGAAGTACAAGGTAACATTTTATACTTGATGCCTTCATAAACAAACTCCAGCCTATCTATTTGGGTTACACCTTTGAAGAAAAGCACCATGCTTATCATAAAGCCGTCTGCATACGAAGTAGGATTTTCAGTCAATAAATCCTTGAAGCGAATGTCGTAGCTTACGTTAAACATTTTGCACTTCCATTTCATGTGTATGCAATCTCTCTCTTCGTCGTATTCGGCTGTAAGGTCATCGTCTGGGTCTGTATGCTCTTTTGCATAAGACTCCATGAATTCCTTAATAGCCTGCTCTTGCTGCTGAGTGTCCTTACCTGTGCATGATGCAATCAGGAACGGAACGATAAGTATTGCCAACTTCTTCATACTAATAACTTTTTATCTCTCCCTCATGAGCGAGGAAGACAGAATATATGTCAGAGAAGACTCGCAGATCCTTCTTTGAGAGTGTTGCTTCGTAGTCTCCATTGTTGAACAGATATTGTACTTTTGCTGATGTTGCCCGTGACAGAGGTTCGAGTATGTCATCAGAGTACATCTTAACGAGGCACGCTCCGATGAAGCTGCCACCTCCAAGACTCTTTACCTGGTCCACGGAAAGCTCGTACACTTTCTCACCGATGAGAACCTTGCAGCCGTAGAAGCTTGTGGCTCCAGAGCGCCTTGCATAGACATCGATGACGAATATGCTTGGTTTGGCAGTGCGAGGACCTACGAAGAAGTTCTCAGGCTTGCAGTTGGCATACATGTGTGCTCCGATCATGTTAGGTCGGAGCTTCTTTTCATCGACATGTCCAATTCGAGTGCGCTGCTCAAACTCCTCGTAAGTCTTCGTTATCACAGAGTCGGACACATAGCATGGTGCCTGTCTTTGTGGCTGCACCTCTATTGTCGGGTTCAGGTCGGCTGTGTCGAAAGTCCGCTCGGGTCCTGATGAGCTATAGTGACCGCTAACGAAGCAGCCAGCAACACAGAGCAGAACGAATGCAAGAATAAACAAAAACTTCTTCATGCCTTCATTGATTTGCTTCTGTATTGTGATAATTGTTCTTTTAATGAGTCAATTGTAAGGTTCTTAATATTGATAGTTTCTTGTAATGTATTGATAGTATCAAGAAGCGACTCTAAACGCTCGCTGTATTTCAATTTGAGACCTTCTGGAGAGTCGTTGTATTTTGAGATTAGCATCTCTCCCCTATCGCGTAGCAACCACTCGGCTGAAAGTTCGCTGAAAGCTGATAACGTCCTGACTACGGTGTCGAGCGACAGGCTTCTTTTGCCGTTAATTTGATTAAGTACAGTGACGTATTCCATGCCTATTGCGTCAACGAATGTGTTAATAGACATGCCAGTGTACTCTCTGAACTCGTTTAGTCTTTGCAAAACCACATTTTTGGGGTCATTTCCATTCTTCAAACTAGCCATTTCTTTCAAAATTTAATAAAATCTACTATCAAATGATAATTTTTTTGTGTTTTTTCTTGCACAAAACTATCAAATGATATACCTTTGCGGAGTCAATCAATCAATCGGGAGCAAATTTATGACTTTTTCCACACTTTCCAAAGAAAAAACGAATAAAATCTTCCCTATCCGATTGATTGACAAAGGCGGATAGCAATTCGCGTTTCCGATGGTCTGCACCTGATGGGGTGACAGCAGGT
>CACYQI010000025.1 GCA_902776455.1 uncultured Bacteroidales bacterium | reverse complement strand
CCCAGGATGAGTGCTGTTTGTCGTAGCTTTCCCATATCAGTCCTCCAGATTTATAAAGATACTACCCAGTTCTGGTTTGGCACCCAATCGGCCTATGCGGTATGAATTGTAAAGCGAGAGGTTCTTGTGCAAGCCAAAGGAGTCGCCACGAGCATATTCGGACGAAGCTGTCTCTTTATTCTTCTCGACAAACCACACCACACCTCGGTTCTCATTAATCATGTCCTGCGACAGGAGGGTAGTCTCCTGACTCGTGATAACCAACTGCGACTTGTCGGAGTTGAAGATGAAGACATTGAGATAGTAGTACAACAAGTCGTTGTGCAGGTCCTCGCCCAGTTCATCAAGGTAGTACACATGAGGACTCGTTATCAGGTCGTACAAGCAGTTCATCAAGGTAGTACACATGAGGACTCGTTATCAGGTCGTACAAGGCATCCAATATGCGGATGTATTTCTGAGTGCCCTTTGACTGCCATCTGAGTGGAATGTCAAAGTCGCCATTGTCGGAATGGTTCAAGAATGTGATAGAATCTGTTGTGGGCTTCAACAGAACATCTTTCATCTCCTCTGGGATATTTTCCTTTTGGATACGCTCGCGGAAATCGTTGGGTACAATGCGGTCTTCAACAATAGGACGATATTCTAGAATATTCAAGTCGGCTTTCTGGAGCATGGTGTTATAGAACTTACGCTTCTTAGGATTGCTGTAAGCATCCTTCAAGATTTCAACAAGTCCCTTTTCTACATCACCATCTACGTCGTGATAATTGGACATAATCCAAGCGTGAAGCGTGTTGAATGGAGCTATATCTTCTTTCAAGGCTGCCTTTCGGCAAACGGACAGTACACTGTGGTTGTTCAAGGTGTTTTCGCGGATGCTCTCCTGCGTCTTGACTTGCAGTTTGAGGCTCGCGCCAAATTTGATGTCGGCCTGTACATTCTCGCCCACAAAACTACGCTCGTAGAACAGCGATTTGGATTTATTTGGGTAATAGTACAAGGCTTCACTCAGAATGTGTTTGCCGTTGAATTTGACATCGTAGTCATATCGGGTGCCATCGGCATAGAATGACACGTGCATTTCCGTTGGCTCATTTTTGGTAAGCACAAAGGGTATGCAACCGCCAATTTCGACTGTCGCATCAGCCTTTGGCATGACTAACAGGCGGAACACCTCGTTCATGGCAATCAGCATATTCGACTTGCCCGAAGCGTTTGAACCATATAGGATGCCCAACTTATACAAGAACACACCATCTGCAACTTCGGTGACAAGTTCTGAAGAAGGTCCCTTGGCCACGAAGCTTAATTCCTGCTTGTCGCGAATGGAAAGATAGTTCTTTACCCAAAAATCTCGTATCATGCTACAATATTTTGTTTATTATCGTAATTTTGCTACAAAAATATAAATAATATCTGATAAAGAAAGTGTATTTATCCTTAATTTTTGTAATTACGATACGATTTTATACATATTTAACTACAAAATAGATACTGAGATAGCAAATTGACACCAGTTTGTGCTCCGAAGTTGTTATCCGATAGCTTATTTTCCCTCTTGCACATCAGTAACACGACTGAATTGGTAATAGTTCGCGATTCCCCTCTTGACGTATTCTCACGCGCGTAATATAAATTATGATATTATCATCGTCCTCAAACTTATACCCCAAAGCCAATTAGGTTGTTCAAAGTAAAACTGCGACAGACCGTCGCAGTTTATAATCTCCATCGAAGGAAGCATCCACTTTAAGTCATAATAACAACTCAAATTCTGCTAATTTTAGTGTTTTTTGTGGTTTCATAAAGTTAAAAGTGTTAAATCTTCGACGTTTTTATCGCTCACAGAATCTACGTCTTCACTTTTCTACCGTTTAACACGTAAACAACTGATATAAAATGATATACAAATACTCTGGTTGCTCTAGCCTGACTTTCATTCAGGTTGAAACCGGTAATACCACCTATGATTCCCGTGACAACTGCAATGCCATTATTGAAACTGCCACAAACACCCTGATTGCGGGTTGCCAAAATACCACCATCCCAAACAGCGTGACAAGTATAGAAGACGATGCTTTCTTTGATTGCACAAATATGACTTCCATCACTATTCCTGAGAGCGTGACAAGCATCGGTAGTAATGCCTTCGAAGGCTGCAGCGGCCTGACCTCCATCACCATCCCCAACAGCGTGACAAGCATCGGTAGTAGTGCCTTCGAAGACTGCAGCGGCCTGACCTCTTTTACTATTCCAAACGTATTGACCACCATTTCTCCTGCTACTTTTCGAGACTGTAGCGGTCTAACCTCCATCATAATACCTGAGAGTGTAACCTCAATCTCATGGGGTGCATTCACGGACTGTAGCTCACTTGCAGACATTACCTTTCCCAGTAACTTGAGTTACATAGGTTTTTCCGACGATGATAGCGAATTTGTATTTGATGGTACTGCTTGGTATAACAATCAGCCGGATGGAATGGTGTATGCAGGTAATGTCGCATATAGATATAAGGGTTCTATGCCAGCTAATACAAATATCACATTGAGAGACGGTACATTAGGCATAGGGGCAGGAGCGTTCGATAATTACACTGAGCCTTCTACTGTAAATTTGTCTTCTATTACTATTCCTGCTAGTGTGACCACAATCGGTGATTATGCCTTCTATGGTTGCAGCGGTCTGACCTCTGTCGTTTCAAAAATAAAAGAGCCTTTTAATCTTCGTGCTGGTGCTTTTGAAGGGATATCGTCGGATTGTGTGTTAACTGTGCCGAAGGGAAAAAGAGATGCTTATATCGCAGCAGAATGGACAACGAGTGTATTCAAAGGCGGTGTTGTGGAAGAAACAGAAGTAGAGATTGGTTCTTCAGGCTATGCCACATACAGCTCAACGCGTGATTTGGACTTCTCTGGGGTAAGTGGGTTGAGGGCTTACATTGCCAGCGGGTTCAGCCCTTCTACAGGTAGGCTTGTACTGACAAGAGTAGATGAAGTGCCTGCAGGCGAGGGACTTTACATAGTAGGCGACCCAGGCACATACAAAATTCCTACTACAACAACAGATATGCTGTACTCTAACTTCCTGAAAGGCGTAACGACCGCCACAACCATTTCTCCCACAGAAGGCAGTTACACCAACTTCATCCTATCGACTGGCAGTCACGGCGTCGGCTTCTATACGCTTTCTTCCAGCGGAGAGCTTGCTGCAGGCAAGGCTTATCTGCAACTGCCGACAGCGAGCGTCTCGAATGTAAAGGCTATCCGCCTCGCCTTTGACGACGACGACCCGACCGCATTGCAGAACATCGAAGATTACATTACGGCAGAAGACATCTATAATCTGCAGGGACAGAAGGTCAGCGCTCCAGGAAATGGACTGTATATCATCAATGGAAAGAAGATTCTCTTCAAATAAAAACAGTCACAACTATGAAAAGATATATCAGTCCAAATGAAGAGATAATCACTCTTCACCTCAAACAGATGATGGCAAATTCCCAGACAGCCCAAAGTGTTCACACCGATGACCCACAGCCTCCAGGCAACGCCCTCGCCATAGAACACAAGAGTGTCTGGGATGATGAATGGTAAAGTTCAAACATCAGGAACTTGTCTATAAACAACGGCTTCCACTGAGAGTTCAGTGGAAGCCGTTGCCGTTTGATTATTGCATAACTCACTTAACGTGAGTTCTTCCCTTCGGTCAGGTGCAGGCGGAGCGACGAAAAAGAAATCATCGCACGTCATCCCCAAAAACGAGGCGTGCAGTGTTAGCCAACGAGGCACGCTCTTATTGCCAATATCAACGGAGAAGGCACAGCGAGGCTCTATAACGTACGCTTCGCAGACACGGAAGCCGTGAGCTATGCCGGGGAAGAGACTGCGACAGGGATAGCCTCTCCTAAATCCTCTCCTAAAGGAAAGGACTTAAAGATTTACAATCTCGCCGGCCAGCGCTTGAATAAGATGCAATGTGGCATCAACATCATGAATGGTCGCAAGGTTCTGATAAAGTAATGTTCCAAAGCAACAAACGAACAAGGAGGCGAAGGCAGGTGGACGTGCGGTCTCCGGGAAGTGCAGGAGGAGGAGAGTGTGAGGATGTTGCTTAATCACTGTCACCTCGTCACCTTTCCGTTTATTACGTTGTGATTCAATAGGATGCGAGGTGACGGTAGGGTGACGATAGGGTGACAGTACTGTCACCCTGTTACTCTGCTTGTTTTCACTCTGTAAGGGCTTAAATCCGTGAAATCTGTGTAATCCGTTGTTTATATTATATTAATTGTATTTTGACACGCCCTCTTGCTTTTGGATGGGTTTGCGTATATATTATATATTAATGTGTAGCTCGGTGGGTGTCTTTTGATGCTTTTGCGGGTATGTGTTGCCAGATTGCGGGAAATGTTGTACCTTTGCAGCGCGATTAGCTGTTAAAGAAACAGGATTGAAATTTTACTATGCGCTATGAAATGAAAAAGCATCTTCTATGGATGCTCGCCGCTATTGTGTGCGGCACAATAATAATAACGTCGTGCTCTTCGGCGGACGATGACGTTACACCACCCATTACGGACAAGCCTGAGGCGCTCATCATCTACGACACCGACATCGGTTCTTCGACCGACGACCTCTTTGCCCTGGAGATGCTGCATCGCTATCAGGACGAGGGACGCTGCCGCTTGCTCGGCGTGATAGTGGACCGCGTGGGCGAGGAGTATGCGGCCTGTGCCGACGTCATGGACACGTATTTCGGCCATGGCTATGTGCCCATAGGACATGTGCGACAAGGCATCGCCAATCCGCCAATATGGATAGACTACAAGGCCCTTCCCACTTATACCGACGGGAACGGTCAGCCGATGTTCCGTCGCTCGATTTCCGACTATTCTTCTTTGCCCGACGGATGGCAGCTCTACCGCCGTCTGCTTGCCGCTCAGCCCGACCATTCCGTGAGCATCTGCTCCGTAGGGTTCTTGCCCGCTTTGGCACAGTTGCTTGACTCCGAGGCTGATGAGTTCTCGCCGCTCGGCGGGGTGGACCTTGTCCGGCAGAAGGTGAAGTGCATCTATCTGATGGGCGGCGTGTTCGGCGAATCCGTCGAGCCTGACTTCAACTTCGAGAAGGGCATCACGTTTGCCAGCGAGTTCTTCCGCCTCTGGCCGAAGGAGGTTGACATGGTGTTCTCGCCGATGGAGGTGGGGCAGGACGTCGAGTACAAGCCCGAACAGGTCATCGCTGACGTGAACTGGACGGATGCGCATCCCATCAAGCAGGTCTATATGAAGTGCGACTGCAACACGGGGCAGATGATGTGGGACCCGATGGCCGTCATCCAGGCTGTAGAGGGCGACGAACACTTCACTCTCTCCGAGCGCGGCACAGTAGTGTTCACCGAACAGGCCGAGACCATCTTCACTCCCTCTGCCACGGGCAACTGTCGCATTCAGCGGTCAGGGAACAAGGCTTGGTGCGACGCGATGCTGGAGAAGATACGCAGGTACAACATGATTCATTAGCGACCTGCCTTTCTTCTTTCAACAACGGATTGAACTGATTAAACGGATTAAAGTCTTCTTTTCACCCAAATTACACTCATTTCACGTATTGGCTACGCTTCGTTTCATATAAATTTGCTATCTTGCAGCGTACTAATAGGAGCCGACGCTTCCAAGCGCCGGAGTCTGACAGTCAAACGTACCGACGCTCGGAAGCGTCGGCCCCTACTGCAAAGTGGACAAATAACGTTTAGTTAGATAGAAGTCGGATTTAAAGCACAGACACGATGAAAAAGACTCTCACAACCATCCTGCTTGCTCTCGCCAGCCTCGCGGTGCAGGCTCAGACAGAGAACCCTCGCGGCATCTACAAGCTGATGACGCTCGTCGGCAAGAACGGCGAAGTGAACTCCCCCTTCCACCAGTACAAGATCTGCACCGACAGCCTGACCCTCATGGTCGTCTTCGGGCGAAACAACGTCTTCAGCATGAACAACAACGACCATCAAGTCTTTAACTACACGGGCGACCAGCCGAAGTCGGACGACGACAAGAGCATCCTGATTTATGACAGCAATGCCGAGCACTTCTCGGAGAAATGGTGGAGCGACTACCGAGGTCACATGATTTTCCCCGAAAACGATTGGTGCGTCGAGAAGTACCAGTCGGGGCAATACACGGCAGAGAGCCGTGCCTGCTTCGACGCGATGACAGGCAAGGCTGAGGTCGATGCCAAGAACCCTCTGACAGGCACTTGGCGCATGATTGGCATGGTGGACGAACTTCGCGATGTCAAGAAGCGACTGCCCAAGCTGCACGAAGAGTACACGCAGAGCAGATACTTCAACGACTTTATGATTCTCTCTCCGAAGCACGTCGTGCGCGTGGATAGAGGCGGTGGCTTTGTGGTCAATGCCACATACGACGGGAAGAAATCCTATACATATAATGATGTCACCCATCAGGTGAAGTGGCTGTCGAAAGACCGCATCGCCGTAGAACAGCATACAGAAATCGGCATCGACTGGATGATACTGGAGCGCGTCACCGACGGGCAGACACCTTTGAGCCACATCATCAGCCAGTACATCCACCGAAGCCCGCGCGCCCTCAGATTGCAATGAGAAAAACGGGGCTTCTCTTCCGTGAAAGGTGGAAGCCTGAGGGACCCAATAGGCCCAATGAGGCTAATAGGCCCAATGAGGCTTATGTGGCTCAGTTTACGCTCCACGGAGGATCGGCTCACGCTCCACGGAGCATCGGCTTACGCTCCACGGAGCATCGGCCCACGCTCCACGGAGCGTAAACTCCCCCCTTTCGGGAGGGTCGAGAATCCCCCTGAGATTGTTGGGAGATTCCATACACTCTACACTCTAAACTAATGGTTCATAACGCGCTCATATCAACGTGGTTGTGAGGGCGGAACGCGGATGTGGCTGTTACTTCTGTGCCGTGACGTACGGCATGTAGCGGCGCATGAAGGGAATGATGAGGAGATACGATGCCGTCAGAATCAGGAAGCAGACATAGGGATTCCCAATGTGGGCTACATCCAAAAGCCGGATCAGCGGTTCGTGCGTGACAAGGAGCATGATGGAGTACCTGCCGACGTAGGAGATGTAAGGCAGATGCTTGATGACTTTGCACAGAAGCAGAAGTGCCAGTACGCCCGTGACGGAGAGCAGGGTCTGCTGGATGTAAAGTAGGACGTCGGAGGCGGGATTGAAGAAGCCCAGCGCTACGAACAGGAGGAGCGCAAGGGGCAGGGCTTTCCGGACAGGCAGTCTGCCTATGATGTCGTGTCGCGTAGCCATATAGCCAAGGTAGAAGTAGAAGATGTAAACGAAGGCTTTACTGATTGATGCAGGCAGCGACAGAATTTTTCCCAGCACGATTCCCAGCACGAAACAGCAGAGTCCCAGAAGGATGTCCGACTTGATGAAGCGGTGCAACACATAGAAAGCGACGTTCAGCATGAATAGCCCCCAAAGGAACCACAGCGGGATGTTGGGGAAGTCGTGGTACGTCAGGAAGGCATAAAGCAATCGCCAGTCCTGTCCGGTCTCGAAGTTTATTCCCAGCAAGTTATGTGCCAGGATGGGGAGCAGCACCGATGTCGTGAGATAGAAGAAGAAGAAGGGAATGAGCAGCTTTTTCGTCTTCTTGAGCATCAGTTGCAGGATGCCGCCATAGGTCTTGAAGAACAGACCCGACAAGAAGACGTAGAGGGGCATGCGGATGGCATCGAGATAGGGGTCGAAAGGGGTGTGTACGCCAAGGTGGAACCACATGACCAGCAGGATGCAGACTCCCTTCGCCAAATCAAAATACGGGATTCTTTTCCCGCTCGTGTCTGCCGGCTTTGATAATGGTTCAGGGGTTGTCATGTCGTCCTTTGTTAATTCACAATTCATAATAAGCTTACGCCCAGAGTCTTCGCGAAGGAGTAATTCTTAATTCTTCTTTCTTAATTCTTAATTAACGCGAATTCGACGAAAAATAATTAATGGTCAATTACATGGTAATTATATGTTAAAGATAAAACACGCTCCGCCTGCGCCTGAGGCGACTGCCGAAGAATTACCATGAATTGCCCATGTTCCGCCTGCGCCTGAGGCTTGCCGAAGAATTACCATAAATTATATGTCCTTTAGTTTTCATCGCTCCGCCTGCGCCTGAGGCTTGCCGAAGAACTCACGTTAATTATTAATTTAATGATTAGGCGCTTCGATGCTCGCTGGGAGAACGTTTCTCTTGGGCCTTGAAGAACTTGCAGAAGAGGGCTTGCGAGGAGAAGCCGAGGCGGTCGGCAACCTCCTGAATGCTAAGGCGGGTGGTGTCGAGGTAGGTCTTTGCTTCGCTCATCAGGTAGTCGGCGATGATTTGCTTGGGCGACTTGCCGACGACGTTGTTCGTGACTCCAGAGAGGTAACGCGTGGTGATGCAAAGGCGGTCGGCGTAGAAGGCGACATCGTGGGCTTCGCGATAATGTCCGGCAACGAGCGAGACGAAGCGGTTGTAGATGTCGATGGCGCGGCCGCCCGTCTCGTCGGGTTTCGCATAGACGACTTGCGAGTGGATGAAGTCGTGGGCGTTGCGAATGGCCGTCGGCACGTCGTCGCCCATGCCGAGGCGCGTGGTGATGGCTGCCGAGAGAGCCGCCGCCACGCCGTGCCGCTGCCAGCCGTCAACGTTGTAGGAGGTGAAAAAGTGAAAAGTTGAAAAGTTAAAGAGTAGCGCTGTCACCCTTCCTTTCGCGTGCTGGCCGCCGCGAAGGAGCACCCATTCGGCTCCCATTTCGTGAAGCAGTCGGGCAGCTTCCAGCATGTCGTCATCGGTCAGGATGCTGATGCTGAGCAACTTCTCTGCGTCTCTGCAACGGAGCATCAGAAGCAAGGCCTCGGGAACGAGGTGGCGCTTGATGGCCTCGACGACATCGTCCCCCACCATCTGCCTGCCGTCTGCGTCAAAGATTCCAGGCGCAACGACAAGCCGTCGGCAAGCAATCACCTCGTCGCGCAGCAGTCTGACCGTCTCGCCGTCCGCCACCAGTCCGACCTTGATGGCTTTGGGATGAAGGAGGGAGATGCTCTGCTCAACCTGTTTCACCACAATCTCAGGGGCAAGGGGCAGGAGGCAAGGGGCAGGAGAAATGCTGTGGATGTCAGTATCCTCTTGCCCCATGCCCCTTGCCCCTTGCTCCATCTTGGTCGCAAGTGTGCTGATACACGTTACCGCTGTTACCGCATAGCCGCCTAAGGCAGCAATGGTCTGTATGTCAGCCTGTATGCCGGACTGACCAGTGCTGTCGGAGCCGTTTATGCTTAGGATGGGCGTGCGAACCTTCACTTCTTTGCCGGTGCTTTCTTAGCTGCTGGCTTTGCCTTCGGCTCTGCCTTCTTTGCCGGAGCCTTCTTGGCTGCTGGCTTTGCCTTCGGTTCTGCCTTCTTTGCCGGAGCCTTCTTGGCTGCTGGCTTTGCCTTTGGTTCTGCCTTCTTTGCCGGAGCCTTCTTGGCTGCAGGCTTTAAGTCCTTCCCTTTAGGGGAGGATTTAGGAGAGGCTTCTACTTCTTCCTCTTCCTCGGCATCGCCAAGCTTCTTGAGGCGAGCACGCAGGCGACTTATCTCGTTGTCCTTGACGTTGAGTTCCTCGCCCATGTTGGCTATCTGCGTGTAGAGGCTGTTGAGTTCGTCGTTCTCTACAGAGTCGGAGAACATGTCCTTGACGCGCTTGAGGAAGTCGCCCAAGATGTTCATGTAGTTGGTGAAGGCGTCGTACTCGTTGTCGTAGATGCCTCGGTTGTTGCCCATGCCGTTGTTCTTGGTGGTCATGAAGCGGAAGTTGTCGGTGGCCTGCAGGCGGTCCCAGTCCTGCTGAATGCGGCGGTCGCGGCAAGCGAGGATGCGGCCTACGATGTTCTCGTCGTAGAGCTTGTTGAAGGCCTCTCGCTGCATGCCGTTTCCGAGCAGGCTGCTGGTGTCGCGCTCCTCGTCGTTCCAGCTGACGGGATATGTGACTTCGAGCGGACTGACGGGCTTGTTCTTGGCAAGCACTTCGGAAGGTGTGGCGAACTGGATGCCCATGTCCTTTGCGAGCATCGGCAGGGCGCGGAGGAAGTCGAGGATGTGGCTGCCGAGGGGCTGGTAGTAGCCGAGTGCAGCAAGCTCCATCATGATGCCCACCACGTTCTCGCCTTCGGGCAGAGCTGCTACCCAGCTGAGCCACTTGTCGGCCATGAGGGGATACTCCGACCAGGAGGCGTCGTTGAAGCGAAGGCCGATGTCGTCGGAAAGCTTGTAGTCGCGCAAGATGAGCGAAAGGCGGGAGTCCTGAGCGCAGGAGTAGATGTAGTGCGGCGACTTCCAGCCGAGGATGTGCTTCGCGCCTTCCACCATCACGCCCTTGAAGCCCATGTCGGCCACGATAGCACCTATCTCGTCGTCGTAGATGAGCGAGCTGTTGCGGAACACCTTGGGACTTTGTCCGAAGAGTTGCTTTATCTTCTTGGCCTGACGCTTCGTTTCGGCCACGAAGTTCTCGGGGCCTGCCAGCGACGAAAGGCCGTGGCTGTAGGGTTCGGCAAGGAACTCTACGCAGCCTGTAGCTGCCAGTCGGCCAAGGAGTTCGAGCATCTCGGGAGCATACTGCTCGATGAGTTCCAGGGAGACACCGCTGATGCTGAAGGCCACTTTGAAGGCTTTGCCATTCTCTTCAATCATGTCGAGCATCGTCTGCAAGGCAGGCTTGTAGCTCTTCTCGAAGAGTTCGTTGATGACGCGCTCGTTCTCGTAGTCGTCGTAGTAGTAGTGGTCGGTGCCGATGTCGAAGAAACGGTAGCGCTTGAGATGTATGGGTTGATGTATCTCAAAGTATAAGCAAATAGTTTTCATATCATTTACTATTTAATCATTTGCCATTTAATAATATAATAATGTGTAGGGTCTTTAAGGTCTTTAAGGACTTTAGGGACTTTAAGGTCTTTAGATGTTCTTTACTGCGTTGAGGTAATCTCCGTTGTCGAACCATCCGCGGGAGGTGAGCTGGTTGTAGCACTCGCGGATGCGCAGGCCTACTTTCTCCCAGGTGATTTGGTCAACCTCCTTCATGCCTTCCTCGGCCAGATAGTCGTGCAGGGCGTCGTACTGGCAGATGCTGTAGATGGCGTCGGCCATAGCGTCGATGTCCCAGTAATCGACTTTGATGACGTTGCGAAGTATCTCGCCGCAGCCGCTTTGCTTCGAGATGATGGACGGACAGCCGCACTGCATGGCTTCGAGGGGAGCGATGCCGAAAGGCTCGCTAACGCTGGGCATCACGAAGACGTCGCTGTTCTTGTAGCACTCATAGACTTGCTTGCCTCGCTGGAAACCAGGGAAGTGGCAGCGGTCGGCTATGCCGTAGCTGGCGGCCAGCTCTATCATGGCGTTCATCATGTCGCCGCTGCCTGCAAAGCAGAAGCGGATGTTGCGGCTGCGTTCCAGCACTCGCTTGGCGGCTTCGAGGAAGTACTCGGGGCCTTTCTGCATCGTGATGCGGCCCAGATACGTCACCACCTTTTCGCCCTTCTTCTTGTTGGGCACGATGTTGCGAATCTCTTCGTCGAGCGGATAGACCGCATTGTGCATGGCTACGCACTTGCGGGGGTCTTGATGATACTGATGGATGACGGTCTGCCGGGTCAGCTCGCTCACGCACATGATGCAGTCGGCGTGGTCCATGCCGTTCTTCTCGATGCTATAGACGGTGGGGTTGACCTTGCCGCGCGAACGGTCGAAGTCGGTGGCGTGAACGTGGATGCAGAGAGGCTTGCCGCTCACCATTTTGGCATGAACGCCAGCGGGGTAGGTGAGCCAGTCGTGTGCATGGATGAGGTCGAACTGCTCGCTCCTTGCCAGTACGCCGGCGATGATGGAGAAGTTGTTGATTTCTTCATGCAAGTTGCCGGGGTAGCCGCCAGCGAAGCCGATGCAGCCCATGTCGTCGAGGCCTTGCAGGTAGTTGAAGTCGGCATAGAGGTGGTCGCGGAAGCGGTAGTAGTCCTCTGCCGTATGGCCTACGAAGCGGTCCTTGATGTAGTCGTACCATACGTCGCGCCAAACGACGGGTACTTGGCTCATGTTAATTATCTTGAGGAACTTCTCCTCCTGTCCCGTTGGCTTCGGCATACAGAAGGTCGTCTCGACGTCTCCCTGCAGGCTCAGTCCCTTGGTGATGCCATAGGAAGCCACTGCAAGGCCGCCGTATATCTTGGGAGGAAACTCCCATCCGAACATTAGAACTTTCATTGCTGAGTCTTAATTAAGAGATAAGAATTAAGAGTTAAGAATTATGTTCATTCTTCATTCTTCTTTTTTAATTCTTAATTTCATTCTTCATTATATTTGTCAAGCAGTTTCACGATGCGCATGATGCCTGAGACGTTCATGGCGAAGCTGATGGCGCCTCGTCCGTGGAAGGGCGGGTTGCCGTCGAACAGCTCGGGTATCGTGCCGATGCAATGGTAGAAGAGTTCTTCTTCGTAGCCCACCAGCAAGCGGTCCACATAGCTCAGCTTGCTATATCGGAATATCTTCAGACAGGCCTCCATGTAGAAGGCGGCGAGCCAGGGCCAAGCGGTTCCCTGGTGATAGGCATAGTCGCGTTGCACTTGCGGGCCTACGTACATCGGGTTGTAGCCGTGGCTCTTCGGCGAGAGCGAGCGCATGCCTTTGGGCGTGATGAGTTCCTTCGTGCAATAGTCGAGCACGCTCTTCTGCTGCACCCGGTCGAGGGGCGAGTAGTCGAGGGCAATGGCGAAGACCATGTTGGGGCGCACGTCGTAGTCGCGATAGCCATCGACGCAGTAGTCGCACAAGTAGCCGTATTCGTTGTAGAACATCGGGGCGAAGTTCTTCTCGCAGAGCTGGGCGGCAGCTTCAAGTTGTCCCTTGAACTTCTTGTCGTTCATGATGCGGCAGACCTCGATGCTGAACATCAAGGCATTGTACCACAAGGCGTTGATTTCTACGATGAATCCTGTTCGCGGCACAATGGGATGTCCGCCGGCTGTGCTGTTCATCCAGGTCACAGCCTTGTCGCGGCCTTCGCAGCTCACCAGCCCGTTCTTTTCGACGTGGAAGTTGGGATGTCCTTCGGCACGAAGCCATTCCATCACGTCCAAAAGCAGTTGGCCGTACTTCTCGATGCACTTTTCCATCGAGGTATGGTCGGCATATTGCTGGATGCACCATACGGCCCAGAGCAACACATCGGGGTGCTCTATCTCGGTGACGCTGACTGTGAGGGGCTTCCCCTCGATGAACTCGCGGATGGCCTTCTCGGCGGTATGCATCACGGCCTCGAACTTGTCCACCTCGTTGTTGGTGAGCGTCAGGCCCGGCAACGAGACGAACATGTCTCTGGCCCTGCATTTGAACCACGGATAGCCTGCCAGCACGTAGTCCTCGTGCTCGCGATGGACGATGAACTGGTGGGCGCTGTTGACGAGCGTGTTGTAGAAGTTGTCGCGAGGCGTGCGGACGCTCACCTCGAAGTCTGCCAGGTCGGCGAGCGTGCTGGTGTCGATCTCCTCAAGACCAGCCGAGAAGACCACGCTCTCGCCCTTCTTGATGTTGAACTCGAAGTAGCCCGGCACGTAGAGGTCCTCCGTGCTGGCGTAGCCGCGTTCCTGTTCCTTCGGATACTCAAGTCCGCGGTACCAGTCGGGACGGAACACGAACTCGTTCTCCTTGTTTATCTGCATGTAGAGCGTCGGATAACCCCGATACATGCACGTGGCAATGCCGTTCTGCACGAGGTCGTAGTTACGGTTCACCCCTGCGTTCTCGTGCGTGAACTCGCGGACGCTGCGGAAAGCGAGGAAGGGTTGCAGCCTTAACGTCGTCTCTGAATGCGCATCCACCAGCGTATAGCGGATGATGATGCGGTTCTCGAAGTGCTGGAACATCATCTCCCTTTTCAGGATGACACCGCCCACGCGATAGACGGTGGTAGGCACTTGCAGGGAGTCGAACTCGCGGATGTACTTGTGTCCGCGAGGGCTAAAGTTGTCACCATTGTACTTGTGAAGGCCGAGATTGAACTCGGCACCGTGCTGAATGACGGTCGCATCGAGGCTCGACAGCAGGACGTGGTTTTCGTCGTCCAGTTCGGGCACAGGCACCACGAGCAGCCCGTGGTACTTGCGCGTATTGCAATCCACCAGCGTCGTGCAACTGTAAGCTCCCGAGCGGTTCGAACGAAGCACCTCCTTCGGCAGCGACTCGCGCAGATTCGTCATCAGTGTCTTGTCGAAACGTAAGTAGCTCATAACTTATTCTTATTATGTATAGTCATTGAATGTCGGACATTGAAGCAGAGCCTTTTGTTTTCTCTATTTTCTGCTTTCTGCTTTCAAATTGTGGTTAACTGCTCGTAAAATTACACAATTTTCTTCATACAACGAAACATTTTCTTCCCTTTTTTGCAGGCGAGGCAGAAATAATGCTTCAAAAGATGTTGTGCAACACAAAAATGAGGCTTCTCCCGTTTGTTGAAGCTCCTCTTTTTCCGTTGCGGAAGGCACGAAGGGGCTATAGTTTCATGGCGTTCCTACATATTATATATTATAAAGGAGGAAGCCCCTTCCAGGTCTTCCCCAAGCCTCTCCTAAATCCTCCCCTAAAGGGAAGGACTTCTTTGTGGTTGTACTCCAAAGGGACAGGGGCTTAAGTCTCTCCCTTTAGGGGGTGATTTAGAGGAGGCTTTTTCTGTGTGACAGACCCCACCCCTAACCCCTCAGACCCTCTCTAAACCTCCCCCTCTATGGGGAGGCTTTTCTTCTCTCTCTAAGAGAGAATTTTCTGTGCTTTCTGCTTTCTGTGTGAGATAACTTTGTTTTTGTCAGAAGTTTTCGCAGCGAGACGCGTTCTGGCGGCGTTTTTTCGCTTCTGTGGCACTAAGGGCCACGAAAGGCGTGAAATGGGCTTATTTTTAATCGCTGCTGATAATCAATGGGTTGCAAGGGCTGGTTTTGTCGAGGAGTGTTAAGAAAGTATATGGTCGGCATGGAATGCCGACAAACGGAACATAGTTTGGCGGCAAAAACGACGTGGAAGGAGGGGCAACGCTACGTGGAGGAAAAAGCAACACTCCATGGAGAATTTGCCAACACAACGTGGAGTGTTGGAAAAGGCAGCGTGCCGCGGCGGTTTCTTCGGCATGCAGGAGGAGAAAATCCTGTCGTGTTTTTTCGGGAGGATAGCTCACACGGAAATCACAGAAAGCACAGAAAGGAATTTTGTTCTGGCGGATTTGTAATCCGACAGGACAGAGAGAAAGCATTTGAAATGCTGTGAACGACCGAAGGGATTGCTAATTCCTAAACTCTTTTATTGCTGTCCGCTAAATAAGCGCCAAAGGCGCGAAAGAACACAGACGGGGGTGAAACCCCCGGGACAGGGTCGCTGAACAATAGTAAGCCCTAAAGGGGCGACAGAATATGTAACTTGTTCAATAACAGCTTGCATCTATCTCTGTCGCCCTTTCAGGGCTTTCTCTGTCGGTGCAACATTACCGGGGGGTTTACACCCCCGTCTGTGTTCTTTCGTCTCTTCGAGACTTCTGGTAAGCCTCCATGAGCTGCTTTTCGTCAAGGAAGTCAATGGATATAAAGCAGAAAATGAGGTGCTCAAGATTTTCCCCGGACAGCGATAAAACTCTTCACGACCGGATTCCAAAATCCGCTCGAACCGCAGGCATGACCTCGTCTTTGCTGCCTTAGCTGCTTTTTTCGGCAAAAATGGCGATGAAAACGACTGCATAAGTTGCCGATAATGACTTTCCGAAGGCATCTACAGGCAATTTTGAATTTATTAATTTTGAATTTTGAATTATTAGTCGTACCTTTGTGCTGTAAAACATAAAAATAAGATGAAAAGGAAAGAAGAAGTGCTTGCAAAGTTGCCGGATCTCGACAGCGCGCTAACTCCCGATGAGCGTGAGCAGGTGCTCGACGAGATGACGGTACGTCTGTATCGTAAGAACGAATTCATTTACAGCGAGGGCGATGTGCCGTCGCACATGCTTTGCCTCATCAGCGGCAAGGTGAAGATATACAAGGACGGCGTGGGCGGCAGGACGCAAATCGTGCGGGTGGTGAACGCGGTGGAGTACTTCGGCTACCGTGCTGCCTTCTCCGACGAGAACTACGTGACGTCGGCGGCCGCCTTCGAGCCTTCCGTCATTGCCAGCATCCCCATCAACCTCATCCGGCGCCTCGTGCTGCGCAACCCGCAGCTCGGTTGGTTCTTCATCCGCCGACTTGCCGTTGCCCTGGGCAAGAGCGATGCACGTACCGTGGGTCTCACGCAGAAGCACATACGCGGCCGCTTGGCGGAGAGCATCCTCTTCCTCAAAGAGAGCTACGGCAAGGAAGAGGACGGGCAGACGCTCAACGTGTACCCCACCCGCGAAGACATGGCGAACCTCAGCAACATGACCACCAGCAATGCCATCCGCACGCTGAGTACCTTTGTGCAAGAGGGTCTCATCACGCTCGACGGACGCAAGATTACAATCCTCGACGAAGCGGCGCTCCAGAAGATTTCGAAGATGGGATGAAGACATTTTCAAAGTTAAAAAGTCAGAAAGTCAAAAAGTTGAAAAGAGCGGTTAGTCGTTAGCTGTAAATGGTTAGAGAAGACCTTTGGCTCCGAAGCCAGCATCCCAAACAATCCTCTAACCTCTAACCACTTACCACTTACCTGCCAAACTAACCTCTAACCACTAACCACTAACCTCTAACCTCAAAACACCTCACCATGAAACGACATGCTTTATTCTTGATTTCTTCGCTCTTTTTCCTCAGTATCATTAGTGTGCATGCCAAAGAGACTCTCCCTCCGAGGGGGGACGGAGAAGGGACCGCCGTTGTTGTCGGAACGTTTGGCGACAAGGCTGTGAAGGCTTATCGGAAGAAGATTCCTCTGCAGGCAGAGGGTTACTACCTGAAGGTCACGCCGACAGAGGTCGTTGTGGCAGGCCGAGACGAAAGCGGCACGTTCTATGGCAGGCAGGCGCTGAAGGCCATCACAGGCTCTTCCTTAAAAGGAGAGAACCTGCTTCGTAGCCTTCGGGAACAGTATAAGGAAGTCCTTCCTCTTGAGGGAGTTGGAGGTTCCTCCTTCGAGATACGCGACTGGCCGAGTGTTGCCTGCCGAGGCGTCATCGAGGGCTTCTACGGCAATCCCTGGAGCCATGAGGACCGCCTGCGGCAGTTCGATTTCTACGGAAAACGCCGATTGAACATCTACGTCTATGGGCCGAAGGACGACCCCTACCATCGGACACATTGGCGCGAACCCTATCCCGAGGCAGAGGCTGCAAGGCTGAAGGAACTCGTACAGGCTGCTCATCGCAACCACGTGCAGTTCGTCTGGGCCATCCACCCGGGCGGCGACATCCAATGGAACAGGGCCGACAGCCTTGCCGTAGTGAACAAGCTGAACCTCATGTACGGGCTTGGCATCCGCTCCTTTGCCGTCTTCTTCGACGACATAGGCGGCGAGGGCGCGAGAGGCGAGAAGCAGGCAGGCCTGATGAACTATCTGACCGACAACTTCGTGCGCAAGCACAAGGATGTGGAGCCGCTCATCATCTGTCCTACACAGTACAACAAGTCCTGGAGCCACGGCGACTATCTCTCCACGCTCGGCACTCAGATGTACCCCGAGGTGCGCATCATGTGGACGGGCAACTCGGTGGTCGATATGATAGAGCGCGACGACTTGGAATGGATCAATGCTCAGATCAAGCGCAAGGCCTTCATTTGGCTCAACTATCCTGTCAACGACTATTGCCAGAGCCGCTTGCTCATGGGCAAGACATACGGCAACGGCCTCGATATTGCCGACCTCGTGTCGGGCTTTTGCAGCAATCCGATGGAGTACGCCGAGGCATCCAAAGTCTCACTCTACAGCATCGCAGACTACTGCTGGAACATGCCTGCCTACGATGCAGAGAAGTCCTGGGAGAACGCCATTGCCGAACTGATGCCGACAAGCAAAGCTGCGTTCCGCCTCTTCTGCGACAACAATGTCGATTTGGGCAAGACAGCCCACGGATTGCGTCGCGAGGGCGAGAGTTCCGGTTGGGGTAAAGTTCCGAATGACCATTACTTCAGAGCACTTGTGACTGAAGCTGATGCCTTGCTTGCCGACAGCATTTCCCAGCCGGAAATGTTGCAGGAGATAAAGCCTTGGGTGGAGACGATGCGATTGCTTGGCCAAAGTGGCTTGCAAGTCTTTTATATGCAGAGAGCACTCCAGCAGAAGGATTCCGTTAGTTTCATAGCTCATTATCGTGCCTTGCAGAAGCTCAAGGAGAAGCAGAACGGCATTATCAGCCGCAACTACGAGGGTTCAGTCGTAAAGGCAAAGCCCGTTGTGAGCGGCTCGCGTCTGACTCCTTGGGTGGATGCGATGACCGTCCAGCTCGTCAAGGACTACAAACACTTTTATAGCTACGGCCTTGAGTTTTTGCCTCAGCAAGCCATCGAGGACGGCATATATTATATAATGTATAAGGGCAAGTACCTCACCGACGTGCATGCTTCGCCCGACCGCGACGGCGACTTCCCCGTCTTTGTGGCCGAGCCGGACACTATCAATCCGCAGCGACAACTGTGGAGCATCGAGCTGGTGCCCGCTACGGGACGCTTCAAGATAACGAATGCCCAGGACGGACGCTACGTCAATGAACTGGGCGCATTCTGGGCCGACAAGAACACAAAGCCGTACAATGAGGAGTGGAACACCTACGTCTTCATCAAGACGCCCGACGGCTACACCATCCAATGCGGCGGCCGTGCCTCAGGCTCATGGTATGTGGAAGACGACCGCATCAAGAACGGCAAGCAGTCGGGCACCTTCCAGATAAAGGCTCCCTGACACTCTTTCTTGGGAAAAACATACAGAGATATGAGACGATACCTATTGTTACTTCTTCCGTTGCTCCTCGTCAGCTTCATCGCTCCTCCTAAAGGGAACGGCGAGGCCAATAGCATCCGGCAGCATTGGCTCGACAGTCTGAAGGCAGCGACGGCCAGCATCGTCCGCGACAGCATCATTCGTCAGGACGCCGACAGCATGAAGCTCTGGTGGACGGTCTATGGCGAGAAACCTGCCGACGGTCGGAGCCTCTGGATAAGCCTGCATGGCGGAGGAGGGACGACGCCCGAAGTGAACGACCAGCAATGGCGCAACCAGAAGCATCTCTACCGTCCGAAGGAAGGCGTTTATGTAGCTCCTCGCTCTCCCCTCGAAGCTTGGGACATGTGGTGCCAGCAGCCCATCGACAGCATGTACCGCGTCCTCATCCGCACCATGATTGCCCACTACGACGTCAACCCCGATAAGGTTTATCTCATGGGCTATTCCGCTGGAGGCGACGGCGTTTGGCGTATGGCTCCGCGCATGGCGGACCATTGGGCTGCGGCAAGCATGATGGCGGGTCATCCAGGCGACGTCCGACTGGAGAACCTGCTGAATACGCCCTTCATGATATGGTGCGGAGCGAACGATGCCGCCTACAATCGCAACCGGCTCGACCGCGAGCGAGGCCTCCAGATGGACTCCCTCCAACGCACTTGCCCCGAGGGCTACGTCCACGAGACGCACATCATGGAAGGCAAAGGACACTGGATGGACCGCGAAGATGCCGCGGCGCTTCCGTGGATGGCGAAGTACAGGCGGCAGGCTTGGCCCAAGCACATCATCTGGCAGCAAGAGGCAGTCTATCGCCCGACCTTCTATTGGCTTGCGGCTCCTCGCGAGGAGCTGCAGCGCGGCAAGCGCGTCGATGTGGAGGTCGAGGGCAACGTCATCAGCATCTCTCGCTGCGACTATTCCTCTCTGACTCTGTATCTGAGCGACGAACTGGTGAACCTCAAGAAACCAGTCACCGTGAAGTATCGTGGCAAGAAGGTCTTCAAGGGAAAGCTTCAGCCCAGCGAGGAGACCTACCGGCAGACACTCTACGAGCGTCAGGACCCCAGCTTTGCGGCTCCCTGCGCGCTCAGCGTGAAGCTATAAGACACTATATAATAAATGATTATCAATACGTTGGATTACGAAGCAACACCGCGAATCAGCTCCTTCCACAAGGCCTCGGAAGAGGTGCCTGCAAGGGGGGCGTCTCACGCTCCGTGGAGCGTAAGCCGATGCTCCGTGGAGTGTAAGCCGATGCTCCGTGGAGTGTGAACGGATGCCTCGTGGAGTGTGAACAGATGCCGAATGCTGTGCGTCCAAAAGTCTCGAAGAGACGACAGACCACAGACGGGGGTGTGACCCCCGGTAATCGCGCAACAGCAAAGGAAGTCCCGAAGGGACGACAGAGACAAATGCGGACGGATACTAAACGAATCACTTGTTCCGTCACCCTTTCAGGGTAAGGTCTTGTTGCAGACCTCGTTCCCAAGGGTTGCAACTACCTCTGTGTTCTCTTGCACCCTCGGCGCTTATTCACAGGAAAACAATAGGAAACAAACAGTTACGGATATGACGAAGGAGATTTATCTTGCAGGAGGATGCTTCTGGGGAACAGAGCATTACTTCAAACAGATTGAGGGAGTGACGGCGACGGAGGTCGGCTTTGCCAACGGACATACGCAGAACCCGACGTACAAGGAAGTATATACCGACACGACAGGCTTTGCCGAGACGGTCCGCGTGGAGTACAACCCGGAGAAGGTCAGCCTGCAGTTCCTGCTGCAGATGTTCTTTAAGGCCATCGACCCCTTGAGCCTCAACAAGCAGGGGCACGACGAAGGAACACGCTATCGCACAGGCGTTTACTACACCTCCGACGAGGATCTTCCCGTCATAGAAAAGGTGTTTGCCGAGGTACAAAAAGACTATCCGCAGCCCTTGGCCGTGGAGAAACTTCCGCTGGAGAACTACTACGCAGCCGAAGACTACCACCAAGACTACCTCGACAAGAATCCGGATGGCTACTGCCACCTGCCCTTGTCGCTCTTCGAGTTTGCCAGGAAAGCGCGGGAGAAATAGCCCTTAGCGGCGACGCTTGCGGGAGCTGAACAGGGAATGGATGCCCGTGAAGATTTCCGAGCAGAACCGAATCCCTCGGTAAACGACGAGGCCATTGATGATGATGCGGCCTATGCCCTGCAATCTGTCTGCCTTCTTCTGCGCGGAAGAGCCAGTCAGATAGGAGGCTTTTTCCGTCATCTGCTGACGCGACGCATCGAGCTTGCGCCTGATGGCGAGCTTTCTCTGCTGCAATGCAGCGAGTACATCGGGAGAATCAACTATGCTGTTCATGGTACCTCCTCCTCTGCTTCATCGCCCACAAACAGTCCGGCCACGAAACGTGCCACGGGCTGCACAATCCAACGCTTGCGGCAGGCGAGAACTATGATGATGACGAGCAGCAGCACGCCGCCCATGATGGTAAAGCTCCAAGCCCCGCCCACCAGCTTTGCCAGCCATAGTGCAAAGGCTGTCACGAAGAAGAAGAATGCCGCCAGCGCAAGTATCAGACACACGGCAACCGTGGCTACTGCAGAGAGCAGAACGCTCAGCTTCTCTGCAGTATCCAGTTTCAGATACTCTTTCTGCAACCCCAGATAGTTCTTCGCTTCTTTCCAGAGCGACTGCAAACTGCTTGAATAGTTCATGGTCCGTAGTTCATAGTCCATAGTCGCGGGTTCATGCTTGGCTTCGTTCGTGTTGGAGCGCAGCCCGGCCTCGAACCGGGAACTATGGACTATGTACTGTTGTTAAAGGTTATTCCTCTTCCTTTGCAGCCTGCAGCTCCTCGGCGATCTCGTCAACCAGCTCAGACATCTCCTTGCGGTTGAGCTTGATGCCACGCTTGCGCAGGGCTTCTGCAATCTTCTCACGGAGTTCGCTGCCCTTCTCCGGGGCAAACAGCAAACCACAAGCAGCACCGACGGCTGCACCGCCTACGAAGGCTACCAAAAAATCTAATGCTTTCATCGTTTTCTCCTTTCTTTCTTTTTTACTACCGATGATTACTTCTATTATTACTCCCGGGAAACACCACTTTGGTCGTTTCCTGCTACAAATATAGTGAATTTTGGCTTTCGTTGAACACAAAAATGCAAAAAAATGTTGAAAAGGCGGCATTTTCTGTCCTTTTTATTGTGCTTTTGTGGAAAAAGCAGTATCTTTGCGAGGAAATTTGAAAGAACAAGTAACTATTAACAAGAAATCAGTTTATGAAAAAGATTCTTTTGATGGGCGCCGCCGTTTGCGCTGTGTTCATGATGTCATCATGCAAGAGTAAAGAAAGCGCTTACAAGAAGGCTTACGAAAAAGCAAAAGCCCAACAGACAGAAACCACCACGACGACTCCTGTACAGCAGGTAACGACACAGACCACCGTGACACCCGTCACCACGGCTCCCGTCGCTGACTACAGCAATGTAGCCGTACGCAACGAAAGCGTTGCCTTCGTTGAGGGAAGTCCCCTGAAGCAGTATGGCGTGGTAGTGGCTTCCGTTACAATCAAGAGCAACGGCGTGGCTCTCATGCAGAAGCTTGCAGGTCAGGGCTACAACAGCTGCTTGGCTCAGGCTCAGGTGAACGGCCAGACATTCTATCGCGTCGTTGCTTGCAGCTACGACACAAAGCCCGAAGCCGCTCAGAAGCGCGACCAGCTCGAAGGACAGTACCCTGGTGCTTGGCTGCTCTACAAGAAATAAATCCCTGAAGCTTCCCAAGACCCTAAGACCTTAGCGTCGTTAAAGTCCTTAAAGACCCTAAAGATCTTAAAGTCCTTAACGACCTTAGAAACCTTAAAGACCCTAAAGACCTTAATGACCTTAAAGTCCCTAAAGACCTTAAAGTCCTTAAAGTCCTTAACGACCTTCAAGGGCACTCTAATTATAATAATGTGGGAAGAGTTCTCGCAATAGATTATGGGGTTCGTCGCACCGGCTTGGCTGTGACGGACCCTTTGCAGATTATTCCGGGCGGGCTTACTACAGTCGAGACGCACAGACTGCTTCCCTACCTGAAGGACTACCTTTCGAGGGAACAGGTGGAACGCTTCGTCGTAGGCCTTCCTAAGCAGACAAACGGTCGGGACAGCGACAATCTTCCGCGAGTGAAAGCCTTCATCGCTCAGTTGCAGAAGGCGTTCCCTGCCGTCCCTATCGACATGTGGGACGAGCGCTACACCAGCATCCTTGCCCAGCAGACAATCCTGCAAAGCGGCATAGGCAAGATGGCGCGCCGCAACAAAGCACTCGTCGATGAAGTGAGCGCTACAATCATCCTGCAAGGATGGATGGGGAGAAAGCAATGATTAAGGAAAGGAAGAGAGGAATTAAGTGAAGGTAAAGGCGTTTGCCCGAAAGAAGGAATCCTTACTTCTTAGTCCTTAACTCTTAATTGAAACAGACATGATTCTACCAATCTACACATACGGTCAGCCCGTGCTTAGGCAAGAGGCTGAGGAAATAGACAAAGACTATCCGAAGCTCGACCAGCTTATCAAGGATATGTACGAAACGCTGGAGCGAAGCGAAGGCATCGGCCTTGCAGCGCCGCAAGTGGGAGTTCCCATCCGGCTTGCCATCATCAATCTCGACGTCATCAGCGAAGACCTTCCCGAGTACAAGGGCTACGTCCGTACGTTCATCAATCCATTCATCGAGGAATACGACGAAACGGAGACCGACATCATGGAGGAGGGATGCCTCAGCCTGCCAGGCATTCACGAGAAGGTGAAGCGGGCGAAGCGCATCCGCGTCACCTATCAGGACGAGCAGTTCGAGGAGCACGACGAATGGGTTGAGGGCTACCTGGCCCGCGTCATGCAGCACGAGTTCGACCACCTCGACGGCGTTGTCTTTACCGACCACCTGAAAGGCCTGCGCCGCCAGCTCACCAAATCCAAACTCCAAGACATCAGGCAGGGAAACTTTTCCTGCAACTACAAGGTGAAAGTAAAGCGTTGAACTTTCATCCATTGACCATTGACCATTGAACCATTGACCATTAGATATTGACCATAGAAGGCTATGAGGGTAAAGCGACTGACATTGCTTGTGGCTATGCTTTTGGGTATGTTCAGCTTTCATTGGCGTGAGGTTAATGGTCAATGGTCAATGGCTAATGGTCAATGTGCTTCCGCTCAGATCAACACGGACCGCGTCCTCCTGATGGGGCGTAATGCGCTTTATTATGAAGACTATGTGCTGGCCATCCAGCGTTTTAATATGGTCATAAGCGCAAAGCCGTGGCTGGGTGAGCCTTATTTCTATCGTGCTTTAGCCAAGTTCTATCTGGAGGACTTTCAGGGAGCGGAAATCGACTGCAACAATGCCGTGGAGCGCAACCCCTACGCCCTCAACCACTACATCCTGCGTGCCCTTTGTCGCATCAACCAGAGCCGTTACGCCTTGGCCGAGGAGGACTACAAGAAAGCCATCGCCATCAACCCGCTCGACCACAACGCTTGGCACAACATCGTGCTGTGCCAGATAGAGTTGAAGGAGTACGAGCGGGCCGATTCTTCGCTCGACGTTGCCCTCCGCCATTGGCCTAAAGAGACGGAGCAGTACACCATGAAGGCACAGGTCTCGTTGCTCCGGCAAGATACCGTCAAGGCGGAGAAATGGGCAGACCGTGCTCTCGAACTCGACGAGTACGACGGCAAGGCGTGGAGCATGAAGGCGATGTTCCAGGGGAACCGCAAGGAGTACAAGGAGGCCGAAGCTTCGCTCGACAAGGCCATCACGCAGATGCCCCGCATGGCCGCTCTTTATGTCAACCGCGCCCTGGCTCGCTACAATCAGGACAACCTTCGGGGAGCCATGTCGGACTACGATGCCTGCCTCGACCTCGAACCGCGCAACTACCTTGCCCACTACAATCGCGGCCTGCTTCGGGCCAACGTGGGCGAGGACAATCTTGCCATCGAGGACTTCAACTTCGTGCTGGAGCTTGAGCCGGACAACACCATCGCTCTCTACAATCGCGCCCTCTTGCTCGACAACATCGGCGACCACAAGGGTGCCATCCGCGACATCAGCGCCGTCATCAAGGACTATCCCGAGTTCTGGGACGGGTATCGTCAGCGGGCGGCCATCAAGCGAAAGATTGGCGACATCAACGGAGCCGAGCGCGACGAGTTTAAGGTGCTGCAGGCTCAGCTCGATGCCGTACAGGGAAAGAAACGTCCTGTGCGTACTCGGAAAAAGAGTGAGCACAATATCGAGGACTATGCAGCACTTGTCGAAGAAGATACCCACGAGGAAGAGAACGAATACGTCAGCGAGTTTCGTGGCAAGGTGCAGAACCGCCAGACAGAACTGAGGCCGGAACCTATCTTCTCACTCACATACTACAGGCGAACTTCAGAAACCAACACATACGTCGCCTATTGCCCTCAGATAGAGGAACTCAACAATCAGCATGTGTTCCCTTTGCAACTGTATCTGACGGACAACGAGGCTCCGCTGACCGAGAAGCAGACAGAAGCTCACCAAGCCTCAATAACGGCACTCTCCGAACGGATAGAGGAGTTTGAACAAAAGACCCTCGACATGGCAGACCGCAATCTGCTCTTGAATCGTGCTCTCGACTACTATCATATCCGCGACTTTGAGAATGCCATTTGGGATATGACTCACCTTATTCAAATGAACGGCTCCGACCCATTGGCTTATATCCTGCGAGCCCAGTGTCGCTTTGCTCAGCTCGAAGTGTCGAGAACGACGGCCAACGCCTCCGACCTCCGCCTCGGTTATCTCATGGCAGTTCAAGACTACAGCAAGGCCTCCGACCTCATGCCTGATGCACCTTTCCTGCACTACAACATAGGCTGCGTACAGATTCAACTGGCAGATTATCTTGCAGCTCAGAAGTCGTTTAGCCGTGCCCTTGAACTCGACCCCCACTTCCCGAGCGCATACTATAGCAGAGGTGTCGCATATATTCTTGGAGGACAAATAGAACAAGGACTGAGCGACCTTTCTCAAGCAGGTGAACTGGGACTTTATACTGCCTATAACCTTATTAAGAAATACTCGAAAGAGTTAACATCGAAAAACACTAAAAAATGACGGCGTTTTGTTTCATGCTGTCATCAGGGTCACTTAAACAGGATTTGCCTCCACTCTAAGCTGTCGGGATGATAGACATCGTACCGATGTTTGTCGGCACTCTCTCGTAGCTTTTCTAAAGCCTCAGTCGGGTCGAAATGACCTGCATCTTCGATGGTAAAGAGGTTGCCGTTGTCGAAGATGCCGTTGTATGTGCCCCATGGTGTAATGACTACCCCGTCTTTCCAGTTCACGTTCAGCGTAGCAACCCTGCCCAGCGACTTGTCGAACCAGAAATTGAAGACAAAATAGCCCTGCTCCATGATGATGTCGATAGCGCAACGATTTTGGTAGAGCGGGTCGTTGCTCTCGAAGGAATTGATGCTGATGAAGCGGTTGCTGACAGTGCTGTAAAGGAAAAAGTTGTCCTCGAATTTAAGTATGGCAAAGGCAGATGCCGTGTCGCAGCTATGAAAGATAGCCCTGGGACAAGTCGTGGCAAGTTCGGGACTCTCAATGCCCAGCGAACCTCGCTCCATGTTGCGCGTATGAATAAGGTACTTCCTGTCGTTGCGTAGCTCGGACACGCTTGTCAAAAGCATTGGCTCGGGCTTTGTCTTGGTCTTTTCATAAAGGAAGAAATTTGCTCCAATCACGAGAGCAAGTACTGCTATAGGAAACAGAATCCTGCGATAAAATGGAGAGAAAATGAAACGATGAGGGGTTGAGGCTGTGGGAGCTTCCTGCTCTTCTTCTTGCGCAGGAACATCTTCGTTTGTATCCGAGCCAGCCTCTTCTTCCTCGATTTCATTTGCCGCCATGAAGTGCGTGTAGTCTTCATATCCGACGAAACGCGACAGGATGTCGAGCGTGGACTGCCGCGCAGTCACCGAAGACCTGTAGCCCCAAAGCCGCATCAGCGTGTTGCTGCTCAGCATTTCGCCAGTTCGCTTCTCGATTTGCTCCGCCAGATAGTCGAAGTCGCCGTGCGTCCTACAGACGGACACACACTCTGCATGGAGACGCTTGATAATGGTGACCTGCTCTTCATTCTCTACAGCATGAACCTCAACACCTTCAAGGACGGCGAACTGCTCCGTATCCCTATCAATATCAACGGCGAAAGCACAGCAAGGCTCTACAACATACGCTTTGCAGATACGGATGCCGTAAGCTATGCTGGCAAAGAGACTGCGACAGGGATTGCCTCTCCTAAATCCTCTCCTAAAGGAAAGGACTTAAAGATTTACAATCTCGCCGGCCAGCGCATGAGCAAGCCCACGAAAGGTGTCAACATCCAAAATGGCAGAAAGGTCGTGATTAAGTGAGGAATGGATTGAAGATTGAGGATTGAAGATTGCGTCGCTTGGCGCCTGAGTGTCACACTCTGAAAATAGTAGCCCCGCGAACAGAAACGAATCCTGTTTACGGGGCTTCTTTTATTTTCTAAGGAGTCTGGGAGTATAGGAGTTTTATCGTTGCCTTGCAGCGAACCTCCTTGACTCCTTTTCTCCTTAGAAGAAAAAAAATTAAAATTAAAAACACTCGTCACTCATCACCTTGCCTTGTATGGTTTTGATTGTCAAAGAATTATGAGGGTGATGAGTGGGTGACGAGTGGTGACGAGTCGTCAGGCACTCGTCACCACTGCAACTTGCCTATTATAAAGGGATTCAAGCCTATTGGTGACGAGTGACGAGTAAAATCAATTTCATTTTGCATTTTCTAAAGACCCTAAAGACTTTAGGGACCTTAGGGACTTTAGGAACCTTAAGGTCTTCTGCAAACGCAGCACGCTTAGTTTGGCAACTTAACGTGTTGTGTTGGCCAACTTAACGTGTTGCGTCGGCAATCGCACCGTGCCTTTTTTTCACCTTTTCGTCCTTTAGACTTTCTTTTTCCCTTTTTCCTTTGTTATATAATGAAAAAGCACTATCTTTGCACCCGCAAAAATAAATAGTAAATCGTAAATTGTCAAATCGTAAATGACATGATGATAAAGATCACCTTCCCCGATGGCTCTGTTCGTGAATATAAGAGCGGTGTCACCGGTTTTGAGATTGCACAGAGTATTTCACCCCGATTGGCACAGGACGTTGTGGCCTGTGGCGTGAATGGTGAGACAACGGAACTCAACCGTCCCATCAACGCCGATGCAAGTATCAAGCTCTATAAGTTCGAGGACGAAGAGGGCAAGCACGCCTTCTGGCACACCAGCGCCCACCTCCTCGCCGAGGCGCTGCAGGAGCTTTATCCCGGCATCCAGTTCGGCTTTGGTCCCGCCATCGAGAACGGCTTCTTCTACGACGTGCTGCTTCCCGACGGAAAGCAGATAGGCGAAGGCGACTTCAAGGAGATTGAGGACAAGATGCTCGAGCTGGCCCACAAGGACGAGGCCGTTGTACGCAAGGAAGTAGGCAAGGCCGACTGCTTGGCTCAGTTTAAGGCTGCAGGCCAGACCTACAAGTGCGAGCACATCGAGCAAGACCTCGAGGACGGCAGCATCACGACCTATACCCAAGGCAACTTCACCGACCTCTGTAAAGGTCCGCACATCGTCAGCACAGGCATCATCAAGGCCGTCAAGCTGATGAGCATAGCCGGAGCCTTCTGGCGCGGCGACGCTACGAAGGACCAAATGCAGCGCCTCTACGGCATCTCCTATCCCAAGAAGAAGATGCTCGACGAGTATCTCGTCATGCTCGAGGAAGCCAAGAAGCGCGACCACCGCAAGATAGGCAAGGAGATGGAGCTGTTCATGTTCAGCGAGCGTGTGGGCAAAGGTCTTCCCATCTGGCTTCCCAAAGGCACCGACCTGCGTCTTCGCCTGCAGGAAATGCTTCGCAAGATTCAGAAGCAGTACGGCTATCAGGAAGTCATCACGCCCAATATCGGCGGCAAGAACCTCTATCAGACCTCCGGCCACTGGGACCACTACGGCAAGGACAGCTTCCAGCCCATTCAGACACCCGAAGAGGGCGAGGAATACCTGCTGAAGCCCATGAATTGCCCCCACCACTGCGAGATATTTGCCAACCGTCCGCGCTCCTACAAGGAACTGCCTTTCCGGTGCGCAGAGTTCGGAACGGTCTATCGTTACGAACAGAGCGGTGAGCTGCACGGCTTGACGCGCGTCCGTTGCTTTACGCAAGACGACGCCCACATCTTCTGCCGTCCCGACCAGGTGAAAAGGGAGTTCATCAACGTGATGGACATCATCCAGCGTGTCTTCGCTACCTTCAACTTCAGCGACGAGAATGTGGAAGTCCAGATTTCCCTGCGCGACCCCAACGACAAGGAGAAGTACATCGGCTCCGATGAAGACTGGGCAAGTGCTGAACAGGCCATCATCGACGCTTGCGCCGAGAAGGGCATGAAGGCACGTCAAGAGCTTGGCGAGGCCGCCTTCTACGGTCCGAAGCTCGACTTCATGGTGAAGGACGCCATCGGTCGCCGCTGGCAGCTCGGCACCATCCAGGTTGACTATCAGTTGCCCCAGCGCTTCCAGCTCGAATACGTCGGCGAGGACGGACAGAAGCACCGTCCTGTCATGATTCACCGCGCTCCCTTCGGCTCCATGGAACGCTTCGTGGCCGTCCTCATCGAGCACACAGCAGGCCACTTCCCCCTCTGGCTCACGCCCGACCAGGTCGCTATCCTTCCCGTCAGCGAGAAGTATCAGGAGTACGCCGAGAAACTCAAGGCTTACTTCGATACAGTAGGCGTCCGCACCACCATTGACGACCGCAGCGAGAAGATAGGCCGCAAGATTCGCGACACCGAGCTGAAGCACATCCCCTACATGCTCATCGTAGGTGAAAAAGAGCAGGAAGAGGGCACTGTTAGCTTCCGCCAACGTGGCGGAGGAGAGCAAGGAACAATGAAATACGAAGAATTTGCAAAGAAAATCCTCGAAGAAGTTCGTAGAATGACAGAAAAGTGCTAAATTTGCACCCCGAAAAGGTTAAAAGGCTAAAGAATTATAAGGTTAAAAGCATCAGGCCAGGTCGCCAACTCTTTAATTCTTTAATTCTTTGACACTTTAACAGTTTAACGCTTTAACATCATTAATGAAGAAACCAAACCTGAAACAGCAGTATCGCGTCAACGAACAGATTCGTGGTGTCCGCGATGTCCGTATCGTAGGCGACGATATCGAAAGCAGCGTCGTCTCCATCTCCAAAGCCCTGCAGATGGCAGAGCAGCGTGGCGTTGACCTCGTAGAGATTTCTCCAAATGCAGAGCCTCCTGTGTGCCGACTCATCGACTACAGCAAGTTCATCTATCAGCAGAAGAAGCATCAGAAGGAAATCAAGGCAAAGCAAGTGAAAGTCGATGTCAAGGAAATCCGCTTCGGACCGCAGACCGACGACCACGACTACAACTTCAAGCTCAAGCACGCCCAAGGCTTCCTCAGCGACGGCGACAAGGTGAAGGCCTACGTCTTCTTCAAGGGCCGCAGCATCCTCTTCAAGGAGCAGGGCGAAGTGCTGCTGCTTCGCTTCGCAGCCGACTTGGAGGAATACGGCAAGGTAGAGTCGATGCCGCAGCTCGAAGGCAAGCGCATGATCATGTTCCTTGCCCCGAAGAAGCAGGCAGCGCCCAAGAAAGTCCAGGAAGAAGCCGAGGCTCCCGCCGAAGCTCCTGTCCGCGAGAAGAAAGCCCCGCAGCAGAAAGCCCGCAAGGAATACACAGGGCCGAAGGTAGAAGGCGAGGACTTCGACGACTAAAGTCCAATTCATAATTCATAATTCTCAATTCATAATTTAGCAGCGGCTGAGTAATGGTTGAGAGAAGTATTACAAGAAAACAATTATGAATTATGAATTAATAATTATGAATTACAGAAAAGGATAGTGCGTAACGCCCTGGTATATGCGTTGCCACATCATATATTAATTAATAACAAATAATTAAAAATTTAAAAAAATGCCAAAAGTAAAGACTAACTCCGGCGCAAAGAAGAGATTCACATTCACCGGAACCGGCAAGGTAAAGCGTCACCACGCCTACCACAGCCACATCCTGACAAAGAAGACAAAGAAGCAGAAGCGTAACCTCGACCACAGCGCTATCGTTGTTCGCGAGAACATGAAGCAGGTCCGCGACCTCCTCTGCCTCCGCTAAACCTCTGAAACACTCAGGAAAGAGAAATTTACTTTAGTTATTAACCGAATGCACAGCCCCTTTAAAGAATAAGGATTAAGGATTAAGGATTAAAGATTAAAATCGTAAATCGTAAATCGTCAAATCGTAAATTCCTTGTCGCTGTCATTCAAATTCAAGAGCTAAGAGAAAGAAAATTCTGGGTTTGACCAGAGGTTACTTCGGTGCCCGCAAGAACGTATGGACCGTTGCCAAGAACACTTGGGAGAAGGGTCTCACCTACGCTTTCCGCGACCGCCGCAACAAGAAGCGCAACTTCCGCGCCCTTTGGATTCAGCGTATCAATGCCGCTGCCCGCATGGAAGGCCTCAGCTATAGCCAACTGATGGGACTCCTGCACAAGGCCGGTATCGAAATCAACCGCAAGGTGCTCGCTGACCTCGCCGTCAACTACCCCGAAGCCTTCAAGGCCGTGGTAGCAAAGGTTGCAAATAAGTGAGCGAAGTGAGAGCGCGCTCTCACTTCCAAGCGGGAGCAAACTCGAGCGAAGTCCAAGGTGAAGTAAAGTAACCGCTTTAGGATTTACAAATCAACAAAGGAGAGGACCGGCAATCGCCGCTGTTCCTCTCCTTTTTCATTCCAGCCCCTTGCCCCTCGCCCCCTAAAAAGGGGGAGAAAAGATTAAAGATTACGGATTAAAGTTTGGTTGTTTTGCTGCCAGCCATCACTATCAGCCTTAATCCTTAATCTTAAAAAAAATGGTTGCCCCTTGCCCCTTGCTCCTCGCCCCATATATCATAGGCTCAAATGGACAATGTTGCTTAATATCAGTCACTTCGTTACTCTTACCAGTTATTGCACTTTGATACAACAGGGTGCGAGGTGACGAGAGGGTGATGGTAGGGTGACAGTACCGTCACCTCGTTACCCTGCTTATTTTCACCCTGTTAGCGCAAAAGGTGACGGGTGACGGGTAATTTGTAAATGCGGCGTGCTGTGTCGGGCAATGCCGCGCTTTGTTCTAAGCACGGACTACTGATATATGGTAATCACTGAATAGTTGCTCCTTGCCTTATTCGGACAGCAATAAAACTTTTTTCTCGCTTTTCTTTGTTCGTAAAGAAATAATCCCTAACTTTGTGGCAGGAATATACACAAAACAATGCCTGACATCTATAGATATTTTGGATTTGTATTCTTCTTTCACTCCAATGAACATGACTCCATACATGTTCATGTGCAACATGACCATAAAGAGTCTGTGTTTGACATTATCATGGAGAATGGCAAGGTCAAGGAAGTTACCATGCGGGAGAAGAAAGGAGTTCCACCTCTGACTTCAAAAGACCAGCACGTGGCAGAACAGTTCGTAAGACAGTATGCTAACAACATCATAGACAAGTGGACCAATTACTTCATAAAGAAGAAGAGAGTTGTTTGCACCACAATAAAAAAGAGATTGAAATGAAATACTTGAGAATAGAGAAAGCCGATTACATGGGGAAGCTTACGGTAATGCTAACCTTTAACGATGGAGCAGTAGTAACCATCAACTTCGGTTCGTGGATTGCGGCAAACCCTCATCCTCAGTACAATCGCTACCTTGACGAGAAAAAGTTCAAGAAGTTTTATATCGACGACATGGGCAACATCGCCTGGGGCAAGAACCGCGACCTGTACTTCCCCATCAATGAACTCCATAATGGCAGTCTCGCAACATAGCAACCAAGAATGAATGGGTCATTGGTTGACCCAATCCCTATCATTGTGAAACATATAATTGTCAATCATTCATAAATAAGACAACAATGACATAGAACATATAGACATAAGAAGATAGAGTGTTTACTCTTGCGGTTAGTGTCCTGAGAATTTCGCCAAAATTTATCCGACACATAATAGCCAAAGTAAGATGTGAATGCTCGCGCCGATGTAGGTGCGGGATTCCATTTGTGCTATTATAGGTGTTTGGCGATACCTTCAGGACAGCAAATCGGGAAGACTTGCACCTATTTTTATTGTGTCTTGCCAATCGCCAAACAACAAACCCTTTTTAATTCACATTTTTATTAACTTACAAAATTAAAGGTAAAATGAAAAAGTTATTCTTTTCTTTGGTTGCCCTCGTAGTCGCAGCCATGAGTTATGCACAGAGCACCTTGGTGGCTACACTGAGCCATGGTGAAAACATCACGATGTACTACGGCACTTATGCCCTACAGCAGGCACACGCAGCAGCGCAGAGCGGCGACGTAATCAATCTCTCTGGCGGTGCTTTTCAGGCCGTGAACATCAAAAAGGCACTGACCCTGCGCGGCACAGGCATCGACGATGCCTCACCAACCTACATCAGCGGCGACTACACCATCAATGTTCCTTCCACCGATGCCAACCGCCTGTCGATGGAAGGCATCCGCAACACAGGCACCATCACGATGAAAGGCACTTTCAACAGCCCGTATTTCGTGAAAAGCCAATTCTACAAATTCAGCTACGATGACAACGCCAACATCAAGAATGCCATGTTTGCCAATTGCAGAATAGCAAGTGGATATTATCCCAGAGGTACAAGCACTATACAGTTTGTCAACAGCTATGTGGGTGAGTTCGATAACTATGGTCAAAGCAATACGGCGGCAGCATTTATCAATTGTGTGATACAGCCATGTGATAGAGGAACTAATCCTGGATATATCCATAACTCACAGTTGGTTAATTGCATTATATATCAGACGTACACTAATAGTAATTTGAGTCCCCAACTCCCTTCTACCACTATCGCCACCAACTGTGTATCTATTGGCTTTAGCAATCTTTTCGGTGCCCAAGCTGCTAACACCGGCAATAAGAGTGTTAACCACAATGAGTGGTCCAAAGTGTTCAAGTCCTTTACCGGTACTTACTCCGAAAACCAGCAGTTTGAGTTGAGCGATGATGCCAAAACTACTTATTTGGGCAACGACGGAACAGAAGTTGGCATGCACGGCGGCATACTGCCTTACAATACGACACCTTCCTATCCGCAGATTACCAAGATGAACGTTGCCAACAAGACGACAGCCGACGGCAAACTGAGTGTGGAGATTGAAGTCAGCGCAGCAGAATAGCCTTATGCGTAAATACATTATATTATTTATAGCCCTCTGCTTGCAAATTGTGGCACGAGGGCAGACCGTGCCGGACGAACTCGACCTCTCGTGGCTGCCTCAGCCCACACAGGCCAAGGCTCTGCGCTATTGGTTCGACGATGACGGCAATGTGCAGACCGTCAGCCAGGTGTCGGGACAGCAGACGCTCGATGTGTCGGGCCTGACAGAAGGACTACACACCCTGCACTATCAGGTGATTGACAGCGAGGATGATGTGGCCTATATCAGCTCCGGCGTGTTTCTCAAGACAGGACACAGCGAAACCGCCACCCCCCAGTCGCTCCGCTATTGGTTCGACGACGATGCCAATAGCGTGAGAACTGCCAACGGCTTGGCGGGAACATACATGCTCGATGCCTCAAGTCTGTTAGAGGGTCTGCACACCCTGCACTACCAGATAACCGGCAGCAACGATGTCCTGGCCTATGTCGGCTCAAGCATCTTCCTGAAGATGAACAGCCAAAGCGAAGCCGCCACAGTCCAGTCGTTGAACTATTGGTTCGACGACGATGCAGGCAACGCTAAGACCGCAACCTCGGCGGGCATCCAGACGATCGACGTTTCTCTTTTGCTTGACGGCCTCCACACCATCCACTATCAGGTGACGGGCAGCGACGGCATAGCAGCCTACATCGCCTCTGGCATCTTCCTGAAGACAGGAAGCAACTTCGAAGCAGAGAGTGTCAAGGCGAGCAAGCTGATGTACTGGTTCGACGATGAGATGACGATACAGAACGCCGACATCAGTCAGGGCACACAGCTTTTAGATGCCTCCGAACTGACGGAAGGCCTACACACCGTACACTATCAAATTGCCAACAGCAACGGCACATTGGGTGCTCCCTGCTCGTCGGTGTTCCTGCGGCTGAGTGTCGATATCGAAACCGTCACTGCCAAGTCCCTGCGCTATTGGTTCGACGAAGGGCAAGAGGCAGTGGAGGTGGCTGTCACCGATGGCGTACAGCTCTTGGATGCCTCCGAACTGATGGAAGGCCTACACACCGTACACTATCAAATTGCCAACAGCAACGGCACGCTGGGCGCTCCCTGCTCGTCGGTGTTCCTCAAGATAAACAGCGACATGGCCTCGGCTACTGCCCGGAGCATCCGCTACTGGTTCGACGACGATGCAGCGACGGTGAATGTGATAGACGTAGCCAACGGCACGCAGACGCTCGATGTGGCAGACATGCCGACAGGCCTTCACACGCTGAACTACCAGCTGATAGACAGCAATGGCAAAGTGAGCGTACCTGTGACACGAATCTTCATGAAGAGCTTCGAAAAGGCAATAGCAAGTGGGCATAACGGCATCACGAAGTATCAGTACTGGCTGAACAGCAACAGCTCGACGGTGCAGACGGTGGCGATTGATGAACCAGTCAACCCCTACACCCTCATCGCCCTGCTGCCGATGCAGCACGAGCCGATTCGTTCCTCATGCTTCCACTTCGAAATGAAAGACGGCAACCCCATGATGTATGCAAAGAACGACTTCCACATCCGCTTCTACGATGCCGCTGGGTACTTTGCCGATGAAAGCAGGCAGTTCATTGACTATAGCGTCAGCAAGGAGGTTAATCCTGTGGGTGAGCTTCAGGCAACACAGACATTCCCGAAGGTGGCAGAGAACGATGTCCGCTGGTACACGATGCAAGTAGCTCCAGGTGACACGGCGGCGTTCAAGCTTAGCCAGCCCGCGACAGTGCAGATGTTCGCGCCAAGCGGCGAAGAGGTCTTCAAGACCTCGGAGTCTGCTTCTGTCAACTGGAGCGGCATCCATACTTGGGAGAATGGTACGTACTACCTTGCTGTGCATGATGTAACAGGCAGCAAAGAAGATATGACGCTTGAATACATGCACATGGATAAGTACGATGTGGTCGATTGGGACGTGCATCGGGTCGGCAACGGCGGTTGCAGCACCATCTCCTTCAAGGGCAATGGCTTCCGCGACCTCTACGCAGTTGACTTAGTGATTGCCCCAGGCGACACAATACACTCTGTTGATGTCAGCCACGACAGCGATGCCGAGACAGCCGTGACCTTTGACTTCACCGCCGCAACGCTTGGCGATTACAATGCCGTGTTCCACTTCACAGAAGAGGACAAGCCCGTCGCTAATGTCGTGACAGTCGAAGAAGCTGTTGACATCGAACTGGCAACAGATGTCACCTTCCCATCAACCTTCCTGCGTGGCACATCAACGACATACACCATCAAGATTTCCAACAAAGGTAATATGACAGCGTATGCGGTGCCTATCTCGATGCATATTTCAAGTCACAGCACAGAGGATATCTCCCATTTGAAAATAAACGGATTAGCGTTGAATAGCCTTTATGATTACATAACGGATAAAGAAGGAATGTCAATATCTGAACTAAGCAAAATAAAAGAATTATCCGAAGAGGTAGGTGACGATCATTATTTTGTGAAAGTTCGTAGCTTTGACGAAAGCATCAATGACAGTATAACTATTCGTTGTGCTTGTTTTTTTGTCAATTTATCTCCACATTCAACAAAAACAATTACAATAAAGATTAATGCAACGGAAACGGTTGAACTTTGGGCTGGAATTCCAGATCAATATGATAGCGGTTTTGTTAATCCAAATGATTCAAGACGAAAAGGACCTGTAGAAAGCTTTTGTTGCTATCATGAGAAAATTGAATGTATAGCTGATGCTGCATCAGCTATAGCAGATATAACAGCATTATTGCTCGCAGCGGCTGCACCAGAAACAGCAGGAACTTCTGGAGTTGGTGCTATTATTGCAGAAATTGCTGGATGCGCAAGTTCTGCCATTGGTAGTGCTTCGTCTTTTTCCGCAACTCTTGCATGTGACAGAGATAAAAGCCTAAAAGATAAGTTGTTCTCATTTAACGGTTTAGCTAATGGCATATCTACTTTAGGTGCAATTTTATCATGTGGAGGCTTTAAGAAATTGAAATTAGCCGCAGAGGTTGTTGTTGCTATGGGTAGAGGTGTAACAGTTCCTGCAAGTATTATGAATTGTTCTTCCTCATTCAAGACAAAGCCAAATTGTCCTCCAGATCCAGACGGCGGCGGTGGCACTTCTACGCCTCAACCTCCTTCTGACCCCAATGACATCTACGGTTATCTGTCGGAAGCTGGGAGCAAGTTCATTGCAGACAGTGTGGCTCGGGTGAACTACACGATTGAGTTCGAGAACGACACGACGTTTGCTACGGCGGCGGCGCATACGATTGTCATCAAGGACACGTTGGATAACAAGGTCTTTGACTTGACGAGGTTCATGCCGACGGGCATCAGGATTGGCAGTAGAGAGGCGTTCCTCGATGCGGCGGATGTCGTGACCAAGAACAATGTGACGAGCTTCGTGAAGACCATCGACATGCGGCCTGAAATCAATGCCATTGCTCAAGTGGATGGGACGTTCAACCAGAAGAACGGCATCGCCCAATGGACACTCCAGAGCCTCGACCCGATGACGATGGAGCCGACGGACGACTTGATGCAAGGTATCCTGCCCGTCAACTACAACGGCACGTCGGGCATCGGCGAAGTGATGTTCGAGGTTGGTGTGAAGTCTGGTAAGGCCGACGGCACGCAAATCAAGAACCGCGCTGGCATCGTCTTCGACTACGAGGAAGCCATCTTGACTCCCACTTGGACGAACATCGTGGATGCGGTGGCGCCGAGCAGTGTCATCGACAACTCGTGGATGGTGAACGACAGCACGTTGCGCATTACGGCGGATGCTTTCGATGCCAGGTCGGGCGTCTGGAAGTACACTTGGTACGTGCAGGCTGGCGAGAATGCGCCGTGGTGGAAGGAAGGCGAGACGGAAAGTCCGCAGTTCGACTACCATATCTTCGAGGGCATCGACTACGGCTTCTGCGTATTGGCAACCGACTCGGCAGGCAACGTGGAGCAGAAGGTCATCCAGCGCGAGCGTAGCTTCAAGACCTACGGACAGGACTTTGAGGATAGAATCGACGAGGCTAATGGTCAATCGTCAATGGTCAATGGTCAATCAATCTACGACCTGAGCGGCCGCAGGCAAGCCGTGCCGAAGGAGAACCAAGTCAACATCATCGACAAGAAGAAGGTGCTGATAAGGTAAAGGTTAAAAAGTAAAAAGGTGAAAAAGTGAATCCATAGGATTTGTATAATTGACGACACCCCATCCGAGAGGTTTATGCCTCGAGGGTGGGGTGACGTATTTTCAGACATTTAGAAACGTTCCTTGAATGCCGCGATGTCGTGAATGGCGAAGTGTCCTCTGCCGAGGCTGATGAGGCCTTCTGCCTGCCAGCGGTTGAGGAGGCGCGAGACGGTGAGGCGCGTTTCGCCGATGTAGGTGGCAAGGTCTTTCATTTGGATGATGAGTTCCGCTTCGCCTTCGCTGTCTGGAAAGATGGTGGCGAGGAAGTGTCTCAGCCGTTCTTCTGCTTCTTCCTGTCTGGTGGGGAGGAGTGCCGCTTCGCGCTTTTGGGCACAGGCCGAGAGGGCGTTGAGCAGGTTGAGGCGAAAGACTTCGCTCTTCATCAGGTGGCTGCTAAGCAGGGACTTCCGTATGCCCAGCATCTTGACGTCGGTCTTTGCGCGGTACGTATGCTTGTAGGTGGGCTTGAGGCCGAAAAGGCGGTCCACTTCGATGGCGGCAGGGGCTTTCAGCAGGGAGCGCGTGGTGTAGATGCCATCGCTTGAACGATGCTCTCTCAGCAGTTCTCCGGAGACCAGATAGAGCAGCTGCGAGCAGTTGTCGCCTTGCCGGATGAGGGGGAGGCTGGAGGCCGGCAGCTCGTCGATGTCGAGCCGAAGAGCCTCCTCCCAGCCCAGAAGTTCTGTGCTGCTGATGCCTTGCAGTAGCGGAAGGCGAGTGAGAAGAGCATAGTCATTTACCATTTAATCATTTACCATTTTTTTTAAGATTAAGGATTAAGGATTAAGGCTGATAGTGATGGCTGGCAGCAAAACAACCAAACTTTAATCCGTAATCTTTAATCTTTTCTCCCCCTTTAAGATTAAGGATTAAGGATTAAGGCTGATAGTGATGGCTGGCAGCAAAACAACCAAACTTTAATCTGTAATCTTTAATCTTTAATCTTTTCTCCCCCTTTAAGATTAAGGATTAAGGCTGATAGTGATGGCTGGCAGCAAAACAACCAAACTTTAATCTGTAATCTGTAATCTTTAATCTTTTTTGAATTTATTAATTTTGAATTGAACTCCATGTTTGGTAGTTCCCTTGCTGGTCGGAATAGATGAAGTATGCTTTTAGCTGTGGCTGCTGCAGCAGAACTTTCTTTGCCTTTTCCAGTCCCAACACCATGAAGGCGGTGGCGAAGGCGTCGGCTTCGGCACAGGTGGGGGCGATGACGGTGCTCGAGAGGATGTCCTGCTGAGCGGGATAGCCTGTCAGCGGGTTGATGGTGTGCGCTATCTTCCTGCCCTCATGGATGTAGTAGTTGCGGTAGTTGCCGCTGGTAGCAATGGCTCCTTCGGAGATGGTGATGACGTCTTGCAGTTCGGTACTTGTCGATGTGGAGTCGTCATCGGGTTTGTTGATGCCGATGCGCCACGGCTCTCCCTTCTCGTTGACGCCCTTTGTGACCACTTCGCCGCCTATTTCCACCATGAAGTTCTTGATGCCGTGGCTTTTCAGTACTTGTGCCGCCTTGTCTGACCCATAGCCTTTGGCAATGGCGCTGAAGTCGAGGATGGCGAGCGGGTTGTCCTTCCCCAGCCTGCCTTCCTTGAGGTGTATGCCAGCGAGACCTACCAGGGCACGCAGGCTGTCAACCTGTGTGCTGTCGGGCAGTTGGCCGCTCTTGAAGCCGAAGCCCCAAGCGTTGACCAGTGGGGCGACAGTCGGGTCGAAGGCTCCGCCGGTGGCTTTGTTGACGAGGAACGCGAGGGAGAGCACTTCGGCAAGCATCTCGTCGGCTTCGTCCGTTTCGTTCCGGTTTATCCGGCTGATGGTGCTCTGCGGATTGAACATGGAGAGGGAAGTGTCCACCTTGTGCAGTTCGGCCTCAATCTCTTCCTTCAAATCTTTGTCGGAGAGGTATTTTGCGTGATAGAGCGTGCCGAAGATGGTGCCCTCGTTGTATATGTAGCTCTCTCTGCCAGTCTTCTCCCGATTGGGAACGAGGAGCAGCAGTCCGACAAGCGCGACGAGAGCCAGCAAAGTCAGAAGTACGCTACGCTTTGTCATTGGTCTTGTTTTTCTGTTTTCTGTTTCCTTTTTGTTTTGCCTACGTCGAAGACGAGGTTCACGGTGCCGCCCCATCCGTTGCTGTCGTTCTTGCCGAAGCCAGGGATGTAGTAGGGCTTGCCTTCTTCGGGATGGCTCAAAGCGGCCCGGAATTTGTATCTGATGCTCCATCCGAGTCTGATGAAGCTCCAAAGCTTTGTTTCGAGTCCGATACCGAACTCAAGCCAGTGCGCCGTAGCCTTCTGTCCGCTCAGGTCGAGACTGATGGTTTGGTGGTAGGTAGGGTCGTCGAACTCATCGTTTCGGATGTCGTATTTGAAGCTGCTGAATCCGTAGCGGAAGATGCCGAAGAGGCGGTTGCCGTTGTGCTTCTTGTTGAAATTGTAATCGAGGCCGAAGCGCATGTACGGAGACGTCGTGCTGAAGATGTTGCCCGTCTCAGCTCCTTCGCGTTTGCAGTCGCCTATGCCGAGTTCTGCTGCGGGGAAGTATTTGTCGAGGATGTTTATGCGTGCACCGACCTCCATGTTCGCATACTTGGCGTTGCAGGCCTTCATGGCAAAGCCGACGAGGTCGGCGCTGACAGCAACGCCGCTCAGCAAAGGAGCCTTCTCCTTTTGCTTCGTTTCCTCCTGGGCATGAGCGGGGAAGCAGGGGCTAATTGTCAGTAAGCAAATGAAACTGAAGGTTGGTAGTATTTTCATAGTTCACGGAGGAGCGTATGACGGTAATGGATTTGATGAACTGGTGGGTGTTGCGGACTTCCCGGATGGTATGGAAAAGCGTCGTCGGGCAGTCTGGCGACTCGTAGTGAACCTCGTTTGTCTTCGATACCCATACGGTATCTTGCAGGAAGTAGTCCTCGCCCTTGACGCTCAGTACGAGCGTGTCTTCGTCTTGCCAAAAGCTCAACGGGAGGTCAAGGCTGGCTGTACCCACGGATTTGTTCAGCAGGACGGGTCCGGACTTGCCGGCTGTGATGGTGAGTGTGTCTCTAATCTGTACGGCATTGCCCTCATGGTCGAAGGCTGCATACATGCCTACATGGTTGTAGAGGGTGCAGTCGTAGGATTCGCAGGCTGCAAGCATCCCAAGTCCCATCACGATGAAGAGAAGTCTCCGCCTCATATTGTTTCCTCTATCTGATAGTTGTTTCGTTCGGGAGCATTGCGGCTGACAAGTTCGCCGAGGAAGCCTGCCACGAAGAGCTGTGTGCCGAGAATCATCATGGTCAGCGCGATGTAGAAGTAGGGGCTGTTGGTGACGAGAGGGTGGGGGATGCCTTTTGCCAAGCAATAGAGTTTCGTGCCGCCCACTACCATTACGGCGAGGAAGCCCAACAGGAACATCAGCGTGCCGATGAAGCCGAACACATGCATGGGTTTAAGCCCGAAGTTGTTCAGGAACCAGAGCGAGAGGAGGTCGAGGTAGCCGTTGACGAAGCGGTTGAGTCCCATGAACTTCGACTTGCCGAACTTGCGTGCCTGGTGATGTACACGCTTCTCTCCGATGCGCGTGAAGCCGGCGTTCTTGGCCAAATAGGGAATGTAGCGGTGCATCTCGCCATAGACTTCTATGTTCTTGACTACTTCCCTGCGATAGGCCTTCAGCCCGCAGTTGAAGTCGTGCAAGTTGTGTATGCCGCTCACTTGGCGAGCCGTGGCGTTGAAGAGCTTCGTGGGAATCGTCTTCGAGAGCGGGTCGCCCTTGCTACGGTTCATCTTGTAGCCGCTCACGAGGTCGTAGCCTTCCTCCTTTATCATGCGGTAGAGTTCGGGAATCTCGTCGGGCGAGTCCTGCAAGTCGGCATCCATCGTGATGACCACATCGCCCCTTGCTGCGCCGAACCCGCAATAGAGGGCAGGGCTTTTGCCATAGTTGCGGCGGAACTTGATGCCGCGAACCGTCTCCGGGTTCTCTTTCTTGAGTTCCTCGATGACTTCCCAAGAGCCGTCGGTACTGCCGTCGCTCACGAAGATGACCTCGTAGGAGAAGCCGTTGGCCTCCATCACACGCTTTATCCAGCCGAAGAGCTCAGTCAAAGACTCCTCCTCGTTGTAGAGAGGAACCACTACACTTATGTCCAATTCGCAATTCACAACAATTAATAATTCAAAGTTTATAAATTCATTCAACTTTCGCTGTGGCTCCGCTTGCCATGTAGATAGAAGGAGTTAGAAGTAGATGGAAGTTCCGCCTGCGCCTGAGGCTTGCCGAAGAAGATAAATGACGTTAGTTTTGCCGCTTGGCCTTGCCACCTGCCGTGGGTATCGTCCTCTATCTTCGCCGCTATAAGCGGCATATCTTCCTTTATCTTCTTATATCTTCTTGACATGCGAAACATGAGTAAATTCATAATTCAAACTTGAAAGGCGACTCGCTCCTTGACTTAAAGGGAGGGAGTCTGTCCCTTCTCCTTCTTCCCTTGAGGGGGCGTTAGAGGAGGTCTGCTTGGAAGTGCTGCAAGCAGAGCAACCACGGGAGCCAGGAAGGCATTGTAGATGACCATCTGCAGCATGATGTCGCGGACGGTCAACGACTGAATCTGCTCCTGCACCTCCTTCAAGTCAGTCTCGGGCATCAGTTGCTTCCAAACTTCGCGGTACTCCTCGCTTTGCATGGCAGCAGACATGACGGAGAGCATCCGCCCTTGGTCGAGGAAGGCGAAGTAGAGGTACTGCACGCCATCCGTCAGCAGACCTGCCAGCAGACACGTGAGCAGCGACAGGCGGAAGACGTGCAACCAGCCTGTAGAAGGGAAGAAGCGGCGGTAGTTCGTCAGCTGCTTGTAGAGCATGTAGATGCTGATGATGCCCAATGCTGTGCCCAGCATCGAGAGCAGCGGCAGCTTCGTGCCGTACATCGCGCAGAGGAAACTTGCCGACCACATTATCCCTATCGGCAAAGCCATCCATCCTGCTGCATCTGTCAAAGTAGGCTTTTCGTTCATCGAACTATACTGTTTACGAGCCGGCAAAGTTACGAAATTATAATATAAATAATGTATAAAGCAGCAAAAAAATCACCTTAACAAATAATTTTTCACTTTTCACTTTTCACTTTTCACTTATTTGTCGTACCTTTGCACCCGCTTACATGGGAAAGTCCTATACGGCATGCTCCCGGTGAATCCCCCAGGGCTTGACCGCAGCAAGGGCAGCAGGTTGTAGCGGCGCGATATAGCAAGCTTTCCCACCCGCCTCTTTAGCTCAGTTGGCCAGAGCACGTGATTTGTAATCTCGGGGTCGTTGGTTCGAATCCGACAAGAGGCTCAAACGGATGGACGGAAGTCTGTCCGTTTTTTAAGCAGGAAACGCATTTTAGAGAGTTCTTGAAAGATCTCTCTTTTTGTGTTCATAAAGGCCTTCTTTCGCCTTTTCTCTTCGTCGATGGCGACAGGGGTGTTTGTCAGAAGTTTTCGCAATGGGACGCGTTCTGGCGGCGTTTTTTTGCTTCTGTGGCACTTTGGTCCACCGAAGGCGAGAAATGGGCTTAAATCGAATTGTGTTTGATAATCAGTAAGTTACAAAGGGGCATTTTGCCAAGGGGAGTTAAGAAAGTGTTAGGACAGCATGGCATGCCGTCAAACGGAACAAAGAATGAAGTTGAAAATTGAAAGTTGAAAGGGGAAAGTTAACGTGGAGGAAAAGGCGATACAACGTGGAGAATCGGCTCACACAACGTGGAGTGTTGAAAAGAATGGCGTGCAGGGGAGGGGATTACCCTATGGAGAGGAGGAAAATGGTGTCGTGAATTTTCGGGACTTTGACCATTGAGCATTGAACGTTGACCATTGACCATTGACCATTGACCATTGAGCATTGACCATTAAGGGCGGCAGCAAATTCTTCATTCTTCATTCTTCATTTTTTTCAAGAATGCTTCGTAGGACTGTTCGAGTCGGGCCACTTGATAGGGTTGCAGTCGGAGGGAGAAGGTGCCTTTGAGTTCGTCGAGTCCGAAGGCTACTTTGATGATGCTCGCCAGGTTGAAGCTTTGTCCTGTGCCGCGCTTCATGAGGGTGCTTGCCACTCGGAGCACTTCGCTGCGGTCGTGTTCGATGTAGCGGAGCGAGCGAAGCAGGAGAAAGAGGCAGGGGAGCGTGTCGATGCGCACGAGATAGACCATCTGTTCGCGTCCTTCGGCGATGCCCAGAACGCGGAAGAGTCCCTCGGCCTGCTGTGGGTCTTTCGTCGCAGGGAGTAAAAGGAGCGCGACCTTCTGCCGCTCCACCTCGTTGAACGAAGCGGCCAGTCGGGCAAAAGGCTTGTCGAGGGGCGAGGCCGTGCCTTGCTCCCAGCGCACCAGCAACGTCTTCATGAGCGTGATGAGGTAGGCTCGGCTGTCGTATCTCACCAAGGCCTCCGTCATCTTCCAGTAGATAGGAGCCGGGCAGTCGCTCAGCAGCCGCTCGCCCAGGATGTAGCCCGCGGTGCGCTGTCCGCTTCGGGAAAAGGAGTCGAGCAGGCGGATGAGTTCCTCGGCATCGCCCGTCCTGACGCAAGGCAGAAGCTTGTCCTCGATGGTTTTGTTGTAGTGTCTGTCAATAATCATGGCAGTCTTGATGGCGAAAAGGCTATGCAAAGATATAAAATAATTCATAATTCTTAATCCTTAATCCTTAATTTTCTTTCCAAAGCCAATAATTCTTCATTCTTCTTTCTTAATTCTTAATTTAATTGTATCTTTGCATCGGAATACACATATTAATATATATAGTTATGGACACACAGTTAATCAAAGAATGTGAAGCCAAGGCTCAGGCCTGGCTCGACTCTCCTTATTACGACGCAGAGACTAAGGCCGAGATTAAGGCCATGTTAGAGAACGTGGACAAGACAGCCCTCATCGATGCTTTCTACCAGAACCTCGAGTTCGGCACGGGCGGTCTGCGCGGCATCATGGGTGCAGGCACCAACCGCATGAACAAGTACATCGTCGGCATGGCTACGCAAGGCTTTGCCAACTACATCCTGAAGGCTTTCCCCGGACAGAAGGGACTCAGCTTCGCCATCCGTCAGCTTGGCGCAAAGGCAGGCGTGAACGTGACGGCCAGCCACAACCCGAAGGAATACAACGGCTACAAGGCTTATTGGGAGGACGGTGCACAAGTGCTCTCTCCACACGATACAGGCATCATCGACGAGGTGAACAAGGTGCGCATCGAGGACGTGAAGTTCCAGGGCAACCCCGACCTCATCGAAATCATCGGCGGCGAGATGGACTACGACTACATGACTGCCGTCAAGGAGGCCATGATAGACCAAGACGTCATCCTCCGACAGAAAGACCTCAATATCGTCTATAGCGCCATGCACGGCACAGGCCGCGTCATCGTTCCCCTTTGCCTTCGCAGCTGGGGCTTCCAGAACATTCACGTCGTGCCCGAACAGATGGTCATCGACGGCAACTTCCCGACCGTGGTCAGCCCCAATCCCGAGAACGCCGAGGCCATGACCCTTGGCATGAAACTCGGCACGAAACTCAATGCCGACCTCGTCGTAGCAACCGACCCCGATGCCGACCGCCTCGCCATCGTTTGCCGCGACAACAAGGGCGAATGGACCATCATCAACGGCAACCAGACCTGCATGATGTTCTGCTACTACATCATCAAGAACAAGATTGCCCTCGGCCAGCTCAAGCCCACCGATTTCCTCGTCAAGACCATCGTCACGACCGAGGTCATCACAAAGATGGCACAGAAGAACAACATCGAGTTGCGCGACTGCTACACAGGCTTCAAGTGGATTGCCCACGAGATTGCCATCAGCGAAGGCAAGCAGAAATACATCGGCGGCGGCGAGGAGAGCTTCGGCTTCCTGCCCTTCGACAAG
>CACYQI010000024.1 GCA_902776455.1 uncultured Bacteroidales bacterium | reverse complement strand
CCCCAACACGCTGGGCATCTTCGAGCCGCGTGTGCTGGAGATTACCGAGATGGTGCACAAGGCAGGCGGCCTCATGTACTACGACGGCGCGAACCTCAATGCGTTGCTCGGCGAGTGCCGTCCCGGCGACATGGGCTTCGACGTGATGCACATCAACCTGCACAAGACGTTCTCCACGCCTCATGGCGGTGGCGGCCCAGGTAGCGGCCCAGTCGGTGTCCGCAAAGGCTTGGAACAATTCCTCCCGATGCCCCGAGTGGTCGCAGTCCCCGATGAGGCAGAGGGCGAAGAGAGCTTCAAAATCGATTGGGGAAAGCGTGCAGAATGCACATCTTCCAGTAGTAACAGCTATGCTGTCGGCAACTTCTTCGGCAACTTCGGCGTGATGCTGAAAGCCTACGCCTACATCCTGTCGCTCGGACGCGAACACATCAAGGAAGTCGGCCCGTTGGCTGTGCTCAACGCCAACTACATCAAGGAGCGCTTGAAGGACGACTATCTCCTGCCCATCGGCGGCCTGTGCAAGCACGAAGTGGTCTTCGACGGACTCGTTGACAAGAGCACCGGCGTCACGACCATGGACGTGGCGAAGCGTCTGCTCGACTATGGCTACCACGCTCCGACCATCTACTTCCCGCTCCTCTTCCATGAGAGTCTCATGATAGAGCCAACCGAGAACGAGAGCAAGGAGACGTTGGACAGCTTCATCGACGTGATGCACAAGATTGCTCAGGAAGCCAAGACAGACCCCGAACTGGTGAAGACAGCTCCGCACGACACGCCTATCGGCCGTGTGGACGACGTACTGGCAGCCAAGCAACCTGTAACAACTTATTGGAAGGCTTTGGAAAATTAATAAACGGGAGTTAAAGGAGTAAAGGGAGTAAAGGAGTTAAAGACGATACTTAAGGGAGCTGCCCTTTCTATTGTCTTTAACTCCCCAGCGCATAGCGCGACAACTCCTTTAACTCCTTTAACTCCATAAAAAAAAAAGAACATTATGAATTGTTCCGACCTTATCATCATCGGTGCCGGCCCTGGAGGCTATAAGGCAGCGGTCTATGCGGCGAAGAAGGGCCTGAAGGTTACTATCTTCGAAGATGTCAATGTGGGCGGTACGTGCCTCAACGTGGGCTGCATCCCGACGAAGACCTACGTACACTCCAAAACCTTCGAGGAAGCCGTAGAGCGTCAGCCACAAGTGGTTGAGGCCTTGCGCAGCGGCGTGGAAACCCTCCTCTCACACCCTAACATTACGTTGGTACGCGAGAAGGCGAAGTTCATAGATGCTTGCACCATCGAAGCCTCCCCTTCGGGGGAGGTTTGGAGAGGGGCTAACATCATCATAGCCACAGGTAGCAGCGCTAAGATGCTGCCCATCCCGGGTGCTGACGGACAGAACGTTGGCTCCTCCACCGAGTTGCTCGGACTGAAGGAACTGCCCAAGCGCCTCTGCATCATAGGTGCGGGCGTCATCGGCATGGAGTTCGCGAGCGTCTTCCAGAAGTTCGGAAGCGAAGTGACGGTCGTGGAGTACCTCAAGGAGTGCCTGCCCATGATGGACAGCGACATTGCCAAGCGTCTGCGCAAACTCTTGGAGAAGCGCGGCATCACCTTCTACATGGGAGCTGGCGTGAAGAGCCTCACCCCCGCCCCCTCTCCGGGGAGAGGGGAGACGATACTCTTCGAACAGAAAGGCAAGGAGGTGAGCGTAAAGGCCGACTACGTGCTGATGGCAACGGGCCGCAAGGCCAACACAGAAGGCCTGAACCTTGAAGCTGCCGGCATCACCCTTGCTCCTAACGGCACCATCCCTGTCGATGAGCACTTCAGAACCCTTAATGGTCAATCGTCAATGGTCAATGGTCAATGTTTTGCCATTGGCGACGTCAACGGCCGACAGATGCTGGCTCATGCGGCGGAGATGCAAGGCATACACGTCGTGAACCAGATTCTCGGCATCGAGGACAAGATACGCTTCGACGTGATGCCTGCCGCCATCTTCACCGAGCCTGAGGCCGCTTGCGTCGGTCCGACGGAAGACCAGCTGAAGGAACAGGGCGTGCCATTCGAGTGCCACAAGAGTTTCTACCGTGCCAACGGCAAGGCGCTGGCGATGAACGAAACCGAGGGTATGGTGAAGCTGTGCTGCGAACCCGAAGAAGGCAAGTTGCTCAGCGCCCACGTTTTCGGTGCACATGCCGCCGACATCGTGCAGGAAGTGACAGCCTTCATCACGCTCGGGGCCACGCTCCGCCAACTGCGCGAGACCGTACACATCCACCCCACCCTCTCCGAAGTACTCATCGAAGTTAATTGACTTCGGAAAACAGAGTCTGGAAAGCACGAAGACTGTCAATACTTTTCGCATTCCGACGCGTTCTGACGAAGTTTTTTGCTTCTGTGGCACTTTTGTTCAGGAAAGGCATAAAAGAGGCTCATTTTGAATTGCTGTTGACAATCAACGAGTTACAAAGGGGCGTTTTTGCAAACGAAGCAAAGGAAGTGTCATCATTGCTTGATGTGCAGATAAAATCCGCACGGAAAAGCGCGAAAATCGACGTGGAGAACCACCGAAAACAACGTGCTGTTTTCATCTACACTCCACGTTGAATTGGCCAACACAACGTGGAGCATCGGAAAACATGCCGTGCCACCTCGTCCGATTCTGCCTGCCGTAGTACAAAATCATGTCAAGGATTTTCCGACCTTCTGGCAGCTTGCAATAACATTCCCATCTGCTTCGTTTTCCTTTTCGGCCGCCAGGTGACGCGGAAGAAGGTGCAGGAAGGCAGGACGTTGCAGAAGGTCTCGGCGTGGCCTAAAAGGAAGAAGTAGAATTTTCCCCGAGCAGCAATAAAAAGAAACGAATTATTTGTATTATTCTCGCTTTCTTCGTACCTTTGCAGACAAATTGCAAAGTCATGTCGAACATTGTAGCTATAGTGGGTCGCCCGAACGTGGGCAAAAGCACCCTTTTCAACCGCTTGACGCAGACGCGCCATGCTATCGTGAGCGAAGAGGCAGGAACGACGCGCGACCGCCAGTACGGCAAGTGCGAATGGTGCCAGCGAGAGTTCTCCGTCATCGATACGGGCGGATGGGTCGTAGGCAGCGACGACATCTTCGAAGAAGAGATTCGCAAGCAGGTCAACCTCGCCACAGACGAGGCCGACGTCATCCTCTTCCTGGTCGATATACAGAACGGAGTGACCGACCTCGACGAGGCTGTGGCCGCCATCCTGCGCCGCTCGAAGAAACCCGTCCTGCTCGTCTGCAACAAGATGGACAACAACGAGACGTACCTCGCTGCCGAGTTCTACTCGCTCGGCCTTGGCGACCCGCAGTGCATCTCCGCTGCAACAGGCAGCGGCACAGGCGACTTGCTCGACCTCGTCGTAAGCAAGTTCCCCAAAGAGAGCGACGCCCTGCCCGACGAAGACATACCGCGCTTCGCCGTAGTGGGCAGACCGAATGCAGGCAAGTCGAGCCTCATCAACGCTTTCATCGGCGAGGACAGAAACATCGTCACAGACATTGCCGGCACCACTCGCGACAGCATCTACACGCGCTACGACAAGTTCGGCTTCGACTTCTACCTCGTCGATACCGCCGGCATACGCCGAAAAAACAAAGTGACTGAGGACCTGGAGTTCTACAGCGTGATGCGTAGCATCCGCAGCATCGAGAACAGCGACGTCTGCATACTGATGATAGACGCCACCAGAGGCATCGAGGCACAAGACCTCAACATCTTCCAAATCATACAGAAGAACCAGAAGAGCATCGTCGTAGTGGTGAACAAATGGGACCTCGTGCCCGACAAAGACAACAAGGTCATCAAGACGATGGAGGACGCCATACGCGAAAGGATGGCTCCCTTCACCGACTTCCCCATCGTCTTCAGTTCTGCCCTGACGAAACAACGCATCTTCAAGGTGCTCGAGACGGCAAAGGACGTCTTCCTCAACCGCCGCCGCAAGGTCTCCACCCACAAGCTCAACGAAGAGATGCTACCCCTCATCGAGGCCTATCCGCCGCCATCCATGAAGGGAAAGTACATCAAGATAAAGTACTGCATGCAGATTCCCGACACCCGCGTGCCGTCGTTTGTCTTCTACGCCAACTTGCCGCAATACGTCAAGGAACCCTACAAACGCTTCCTCGAAAACAAGATACGCGAACGATGGAACTTCACGGGATGCCCGATAAATATCTTTGTGAGACAGAAATAAGTGAAAAATGAAGAAGATAAAAGGAGATAGATTGTCCTCTATCTTCTTCTATCTTCTTCTATCTTCTTTTATCTACATTTTTTGTTGCCTGTTCTGGCAGCAACTACTCCCATGAGGCAGCCCGCGAAGCAGCAGAGGAGTTCTATTCGATGCTCATCAAAGGCGACTACAAAGGCTTCGTCAACGGCTACGCCGATGCGGGAAGCATACCCGAGGACTTCCGCAGCCAACTCGCAGACGCCACGGCGCAATTCATGGCAAAGGACGACATGCGAAGCCTTATTTCTGTGGAAGCGACGAGCGACAGCATCGGGGAGGACAGCACGGCCTACGTCATGCTGCAACTGCACTTCAGCGACAGCACCAGCGAACAAGTCGGACTCTCGCTCGTGCTGCAAGAGGATGTCTGGAAGATGAAATAGGAACACAAAACCCCATATAAGCCCAATAAGCCCCATTAGCCCAACAATTAAAACACACATAATATGAAGAAACTTTTTTTCTTGCTTTTCCTTCAATTTTCAATTTTCAATTTTCAATTTTCAATGGTCTCGGCTCAGCAGATGCAGATGCCGCCTGTACCCCTTGACCCTGCTGTCAAGACCGGCAAACTTGAGAACGGCCTTACCTATTACATCCGCCACAACGAGTGGCCCGAGAAGCGTTGCGACTTCTACATCGCCCAGCGCGTCGGCTCCATGCAAGAGGAGAACGACCAGCGAGGACTGGCTCACTTCCTCGAACACATGTGCTTCAACGGCACAACCCACTTCCCGGGCGACGCCCTGAAGCAGTATCTGGAGCGCATCGGCGTGAAGTTCGGCGAGAACCTCAACGCTTATACTTCCTTCGATGAAACTGTATATAATATAAATAATGTGAACGTCGAGACGGCGGGAGCCATCGATTCCTGTCTGCTCATCCTGCACGACTGGAGCCACGACCTGCTGCTCGAAGACAAGGAAATCGACAAGGAACGCGGCGTTATAGAAGAGGAATGGCGCATGCGCCGCAGCGCTCAGATGCGACTCATCGAGAAGGCGTTGCCCGTCATCTGCAAGGACAGCAAGTATGCCGAGCGCATGCCCATCGGCACCATGGAGATAGTGAAGAACTTCCCCTACGAAACCCTCCGCAGCTACTACCGCAAGTGGTACCGTCCCGACCTGCAGGCACTCGTCATCGTAGGCGACATTGACCCCGATGCCGTCGAGAAGAAGTTGCAGGAGATGTTTGCCGACATCGCTCCCGCCCCTGCCGATGCTGCCGTCCGCGAAGACTATCCCGTGCCCGACAACAAGGAGCCGCTCGTCTTCATCGGCAAGGACAAGGAGTTCACAGGCATGGAGGCCGCAATCATGTTCAAGACCGACCCGTTGCCTCGCGAGATGAGGAACACGATGGCCTACATTGCGCTCGACTTCGTGCAGGACGCCATCTCAGGCATGCTCAACGAGCGACTGAACGAGATTACGCGGCAGGCAGACGCTCCCTTCTCGGGGGCCGGCGTCGGCTTCAGCGAATACCTCGTGGCAAAGACGAAGGAGGCTCTCTCCCTCAACATCAGCATGAAGGAGAATCGCTATGCAGAGGGCATCAAGGCAGCCTACCGCGAGTTGCTCCGCGCTTCGAGAAGCGGCTTCACCGAAAGCGAGTACGACCGCTTCAAACAAGAGTATCTGTCGCAGATTGACGCTGCCTACGAGGCTCGCAATAAGCGCACAAACACCTCGCTCGTAAGCGCTTACGTCCGCCATTTCATTGACAATTATCCGGCTGCAGGCATCGAGTGGCGCCACCAGATGATGAACCAAATCGTGCCCAACATACCTTTGGACATGATCAACCAAACTATCTCCCAACTCCCCGAGGACAATCGTGCCATCCTCGTCTTCATGCCGGAAAAGGAAGGACTGACTTGCCCGACCGAGCAGGAAGTGCTGACAGCCCTGAAGGAAGTCGATGGCGAAGACATCTCAGCCTTCACCGAAGAGGTCAACACCGACCCGCTCGTGCCTGAACTGAAAAGCAAGGTGAAAGTCAAGAAGATAACCGACGACATCTACGGCTCGAAGCTCATCACGCTCTCCAACGGCATGAAGATACACGTCAAGCAGACCGATTACAGCCCCAACCGCATCATCTTCCATGCAACCTCTTGGGGCGGCAACAGTCTTTACAGCGATGACGAGTTCATCAACACAAACAACGTCGGCCTTGTCCGTCAGGGAGGCTGGGGCAACTTCTCGGCTGTCGAGCTCAACAAGAAGCTGGCCGGCATTCAGGCCAATGCATCGCCCAGCGTCGACACCCGCACCGAAACCATCGAGGGCAGCTGCGTGAAGAAGGACTTCGAGACGATGCTCCAGCTCGCCTACCTTTGCTTCACCTCTCCGCGACGCGACGATGATGCCTTCACCTCGCAGTTGGAGCGCACACGCAACGACCTGAAGAACCAGGAACTCAACCCTCAGACAGCTTTCGCCGATAGCATCGTCAGCGTGGTATATAATAATAATGTACGTGCAAAGCGCCTGAAGGAAGCCGACCTCGACCGCATCAGCTACGACCGCCTGCTGGAGATTTACCGCGAACGCTTTGCCAATGCCGGCGACTTCGAGTTCTATCTCGTGGGCGACGTCAATGCCGACTCGGTGGCACCGTTGCTGGCTAAGTACCTCGGCGCGTTGCCTGCGAAGGGCAAGAAAGAGAAGTACAAGGTCATCAACCAGCGCATGACGAAGGGCGAACGCGAGTGCTTCTTCACGAAGGAGCAGGACACACCCAACTCGCTGAACGTCTTCCTCTATCATACTCCCATGAAGGAGACGATGCGGAACAGCATCCTTGTCGATATGCTCCAGCAGGCCATGACGATGCTCTACACGGAGAGTGTCCGCGAGGACGAGGGTGGAGCCTACAGCGTACCAGTCGGCGGATACATCAGCGACTATCCTGAGGAGATTGCGCAGATGCAGATTATCCTGCCCACAGCTCCCGAGAAGCGCCTCGCCATGACGTCTGTCGTGAGCGACGGCATCAAGAAGATGATGGAGCAAGGCCCGTCGGAGGAGAACCTCGGCAAGATAAAGGAGTACATGCTCCGCTCGCATCAGGAGAACCTCAAGGACAATGGCTACTGGATGAACAGCCTCATCTCGAAAACACGCTACAAGCAGGAGTTCGTCGAAGGCTACGAGGAGTGCGTGCAGAGCGTGACCATCGAGGACATCAAGCAGGTGGCAAAGCAAATCTTCGGCAGCGGCAACCGCCTCGTCGTAGGCATGGAAACGCCGAAGGAGTGAAGAGTGAAGAGTGAAGAACTAAGAGTGAAGAGTGTGCTATCGCCCGAATATGGCTGACTCGCAAATAAATCGTAAATAGTAAATCGTCAAATCATAAATAAAGAAGGTGTTTATCACGAATCGGCTGGCTGCTTTTGGCCAATACTTGCAGCTTATGGGGAGAGTGCTTAGCATTCCCGAACGCTGGCGAATGTTCTTCCGGCAGTATGTTCGCGAGATGGGTTCGCTCGGCGTTGACTCCATCGGCATCGTTCTCCTTATCAGCTTCTTCATCGGTGCCGTCATCTGCATCCAGATAAAGCTGAACATCCAAAGCCCTTGGATGCCGACGTTCACAACGGGCTACACGACGCGCGAAATCATGCTGCTGGAGTTCTCGTCGAGCATCATGTGCCTCATTCTGGCAGGCAAAGTAGGCTCGAACATTGCCTCGGAGATAGGTACGATGCGCGTCACGCAACAGATTGATGCGCTGGAGATAATGGGCGTCAACTCAGCGTCATTCCTCATCCTGCCCAAAGTGCTGGGCATGATGACGATGATACCGTTCCTCGTCGTCTTCAGCATCGTCTCCGGCTTCGTCGGCGCTTACGCCACAGCCATTGCCGGCATCATTACGCCCGACGACCTCACCATCGGTCTGCTCCACAGCTTCAACCAGTGGTACGTCTGGACCAGCATCATCAAGAGCATCTTCTTTGCCTTCATCATCAGCAGCGTGGCGTCCTATCACGGCTACTTCGTGGAGGGCGGCAGCTTCGATGTGGGCAAGGCCAGCACCAATGCCGTTGTGTCGAGCAGTATGCTCATCCTCTTCAGCGACATCTTCCTAACGCATCTGCTGGCATAAACAATATTAGAATTAAGAATTAAGAAAGAAGAATTAAGAATTAGGAATCAATAATTAAGAATTAAGGGCTGGGAAGAAGGAAACGATAAAAGAAAAGGACTATCAGAATAAGAGAAGTAATTCTTAATTCTTATCTCTTAATTCTTAATTACAGAAAAGACATGATTGAAGTACAGCATCTATACAAGAGTTTCGATGACCGCGACATCCTGAAGGACATCAACATGACCTTCCGCGACGGGCAGACGAACCTCATCATCGGGCAGTCGGGTTCCGGCAAGACGGTGCTGATGAAGAACATCGTGGGCCTCTTCACGCCCACCCAAGGCAAGATACTCTACGACGGACGCGACTTCGTGACGATGACGAAACGCGAGCGTGTGATGTTGCGCCGCGAGATGGGCATGATATTCCAGAGTGCTGCGCTCTTCGACTCGATGACGGTGCTGGAGAACGTCATGTTTCCGCTCGACATGTTCTCCGACATGAATCAGGCCGACCGCGTACAGCGTGCCCGCTTCTGCTTGGAGCGCGTCAACCTGAAGGGAGCGGAGGAGAAGATGCCGGGCGAGATAAGCGGCGGCATGCAGAAGCGTGTGGCCATAGCCCGAGCCATTGCCTTGAACCCGAAATACTTGTTCTGCGACGAACCAAACTCTGGCCTCGACCCCAAGACGAGCCTCGTCATCGACGACCTCATCAGCGGCATCACGCACGAATACGGCATGACGACCATCATCAACACGCACGACATGAACTCCGTGCTGGGCATCGGCGAAAGCATCCTCTACATCTGCGACGGCCACAAGGAATGGGAAGGCTCGAAGGACCAGATAATGGCTTCCACCAACGAAAAGCTCAACTCCTTCATCTTCGCCAGCGACTTGCTCCGCAAAGTAAAGGAAGAACAGAAAGTGGTTAGAGGTTAGTGGTTAGTGGTTAGAGAATACCTTTGGCTCTTGAATTAGCATCCAAAACATTCCTCTAACCTCTAACCCCTAACTTCTAACCCCAAAAATATAAATAAAGAAGAATGGAACAAGATAGTTTACAGCTTCGCAGCGAAGGCTTGGTCAAGATATACGGCAAGCGAACAGTGGTGAACAACGTCACCTTCGACGTGCGTCAGGGCGAGATTGTCGGACTGCTGGGACCTAATGGTGCTGGTAAGACGACTTCGTTCTACATGACCACCGGCCTCGTCCTGCCCAATGCCGGACACATCTATCTGGGCGACGAGGAGATAACCAATCTGCCTGTCTATCAGCGCGCTCGCCGTGGCATCGGCTATCTGGCACAGGAGGCCAGCGTGTTCCGCAAGATGAGCGTAGAGGACAACATAGCCAGCGTGCTGGAAATGACGAACTTGCCGCGCAACTACCAGAAGGAGAAACTCGAAAGCCTCATACAGGAGTTCCACCTCGAAAAGGTGCGCAAGAACATAGGTGACCGCCTGAGCGGTGGCGAACGACGCCGTACAGAGATAGCCCGTTGCCTTGCCATCGACCCAAAGTTCATCATGCTCGACGAACCCTTTGCGGGCGTCGATCCCATCGCTGTAGAGGACATACAGTACATCGTCTGGAAGCTCAAGCAACGCAACATTGGCGTGCTCATCACCGACCACAACGTCGAAGAGACGCTCTGCATCACCGACCGCGCCTACCTCCTCTTCGAAGGACAAATTCTCTTCCACGGCACGCCGCAGGAACTCAGCGTCAACCCCGTTGTGCTCGACAAGTACCTCACCCGCAACTTCGTGCTTCGCCTCAAGGACTTCCAGGAGATGGAGGAGCAACGAACGGCAGGTTCTAAATCGTGACACTTTACGATTGCAAACATCACACTAGATAATTGCAAACGTTACACTAGTTAAATGCAATCGTCACACTAGTTAAATGCAATCGTCACACTAGTTAAATGCAATCATCACACTAGTTAAATGCAATCATCACTAAGGTCGTTTCGAGACGACTCACAGACTATTAACTGAAACTACAAGTATTAAACTAAAACACAAATCATGAAACGACTCGTTTTAATTATCTTATCCGTCCTTCCCTTGCTTGTCCTGGCAAAGGGGAACAAGGACAGCCGACTGATTATCATTACCATAGACGGCCTTCGTTGGCAGGAAGTCTTCATGGGAGCAGAAGAGAGTATCCTTTCCGACAGCAAACAAGTTCGCGACACAAAGCTTTCGCGGCAGACCTATTGGCGTTCAACTCCAGAAGAAAGACGAGAGACGCTGATGCCTTTCACTTGGAACACCATTGCGAAGAAAGGCCTTCTCATCGGCAACAGAAACGTCAACAGCATCATGCAACTTGCCAACAAGACCAACATCTCCTATCCAGGTTACTCCGAGATGATGACTGGAATGGTGGATGAGACCATTAAGGGAAACGATCCTGTCAATAATCCTCATCGAAACATCCTGGAGGCAGCCAACGAAGACCCTCGTTACAAGGGCAAAGTCATGATGTATGGTTCTTGGAAATCAACGCGTTTCGCCATCCATAACGAGTTGGCCGGCATTCCTGCAAGTGTTTCGTACGAACCCGTTATCGCAAAGAAAAAGACGTCCGAACTGAAGCTCGTCGAACGAATGATGGAGGGAATGCCGCGATATTGGAGTAGCGAACATTTCGATGCCTTCACCTTCGCTTATGCCATCGAAACGCTGAAGAACGACCATCCGAAAGTGATGTGGATTTCTTTTGGCGACTGCGATGAATGGGCTCACGCTCGAAAGTACGACTTCTACCTCGATGCAGCAAGAGGGACAGATGCCTTCATCCGCGATATTTACGAGGCTTGCGAGGCCGACAAGTTCTACAGGGGCAAGACAACATACATCATAACTTGCGATCATGGCCGCGGTTTCGGCGATGAATGGGGCAGTCACGGAAGCAAGACAAAAGGTTCTGAAGCGACTTGGGTCATGCTTCTAGGCAAGGGAGTCGAGGCTTTGGGCGAGACAAAGGAATGTGGCCCCTTCCAGACTCAGCAGATTGCTGCCACCATAGCCTCTTTCCTCGGCATCGACTTTACACCCGATAGTGGCATCAAACTGCAGCCTATCGAGTTGGGGAAATAAAGAATGAAGGTGGGTTAAGAGAATTTATTAATTAATAGAACACACCTGAGGAGAATAAGAAGTAAAGAAAAACAGCGTTTCCTTCAATTTCTTAATTTCAGATTTTCTTATTTAAAGAAAAAGTTGTACCTTTGCACCCGCAAAATTAAACAGTATGGAGCGGGGATTAGGAATTGGGAACGTGATTCTTAACTCTTAGCTCTTAATTCTTAACCAATTAAACACAATGAATATCTCATTTGAGAACGTCGACAAGGTGAGCGCGCTGCTTACCGTCAACATCGAGAAGAATGACTACGAAGACAAGGTAAAGACCGCCCTGAAAGACTTCAGCAAGAAGGCCAGCCTGCCTGGGTTCCGCCCCGGAAAGGTGCCTGCATCGCTGATCGCAAAACGTTTCGGCACAGAAATCAAGGCCGAGGAAGTCAACAAGATACTCGGAGAAGAAATCAACAAATACCTCCGCGAGAACAAGGTAAACATGCTGGCCGAACCGCTGCCCAACGAGGAGAAGACTCCCGCCATGGACTTCGAAACGCAGGACGACTTCACCTTCGCTTTCGACATCGCACTCGCTCCCGAGTTCGACGCCAAGCTCACAAAGAAGGACAAACTCACCTACTACGACATCAAGGTGGACGACGCGCTCGTTGACCAGCAAGTGCAGAGCTTCTGCAACAGAGGCGGTCAGCACGTCAAGGCTGAGGAATACGCTACTGGCGACCTGGTGAAGGGCGTACTCTCACAGCTCGACGAGAAGGGCAACACACTCGAAGAAGGCATACAGGTCGAAGAGGCCATCATGCTGCCCGAATACATGAAGGACGACAAGGAGAAGGCTAAGTTCCAGGGAACCAAGGTGGGCGACGTCATCACTATCAACCCCGCCAAGGCTTACGCCGACAGCGCCACCGAACTCGCCAGTCTCCTGCACATCACGAAGGAAGAGGCAGAAGGCGTCAAAGCAGACTTCAGCCTCCAAGTGACCGAAATCTTGCGCTTCGAGCCTGCTAAGCTCGACCAGAAACTCTTCGACCAGATGCTCGGCAAGGACGTGGTGAAGAGCGAGGAAGAATTCCGTCAGTTCATCGCCAAGGACATCAAGAAGAACTTCGACAGCGAGGCCGAGTACCAGTTCACACAAGACCTCCGCAGCTATGTGTTGGGCCGCATCGGAGAAGTAGAGTTCCCGGAGGAACTCCTGAAGCGCTTCATGAAGCTTCGCAACCAAGACAAGGGCGAAGAATACGTAGAGGAAAACTTCAAGAAGAGCCTGCCCGAAATACTCTGGCACCTTGCCAAGGAGCAAATCTGCGACCAGCTCGAGATAAAGGTGGAGCACGAGGACGTGCTCGAGACCGCCAAGGCTTACACCCGCATCCAGTTTGCACAGTATGGCATGATCAACCTCCCCGAAGAGTCCATCACCAACTACGCTGCCGAGATGCTCAAGAACGAGCAGCAGGCACAGGGTCTCGTGGAACGCACCGTCGAGAACAAACTCGCAGCCAAAGCCAAGGAAACCGTCACCCTGAAGAAGAAAGAAGTGACGATGGAAGAGTTCCGCAAGCTCACAGAGAAGAAGTAAAAATTTAGAAGTTAGGGGTTAGAGGTTAGTAGTTAGTGGTTAGAGGTTCTTCGCTTCGCTCAGGCGCAGGCGGAAAGAGAACACTTCTGGCCTCTGCCTCTGCATCCAAGACAATCCTCTAACCCCTAACCTCTTACCTCTCACCTCTTACCTCTTACCCCTAACCTCTTACCTCTCACCTCTTACCCCTAACCTCTTACCTCTCACCTCTTACCCCTAACCCCCTATTATATATTATAATGTATAGCATGGACAACGAGTTTCGCAAGTTCGCCACCCGCCACATGGGCATGAACAGCATGGTGCTGGACGACGTCGTCAAGGCACAGAACCAGTACCTCAACCCCTATATCCTGGAGGAACGTCAGCTGAACGTCACACAGATGGACGTCTTCAGCCGACTGATGATGGACCGCATCATCTTCCTCGGCACAGAGATTGACGACTACACGGCCAACACACTGCAGGCACAGCTGCTCTTCCTCGACAGCGCCGACCCGGGCAAGGACATCAGCATCTACATCAACAGCCCCGGCGGAAGCGTCTATGCAGGCCTCGGCATCTACGACACTATGCAGTTCATCGCCAGCGACGTTGCCACCATCTGCACAGGCATGGCAGCAAGCATGGCAGCCGTACTCCTCGTAGCAGGCAAGGAAGGCAAACGAAGTGCCCTGAAGCACAGCCGCGTCATGATACACCAGCCTATGGGCGGCGCACAGGGACAGGCCAGCGACATCGAGATAACAGCCCGCGAGATACAGAAGCTCAAGAAGGAACTCTACACCATCATCGCCGAACACTCCCACACCGACTTCGACAAGGTATGGGCCGACAGCGACCGCGACCACTGGATGACGGCACAGGAAGCACAGGAATACGGCATGATAGACCGCGTGATGATGCGGAAAGAGGATTAAAGATTAGGCATGACTGGAAAACGCAAGAACCGCTGCTCCTTCTGCGGACGCAGCGAGGACGAAGTGGCATTGATGCTGACGGGCCTGAACGGGTTCATCTGCAACGACTGTGTCCATCAGGCTGAGCAGATAGTCCGCGAGAGCATGGGCGGAGGCAAACGCAACAAAGCAGACAACGCAGCCGGTATCGACATGGACGAGTTGCCTAAGCCGCACGACATCAAAGCCTTCCTCGACCAGTACGTCATCGGGCAGGACAGCGCCAAACGCTACCTCTCCGTAGCCGTCTATAACCACTACAAGCGCCTGGCGCAAATGGTCGATGACGATGGTGTGGAGATAGAGAAGAGCAACATCATCATGGTCGGCCCCACAGGAACCGGCAAGACGTTGCTTGCCCGCACCATCGCCAAGCAGCTCAAAGTGCCCTTCACCATCGTCGATGCCACCATCTTCACCGAAGCAGGCTATGTGGGCGAAGACGTGGAGAGCATCCTCACCAGGCTGCTGCAAGTGGCCGACTACGACGTGGCTGCAACAGAACGCGGCATCGTCTTCATCGACGAAATAGACAAGATAGCGCGCAAGCAGGACAATCCCAGCATCACACGCGACGTGAGCGGCGAAGGCGTACAGCAAGGACTGCTCAAGCTGCTCGAAGGCTCCATCGTCAACGTGCCCCCAAAAGGCGGACGCAAGCATCCCGACCAGGACTACATACACGTCGATACACGCAACATCCTCTTCATCTGCGGCGGAGCCTTCGACGGCATCGAACGCAAGATAGCACAGCGACTTAACACACACGTCGTGGGCTACGACAGCGTGCAGAACCAGCAGCACATCGACACGAAGAACCTGATGAAGTACATCGTGCCGCAGGACCTCAAGAGCTTCGGCCTCATACCCGAAATCATAGGCCGCCTGCCCGTTCTCACCTACCTCGACCCCCTCGACCGTGATGCCTTGCGGCGCATCCTCACCGAGCCGAAGAACTCGCTCGTCAGGCAGCAAGTGAAGCTCTTCCAGATGGACGGCATCAAGCTCACCTTCGAGGAGGACGCCCTGGACTACATCGTCGATAAAGCCGTAGAGTACAAACTCGGCGCACGAGGCCTCCGCTCCATCATGGAGACCATCATGATAGAGGCACAGTTCGACGCACCTTCCGGGAAGGAGAAAGAGCTGAACATCACTCGCCAATATGCCGAAAGGCAGATAACAAAAAGCGAGAGATTAAAAGAATGAGAGAATGAAGGAATAAAAGAATAAAAAGCGAGGGAAAAGCGAGAAGAAACGCCACGTTTCCCTCGCTTTTTTGTCGATTTCATTCTTTCAACCCTTCATTTATTCATTTTTAACTGAAAACATTTGGTAGTTTGCGCAAAAAGACGTATCTTTGTCTTTAGCTTTGTTTCTAATGCCACCCAAATGACAGAGATTAACCTCACAGAACAACTCAAACGCTACTTTGGCTTCGACTCCTTCAAGGGAGACCAGGAAGCCATCATCCGTAACCTTCTCGACGGACACGACACCTTTGTGCTCATGCCAACAGGCGGCGGCAAGTCGCTCTGCTACCAGTTGCCCGCACTCATCAGCGAGGGAACGGCCATCGTCGTCTCACCACTCATCGCGCTGATGAAGAACCAGGTGGACGCCATCCGCCAGCTCACCGATAACGACGGCATAGCCCACTACCTCAACTCCTCCCTCACCAAAACACAAATCGACACGGTGAAGCAGGACATCAGCGACGGACGAACCAAACTGCTCTACGTGGCACCCGAGTCGCTGAACAAAGAGGAGAACATTCGCTTCCTGGCCAAGACGAAAATCTCCTTCTATGCCGTCGATGAGGCACATTGCATCTCGGAATGGGGACACGACTTCCGCCCCGAATACCGCAACATAAGGCCACTGGCCGAGCAGATAGGGCGGGCACCCATCATCGCACTCACAGCCACAGCCACCGACAAGGTTCGCACCGACATCAAGAAGAACCTCGGCATACCCGATGCCACAGAGTTCTGCAGCTCGTTCAACCGCCCTAACCTCTACTACGAGATACGGCCCAAGACGAAGGACGTCGATAAGGACATCACCCGCTTCGTGCTACAGAACAAAGGCAAAAGCGGCATCATCTACTGCCTGAGCCGACGCCGCGTGGAAGAACTGGCAGAAATGCTCCGCACCAACAACATCGCAGCACGCGCCTACCATGCCGGCATGGAGACAGCCGAGCGGGCACAGACACAGGACGACTTCCTCATGGAACGCATCGACGTCATCGTCGCAACCATCGCCTTCGGCATGGGCATCGACAAACCCGACGTGCGATACGTCATACACTACGACATACCCAAAAGCCTCGAAGGATACTACCAGGAGACCGGACGTGCCGGACGCGACGGCGGCGAAGGAGTCTGCATCACCTTCTTCTCCCCCCACGACCTGCGCAAACTCGAGAAATTCATGCAAGGAAAGCCCGTCGCAGAGCAGGACGTAGGCAGGCAGCTCCTGCAAGAGACAGCCGCATACGCCGAGACATCCGTCTGCCGGCGCAAGTTCCTGCTCCACTACTTCGGCGAGGAATACCTGCCCGACAACTGCGGCAAGTGCGACAACTGCCTCCATCCCAAAGAGAAAGTGGAGGCAACTGCCGAACTGCAGCTCGTGCTGCGAGTCATCAATGCCGTCAAGGAAGGCTTCAAGACACAGCACGTCATCGACGTACTCCTGGGCAACGAGACCGACGACGTCCTCTCCCACCGGCACGAGACCCTCAGCTGCTTCGGCTGCGGCGACAGCCACGAAGCACCCTTCTGGAACGCCGTCATCCGCCAGGCCATGATCTCAGGCTACATACAGAAAGGCATCGAGAACTACGGCCTCCTGAGCATCACCCCCGAAGGACGTGCCTACATGAAAGAACCCGAACCCTTCTACATCACCGAAGACCGCGAGTTCGACGACTTCAACGACGTCGTGGGAGGAACATCCGTGCTCGACGAGACACTCTTCGCCATGCTCAAGGACCTCCGCCGCGACGTGGCACGACGCAAGAACCTGCCCCCATACGTCATCTTCCAGGACCCATCCCTCGAGGACATGGCAACCTCCTACCCCACCAGCGTCGAGGAACTCAAGAACATCAAGGGCGTAGGCGAAGGCAAAGCCAACCGCTACGGAGCAGAATTCTGCCAGCTCATCGCACGCTACTGCGAAGAGAACGAGATAGACCGCTTCGAAGACTTCCGCGTCCGCACCCTCGTCAACAAGAGCGCCGACAAAGTCAGCATCATCCTCGCCATCGACCGACAGGTTGACCTCGAAGAAATAGCAAAGACCAAAGGACTCACCCTCTCCGAACTGCTCGACGAAATCTACACCATCGTCGATAGCGGCACACGGCTCAACCTCGATTACTACATCCGCGAAGTCATGGACGACGACCACATGCAGGACATCTACGACTACTTCCGCGAAGCCGAGGACAACAACGTCGATGACGCCCTCGACGAGTTCGCCGACGACGAAGACGAATACACCGAAGAGGAAATCAAACTCGTCCGCATCAAGTTCCTCGCCGAGAACGGCAACTAGACCTTCTGAAGGATGCAACTGTATATCCTGCAATGACAAGGCTCTTGCATCTTTGCACTATCTTACATAACGTGAGTTCTTCGGCAAGCCTCAGACGCAGGCGGAGCGATGAAACCCCAAGGGTATATAATTTATTACCGTTGTCCAGGGAAAAGCGCCGAAGGCGCGACAGACCACAGACGGGGGTGTAAACCCCCGGAACAAGCGCATTAACAAAACTAAGCCCTGAAAGGGCGACAGAGTACATAACCTGTTTAATATCAAATTGCTTATATCTCTGTCGTCCCTTCGGGACTTTTCATGTTGTTGCGCAATTACCGGGGGTTACACCCCCGTCTGTGTTCTGTCGTCTCTTCGAGACTTTGGGCAAGCCCCCTTAAACTGCTTTTCAACAGGAAAGCCGAATTATAGGCGCATATATAGAGGTGCTCTTGATTTTCCTCGGCCAACAATAATTATTTATGACAATTCGTGAGCATTCATGGTAATTCGTGTTTTTATCTTTAACATATAATTCCCATGTAATTGTCATTAATACTACGAACCCAGTTACGTTCAAGTTCGGGCATATCGGAACGGAGCTTTTTAGGTGGGTTCTATAAATTAACCCATTTGCAATTCGTGGTTATTGGTGATTTAGAAGAGATTTCACTCGTCACCCGTCACCATTCCCTCTTATTGCATTGTGATTCAGCAGGATGCGAGGTGATGAGAGGGTGACGAGTGGGTGACAGTACTGTCACCTCGTTATTAGCTTATTTTCAACCTGTTAGAGCAAAAAGTGACGAGTGACGAGTGTTTTGCAAAAGTGCGTGGAGTGTCGGGCGATGCTGCACGCAGTAATGAGTGATTAGACGTGAGACAATTCGCAAATCTTCGCTTGAGGTTTATGAATTATCTGAGGTTTCAGAGCATTCTGAGGCTTCTGAGTTTTCAGAGCTTTCTGAGCATTCAGAGCTTTCAGAACTTTCTGAGATATTGGTCTCTGGTAAAATCATCTACCTGTGAAACTAACTTTGATCTTTCACTTTTCACTTCGCCGAAGGCGACTTTTCTGAGCTTTCTGAACATGTCGAATCGTCGAATACATCCCAATTGTGCGACAATCCTCATTGTTAACAAGATTTAACAAAACAAAGGAGCGTAAAATACAAAAATAATTGTATCTTCGCAACCGATTTGCGTGCGTACGCACACACGCATATAATAATATGGTAAAAAGACATTCACTAACTAAAAACAAACAAATATCTTAATCTTTAACTTATGAAGAAAAAATTACTATTCTTAATGCTGTCCGTGCTGACCATAGGCGCATGGGCACAAAGTAGCCCCTACACAGGTGTTGCCGTCGGCGACATTACATCTGGTGAGAGTTTCTATCTTTATAATGTGGACTTCGGCACATGGCTTGGTGATAATGACCGTAATACGGTCTTTGGCTGGACTTCCCATGCCGAAATTGGCAGTCGTGGTCGTGACATTCAGATTACAGCTATTGATGGAGGTTATCAGCTTAATCCAAAGCTTGGTCATAATCACAGCATCAATGCCAACAATCTCTATATGGATACAGGTTCTGAAGTCACCACATGGACGATTACTGCTCTCAACAATGGCATAAGCAACGCTGTGAAGATAAAGAGTGGCTCTTATGGACTGAGTGTCAATGACGCAGGCGATATGGATCAGAATGCCGAAAGTGGCGAAAAGCATAACAATTGGCAGATTGTGACGGCTGAGGAGCGTTGGAATGTTGCCAAAGCTGCTGCTACTCAAGGTAATCCTGTTAATGTGTCTTGGTGCGTGCTTGGCGGCACGTTCCCTATTGATGACGAACATCGTAGCAATGGCACTTGGAATGGAACAACAAACGGCAATAGCGGTTATGGTGACCAAGCCGTTGGTGGTGACGGCACTTATCATTGTAACCGCGTATGGGAAATGTGGAATATCACCAGCAAGGATGTCTATCAGACCATCACCGTTCCCAATGGCATTTATAAAGTCAGTGCTAAAGCTGCGTATGTATCAACGGGCGGCAGCGGTATGAGTTCCGCTCATTATGATGAATGGGTGGCTGACCCAACCGGCAATACTAAGGGTGTCGTTTATGCCAACAGCCAAAGCGTGCCGATGATTAACGCCTATGCAATGACATCAGACAGCAAAGTTGACAATAAAATCACGAAAGACTTAGGCAATGGGAAGTGGGTGTCGGATGGCACAGGTCAGTTTTCTACCCGTATGTTCGACGGCGAGTTCAAGACGAATGATATATGGGTCAATGTAACAGACAACATCCTGAAGGTTGGCGTGAAGGTTGAAAACGGAACAGGTTCTTCATGGATTCTTTTCGACGACTTCACCGTAACATATTATGGTGATTATGGTAATGAATTGAGACAGACTATTGCCTATGCAAAGGCAAAAGGTGTTGATGTGAGTGATTTTGAGGATTACCTTAATAGTGGAATCCTGACTACAGACAATAATCAAACTCAGCTAAATGCTGTTGTCATTGCCCTGAAACAGCATGTGGCAGAAAAGAGTACCCAGCCCACCGTATTCACTATGATAAGCGAATCTGTTGTAGGAACTGATGACAATGACCGTGGAACAGTTGTTACTAACCATGCTGATGGCTTCTATGTATATAACGTAGGTACAGGCCGTTGGTTCTGCGGTGGTGATGACTGGGGCGCTCATGCAGCCGTAGGTTTTCCAGGCATTAAGATTACCACACCAGAGGACAACTATGGAAGTGGACAGTATAATAAAGTCAAGACTTGGCTTTTCAATGGAAACTGGAATGATGGCGGTCTGTTGAATAATAACGGATACTGTGACACTGGCGGTAATGCATGGAAATTCTGGCAGAAAGATGCAGCACAGGGTATCTATACTTGGTCAAGAAATGGTAGCAATACTGGCGACAATAGCGGCAATGGTTATGGAACGTCAAGCCTCGTGGGCTTTATTCCTTCCACATACGCACGAGTTAATACCAATTGTTCAGATGCAACAGACCCCTACAATCAATGGATATTCGTCACCGAGGCACAGCGCGACCAAATGGCTGCAAATGCAATGGCAACCGCATCAACGTCAAACCCTGTGGATTTGACATATAAGATTAAGATGCCCGGCCTTAACCAACGCGAACGTAAGGAAGGCACTAACCAGGATTCCGAAGTACTGGACTGGACCTGCAACCATGCCAACTATTGTTATAATGCTTCAGACAATGGCAGCAGAAAGATTATCATGGGCCGTGGTGACAACCACGCAGACTTTGTCTGTGACGTCTATGGCTATTCTTGGAACGATGAGTTCTCCTGGACACAGACGGTGACGGGACTGACCCCGGGCAGGTACCGTGTGAAGGTGCAAGGCTACAATAACGGTGGTGATGCTGCAAACAAGGCTTACCTTTTAGCAAACGGACAGAAAGCTACCTTGGTAGAACGCAGTTCGGAATCTGTTTTGCCTTGGACATCACGTCTTCCCGAAAATACATTTGATAATCCAGAGTATTTCCAGGTAGGTTGTTATTGGAACGAAGTTCTCTGTAATGTCGGCAGCAATGGCGAACTGACACTTGGAGTAGAATCTCCCAGTGTAACAGGTGCCCATGTTGTTATCTTCGACAACTTCCGTTTGGAGTATGTAGGTACGGCTTCTGAATCTGTTTCAGTAGGCAATCTTAGCTATGCTACCTATGCAAGTGACAATGCTCTTGACTTCACAGATTCCAGCATCAAGGCTTTCTATGCAACAGAGAGCGCAGGTACTCTGTCGTTCACTCAGGTTAATAAGGTGCCTGCCGGTACAGGTGTGCTGCTCTATAAGGAAGGTGGCACAACAGAAGAAGAAGTGCCCGTGTTCACTGGTACAGCTGATGATGTGACAGGCAATGTCTTTAAGCGCGGTACAGGTGCTGCAGTAACCTATGCAGACAATGACCAGAACTACATCCTCTTCAACGGAGAAGATGGCATTGGCTTCTACAAGGCCAACAACAACACTGTTGCTACGAACCGCGCTTACATCCACGTTGCGAATGGCAGTGGCGTGAAAGGCTTCGTTATCAACCTGGAAGACGATGCTACTGGCATTAGCGACCTTAAGGACTCTAAGGACCTTAATGACTCTAAGGTCATTTACAACCTCGCTGGTCAGCGCTTGAGCAAGACACAGAAGGGCATCAACATCGTGAATGGTAAAAAGATTTTGAAGTAAGAAGCCCCCTCCCCGCTCCCCCTTGGGGGAGTGCTGGGGAAAGGGAGGACGATAAATAGTTCAATTATAAATAAATAGTACATTGTAAATCGTCAAATAGTAAATTATTATGGTGAAAAAGACATATATCACACCCGAGATGCTCTCAGTAGCTCTCTCGATGAACAACATCATTGCTCAATCACCCCTGAATATCAAGAATACAGGCGACACAGCACCCCTGAGCGACAAGTCTGCCAACAGTGGCGCAGACGCTATGGTGAAAGGCACCAACATCTGGGACGAGGAATGGTAAGCAGCCCCCTCCCCCAGCCCTCCCCCAAGGAGGAGGGAGATTAATAAAAGCACAGAGGCAGGGAACGCATCCCTTGCCTCTGTGCTTTTTCTATAAAAAAGTTTTGCAGTTTAGGAAAGAATCGCTAACTTTGCAGCAGAAAACGAAACATAATGACGTCAAAATGAAAACAAAGGCAGAAATACTGCATTTGCTGAAACTTTATAAACCTACAGCAAAAAGCAAATATGGTCTGACCCGCATAGGTATCTTCGGTTCTGTAGCACGTGGTGAACAGACAGAGAATAGCGACGTGGACGTGTGCTACGATGGACGTGTACCCTCTCTCTTGACGATTGACCGCATTCAGAACGATTTGGAAGAGATGTTTGATTGCCATGTTGATTTGGTACGAATCCGCAAGGATGTAAACAGCCTGCTGCAACAACGCATAAAGAAGGAGGGGCTTTATGTATGATTCAGGGATTGTAAAAGATATCTTGCAAAAAACAAGCAGAGTGATTGAGACAATCACGGAACGTGCATCTGCTGTCAAGAATCCTAATGAATTGTTGTGCTCCCCAGGTGGCATGATGCGTTTAGATGCCATCTGCATGAATCTGATAGCTTTAGGTGAGGCAGTAAAAGGTCTCGACAAGCAGACACATGGGGAATTGTTTCCTCAATACCCGGAAATGTATTGGAGTGGTGTTATGCGAATGCGCGACAAGATAGCTCACCATTATTTTGAGATTGATGTCGATGTCGTTTTTCGTACTATACAGGAAGACATTCCTCAGTTGAAAAAGGTCATCGACAAGATGATTGCCGACATGAAATAACTCTCTCGAACAGCTACAATCGGCAATAGCTCTTTAACCACACACATCGCACAGAGGCAGGGAACGCATCCCCTGCCTCTGTGCTTTTTCTATAAAAAAGTTTTGCAGTTTAGGAAAGAAAAAGTTCGCATTATTTGCGAATGTCCAAAAATAAACTTACCTTTGCATTGGATTTAAGCATAGATAATGGACATAAGGTTTGAGAAGGACTATCTAAGGGAGTTGTTTTATGACGGAGTTACAAAAGACAAGCGCCACCGCTTCCAACCAGATATTGTGAAGAAGTATGTCCGTGTGGTTAATATCTTGGATTCTGTGGAAAAGGCAGCAGATTTGTTTCGTTACCGGTCTTTGCGTTACGAAAAATTGGTTGGCAACAAAAATGGATTGGAGTCCGTTAGAGTGAATGACCAATATAGAGTTGAGTTCCGTACATCAGAAGATGAAGGTATAACAATTTGTAGCATTGAAGAATTGTCGAATCATTATAAATAAAGCATATAGGAGGGCACATAAAAATGGGAAACTTAGGTTATGGCGCATATCCCACTCATCCAGGGGAAGTGCTAAAAGACGAAATTGAGGAGCGTGGCATCAGCCAACGTCAGCTTGCAGAAAGTATGGGATTGACCTATTCCGTGGTCAATGAAATATTGAATGCACATCGTCCTCTAACACCCAAAACGGCTTTGATGTTTGAGGCAGCATTGGATGTGCCTGCAGATTCCTTGATGTATTTGCAGACAAAATATAATATGCAGACAGCTCGCAAGGATTCGTCGCTTCTTGATATAGTAAACAATATCCGAAAGGTTGCGGCTCTATTCTAAACGCGGATAGCCGATAGGGGGGAAACAGCTCACCTTATTATGTATTGCCCCCGAATGTCAGCAAAAGACATTCGGGGGCAATGATGTATGTGTGATGTGGTTTACTTCAGCACGCCGCAAGGAGGACCTTGGCGTGCCGAATCTCTCACTTCAGCACGCCGAGCTCTTTACCGACCTTTATGAAGGCGGCGATGCACTTGTCGAGGTGTTCGCGCTTGTGGCCGGCGGAGAGCTGGACGCGGATGCGAGCTTCGCCCTTCGGCACGACGGGATAGTAGAAGCCGGTGACGTAGATGCCTTCCTCCTGCATCTTGGCAGCGAAGACTTGCGAGAGCTTGGCATCGTAGAGCATCACGGCGCAGATGGCGCTCTGCGTGGGCTTGATGTCGAAGCCGGCAGCCATCATCTTGTCGCGGAAGTAGTTGACGTTCTCCACGAGGCGGTCGTGCAGCTCGTTGCTTTCCTTGAGCATCTTGAAGACTTCGAGCGAAGCGCCGATGATGCAGGGAGCCAGCGAGTTGGAGAACAGGTAGGGGCGTGAACGTTGACGCAACAGGTCGATAATCTCCTTGCGACCTGTGGTGAAGCCGCCCAATGCGCCGCCGAAGGCTTTGCCCAAGGTGCCGGTATAGATGTCAACACGTCCGTATGTGTCGGTCAGTTCGCTGACGCCGTGACCCGTCTTGCCTACGACGCCTGCCGAATGGCTTTCATCGACCATGACAAGCGCGTCGTACTTCTCGGCGAGGTCGCAAATCTTATCCATCGGAGCGACGTTGCCGTCCATGGAGAACACGCCGTCGGTGACGATGATGCGGAAACGCTGAGCCTGTGCTTCTTGCAGGCACTTCTCCAGTTCCTGCATGTTGGCGTTTGCGTAGCGATAGCGCTTTGCCTTGCAGAGGCGTACGCCGTCGATAATGCTGGCGTGATTGAGGGCATCGCTGATGATGGCGTCCTCCTCGGTGAAGAGCGGCTCGAAGACGCCGCCGTTGGCGTCGAAGCAAGCGGCATAGAGGATGGTGTCCTCTGTGTGGAAGTAGTCGCTGATGGCTGCTTCGAGCTGCTTATGGATGTCCTGTGTGCCGCAGATGAAGCGTACGCTCGACATGCCGAAGCCCCTTTCTGCCATCATCTTGCTTGCTCCCTCGATGAGGCGCGGATGGTTGGAGAGGCCGAGGTAGTTGTTGGCACAGAAGTTGAGGACTTCCTTGCCTTTCACTTGGATGGCTGCCTGCTGCGGGCTTTCGATGAGACGCTCCTCTTTGTAGAGTCCTGCTTCGCGTATCTCAGCGAGCGTCTGGCTGAGATGCAGTTTCAATTTTCCGTACATAATTCAGTTGTTTGGTTGTTTAGTTGTTATTTCTTATGGCGTTATTTCGTTATGACGTTATATCGTTATGACGTTATATCGTTATGACGAGTTAAGGTCATTTCGCACTGCAAAGATACGAAATTATTATGAATTACGGATTATGAATTAAGAATTATTTCAGATGTATGTCGATGGGGATGCTGACTTTGATGCAGAAGTTCCTTCCCATGGCCGAGATACCTTGCCTGCCAAGGCGCGGGTCTGTGTCGATGTACTTCAGTCGGGAGAGGTGCGGCTGATAGACTTTGTCGAAGAGGTTCTGGCAGGAGAAGGTGAGTTCGATGCAGTTGTGGCCGAAGATGTGTAGGTCTGTGCCTGCAGAGAGGTTGAAGATGGCGTAGCCGGGCGTCGGGGTCTCGGTGTCATCGACCGCATAGAACTTGCTCTGCCGCAGGTTGCACTCCATGCCGGCGCTGAGGAAGGTGCGTCGCAGATGCCTTCGGGCGAAGTCGGGAAACTCGTAGCGGACGTTGCAGGTCCAGCGCGGAGCCGGCATCATGGGCAGAGACCGACCCACAGATGACCCTTCCAAACGTACTTCCGAAAGGGAGGCTTCGCGGTCTGAACCATCTTCTTTCGAGGCAGAACCTGAGGAAGTCTGTACGCCACGGACAAAGCTGAAGGCGTTCTCTATGTGGAGCGGATTGACGGGATGGAGGTCGATTGACACCTCGCCGCCCATGAGCCGGGCATCGCCCTGCTGGTACTGATAGGTGCGGAAGCCGTCGGTCCGGAAGGGCAGGCGGGAGAGGAAGACGTAGTCGTCTATCCAGTTGCAGAAGAGCGAGGCTTGGATGTTGACGTAATGCGACGTGTAGTCGAGGCCGAAGTCCAGCTGTGTGCTCTTCTCTGCCTTGAGGTCGGCGTTGCCCAACTCGTACTGTATGCTGCCTTCGTGTACGCCGTTTGAGGAGAGTTCGCTGACGGTCGGAGCGCGGAAACCACGGGCTGCATTGAGACGCAGGTTGAGTTTGTCGGTCACGTTCCACACGGCTCCGAGGCTTCCCGTCACGCCGGTGAAGTTCTTTTTTAATGCTTCGAAGCGGAGTTCGCCGTCTTCTTCCAGGGCAGAAGTGCTGAGGTGCCGGTTGTCGATGCGTGCACCACCGGAAAAGTGCCACTTCTGCCATTCCCATTCGGCCGTAGCGAAGAAGCCGAAGTCGAACAAGCGATAGTCGGGGATGAGGTACTCTTCGCCCTGATTCATATTCCGCTGCCACATGCCGCCGATGCCTGTGGAGAGCTTCCAGTCGTACGGGAGGGTGTGGAGGTACTTGATGTCGTAGTTGAAGGTGTGCAGGCGCATGGCCAGTTCTGGCTCCTCTTCTTCCTCATATTCACGTCGATAGTTCTGCTGATAGCCTAAGATGGCCTTCAATGTGCCGTTGCCGAAGTACCAGGCATTGTCGCTGACGGCCTTGGTGTGAAGCACCTTTTGGAAAGGCGAAACGATGCTGTAGCTCTTGCCGTCAAAGTCGCTGCCGACGAGTTCGCCTTCTGTGATGCTCGGCGTAAAGTTGACGTGGGAGAAGCGGAGCCAGGAGTGACCCCACGAGCGGTTGAGTCCGAACATGCCTTGCACGTCGCGTTCCTTGAAGCGTGAGCCGGGTACGTAGCCGTCGGCGCTGTTCTTGTAGTCGTGCGCCGCCTTGTTGAGGAAGTGCCAGTTCCAGAGCCAACCGTCGATGTTGCCAGCGAAACCGACGCGATAGTCGTAGAGGCCGTTGTTGCTCTGGTATTGGCTGCCGACCTTCACCTGCATCGTTCCTTCCTCCAGCGGGTGCTCGGGGTGGAGAATCATCACGCCTGCTATAGCGTCGCTGCCGTACATGAGCGAGGCCGGCCCCTTCAGGACCTCTACGGAATGTACGCCTTCCTCATCGACTTCGAGTCCGTGCTCGTCGCCCCATTGCTGTCCTTCCTGCCGGATGCCTTGGTCCACGACGACGACGCGGTTGTAGCCGAGGCCTCGGATGACGGGCTTCGAGATGCCTGCTCCCGTGCTTATCTGCGAGAGGCCGGGCAGATGTCCGACGGCATCGACGATGTTTGTGCCCAAAGTGATATGCAATTGCTTGGGCGTGACCACCATGAAGGGCGAGGCCGCATCCTTGAGTCTTTGCACTCCGGCAATGCCCTGTACGGTCACTTCGCTCAGGATGGCTTCCTTCATCGGGTTGATACTGTCCTCCAGGCAATCGCTGTGCTGGTGGACTTGTGCTGAAATGGTTGGGGAGACGGCACAGAGGCAGACTCCTATATATATAATAATGTGTCTCATGTTGTATGTCGTGTTATATATATAAATAATGTATCCTCTGCTATGCACAATAGTGGCACGGCAGACGAAAAAGAAAGAGAAAAAGGTGAAAAAGGTGAGAAATTGAAAAGGTTAAATGGTGATAAACTATAGCGCTTAATACTTTTCCCCTTTTCAATTATTCTCTTTTTCAAATTTACTTCAAGGGTGGTGCACGAAGGCAGACGCAGCCACGTGGGTTCAGGCAGACGTTCTGAGCCAGCCCGACGCGCAAAACCTTCTTGGAAGAAAGGCAGAAAACCACCGCGGCGGCAGTCGTGGCAACGTAGGTCAGCGAAAGAATCTGGCAGAGCACGCACTGGTGCAACTCGCCAGCAAACTGCGACAAATGGCCGTGGCACTGGTGCTGCACGCATTCCGAGCACGTCGTCGCGTCCACCTCCCCTTGTGCATGGATGTGGAACGACGAGAGAAGAAGCATCGGCAGATACACTGCCAACAGCAACCAAGCAGCAATATGTCTCTTCTGCATCACGTTCACGGGTACAAAAATACTACTTTTATTTCAAATAAGGAACACATTATATCATAAAAAATACAAAGTGCTGAAAGTTTTCCATAATTTATGAATTGCAAATGATGAATTATGAATTAAAAATCGTAACTTTGTGGTCGCTAAGACTAAAAACAAACCTAAACTCAATGAAGAACATTCTTATCATCGGCTCAACAGGACAGATTGGTTCTGAGCTGACAATGCACCTTAGAAGTATTTACGGAAACGAACACGTTGTGGCAGGCTACATCCCCGGCGCCGAGCCGAAGGGCGAGCTGCTGGAGAGCGGCCCCTGTGCCCTTGCCGACGTAGTCAATGCCGAGAGCATTGCCGATGCCGTGAAGAAGCACCACATCGACACCATCTATAACCTTGCGGCCCTGCTGTCGGTCGTGGCAGAATCGAAGCCCCGTCTGGCATGGAAGATAGGCATCGACGGGCTGTGGAATATTTTGGATATTGCCCACGAAAACAAGTGCGCCGTGTTCACTCCCAGTTCCATCGGCTCGTTTGGACTGGAGACACCGCACGACATGACGCCGCAGGACACCGTGCAAAGGCCCCGCACCATCTATGGTGTGTCGAAGGTAACGACTGAACTGCTTTCCGACTGGTTCTTCCACAAGTACGGCGTCGATACGCGCTCCGTCCGCTTCCCGGGCATCATCTCCTACGTCACACCTCCCGGCGGCGGCACCACCGACTATGCTGTCGATATCTACTACTATGCCGTCCGTGGCGAACGTTTCACCTGTCCCATCAAGGCCGGCACACGCATGGACATGATGTACATGCCCGATGCCCTCAATGCCGCCACGATGCTCATGGAGGCCGACCCATCGCGACTCGTCCACCGCAACGGCTTCAACATCGCAGCCATGAGCTTCGACCCCGAAACCATCTATGCTGCCATCAAGAAGCACAAGCCCGAATTCGAGATGGTTTATGACGTCGATCCCCTCAAGCAATCGATTGCCGAGTCGTGGCCCGACATGATGGACGACAGCTGCGCCCGCCGCGAATGGGATTGGGAACACAAGTATGGCCTCGAAGAAATGACGAAGGACATGCTCGAAAAGCTGACAAAGAAACTGCTCTGAAGCCTATAAAGGGAGCACCTCAAAGAGTGTCGATTTCACACTCCACGGAGAATTGGCTCACACTCCACGGAGAATCGGCTTACACTCCACGGAGAATCGGGCTACGCTCCACGGAGCGTGAAACCCCGCATCTGAGAGGGTTAACTCTTGCTCCGTTGGATTTGCAATACAACGGCATGGAATATAAGCATTTGCAATGCGATAAAACCATTATTGCGGGATTGCAAATCCCTATACTCTGAACGGTCGGATTGCAAATCCAACCGAACAAGGCAGCTCATCCGACCGAACAAAAAAATTCATCCGACTGCACCAGGCAGCTCATTCGACTGGAGTTGTTGACGTTATGATACAGGTACACGGATTTGACGGATTTAAGCCACGCTGATAATCAGCATTTAAGATAATCCGTTGAATCAGTGTAATCCGTTGTTGTTAATTATGACACACCCTCTTTTCTTATGCTTTACGCGGTGCCGAGGGTGCCGTCCAGGGGGATTGCGTTGCCCGAGGGCTGTTGTTGCTGAACGCGCTTGAAGGCGATGTTGTTGCGGAGCATCTGACCGGGATTGACCAACGGAAGGATCTGCTTCGGGATGCCTGCCTCCTCGCTGCGTACTGCCATGATGCCGCGAGCACTGCCGATGGTGATGTCCGCCATGTGCTGAACGAGTCCGGCGGGCAGCACCCACTGGTCGCCTTCGAGCTGATAGAGCGAACTCCAGCTGTCGCGAGTGAACTCGAAGACCGTCTGAACACTCAGGATGAGCTGCGTGATGTCGTTCTTCTTGTACTCGAAGTTGGCGTTGCAACGTACGACGCGCTTTTCTGTGTCGCAGTTGAACTGCAGCTGGTTGTTGATTTGCATTTCGCCATTGGGCCATTCGTTGGCAAGGTTGACGAACTGAAGTTGCTTGACGTCCATCAAGCGGAACTGAATCTGAATCTGTTTTTGCTGTTGTGCCATGTTGTATTGGTTGTTTATTATGGTTAGGGGTGAGTGGTCAGAGGTTAGAGAATCCTATCACTGAACACTTATTTCTTTGTCTTGATTGTCATTGCATTGAGATAATAGAAGCTGTTGGGGTTGTTGTTGCGCGCTCCGGGCATCACCATGATGGTCACTTGGCCGTCGGACGTAGGGCGGATGTCTTTTATCTCCACCGTTTCCGTGGAATTGTTAGCCGACTGAATGGCATCGGCCCACGTGTCCTCGCCTTGTACGACGATGCTTGTCTGCCGGAAGTCCTGGCACCCGACGCGAGAGGAAAAGAAAGTGAATTCGTAGGTCAACGCAGGGTTGAGGTGACTCAGGCGTAGCGTAGCGCTCTGCTTCGGTCCCTGAGAGCCGAACTTGCCTGTTGCATAGCCCCAGAGACAGGACTGCGAGACGTCGGCCGGCATCACCATCTGGGTCGTCGTGTATGGTGCGCCGTTGCGATTGGTGCCGCCAAAGTCGCCGCAGAACGTGACAAGGATGCCCGTCGGGTTCATGTTGCTGTCCATAATGTTGGTGTAGGTTCGCATGGCCGGCGTAATGTCGTTCCAGGCAGGATCGGCCGTGTGGTCGGCTCCGAAGTTTAGCTTCACAAGTCCCGTCGGCACGATGTTGTTGACGGCAGGAAAGCCTTCCTGGTCGAGCACAGTCGCTTCGAAGGGACGCATCACAGCTTCGTGTGCTGCCACCTGGCACGCGTGGGCCGCCACGTAGTCCATGCCATCGGGATGGTAGCTAAAACCCATGGTCGAGATGCCCGTTAGGGTTTCCAGCCAAGCACAGGCAGCTGTGTAGCGCCCCATCTTCAGGTCGAGGTGATAGCCGTCGCGGTTCATGTTGTCGCCAAGGTATGTGGTGCGGGCATTCTGTATAGCCGTTCCGCTTGGAACCACGAAGCGCAGTTCGGGATGCCGGGCCAGAGCGTACTGCACTGCAGCACAGATGCTGTCGTACATCACCTCTTGGCGGTTTCCGTAGTTGGCAAAGCCGCCATGCGTGCTGTCGTGCGAATAAGCCCACGTCTGGTGGTAGCCATAGACGGCATTGGGATTCGTCTGCAATCCTCGTGTGTATTCTATGAGATTGGTCAGGTAAGGCTCGAAGGTCGTGGTGAGGCCCGACTCCTGGCTCACTTGCTGGAAGGTGATGTACTGCCACGGTTCGTCGGTGATGATGTCGGCAAGAGCCATGCGCGGCTTATTAGTGCGGCGTCCGTTCTGCACCTTGCGGTACTCGAAGGTGTTGTTCGCCTCCGTCACGTCAATCCAGTGCGACTGGAACCCCTGCCCGCCGCGATAGGCATTGCCTATTATCATCTTCACGCCCGCCTCTCTGGCCAGTTCCCAAAGGTACTGCTCGACGGCATCCTGCGAAAAGCTGTTGCCGATGGCCAGCACACGGACTATGCTGTCCTGGGGCACCGTTAGCCGTTGACCCGCACCCTCTTCGGTGAGAGGCGATACGCCTGTCTGTGCCGTCGCAAAGGAACAGAAGGCGAAGGTCATGATTGCTGCTATGAACCGATATTCCTTCATTTGCCGAGTATCTTTTTATATTCGTTTTCGTCGGAAAGCACCTGCAATGCCCGCTCGATGCACGGGTCGTCCACGAGCTGCTGCTGTACGCCTCCCTTCTGGTAGTAGTAGCGATGAGCTATCTCGTCGAGCAAGTATGGCTCCACTTCCTTGCGGAAGCGCAGCAGGTCGGAACGCATATCGTAGGTCAGCTTGCTTTCCAGGGCATCAAGTTCGGCTTGAGCAGCCTCCTGATAACCCTCGCGGCGAATGACATCTCGCAGCACTTTGAGGAGTTCCTTGGCTGGCTTTCCGGCCTCGAAGCCACTGGCTGCGATGCTGTCGGCAAAAGCGGCATAGTCCTCATCGCTCAGGCTGAGCTTACCGGCAGGCGCAACCGTCGGGTGCTGGCGGCAGAAGTGTGTGGCGTAGTCGAAGAACTCATCGCTGTTCAGAAGCTCGGAAATCATCGTGGGCAGGCTGTCGGGCTTCACCTCGACATCAGGCTTGATGCCGCCTCCGTCGCGCACCTCGCGGCCACCAGCTGTATGGAAGAGGTTTGTCAAACTATCGGGAACGATGCCTGCCGAACCGTCTGCATTCAGATGCCGGTAGTCGTAGGCCTGAATGCAACGTCCGCTGGGGATGTAATAACGACTGGTGGTGAGCTTGAGCGTACCGTGGTAGGGCACTTCACGCATCATCTGCACGAGTCCTTTTCCAAAGGTGCGAGCGCCCATGATGACGGCGCGGTCGAAGTCCTGCAACGCACCTGCCACGATTTCCGAAGCAGAGGCCGAACCGCCATCCACTAAGACGACGAGCGGCATGACACTATCTACAGGCTCGGTGGCCGTGTAGTATTCGCGGTTGGTGCGTGTCATCTTGCCTTTCGTATAGACCACTTTCTTGCCTTTCGGCAGGAAGAGGTTGGCTATATCAACTGCCTCGTTGACAGCGCCTCCGGGGTTCTCACGCAGATCAAGCACAAGTCGTTTGGCTCCCTGGCTGCGTATCTCGTCGAGTGCCTGACGCACTTCGCGGCAAGCGCCCTCGGTGAAGCCGGTCAGATAGATGTAGCCTGTCTGCCCGTCGCTAAGCATTCCGGCATATGGCACCTGCGGGAGTTGTATGAGCTGGCGGGTGATGAGGAACGACTTCTCCTCCTGTCCGCGACGCACCTTCAGTTCGAAGGTCGTGCCGGCTTCGCCTCTGAGCATGCTGCTCACCTTGGGCGTGAGCATTCCCTTCACGTCCTTGCCATCGACAGAAAGTATGACATCGCCTGCCAGAACGCCTGCCAACTGGCTGGGCGTGCCTTCATAGGGTTCGCTGATGACGGCTCTCTGCTCCTTCCTGTGATAGCGGATGACGCTGCCTATGCCGGCGTACTTGCCCGTAGCCATCTGTCGGAGGTCGTCATCGTCGTCGGGGAAGTAGTCGGTGAACGGGTCAACTTGCTGCAACATGCTGCGTATGCCCCACCCTATCACCGTGTCCGCATTGAGCGAATCGACGTAGAAGAGGTCGAGCTGCTTGTATATGTCGTTGAAAAGCTCAAGGTTACGACTGATGGCCGAATTGGCGTTCTCCTTCTTTTGGGCTGCCACGGAGAGCGGCAGCATACACATTATTATATATAATATAAGGGCTTTAGACCTCCTTCCCCCTTTCTGGGGGAGAAAAAGAAGCTTCCACATGTTCATTCGTTCCATTGTTTTCTATCTTTCATTATTCCCTATAAAGGGAGTTAGGGAGTTTGTTTTCTTATTTCTTTCCACGTTTCTTCGGGCAACTTTGTGCCCACTACTCCTATTACATACCCTGCAAGAAGTGTGCCAAACCTGAGACAATCTTGCAAAGAAGCACATTTATTTAACGCATAGAGGAAACCGCCGGCGAAGAAATCGCCTGCAGCGGTGGTGTCAACCACGGGCACCCGACGCGCTTCCACCATGACTTCTTCGTCGCCAAGCTTAGCGCAAGAGCCTTTGCTGCCGAGCTTTACGACAGCCAGGCACTTCAAGGCGGCTATCTGCCGCAACGCCTCCAGCGGGTCCTTCAAGCCCGTAAAGGCACAGGCCTCCTCTTCGTTGGCAAAGACGACGTCAATATAATCCTGCACAAGATGGTGGAAGAAGGGGAGGTCAGCCTCGACGACGTTGTAGCTGGCCAAGTCGAGACTGAGCTGCACGCTCTGTTCCATAGCCGTCTGGCAGATGGCTTCCATGAGTTCGTGGTTCTGAACGAGGTAGCCTTCGACGTGCGCCATGCTGACATCCTCGAAGAGCTGTGGGGTGATGTCGCTTGCCTGCAACGTGGCAGCGGCACCGAGCAGGGTGCCGAAGGTGCGCTCGCCGTCGGGCGTGATGAAGGTGTTGGCGACGCCTGTAGGCAGGTCGCATTCGATGAGATGGGCGTCGATGCCCACCTTTCGGCAGTTCTCGGCATAGAACGCGCCGAGCGCGTCGCGCCCCACCTTGCCCACGAAACCGGCCTTGCCACCCACATGAGCTAGGGCAAGCATGGCGTTGCCAGCACTACCACCCGTGGCCTGCTCCACCGGAAGTCCTTCCGTGCAAGCACGCAATTGCTGTTGTTGTAACTCGTCAATCAGGGTCATTCCGCCCTTAGGCAACTGCATCCGTTCGAGGAGCGAATCGTGGTCTAAACGCACCAAAACATCTACCAAAGCATTGCCAATCGCTATAATTTTCTCCATTTAACGTAATTTTTTCTGCAAAGGTATTGCATATTTCCGAAAAAACCTATACCTTTGCCACGCAATTACGAGAAAAACGTAAAAAAACTGCTTCAGTAGCTCAGTTGGTTAGAGCACATGACTGTTAATCATGGGGTCGTTGGTTCAAGCCCATCCTGAAGCGCAAGATTTTTTTCATAGTTGTAAATTGCTTCAGTAGCTCAGTTGGTTAGAGCACATGACTGTTAATCATGGGGTCGTTGGTTCAAGCCCATCCTGAAGCGCAGAGAGGGTGTGCTATCTGATAGCCGCCCTCTTTGCTTTTTAAACGGTAAGAGTCGGAATGACAAGGAAACAGCTTTATCGCGAAGTGGCAACGTACTTCAGACAGGCGATGCCCGAGGCCAAGACGGAGTTGCACTACGGCAACCCCTTCCAGTTGCTGGTGGCCGTCATCCTGAGCGCGCAATGCACCGACAAGCGCATTAACCAGGTGACGCCGAAGCTCTTTGAGGACTACCCGACGGCCGAGGCGATGGCGCTGGCTACGCCCGAGGTCATCTATGACTACATCCGCTCGGTCTCCTACCCCAACAGCAAGTCGCGGCATCTCGTGGAGATGGCCCGGATGCTTTGGGAAAAGCACGGAGGCGAGGTGCCGCAGGACATGAAGGAGCTGACGGCCTTGCCCGGCGTGGGCCGCAAGACGGCTAATGTGGTGCTGAGCGTCGTTTGGCACGAGGCAAGAATGGCAGTCGATACCCACGTCTTCCGTGTCAGCCACCGCTTAGGGCTTGTTCCGCCGTCGTGTACTACACCCCTCAGCGTGGAGCAGATGCTGACGCGACACTTCACAGAGGAGGAAATACCCGATGCCCACCACTGGCTCATCCTGCACGGCCGCTACACCTGTACGGCTCTCCGCCCAAAGTGCGAGAGCTGCGGCCTCAACCGCATCTGCAAGGACTACAGGGCGAAGAAGTAGGATTGCCGCAGACCTGCCGACGAACCGACAGACAAAACAACCGAAAAACCTTGACAGGATTTTGTACCACAGCACGAAGGAAAAACCGAAGCCGCTGGTTGTCTTTTTCGATGCTCCACGTTGTGTCGGCCGATTCTCCACGTTGTGTTGTCTTTTCCTCCACGCTAAATCACCCCTTTCAACTCTCGATTTTCAGCCTCATTCTTTGTTCCGTTTGTCGGCATGCTATGCCGACATGACACTTTCTTAACCCTTGCCGTCAAAACACGCCCTTTTAACTTATTGATTATCAGCAGCGATTAAAAATGAGCCATTTTGTCGTCCTTTCCGACCCAAAGTGCCACAGAAGCAAAAAGAGGCCGTCAGACGAGGCCGAAATGCGAAAAGTTTTGACAGATACAGCATCACAAAAGACACAATCTACAGGGCTGAAGAACCATCGACCCCAGGCTCTGTGGCCTTTCTTCCACTTCTTCCTCCTTTCCAAGAGGGAAGGATAAGTGGCAGAGGGGTTAAGCCCCGGCGACTCAATAAATGAAGTTGAAGAAGTCCGTAGAGAACCCAATCAACGTATGGATGATGAGTGGCGGAATCATGCTCCTCGTCTTATAGGCGACATATCCGAACATGATTCCCGCCGGAATAGCGGAGAGCGTCTCTATCATCGGTTTCCCCATCGAGGCGATGCTCGTGTGAATCAAGGCCGAAATCATGGTAGTGAAGAGGATTGCGGCTACGACTCCCATCTTCCGCTTGCTGGCATTCAGCAACAGCCCCCTGAAGAAGAACTCCCACCCGATGTAGTAAAGGAAGTAGGATACGTAGTAACCCAGGACGAGCTGCCACGTCCCGTACTCATGAAGGTTGACGAGAGGATAGGCGGCCCGCAGTTGTTCGTCGCCTGCACCCGAGACTCCGCTGAGGACGGAGAAAGGGATGGCAAACAGGATGAAAAGCAGGCTCAGCTTCTTCTCTCCGAACGAAAGGCCGTAGTCTCTGAGGGGTCGTCGCAGCACGAACTTGATGAAAATCAGTCCACAGCAGAAGAAAAGCAGGAAGTTCATACAATGGTGGTAGATGATTTTCCAGTAGGCCAGGTCGGGCACATCTGCGAATGTCTGCTCGAAGAAGCTGTAGGAGCCGAAATAGCAATAGATGAAGAGCACGAAAGAACCATAGAGCAAGGTCAGATTCAGCTTTCCGTCGCTGTCCTTGTTCACAGTCGCAAACTCTTCTCGAATCATTTGTATCAGTATTTTCATCATTCTGTCCGTGGTTGATAATATAGTGAACTTATTTTGGGGCGGAGCAAGGGGCAAGGGGCAAGGAGCAAGAGAATAGCATTAACGCCTGCCTCCTCAGAGTCCCTTTGTTTCCCATCTTCCCTTCTTATCATTCCTCTTGTCCCTTGCTCCTTGCCCCTGGCTCCTTAGAAACTGAAGGAGTGCAAACTTCCGAAAGTTGAATTATTTAATTATTTTCTTGGCGTTTATGAAAAGTAATCCACAGTCCTCTTTATTCCCTCGTCCTCGGAATAAAGCTTTTTGTAACCAGTAGTTTCCAGCTTCTTTGTGCTGAAGCTGTAGTCGGCACAGTTCTGGCTGACAGTGAACCGCGTGATGAGCGGAGCCTTCTTTATGCAGAAGAGCTTGTAGGTTCCTTCCACCAGGCAGGCCGCAAGCTTGGCGAGCGGAGCCGGGAAGTTGGTGTATTTGAATCGGACGCCATAGTACTGGGCTATTTTTGCCAAGTAGTCTTTCAGGTTGGTGTTGCCGTCGGCCACATTATAATCTGTATTGTGCGCGTGCGGATGTATGGCGGTGAAGATGATAGCCTCGACCAGGTTCTTCACATAGACCCAGCAACTCTCGTACTTCCCGCTGCCGCAGATAATCATCTTCTCCGCCTTGATGCGGCCATAGACCTCGTGGCTGGAGGTGTAGTCGTACTCTCCATAGACGTTTCCGGGACGGATGATGACATAGGGCAACTTGTTCTCTGCGGCATACTCGCACACCATCTTCTCTGTCTCCAACTTGCTCAGGCTGTAGGGATTATTGAAGGGCCGCTTCTCGCCATCTTCTTCGAGAAGTTTGTACCCATAGAAGCCATAGACGGCCACCGAGGAGAGATAGGTGAAGCACTTCGCTCCCACCCGCTTCGCATACTGCAGGAAGTTCCGCGTCCCACCGGTATTGATTCTCTTGAACTCCTCGAGCGTGCCCCATAGACTGACCTTTCCGGCAATATGATAGACGTAGTCGGCATCGGGGAGCTTGCTGGTGTCGAACTTAGAAACGTCCCCCAAGAACGTCACAATCTTGCCCTCCTCGACATACCTGTTGTACTCTTCGTTCTTCGACTTAGGCTTTCTGTGTACGCCATAAACGGTGAAACCTCTTCTCACGAGTTCACAGGCAAGATGAGAACCGATAAATCCATTCGCGCCTGTCACAAGTGCTGTTTCCATAGTGTGTGCTCTGTTTGCAATTCCTTGCTTCCCTTCCGGGCAAATCGGCAAACAGATTTCATTCTCTCCCTCTGCCGTGCTCGAAATGAAAGCCTATGTTATGTTCGGAAATCGTACTCTTTTCGATTCCGACCACAAAGGTAATACTTTTTTCTTATCCTGCTACAATTTGACATAAATAATTATAAAAATTTTACCATTTTGTGACATTCAGACTGAGCAAAGCCGCATCAAAGCTTTAAAAAAAAATAAATAATGAGGATTTAACCATAGAATGTGAACTTTTTTTCGTACCTTTGCGCCCGAAAATCCAATAAATAACCAACATTACACACATTTGTATTATGACTATCAGTGAGTACAACTTTGCCGGTAAGAAGGCAATCGTGCGCGTTGACTTCAACGTGCCCCTGAACGAGAACGGTGAGATTACGGACGACACCCGCATCCGCGGCGCCCTGCCCACCCTGAAAAAAATCATCGCCGACGGCGGTGCTGCCATCATCATGAGCCACATGGGCAAGCCCAAAGGCAAGGTAAATCCCAAACTTTCGCTGGGACAGATTCGTGCAGCCGTAGAGAAAGCCATCGGCTGTCCCGTCTCTTTTGCGCCCGATTGCGCTAAGGCTCAGGAAGAAGCTAAGGCCCTGAAGATGGGCGAAGCACTCCTGCTCGAGAACCTCCGCTACTATCCCGAAGAGGAAGGAAAGCCCGTAGGCATCGACAAGGAAGACCCCGCCTACGAAGAGGCCAAGAAGGAAATGAAGGCACGACAGAAGGAGTTCGCCAAGACGCTGGCCTCCTATGCCGACTGCTACGTGATGGATGCCTTCGGAACGGCGCACAGAAAGCACGCCTCGACAGCAGTCATCGCCGATTACTTCGATGCTGACAACAAGATGCTCGGCTTCCTCATGGAGAAAGAGGTGAAGGCCGTGGACAATGTCCTCTCTAACATCAAGCGTCCGTTTGTCGCCATCATGGGCGGCTCGAAGGTAAGCACGAAGATTGGCATCATTGAGAATCTGCTCGGAAAGGTCGATAAGCTCATCCTCTGCGGCGGCATGACCTACACTTTCTCCAAGGCTCATGGCGGCGAAATCGGCGATTCAATCGTCGAACTCGACAAGCTCGACGTGGCTCTCGAAGTGGAGAAGAAGGCCAAGGAGAACGGCGTGGAGCTCGTCCTGGGCTGCGACAGCGTCTGCTGCACCGGCTATGACTTCAGCACATTCAGCGTGAAGCCCGGCGCACAGATTAAGGTGTTCCCCTCGAATGCCATTGAGGCAGGCTGGGACGGCCTCGACGCTGGTCCCGAGAGCCGCAAGAAATTCGCCGAGGCCATCAAGGGTGCCAAGACGATTCTCTGGAACGGTCCTGCCGGATGCTTTGAGTGCGACGACTTCACAGCAGGTAGCCGTGCCGTGGGCGAAGCCATTGCCGAGGCCACAGCAGAAGGAGCTTTCTCCCTCATCGGCGGTGGCGACAGCGTGGCTTGCTGCACCAAGTTCGGCCTCACGGACAAGGTGAGCTACATCTCTACCGGCGGTGGTGCCCTCCTGGAAGCTATCGAAGGCAAGGTTCTGCCAGGCGTTGCTGCCATCAAAGGCTGAGCAAAAGTGAAAAAGTGAAAGGTTGAAAAGGTGAAAAAGGAGTGTGCTATGAGTAAGCGTTGTTATTCATTCTCCCTTTTTCACCTTTTCACCTTTTTACCTTTTTACCTTTTTACTTTTTCAATTCTAATGCATGTATCATGCATTGGACGGCAGGAGGCCACGCAACCCAAGGCAGACTCGACGGCCGTTGACACTACCGTCTTGCGCGTTGCCGTCATGCCTGCCATGAATTGTTTGCCTGTCTTTTATGCCGACCGAAGCGGGCTTGCCGACAGTCTGGGCCTGCCAATGGAACTGCTGCGCTATCAGGCACAGATGGACATCGACACGGCCATTCTTCGCGGACACGTTGACATCGCCTTCACCGACCTGATTCGTTGCACCCGTCTCTCGAAGCAAGTCGCTCTCACCCCCTTCCTCTCCTGCGACGAACCGCTTTCGCTCATTTCCCTTAAGACAAAGCGCGTGAAGCGCATCAACCAAATGAAGGAGCAGATGATTGCCGTGAGCCGCCTCTCTGCAACAGACTATTGGTGCGACCGCCTGCTCGACAGCACACGCACCAGCTACGACGACATCTACCGCCCACAAGTGAACGACGTCCGACTCCGCGCAGAGATGCTTCGGCAGGGACTCATCGATGCTGCCATGATGGGCGAGCCATACGCCACTTGGATGACGATGCTTGGGCACAAGCGGCTCTTCCTGTCGAAAGGGAAAAAGCCCTGTCTCTACGCTTGGGCTGCAAGGAGTTCTGCCACGGAGCAGCAGAAAGAGGCTTTCTCCGGCATGCTCAAAACGGCCATCGACCTTATGGAGAAGGACTCATACACCATCTGCTGCATTCTGAAAGAAGACTACCAACTGCCTGCCGAAGCAGTCGATTCGATGACGCTACAGCCGCTGAGCAAGCCTTCCACCATCCACGAGAGCGACCGCAAAACAGCGGAAGAATGGACAATCAAGAAGAAGACTAAAAACAATCTACAATCTAAATAATGATTGAATTCAGGTGGTTAGAGGCCTCTCCCCAACCCTCTCCCCATCGCCTTCGGCGAAGTGAAAGGCCCCCCTCCATCTCCCCCGAGGGGGAGAGTTTCGCGGCAGGAAGCCTCCCCTCGGGGAGGTTTGGAAGGGGGTCAGTAAATGGCTAAATTATTAAATAGTACATAAATAGTAAATAGTAAATAGTAAAATAGTAAATTAACAGCCTCTCCCCAACCCTCTCCTAAAGGAGAGGGGGTTATTCCCCCTAAAGGGGGTTAGGGGGTCTTTTCAACTTTCAACTTTCCCTCATGCTTGACCTCAAGACACTTCGCCTCATCACACAGAACGGCCTTCTGAACTTTTCCGCCGGACACATTCTGGACGGAATAGCTGCTCTGCGCACGCTCCTACCCTATTGCGCAAGCGAGACGATTGTCGCCTGCGAAGCAGAAAGTCTGGAGAAGAACTACCACTACATGCTTTCCTTCTTGAGAAAGGGAGGGGACGACCAGCAGCGCAACGACGTTCAGGCAAAGATACAGCGGCAAGGGGCAGCACTCCTCGAGCAAACCAGCCGTGCCATTCGCATCCAAATCGGCAGCGACCGCTATGGCAAGGCTTGGGCTTATCTGAAGGAGAACTTCGGACCAGACATCCAAAAGAACGTGCTGGAGGCCTTCAAGTCCGCGCCCTTCAAGGGAGAGCCGGAAGGAGAGAGACAGGACGACCTGTTCGACTTGCTTTGGACATCGCCTCTATGGACACCACAGGACACAGCCTTCTGGTACGACTTCTTCCTTGGGCAAAGGGACATGATTCAGCAGCACCTCGCCGGAGCGCTCTTCCTCTCTGCTTGGGAATACCATGATGCCGAAAAGATGCAACTGCTCGCCCTCCTTGCCGACAGCGAGTGCCGACGTACACGCATCTCGGCGGTCAGCTATCTGCTCCTGCTCCGCCTGCGCCACAACGAACAGGCCGCCTTGCTGCCGCCCCTGCCTGCCAGCCTTCTCACGAAAAAGGGAAGAAAACTCATCGCAAAGGTGCAGTACGAGATGCTACTGATGCTCGTTTCCGAGAAGGACATGAAGCAGGAGCTGGAGGAAATAGGCCAGCTCTCGCACGACATCGTGACCGGCAAGCAGACGCTCGACCTCTCCAATTTCAGGACGCTGCTCGAAACGCGAGGACAACACCTTCGGAACCGACTCAAACGAGGACTCGACCCCAACCTCTCCAAGACAGCCCTCTTGCACAACTGCAAATACCTGAACCGCATCGCCCACTGGTTCCTGCCTTTCGACAAGACCCACCCCCTCTTCCAGTCCGTCATGATTGACGAGAACGGCAACGAGAAGCAAAACCTCTCCACCCTGGTTGACCTCATTCTCGACTGCGACACCGACAAGATAGCCACCCTCTACCTCATTGCCAACGACAAGGACTTCTCCAAAGCCGTGCAGCAGTTCGACAATCAGGAACTCCCCGACCTCGAGAATGCCGTCATACCCGAATACACGTTCCGCTTCATCATGCAGGACCTCTACCGCTTCTTCGGCCACTCACCCCTGCACGGCCAGCTCGCCAACCCCTTCCGCGAAGAGCTGACACTACTCGAACTGCCCGAACTGACCGGCCTCTTCACCGCTGCCGACTGCATCAGCTGCTGCAACCTGCTCTACGAACTGGAGCGAGACAAGCAGGTGCTGAGCATCGTGGACAACCTCATCGGACGCGAAGGAGCATCGGTTCCCGCCCTGATGCTCAAAGCAAGAGTACTGAAGACCCTCTCTAACTCTCCCTTAAAGGGAGAGGACTCCTCCCCTTTAAGGGGAGGTTGGGTAGGGTCTGCCATCAGCTGTGCCCGCAGTGCTGAGATACTGCAACCCGACAATACCGACATCCTGCAGTTTCTCACCGAATGCTATGCCGCACAGCACCGCTTCGAGGAAGAACTGGAATACCTGCAGCGACTTGCCGAACTCCTTCCCGACGACCCATCCTTCCGCCGACTCATCCCCATGACAATGATTAAAGCCGGACGGAAAGAGGAAGCCCTGCAACTCCTCTTCAAGCTCGACTACGAGACCACCGAGGACGACCCAACCATCATCGCCGCCATAGCCGACACGGCCCTCGACCTCGGAAAACTCGACATAGCAGAACGATATACATTGAAAGAAATGGAAGACCCTCCCCAACCCTCCCCCGAAGCCTCTCCTAAATCCTCCCCTAAAGGGAAGGACTTCTCCCTCTCCTTTAGGAGAGGGTTGGGGAGAGGCTGCGGGGAGGTTTGGAGGGGGTCGAGGGTCTCTCCATTACTTCGCATGGGGCATATCCGCCTGCTGCAGAACGACTGGAAAAGCTGCATCCAACACTACGAGCAGTTCGTCAACGCATTCTGCAAGGAAACAGGGAAGGACATCAAAGCCGCACTCGCGCTGCTCGACAGCCAATGGTCAACGCTCAACGGTCAACGGTCAATGGTAAACGGTCAACGGTCAATGGTAAATGGTAAATGGTTAAATGGTAAATGGTATGACCTTCTCCTCATTCGCGACATTTTGCAAGCCGAAGCGGAACAGAGTGCGAAAGAAAACCCTGGCGGGACAGCCTGAAAACGCCTTGTCCGGCACCCCCACAGACCGAGTCGTTCTACGCCACGTGCTGTGCAGGCCAACGCTTAGTGGAGCATCGGCCGATGCTTAGTGGAGCGTAAGCCGATGCCGCGTGCTGCGTAAAACCACCCCTCTTTTCTTAGCGCAGTTCCCTGTTCCGTATGGTGCGATGCCATCGCCCCCCGCCGTCCCCAAAGCTAAGCCCTATACAATAAGAATTGGGGCGAAAAGCCCATGAAGCATCAAGGGAACAGGGAATGTTTTTAGATACACATAGTGCCAAGCAAATCGTAAAATATCTTAAAAATTGCTTCCGAATCGGACAATTTGAACACTTCTGTACGTCTTTTGACCACCCCCGTTTCGTCTGTTTATTATTTTTTCGTACCTTTGCAGCCGATTTTGTAAAAGAATAATCACAATAAAGACTACATAACCCTATGAAAAAGAAACCAGCTCTCATCATGGCTCTGCTGCTGACTGCCATAACTTTACTGTGTTCCTGCGGCGGCAAGAAAGAGCAACGCGCCATGCCGACCCCCGACTTCAAGGTTGGCAAAGCAGAGAAAAAGGACATTACGCTCAACCAAAAGTATTCGGCCACGATACGCGGACGGCAAGACATCGACGTCTATCCGCAAGTGGGCGGCACGCTGCAGAAGCTCTGCGTCACGGAAGGACAGAAGGTGACGAAGGGGCAGACGCTCTTCATCATCGACCAAGTGCCCTATCAGGCTGCGCTGAACACGGCCGAGGCTTCGCAGAAGGCTGCTACTGCCGCTCTCGCTACTGCCCAGCTCAACTACGACAGCAAGAAGAAGCTCTTCGACGAACAGGTCATCAGCGACGTGGAACTCCAGACGGCCCACAATGCGCTCCTCTCCGCCAAAGCTCAGGTGGCGCAGGCCGACGCTCAGGTGGTGAACGCACGCAATAGCCTCAGCTACACTGTGGTGAAGAGTCCGGCCAATGGCGTTGTCGGCACTTTGCCCTATCGGCAGGGCGCATTGGTAAGTGCTAACATGCCTCAGCCCCTCACCACCGTCTCAGACAACAACGAGATGTATGTCTATTTCTCCATTGCCGAAGCGCAGTTCCTCCAGATGGTTCGCAGCAGCGAGAATGTGGAGCAGGCCATTGCCGCCATGCCCGAACTGACGCTCCAGCTGGTGGATGGCAGCGAGTACGAGGTCAAAGGCAAGGTGGAGTCGGCCAGCGGCGTAGTGGACCGCACCACAGGCTCTGTGCAGCTCCGCGCCGTCTTCGGCAATCCCAGCCATATGCTCCATTCCGGCTCGACCGGCAACATCATCCTCCCCGCCTTATATAAAGATGTATTGGTCATTCCCACCACCGCCACGGTGCAGCTTCAGGACAAGTACAAGGTCTTCGTGGTTGACAAGGACGGCATCGCTCACGGACAGATTGTCAGCGTCTTGCCTCAGACAAACGGCAAGGAATACATCGTCACCAGCGGCCTCGATGGCAGCGAGAGCATCGTCTGCGAAGGCGCCGGCATGGTGAAGGAAGGACAGAAAGTTATAGGTAATTCATAATTCATAATTCACAATTCATAATTAGGCTACGCCCTAAGTCCTGCGAAGGAGATAATTATGAATTACTGAAGTTTCTGAAGTTAAAGTGGAAGTTAAAGTGGAAGTAAAAGCCTCTCCCCATCCCTCTCCTAAAGGAGAGGGGGAAGTCTCTCCCTTTAGGGGGAGATTTAGAGGAGGCTCCCCAAAACTATCGTCCAGCACGCAGTGCTTAACTTCCTGCCTGCGAAGCAGGCTTAACTCCCTTTTTAACTTCATCTTATAACTCCCGAAACTTAAAATGAATTATGAATTATGAATTGATATAGGACCACGGATTTAACGGATTAAACGGATAACTACCGCACAAATAATTATGAATTATGAATTATACATTATGAATTAAAGGAAATGAAAGGTAATATATTCATAAAGCGCCCTGTGATGGCTATCTCCATCGCCATCATGATTGTCTTCGTAGGCGCTATCAGCTACTTCTCCCTGCCGTTGGAGTCGTATCCCGACATCGCTCCGCCAACCGTCAGCGTCTATACCACCTATACAGGTGCAAGCGCCGATGCCGTGATGAACGCGGTCATCCAGCCCTTGGAAGAAAGCATCAACGGTGTGGAAAACATGCTCTACATGACTTCCACGGCCACCAATGCGGGTTCCGCCACCATCAACGTCTTCTTCAAGCAAGGCACCGACCCCGATATGGCTGCCGTGAACGTGCAGAACCGTGTCTCGAAAGCACAAGGTCTGTTGCCGTCCGACGTCACAAGGGTGGGCGTGCAGACTCAGAAGCGACAGACCTCCTTCCTGCAGATTGATGCCCTCACCTGCGTCAACGGACAGTACGACGAGGACTTCATCGCCAACTATCTCGACATCAACGTCATCCCTCAGCTGAAGCGACTGGAAGGCGTGGGCGACGTCATGTTGCTTGGCGGCACCTATTCGCTCCGCATCTGGATGAAGCCCGACGTCATGGCTCAGTATCGCGTCGTGCCCGAGGACATCACAGCTGCCTTGGCAGAACAGAACCTCGAAGCTCCTGCCGGACAGCTCGGCGAAAAGCCCGTCAACGGCGACCACGGAGCAGGCGTGCAGAACGTCTATCAATATACCCTGAAGTACAAGGGACGTCTGAAGGAAATCACAGAGTTTGAGGACATTGTCATCCGTGCCAACGACGACGGCACCGTGCTGCGACTGAAGGACATCGCTTCGGTGGAGCTGGGAGCCGTCAGCTACGCCTTCCACGGCGAGACGAATGGCAAGCCCGGCGTTCAGTTCCTCTGCTTCCAGCTGGCTGGTGCTAACGCCAAAGAGACAAACGACCGCATCACGAACCTGCTGGACGACCTCTCGGAAGACCTGCCCGAAGGACTCGAGTTCGTCAACATGATGTCGAGCAACGACTTCCTGCTGGCCTCTATCGCCAACGTGGAAGAGACGCTCATCATAGCCATCATCCTCGTCATCCTCGTGGTCTATTTCTTCCTGCAAGACTTCCGCGCAACCATCATCCCGTCCATCTCCATCATCGTGTCGCTTGTCGGCACCTTTGCATGCATGGCATTGGCGGGCTTTACGCTCAACCTACTGACACTCTTCGCCTTGGTGCTTGCCATCGGAACGGTGGTAGATGATGCCATCGTCGTAGTGGAAGCCGTGCAAGCCAAGTTCGATGCGGGCTACACAAGCCCATACGAAGCCACGAAGGACGCCATGAGCGACGTGACGATGGCCGTCATCTCCTGTACATTTGTCTTCATGGCTGTGTTCATCCCCGTCAGCTTCATGCCCGGCACGTCCGGCATCTTCTATACGCAATTCGGTGTCACCTTGGCCACTTCCGTCGGCATCTCCTGCATCAGCGCCCTTGTGCTCTGCCCGGCACTCTGCGCCCTGATGATGCGCCCTGCCAGCGAGGAACGACGCAAAGGCTTCTTCGGTGCCATCAACCACCGCACACGCCTTGCCTACGAAGCCACCTATCACGCCCTGCTCGGCAAGTACGGCCGTCTGTTGCGCCGACTCGTGAGCCGCAAGGCACGCTATGTGGTCAGCTTCGGAGCATTGGCCATCGCAGCCCTCGGAGTGCTCTTCTTTGCCAACAACTTGCCGAAAGGCCTTGTGCCGCAAGAGGACCAAGGCGTCTGCATGATGAACGTCAGCGGTGTGCCCGGCAACAATGTGGCATCGACATACGACGTACTGAACCGCGCAGAAGCTATCGTGAAAGAAACTCCCGAAGTAGCACGCTACAACAAGGTGGCCGGCTACGGCTTCATGTCGGGACAAGGCACCAGCTACGGCATGATGATTATGAAGCTGAAGCCTTGGGGCGAGCGTCGCTATGGCTTCTGGCATCCGATAGACAACTTCATGTCAACGTCCACAATGGTTGCCAATGCGAAACTCAATGCCCGTCTGCTCTCCGAGATTCCCGACGCCCAGTGCTTCGTCTTCGAACCCGGCATGATTCCCGGTTACGGCATGGGCGGCATTGAACTGCAGCTGCAGGACAAGACAGGTACAGCCGACAAAGAAGTCTTCTACAACTATACGCAAGAGTTCCTCGCCAAGCTCGGCGAGCGTCCAGAAGTAGGACGTGCCGTAAGCACATACGCCCGTAACTTCCCGCAGTACCGCGTCACCATCGATGCCGCCCAATGCAAACGGGCTGGCATCAGTCCCGCCACGGTGCTCAGCTCCTTGGGAAGCTACTGCGGCGGAGCATACGTCAGCAACATGAACCAGTTCTCGAAGGTCTATCGCGTAATGCTTCAGTCGGCTCCCGAATATCGCATGACCGAAGCCGACCTTGCCAACATGTTTGTCCGCAACGGCAGCCAGATGGCTCCCCTGAACCAGTTCGTCAAGCTGGAACCAATCGTCGGACCGGAAATCGACACCCGATTCAACCTCTTCAGCTCCATTGCAGTCAACGTAACCGCTGCGACTGGCTATAGCAACACACAAGTCATGCAGGCCATTCAGGAGGTGAAGGAAGAAGTCTTCCCCACCGGCTACGACTACGAGTACGGCGGCATGTCGAGGGAAGAAGCACAGACCATCGGCAGCATCGACACCTATCTCATTTATGCCGTCTGCGTGCTGCTCATCTTCCTCATCCTCTCTTGCCTCTACGAGAGCTTCCTTATTCCCTTCGCCGTCATCTTCTCCGTACCGGCTGGACTCATGGGTTCCTTCGGCTTCGCATGGCTGTGGAACCAGGGCTACACAGCCTTGCCCATCATCTTCCTCGGACAGATTGAAAACAACATCTACCTGCAGACAGGTGTCATCATGCTCATCGGTCTGCTTGCCAAGACTGCCATCCTCATCACCGAGTTCGCCTTGGAGCGTCGCCGCAAGGGAATGGGCATCGTGGAAGCTGCCTATGCTGCTGCCGAAGCACGTCTGCGACCCATCCTTATGACGGTGCTGACCATGATTTTCGGCATGATTCCCCTTGCCCTCGCCACAGGAGCCGGTGCCAACGGCAACCGCACCATCGGCCTTGGCGTAATAGGCGGAATGACGGTTGGCACCATAGCCATCCTCATCACCGTGCCCCTCTTCTTCATCATCTTCGAGTGGCTGCAGGAACGCATTCGCCCCGTCATGCACGAAGAGGCAGACCAGCAGTTCATCAAGGAACGCGAGCGCTCGCAACGCGAAAAGCAGGAAGCAGAGAAAGGTGAGAAGGATTAAAGATTAAAGATTAGGGATTAAAGATTAGGGATTAAAGATTAAAGATTTCAACTTTCGCATGCGATGGAGATAAAGGAAGATAAAGGAAGATAGCCGCTTTCAGCGGCAGAAGATAGAGGACGATGCCACAGCTGGCAGAAAGTCCAAATGGCAAAACTAACGTCTTCTATCTTCTTCTAACTACATCTATCTTCTTCTATCTACATGGAAACTTAAATTAGGGATTAAAGATTAAGGATTAATCTATGAAAAAGAGACTATTATATAAAGCATCCCTTTGGGGAGCTTTGGCGGGGACCTTGCTCCTCAGTTCCTGTCAGCTCTACAAGAACTACGAACGCCCCGCCGACATCAGCACCGACGGCATCTACGGCGACATGCAGACAGCCGGAGACAACAGTTTGGGCGACCTCAAGTGGCGCGACCTCTTCACCGACCCAACGCTGCAGGCACTCATCGAACGCGGCATCAAGCAGAACAACAACATGAAGAATGCCGAGCTACGCATCAAGGAGGCCGAATACGCCCTCAAATGTGCCAAACTGGCCTACGCACCAAGCATCTACTTCAACCCAAGCGCTAACGTAAGCCGTGCATGGGACCCCTACGACCGCAATGACTATACAACGTCCAAGAGCTACGCCCTGCCCGTCAGCCTAAGCTGGCAGCTGGGAAGCATCGGACAACTGCGCAACCAGAAGAAGAAAGCCGTAGTGACACGCGACCAGCTGCGCAACGCCAAGCAAGCCATTCAGGCACAGCTCGTAGCCAACATCGCTGCCCTCTACTACAACCTCTGCATGTTCGACGAACAGCTGGCTCTCACCCGACAGACAGAGCAGAACTGGGGGAAATACCTGCAAATGCAAAAACAGCTCATGGAAGCAGGACAGGGCAACAAAGCAGCCGTGGCAAGCATCGAAGCCACATACTACAGCATCTCAACTTCCATCATATCCATTGAGAACAACATTCACTCCCTCGAACTTAGCCTCGCTACACTTTTGGGACAAACCGTAAGCCACACCGACCGCAGCTCGCTCTCCTCCTTCCAAGCACCAGCTGTAATAAACACCGGACTGCCCATCAGCATCCTCGACCGACGTCCCGACGTGCGAGATGCCGAACTGCAACTGGCAGCAGCATTCTACGACAAGAACGTCGCCCTCAGCGCCTTCTTCCCACAACTCACCCTCTCCGCATCAGGACAATTCACCAATAGCCTCGGTGCAGCAGTCGTCAACCCCGGAGTACTGATAGGAGCAGCAGTAGCAAGCCTCGCACAGCCCCTCTTTGCCAACGGAAGAATCAGGGCACAGTACAAAGTCTCGAAAGCCGAGCTGGAGATAGCAACAAACAACTTCAAGCAAACCGTCATCGCAGCAGGAAACGAGGTGAACTACGCCATGGACGACATACTGGTAGCCAGAGACATGGGAGTCTTCATCGACAAACAAGTCGATGCGCTGACCGTAGCACTCGATGCCACAAAGAAGCTCTATGCCAACAGCAACACAAACTACCTGAACGTCATCACGGCGCACAACTCCCTGCTCAATGCCCAAATGAGCCAAATAGCCAACCGCATGGCAGCAATCAGCGCCACCATCGACCTCTACCAAGCCCTCGGCGGCGGTGCAGAATAAGCGCAGACACACCATCCCTGCCCACAGAACTAAGAATTGCTGTCCGTTATACAACATAGCGGGCAGCAATTTTCTATTATCCTAAGATGGAACGTGAAAGATGAAAACTTAACGCGCATGGATTGGCCGACTTAACGTGGACAATTCGCCCTTAACACGGAGATTTATCAACATCGAAAGACGCCGAGAAACACGAAGAAATTATGAATTGAATTAAGACCACAGATTCAGCTGATTAAACAGATTATAATTTCAACAACGGATTTAACGGATTTAACGGATTGATTTTTTTTCTTTTAAATTTTTAAACTTTTAAACTTTAATTATAGCAGCGGATTAAACGGATAACTACCGCACAAATAATTATGAATTATGAATTAAGAATTATGAATTGATATAGGACCACGGATTTAACGGATTAAACGGATTAACCCAACTTTGCCCCCCCGTTTTCGTGGATAAAACAAGATTTTGAAGCAGATATTGACAATATCGAACATGTAAGTATAATGTTAGAGGTTATCTTGGGATGCTGGCTTCCGGGGCTTACGCTCCACGGAGCATCGGCTTACACTCCACGGAGCATCGGCTTACGCTCCACGGAGCATCGGCTTACGCTCCACGGAGTATCGGCTTACACTCCACGAAGCATCGGCTTACACTCCACGGAGCATCGATAGACCCCATACTTAAACCCTCCTCTTGGAGGGAAGGGGAACAGCGGCGGAAGCCTTTTCACACAGACTTTTGTGTCTTCTCAGGCGGGAGGATGTCTTTGTGTCTGCGTGTCTTTGTGCCTTTGTGTTTGATTATATTGCTGTCCGCTTAATCTGCACCGAACCGAAGGTCGACGAAGGCAACTGAAAGTCGACGAAGTCAACCAAAGGTCGATGCAAGTCAAGGTGCGAGAGCCCCCAGATGGGGTGAACTCCGCCTGCGAGCTTTCGCGCCCTCGGCGATTATATGTTAACGTGAGTTCTTCGGCAAGCCTCAGGCGCAGGCGGAGCGACGAAAACGAAAAGACATATAATTTATGGTAATTCTTCGGCAAGCCTCAGGCGCAGGCGGAACATGGGGCATTCTTCGGCTGTTAGCCTCAGGCGCAGGCGGAAGCTTCAGCTCGACGAAGTCAACATGGTAATTCGCTTTTATCTTTAACATATAATTGCCATGTAATTGCCCATTAATTTCCATTAAATGTTATTTATGATAATTCGTGGTCCTTTCATGGTAATTCTTCGGCATTCGCCTCAGGCGCAGGCGGAGCGTGTTCAAATACTTAACATATAATTTCCATGCCTATTAAATTTACAATTTGACGATTTACAATTTACTATTTATTTACAAATTAATAATTTAACTATTTACTTTCTCCCTCTCCTTTAGGAGAGGGTTGGGGAGAGGCTGATTGCCCATTAATATCCAATAATTATTTTTCGTCGAATTTACGTTATGTTAAGTGCAAATTGCCCAAAATTAGTTTATTATCGGCTTCTGACTACCTTGATGGCTCTGCCGTCGGCTGTGCGGACTATCAGAACTCCATTGAACATTGGCGATTGACCACCAGAACATTTACTATTTAATGATTTACGATTTACGATTTGGCGGCCGCTGAGATCAAAGCATTGACCATTTACCATTGACCATTTGTTCCCCCTAAAGGGGGTTAGGTGGTCCTTTCCACTTTCTATTCCCGCGATTCCTGTCGGGTCTTCTTTCTCGATGGCAAAGAACTGCAGTTCGCCCAATTGCAGCTGGTTGCCTCCTGCTGTGGCGGTGATGGTGAGGCGATAGTAGTTGAAGGCGGGCAGCTCTTCCTCTGCGTCTATCAGATAGAACTGGGTGGCATATCGCTGCGAGAAGGTCTCGCTGCTGCGGTTGTCGATAGTGGTCCACTCTTGGCCGTCGGTGCTGCCCTCGAGCGTCCAAGCGGCTGGGTCGCGGGTCGGTTCGTTCTTGCTGGCGGAGAGGGCGTAAGCGTTGATGGCGAAGGGAGTCCGAGAGTAGTAGGTGATGCTGACGGGCTGGCTGAAGTCGGCACGATAGTTGGTGGTGCGGCTGCCGTCGTTGACGCGAGCGATGAGTTCGGTATTGGAGAGTCCGGTGGCGGAGGCGTCGATGCTCGTGGGGGCGAAGAGGCTGGGGAAGTCTGCTTCGGCGATAGCGGAGCCGTACAGCTCGAAGGCTGCAAGGCTGACGGCTTCGGCACCCTCTTGGGGAAGTGCGTGCAACCTGAAGTTCTTGAAGAGCTTGGTGGTGGAGGTGGTGAACGTGAGTCGCGAGCCGCGTACAGGGAAGGCGAGTTCCTTGGCGGCAAGCTGCGTAGCGATGCCTTCCTCGTCGTAGCCATAGAGGGTGACGCTTGCGGGGTCGAGACTTGCGTCGCCGCCACAAACGAGCGAGAAGCCTAATGCTTTGGTCGGCACGGGTACGAGAATGTCCCAATAGGGCGACTGGGCGTTGACGGTAGAGCAGGTGGTGCCGTTGTCGTCGATGAGTGCGTCGGCATCGCTTCCGTCGGCGGCAAGGACGGTGGCTATGCCCGTGATGTCGGCATAGAAGGTGCCGTAATCGGGTTTGCCGAAGAGTTGCCATTGGCTGATTTGTGCTTCCTCGTCGCTTATCGTCAGACGATAGTGGAGGTAGGACGTTCCGGGAGTGATGCGATAGACGTTGGTGCAGTTCGGATAGGGGAAGACGGCTTCGCTCTGCTGGTCTATGAGCCTCCATGTGGTGCCGTTGGTGGAGCCTTCGAGTTTCCATGCGGCAGGGGCTTCGGTGCCTTCGTTGGCGGTGATGCTGTAGGCCGTAAGCTCGTACTTGGCATTGGGGCTATAGATTGCGACGAGAGGCGTCGGAATGAGCGTTGTGCCAACATGGTCGGTGAGTGCGTCGAAGCCTTCGGAGGTCGTTCCGCCGTCGGCTGTCACGTCGCCATCATCGATGCAGCGGCCCATCAGCTGCCATTCGGAGATGGAGAGCGTGGTCTGCTCTTCGTGGAGGTCGAAGAGGAGGCGGAAGTGCGTATAGGTGTTTGCCGTCGGCACGTCGGCGCTGTAACGCTCGGCGCGGACGCTAAAGGTAGTGTCGGGTTCCTCGTGGAGCGTCGCCCAGTTGCGGCCGTCGTTGGAGGCTTGCAGGGTCCATCCCTTCGGGTCGCCTGCGCTGTCGCTGCCGGAGAAGAGCTGGTAGCCGTAGAGAAGCATGGGCGAGGGACTGGTGTATTCCACCCAAACGGGCGTGCCTTCCTCGATGGAGGCGTTGCAGGCGGTAGTGACATCGTCGTCAACGAGGGCTTCGAGGTCGGTGGCGGCAAAGGAGGGGGTGACGGTTCCTCTGCCGTTGGTGAGGTCGGCATAGACGGGATTGAGGCTCTTGAACTGCCACCAGTTGATGTTGGTCTGTCCCGTTCCGGTAGAGACGAAATAGATGTCGTGCAGACCCGTGACGGGCTGGTTTATCATCTTCGTTATGGTGTCCCACGTCTTGAGGGCCGACAGTTCGCTTCCCTTGATTTCGCAGAGCAGGGTGCCGCCCTTCGTGCTGGGCTGGTCGAGGAAGAGCCTGATGCCCGTTGTGCCGAGCGTGATGTTGGTACGCAGTTCGATGTGGGATGCGGGCTTGAGGCCGAAATCGACGCGACGGTAGCCGATGTAGTTGTTAGTCTTCATGGGTCCCACCTTTCCGCCGTTGTCCTCGTCGGCATTGTCGCTATAGGTGACGGGGGCGTTGCGGAGGAAGTTGAAGTCTTCCGCTTCGTTCTTGGCGTAGGCATCGTGGCTGAGCACAGCTCCGAGGTGGCAGTTGAAGGCAGCCGAGACGCAGGTCATGTTGCCGTCGTTGCCGAAGTTCTTGTAGTCGGAGCCTTCGAGGTGCCTGAAGTCCTCCTCGGCTTTGGTGAGCCAAGCGGAAGAGGTGATGCCCGAAGAGTTGCGGTTGTTCCAGGCATGATAGGCGTTCTTGGCTATCCAAGCGTAGTGGGAGGGGTCGTTGAACGACTCTGCATACATGCGGAGATAGCGTAGCATGATGCCCTTGAAGTTGGTGAGGTCGCCGCTTACCGTCTGACAGACGTGGATGATGCCTTTCGAGTTGGCCATGTTCTTCTCAGACCACTTGATGATGGCGTCGGCATCGTCCTTGAACATCTGTTCGCCGTAGTGGTTGTAGAGCATGATGGCAGCGCCGAGGTTGGTGCCTTGATTGTACGTGGAGCACCACTTGTTGTAGTTGCCCGAAGCTTGGTCGTAGCTGTCCCAAACGGCTCCTGTGGGCTTGCCGTTCGACATCTCGAAGAGCTTGCTACGCTCGGCCATGTAGGTCTTGCGGGCTTTCTGATAGTAGGACGTATCGGCTTGGGCTATGGCAAGATAGCAGGCACAGACGGCAGCAGGGCCGTTGATGCAGGAGGTGGTGCCCTGTCCGCTGTTGTGCTTCCATTGCAGGAGGCCGTTGCCGTAGCAGTCGGCGCGCTTGAACATGCCGTCGAAGTTCGACTTGGCTGTCGTTCTGTACTTTGTCTGTCCCGTGAGCAGATAGGCTCGAATGCAGGCGATGCACATCCAAGCGATGTCGTCGTTGTATTCGTTGTAGCCGCTCACTCCCTGCTGATACCAGGTGTTCTTGTTGCGGGCTATGAAGTTGGTATAGAGGTTGTCGAACATGGTGGCGTACTGCTGGTCGCCCGTTGTCTCGAGGGCATCGAGCACTATCTCGAACATCTCAGCGTCGCCCCACCAGCCGCCGTTTCCTATCACCCAGCCCGTGCTGGCCTGCCTGTAGGCACGAGCCTTCCACTTCGCCATCATGTCGTCGCGCTTGTCCTTGGTGAACTCGCGTGCCATTGGCTCCACGACCTCTACGGTCCAAGTGATGCGAGCCGTATCGACAGGCGTGGCGGCAGCCGTGTTGACGATGGTCAGGACGCTTCCCTCTTTGGGGTCGGCAGCTGCGGCAAGGGCAAACCTGCGCGTCGTGCCTTGGAAGATGAGGTACTGGTCCGCGGTGCCTTCCACGGGAACGAACTCCCACGAGCCTTTGCTGTTGGCTCCTGTCCTGCTTATCTGACCCACGCTGCCCGAATTGCCGGAAGAGATGCCGCCGAGGTAGAACCCCGTGTAGTCGTTGGTGAGGAAGAAGGTGCCGTTTGTTTTTGCCGTGAGCGTCCAACGCTGGGCATTCACGTTAGTCTCTGTCCAAAGGACTGCATTCTTGTTCTCGTCGAGCGATGAGTTCTCCACGAAAACGGATTTCCCGCCATGAACGAGGCGGACGGTTTGCCCTGTCTCGAATGCTTGGGCAGCAAAGGAAGCGGCCAGTGCAACAAGGGTGATAAAGATACGTCTCATAAAGTTGAAAATTGAAAGTTGAAGACCCCTCTCCATCTCCCCCGAGGGGGAGAGTTTTCGCAGCAGCAAGTCTCCCCTCGGGGAGATTTAGAGGGGGTCGAGGATTGTTAATTAATATGGTTTTTTGCCCACAAAGTTAGGACTTTTATTGCAGACGACAAAATAAAAGAGCAAAAAAACGTAACTTTTCAGCGATTACCATATATCTGAAGGCTCTTAAAGACGTTCTCGAAGGAGAAGACAGGCGGACGTGCGGTCTCCGAGAGGGTGTATGTCTTTTTTTCGCGTGTTGGTGGTGTTGGTGGTGTTGGTGAAAAAAAACCTCGGCGCGTTTCTCAACGAACCGAGGAAAAAAAACAACAAGTTAAAACTAAAAATTAATTATTATGAAAAACAAAACGTTCAAATCAGTTTCATGTAACCCGAATCCGTTTTCCTTATCATTTCGCGCTCCTTCATGCGCGAGAGATAGGTATGAACAGACTCTACGGCACAGATACCTTCTTCCGTGCATACCTTCTTGGCATCATCGAGGCTAAACTCTTCGGGCAGCTTGTCGAGGAGGCGGAAGAGGTGATTGCTCCTTGCCACTCGGCTTGCGGCCAAGTCCTGCTTCTTCTGAATGGCTTCGTTGGCGCGATTGGCATCGTTGATGGCATCGGCAAACATGATGTACTGATTGAGGAAAGCCTCGTTGCCGAACCATCTTGCCATTTCTGCACCCATCCGTGTTTCCTTGCCGCCTTCAAGGGCATACATGATTTGCGATGCTCGGAAGATAACCACAGCGGCGCGGCGACGCAAAAGGTCGATGGCATTGTCGCGGTGCTCTTCATCAGGGCCGCTGGCCTCCCATTCCTTTATCTTCTCGTCGTTGAAGTCGTAGGCCTCTTTCTTGGCATGCGGCAACTGGAAGGACACGATGTTATCGGGTTCTTCAATGGTCGTGGTGCTGCCCATGTCGTAGAGCTTCTGGATGATGTCGTAGGCGCGGCGGTCATCCTTGTTCTCCGAATTGTTCTTCATTTCCACGTTCTTTCCGAGGTCGCGAGCCATTTCCGTGAAGAAGAAGCGGGTCATCAGACCATTTTCCACATTGGAGAAATAATCCTTCACCGACACATAAGTGCCTGCAAAAAGCAGATTGGTGTAGATGCGGACGCTTCCCGAATAGGTGAGATAGTCTTGCCCCCAGATTGAGCCGTCATAAGCCTTTCGGAAAATGTCGCTCTTGTCTGCCCAAGCACCATTTTTGTTGGCGCGGCGGCTTTCGTCTATCTCTTCGCTGATGATGCAGAGGGGCTGGCCGAGAGCCGCTTTTGCACGTTCGAGTAACATGCCGTTGGAGCTGGTGGCTGAGAGTACACGCATGCAGGGAGTTGGCTTGTCGGGTAGCTGCTTAGCCCCTTTCTTCTTCTCGCGCTCGCGGGCATATTCTTCCAGCTGCTTGCGACCTTCCTCGTCGGCTGCAAGGATGGGCTTCAGCATCCATTCCTGCAAGTCGTTGATAAATCCCTTTCCACTTCCCGCATGGCCAGCGACCACGACCATGAAAACAGGGCGGTGCTTGCGCCCATCGAGATACTTGCTTTCAATTCTGCCCAGCAGAGTACCCAGCAGAGGAAGAGAAGCCACGAGAGCACTACGCCCGTTGCGGCCATAACGTTTAAGGATGTAACGGAAGATGAAGGGCATTTTTTGTGGCAAGGGATTGAGCCGCTGGAGGTATTCCTGTCGCTTTGCCGTGGTGGAGAGGTCGGGCTTTGTGACCTCGTTGATGGCTTTTCGTAGTTCATAGGGCAAATCGGTTGCTCTGGTTGAAGTGATAGCCGAACGGATGGTCTCTCCCGTTTCCTCTTCGCTCAGTCCAAAATCGGGAAGGACGGAGCGGATGAAGGCAGGGTTGAAATTGCAAATGTAGCGCAGTTGGCGGGAGAGCTTGTAGAGAGTAGTGTTCCGAACACCTTCGGGCACCTTGCCGTCCTCGAAGCCGAAGCTCGAAAGAAGGGAGTTCACTATAACGGAATAAGGGATGCCGTTATAATCGGAGGGGAATGTTCCCTTTGAGACCACTTCTTGCTCCCCCATTAAGGGGGAGGAAGAAGATTTGTCTTTCGAAAGAATTACTTTTGTTTTCTTTGTCATTGTTTAGTCACAGAATAATGTTTCACGGTCTAAGTAGTACCATTCCTTGCGAGGAACGATGAAGAAGATTCTTGCCCAGTCCTTGCATACAGGGTCGTAGCTTGTGCCCAGCAGACGTGCGAGGCGTGCCTGCTGCTCTTCGATGGTTTTGCTGAAGGGGGAACAAGCAGCCACTACATGCACGCCTGTTTCGCTTGGCGAAATGTGGATGGCTACGATGCCGAGGTCATCAGCGGGGTTGACATGGGGTGCGTTCTTGTCCTGCTCTTCCTGCATGAGTGCCCATTTCTGAGCGCGTTGGTGCGCTTGGACCTTCGCCCAGCTGAAAGCCTTTTCTGCACCTTCCTCTTGGCAGATGCGCTTGAACTCTTCCTCGTGGTTGATGTCCACATCGAGACAGAAGAAGCCTGTAGGCTGAGCGTTGGCATCGCTACGAATCTTGCCCTCGAAGCGGCTTTGCCAAGTGATGGCTGCCAGCTGGGACTTGTACCTCGAAGCATCTGGCTTATGCTCGCGCACTTTTTCACAGAGAAATGCCACGTTCATGTCGTCCAGAAGCGTCTCGAAGATTTCGCGAGTCATGGGCTTCGGCTGGTTGTCTTTCACCCCGAAGCAGTAGTCGCAGGGGGTGACGCTTGATTTAGTTGTATTCATGGCCGGCCTCCTTTACTGCTTCTAAATCTTTGCAATTTTGGCGAGTTATTTCCGCCAGCATCTCAAAGAAACGGTTTATAAACGCAAACCTTTCTTCAATGGTTTTATCCTCTTTCAATGATGCTATTGCAGCAATGGAGCATGATAGTTCTTGGGCCAAAGCGGTAGAGATAACCTCTGGTCGCACGTCTTCGTTCAGCATTACTTGGACAAGGGCGTGAAACTTCTCGCTGGCGGCTTTAAGCTGCTCGTCAATTTCATTCTTCGTCTTTTTCATGTTCTTTCTTGCAGATAAAATTAATACATTCTTCAAAGTCACATTGAGCCATCATGAGGTAGGCTTTGTCGGTAGGTTTGAGAGTGACACGTACCAGGTAACGCTCGTTCTTCTCGTCGTACCAAACGGAATAACCTTTTCCTCGCATGAGGCGGCGGCTGTGCCCCTCCCCGAAGATAACCTTTCCTTCTTCCTCGATGAACGAGGCGGCAGATTGGTCGGGCTGTACGCGGAAACGTCCTACAGCAGGCTTCGAGGTGGGGAGGCCGTTTTTGCGGGTAGTGATGTGTAAGTCCACATTTTCAAGATGCGCTCTCATGGTTCTCTTCTTTTAAGATTGGAACAATGCGGATGTCATTAAAGACGTAATCACTACTGCGCGATTTGATGGTACGGAACTTCAGGGCGAAGCAGAGGACTTTTCCCTCTTCGGGGTTGCCATAATCTTCCATCCATACCTTTTCGGTGACTTGGGCACGAATGAACTGCTCGCCGTCCTCGTCCTCCCAACTCAGCAGGATGCCTTTGTTGGCCCAGTCTTTTCCGGTTGTCGCAGATTTGCCTGTGACGGTTTTCGATACGCTAATTACTTTTGCTTGGATAATCATACTTTTGCTCGTTTTAGAAAAATAGGTTTAACTTTGGTTCATTTCTGATGATTGACGTCGTTCATCGCTGCAAAGGTAAGGCGATATTCACGTATGAAAAAATTTTCGACCTCCCCAATTTCTCCCACAGGGGAAAATGAGGGGATAATGAGGGGAACTCCAACCCACCAACACCACCAACACGACAAACACGGAAAAAAAAGAGAGGGGCAAGGAAGAAGCCCTTAATTATAATAATATCAATAATTTACATATTATATATAATAAAGAGACGGCCTTTGTCTTGAAAACTCGTGTTTGTCGTGTTGGTCGTGTTGGTGAAAAAAATCCTCGAAAGATTTGGAGGTTCGGGATTTTTTTCGTACCTTTGTGCCATGTTTCAATGGTTTCTTCGAAAACGGCGCATCTCCAAGCTCTGCCAAGAATATGCACGGCAGCACGGAATGCTGAGAGAATACCGCATCGCCCGCGCAAATGGATGCTCACCGGAAGAAGCACTCGAAGAATGGGATTTGCTAACAAACGAAATTATGATGAAGATACAAGCGGAACGTAACCAATTGATAGACATAGAGTTACCCCCCCCACGACGGGGACTGCACAATAATTTCCATCGAGAGCATCGGTGTGACCATCCGCATCACGCCCCGCGCCGACGCGCCCGCACCTAGGCGGAAAAAAGTATCTTCCTTCGATAACTTCATCATCGGCAAGCACGACCCCGCCCGCTTGCTTGCTTCCCTGCATACCATCATCGACTCCAAGTCGCCCAAAGTCTGTGCGCTTACCCTCCTTGCCGCTATAGAGAAGGGGGTTCTGACCCAGCCCACCTACAAGGCCGTGCGCGAAGAGTTTCCCGAAATAGGGGACAGAAAGAACTACGCCTATTATCTCAGCAGGGCAGACAATTACAGAAAAGAAATTGCCTCCCTGCTGCAAAACCTGTAAGTTCTTCCCCTCATTATCCCCTCATTTTCCCCTGTGGGAGAAAATGGGGGGATTGTTTTCTTGACTTCGCTGTCTTAATGTTGTATCTTTGCACTGTGTTTAAGAAAACACTCCACGGAGATTTGATGAAATCTCCGTGGAGAAATGGAAAAATCTCAGTGGAGAGTTTCAGGATAATCAACTAACATAATTTCAACCTTTCAATTTTCAACTTTTAACCTTTTCCAAAAACTATGATTAACTACAGTATCGCAATTATGAGTACCAAGCCCGGCACTAAGAAGGCCGACATCACCAACACCAAGGCCTATGGCGTGACCCAGATGCAGGACAAGATGGACCTCGATGCGCTGGCTCAGCACATGAGCGACCACAACAGCCCCTTCTCCAAGGGTGTCATCAAGGGCATCCTCACCGATGCAGTCTCTTGCATCCGCCACCTTCTCCTCGACGGTAAGAAAGTAGGTCTCGGCGACATGGGCGAGTTCCACACCGAAATCGCCACCGAAGGTGCCGCCACTCCCGACGCCTTCACCGCCGCCAACATCAAGAAGGTGAATGTCCGCTGGACTCCCGGCAAGCAGTTCAAGAACCTCCGCGACGTGGCGCCATCGAGGAAATCAAGAACGAGGAAACCATCCACGGCCTTGAGTAACCATGACACGAGGTGAACGCAACAACAACCCGCTGAACATTCGGCGGGTTGCTTCCGTTTCTTGGAGAGGACAGGAAGCACAGCAGAGAGACAAGGCTTTCGTACAATTCCGCTCCATTCTTTGGGGCTTGCGTGCCGCCTTTTGCATCCTCAATACCTACAGGGAAAAATACAACTTGGTATGTGTAGAAGACATAATCAGTCGATGGGCGCCTCCGAGCGAAAACGATACGAAAGCATACATCGAAGCCGTATGCAAGCGCACACGGTTCGGAGGAAAAGAAAGACTAACCGAAAAGCAGTGGCCTGCCCTCGTCGCTGCAATGGCTGTGCAGGAAAGCGGTATGAAAATTCCAGCGGACACTATAGAGAGTGCATTCAGTCTTTATCAAACCTTAAAACCGAAGAAGAAATGAACAGTAGAAAAGTATGGGAAACAATCCTAAAGGTCATCGTGGCAGCAATAACGGCGGCTCTGACCGCCATCACCACCACCAGCTGCATGGGCAGAGGCCCTTTTTGAGGCAGAATTCTTAGCCCTCCCGAATAGGGGAGGGCTTTTCTTCACCAACACCACCAACACCACCAACACGCGAAAAAAAGACACAAACACTTTCCAATTTTCAACTTTCCACTTTCAACTTTCCACTCTCAATTTTCAACAATCACAAAGACGCAAAGTCACAAAGTAATTCCCCCCTGCCGAAGAAGACACAAAAAGACCCCCACCTCCCCGAGGGGAGGCAAGACCCCTCTCCATCTCCCCCGAGGGGAAGAGTCTTTCGCGGCAGCAAGTCTCCCCTCGGGGAGATTTAGAGGGGGTCAAACTCTCCCCCTCGGGGGAGATGGAGAGGGGTATCCCTCCTTGCCCCTTAAAAGGGGAGAGGGTCTGTGGCTTTGTGTTTGATTGTATCACTATGTATTAGGTGAATGCGATTAGCCATAATCACCCAGCGAAAAAGTTGAGAATATAATTGCTTTCGAGGGTTTCGAGCTTTGGCTATCGGTTCATGGCTCCGCAATGCGGGCATCTGCCGAGCTGCCGAAGTCTTTTCCCGCATGAGCCGCAAAGGTAGGAGGCTCGCGAATGGCGGTAGTAGCGCAGCAGAAGGACGAGGGCGAAGAGGGCGAAGAGGATGTAGCTGACGAGGGGACTGAGCGCAGCAAACGTGAACAGCACGTAGGTAAGTATGCAGCAACCCAGCAGGGAAAGCAGGTAGAGCAGGGCTTCGCCCACTGGCAGCAGTCGGAACACTTCGCTCGTCGTGGCTAAGGAGAGGATGAGAAGCACCCAGACGGAACAGAGGAAGAGGCTCAGGATGTGGGGCAGGCCGAAGGGATTGAGCGTGGGGTGATAGTAGTAGTAAGCCCACGTTTCGGGTACATAGTGCTGGATGCCGGCATAGAGGAGGGCTGCGACGGCAAGGACGAGAAGCAGGGATGTGGGATAGGGCGAGAGGATGTCGCGAAGGAAGAAGACGTGGGGACGTTTGCGGCTGAACGTCTGCCAAAGCAATGCCATGAGCGAAAGGGCGAAGAGGACGGCAAAGGCTCCCAGATGGGCGTCGCTGAAGATGTGGATGGCGCGGGAGATGGGGTCGTCGGGCACTACGCTCGAAAGGAAGTCGCACTGGTGCGCCCAGCCCATCGTAAACTGGTCGCGAGCGAGTTTCACCCAAACGCTATCCACGGAATCCTCTGGGATGATGAGCGTCTCGGCCACTACCAATGGGTCGCCACGATAAACGCTGGGCTGCTCGCTCAGCGTGTCGATAGGCATGTTGTGGAGCGGCTGACTGACTTGCAGCTGCAAGCTATCGACCCACAGCTCGAAGTTGTCCCCCGCCGCATAGAGCGTAGCGCCCCTCTCCTGATAGTAGCAGGAAGAGAGAAAAATGCAAGAAGATAGAAGAAGACAGAAGAGTGAAGAGTGAAGAGTGAAGAGTGAAGAATTAGAGATACTTTTGTTCTCTGAGTTGCTACTCTTATTCTTCACTCTTCGTTGACTTGCGTCAAGCTTTGCTTCTTCACACTTCACTCTAACCTCTTCGCTTTCGGCGACATATCTCCTTTTATCTTCTTTCATCTCAATACTAATTTAAGTTTCGGGAGTTATAAGATGAAGTTAAGTTTCGGAAGTTATAAGATGAAGTTAAATAGGAAGTTACGCCAGCGTTGCTGGCTGGAAGTAAAGCACTTCGTGCTGGACGATAGAAGACCCCCTAACCCCCTTTAGGGGGAATAACCCCCTCTCCTTTAGGAGAGGGATGGGGAGAGGCTTTTACTTCCACTTTAACTTCCACTTTAACTTCATAAACTTCAGAATACTAACATTTCGCATTTCTTGCAGTCGAACTCAAGGCGGAATCGACGCCCGTCACCCAAGACGAGATAGAGAGGGTCTTGCCATTTACCATTTAACCATTGACCATTGACCATTGACCATTCTAAAGGGGGATGGGGGGTCTTCTCCTTCTTGCATTGCCCCCAAGCGTGACGAAGGCAGAAGCGGCAGGTCATGAGTGAAGAGTGAAGAGTGAAGAGTGAAGAATCAGAGATACTTTCGTTCTCTGAGTTGTTACTTTTATTCTTCACTCTTTGTTCTTCACTCTTCACTCTTCGTTCTTCACTCTTCACTCTTCGTTCTTCACTCTTCACTCTTCGTTCTTCACTCGCCTTTCTTCTCCACTCGGCAAGGATGCTTCTCGGGATGAACCACGGCTGGGAGAAGCGCACTTCAACGTCGGTAGAGAGGTAGGGCGTGTCGCCGAGCTTGCTGAGTACTTCCTTTATAGAGCTCGTCTGGTCGGTGCGGGCAAGCTGGTGTTCTGCTTCGAATTCTTCGCTTCGCTTTGTGCCGTCTTCTGCCGTGAAAGTGAGGCGGAAACCCTTCTGCGTTTCTTCAAGCAGGAAGCAGGCCGCGATGCGTCGCTCTGCTGTATGGCCGCTCATCAGGTCTTCCCAACCTTTGTCGAAACTCCGCCATAAGCGGGTGCCTTTTCTGAGCCTCTTCCAAACCTCCCCCTGAAGGGAGAGGCTTACTTCTCCCTTCCCTTTAGGGAGGGGGCGGGGGTAGGCAACTCGATTCACGCGGAAGCCTTGGAGATGGCCTTCCTCGTCGAAGAAGCAGAGGCCGTCGCCATTGCTGAACGCCTCGGAGGAGGAGACGACGATGCTGTCGCGCCGCACCTCTTTGACGAAGCCCACTTCGCGTCCCTTGCTCTTCGGAGTGTCGTGCGAGGCAAGGTCGTTTGTCCTGCCGAAGAGGAAATAGTCGGTACTGCCGCGAGAAAAGCTGCGCGAGAGGTCGGGCTGGAAGGTGAAGGTCGAGGTGCCGAATGACGAGCGGACGTATTCCGGCCTTCGCTTCAAAATAGCGTCGATGGCTTGCCGATACGCGGCCGTCACGTTCTTGACGTAGCCTATATCCTTCAGCCGTCCCTCTATCTTGAAGCTTCTGACACCTGCATCCATCATCGCTTCGAGGTGGCTGAGGCGATTCATGTCGCGAAGCGAGAGCAGGTACTTGTCCTTGATAAGCGTCCGACCTTCAGCATCTTCGAGCGAGAAGGGCAGTCGGCAGAACTGGGCGCACTCGCCACGATTGGCAGAACGGCCGAAACAGTACTCCGAGGCATCGCAACGCCCGCTATACGAGACGCAGAGGGCACCGTGGACGAAGACTTCGAGGCGGGCTTGCGGAACGGCCTGATGGATGTCGCGTATCTCGTTGAGCGTGAGTTCGCGAGCCAGCACAATCTGTTCGAAGCCCTGTTCGCAGAGCCACGCCACCTTCTCTGCGGTGCGGTTGTCCATCTGTGTGCTTGCATGGAGGGGAATGGGCGGCAGAAACCCCTCACCATCTCCCCCGACGGGGAGGGAACACAAGGCCATATCCTGAATGATGAGGGCATCTGCTCCAGCGTGATAGAGGTCCCATGCTATGAGGCGTGCCTGCTCCAGTTCGTCGGGTCGTAGCAGGGTGTTGAGCGTCACATAGACCATAGCCCCGAAGCGGTGGGCGTAGTCGCAAAGCGTCTTGATGTCCTCGACGGAATTGCCTGCTGCAGCCCTTGCTCCGAAGCGCGACGCTCCGATATAGACGGCATCTGCCCCATGGTCGATGGCAGCGATGCCGCAAGCCAAGTCGCGGGCAGGAGAGAGGAGTTCAATAGACCTCCTCTGACTCCCAGACCCTTCCCGACCTCCCCTTAAAGGGGAGGAGAAGAAGTCTCCCTTTAAGGGAGATTTAGAGGGTCTTTCCCCCTTTAAGGGAGGGATGGGGAGGGTCTGTTTATTGTATTTCATCAATGTCGTAGGGCGTTTCCTGATAGACGTAGTAGTTGAGCCAGTTCTGGAAGAGCAGGTTGCCGTGGCCGCGCCAAGTGACGAGCGGTCCCTTTTCGGGGTCGTCGTCGCGATAGTAGTTGTAGGGCTTCTTGATGGGCAGTCCTTTGGCGAGGTCGCGACGGTATTCCGTGTCAAGCGTCATGGGCGAGTATTCGGAGTGGCCTGTGATGAAGATTTCTCTTCCGTTCCGAGCCATCACCATCGAAACGCCGCTTTGCTCTCCTTCGCTGATGAGCGTGAGTTCGGGCACTTCAAGGATGTCGGCCTTATGCACTTCGGTGTGCCTGCTATGAGGCATGTAGAAGATGTCGTCGAAGCCGCGGAAGATGGGCAGACGCGGCAGAAGCGGCCGTTGGGGAAAGATGCCGAACATCTTCTCCTGCAGGGGGTACTTCGGTATGCCGTAGTGGTAGTAAAGCCCCGCCTGTGCTGCCCAACATATGTATAATGTACTGGTGACGTGCGTCCGTGCCCAGCTGAAGATGTCGGTCATTTCGTCCCAGTAGTGTACCTGCTCGAAGTCGAGATGCTCGACGGGCGCTCCGGTGATGATCATGCCGTCGAACTTCTCGTGGCGCATCGTCTCGAAGTCGCGATAGAAAGCCTGCATGTGCTCGATGGGCGTGTTCTTGCTCGTATGCGCCTTGACCTTCATGAAGTTTATTTCGAGCTGCAAGGGGCTGTTGGAGAGCAGGCGGATGAGGTCTGTCTCGGTCGTTATCTTCAAAGGCATGAGGTTGAGGATAGCGATTCGCAGCGGCCGAATGTCCTGAGCATTGGCACGCTCGTCGCCCAGCACGAAGATGTTCTCATCTCTGAGGAACTCTATGGCAGGCAGTTTATCGGGAAGTCTTAATGGCATCTTTTTATATTGACGATTTAAGGTATGTTCTCAACTTTCAACTCTCAGCCTCTCCCCAACCCTCTCCCGTGGGAGAGGGAGCTATTCCCCCTAAAGGGGGTTAGGGGGTCTTTTCAACTCTCAACTTTCAATTTTCAACTCTCAACTCTCCCCTCTCCCGCTGCAAAGATACGAAAAATAAATCATAGTTCGCACTTCCAAGGCCTTAGAAAGCGAAACAAGTCGCATTTTTGTGTCAAGCACCCCCGCAAGAGGCATTACGAGCAGCCCGTAAGGGGATGAAAAGACGACTTGGCACAAAACGAAACGAGATTTGGGGTTTCGCTTTTGATGGAACACAAAGACACGAAGGCACAAAGAGCTAAGCCGGTGCTCCAAAGCCTTTGTGTCAGAAGCTTTGGGGCGTTAGTTGGTGGCTTGGAGTCTTTGGGTTTAAGTAGAATCAAGGCAGGGGAACCGCCGCGGAGGGCTTCCCGCCTTCAAGAGAAGACTGAGGGTCCCTCCCCTCCCCACGAAGGGGAGGGCTTGGGGGTGGGGTCAAACGTCTTGCTAGGGATAGGGTCAAACGTCTTCCTCCCCTCGAAGGGGAGGGGCTGTGATTGGGGTTCGTTTTGTAAATTCTTTTCGCATTGAGGCGCGTTCTGACGGCCTTTTTTTGCTTCTGTGGCACTTTAGGCCATCGAGAGCGGGAAATGGGCTAATTTTTAATCGCTGCTGGGAATCAAGGGGTTACAAAGGGGCGTTTTGCGGAGCGATGTTAAGAAAGTGTAAGGACGGCATGGCATGCCGTCATACAGAACAAAGGATGAAGTTGAAAATGGAAAGTTGAAAGGGGAAAGTTAACGTGGAGGAAAAGGCGACACAACGTGGAGAATCGGCTTACACAACGTGGAGTATCGGATGACGAGGCACGGAGCGAAGGCTTTTCAGCCACGAAGAGAGGCAAAATCATGTCGTGGATTTTCCGGGAAAGAAAGCAGAGAAAAGGAAGGGGAAACATAGCAAGACCGCTACCCCACCCCTAACCCCTCCCCTCAAAAGGGAGGGGAAGGGCCGCGGAGAGTTTCCTGCCTTCAAGAGAAAGCTGAGGGTCCCTCCCCTCCCCTCGAAGGGGAGGGGTTGGGGGTGGGGTCAAACGTCTCACTTCCGCGAAGGGAAGAACGAAAAGGAACGGCAACGGCACTTGCTACCCCACCCCTAACCCCTCCCCTCAAAAGGGAGGGGAAGGGCCGCAGAGGGCTTCCTGCCTTCAAGAGAAAGCTGAGGATCCCTCCCCTCCCCTTGAAGGGGAGGGGTTGGGGGTGGGGTCAAACGTCTCACTTCTGCGAAGGAAAGAACGAAAGGGAACGGCAACGGCACTTGCTACCCCACCCTTAACCCCTCCCCTCAAAAGGGAGGGGAAGGGCCGCGGAGGGCTTCCTGCCTTCAAGAGAAAGCTGAGGGTCCCTCCCCTCCCCTCAAAGGGGAGGGGTTGGGGGTGGGGTCAAACGTCTCATTTCTGCGAAGGGAAGAACGAAAGGGAACGGCAACGGCACTTGCTACCCCACCCCTAACCCCTCCCCTCAAAAGGGAGGGGAACCGCCGCTGGGAGCTTCCTGCCTTCAAGAGAAAGCTGAGGGCCTCTCCCCTCAAAAAGGAGGGGAACCGCCGCGGAAACTTTATGCACTTCTTGGCTGAAGCGATGGTTCCTTCGGGAGGAAACTGGCTGCAAAACGAGGCGGAAAGCGGAGGACGGGACGGGGCGTTTCGGAGGATTGGACTTCGCGAAATGCCATTCTTGGCAAATTTCTTGCCACTTCGTTCTTCTTTCTGCTTTTTTTTTCGTACCTTTGCCGCCCGAAACGTTAACGCACGCATACACGCATACACATAGATTTATGAAGGTAGCTGTCGTAAAGTACAATGCCGGGAACATCTTCTCCGTCGTCCATGCCCTCGGACGACTGGGGGTAGAGCCTTTGCTGACGGACTGCGCCGAGGAGCTCCGCAGCGCCGACAGGGTCATCTTCCCCGGACAAGGCGAGGCTTCGGGTGCCATGCGCTATCTGCGCGAAAGGGGGCTTGACAAGGTCATCACTTCGCTCACGCAACCCGTACTGGGCATCTGCATCGGACAGCAACTCATGTGCCGTCACTCGGAGGAGGGCGACGTGGACTGCCTCGGCATCTTCAACGCTGACGTCAAGCGCTTCCGTCCCGTCCGGCACGAGGACAAGATTCCGCACATGGGCTGGAATAGCCTCACTTTCCATGTCGAGGAGCAAGGAGCAAGGAGCAAGGAGCAGGAGAATACATTCTGCCCCAACAAACCTCTTGCCCCCCGCCCCTTGCCCCTTTCCCCTCTATTCCGAGGCTTAGGCGAGGAATATGTCTATTTCGTCCACAGCTACTATGTGCCCATCTGCGAGCATACGGCTGCCGTCACCGACTACATTCACCCCTTCAGCGCCGCCATGCAGAAGGACAACTTCTACGCCACTCAGTTCCACCCCGAAAAGAGCGGAGCCGTGGGACAACAGATACTGAGGAACTTCCTTAATCTGCCTCCCCAACCCTTCTCCCAGAGAGACGGAGAAATAAACGGCAAATGGTAGATGATAAATGGTAAATGGTAAAGAAATAAATGGTAAATGGTAAATGATTAAATGGTAAATGCGAGATGGAACTGATTCCTGCAATAGACATCATCGAAGGCAAGTGCGTGCGTCTGACCAAAGGCGACTACGACACGAAGAAGGTCTATGGCGACCCTCTTGAGATGGCCCGTCGGTTCGAGGACATGGGGCTTCGCCGCCTGCATGTAGTCGATTTGGACGGCGCGAAAAGCAAGCACGTGGTGAACCTCGCCACGCTGAAGGCCATCACGACGCAGACAAAACTCGTCGTGGACTTCGGCGGCGGCGTCAAGACCGACGAAGACCTGGAAAGAGCCTTCGATGCCGGAGCTGCCATGGTGACAGCAGGAAGCATCGCCGTCACAGAACCGGAACGCTATCTCAGCTGGCTGCAGAAGTACGGCCCCGAGCACCTTATCCTCGGAGCAGACGTAAGGGACGGACGCATCTCCATCAACGGATGGAAGCAAGACTCCGACATCAGGCTCGAGGACTTCCTGCTCCGCTATATGCAGGAAGGCACAAAAAACGTGCTCTGCACAGAGATAAGCAGGGACGGCACCCTCGCCGGTCCGGCCATCGACCTCTACCGCAGCATCATGCGTCGCTTCCCTGAGTGCCACCTCATCGCCAGCGGCGGAGTGGGCAGCACAGCCGACATCCTCGCCCTCGAAGCAGCAGGCATCCCCGCCGTCGTCTTCGGAAAAGCATTCTACGAAGGACACATCGACCTGGAGAAACTAAGTCGTGGTCAAATAGCAAATAGTAAATCGTCAAATAGAAAATCGCAAATCGTCAAATAGTAAATAGTATAGGTGTTAGCAAAGAGAATCATTCCATGCCTCGACGTCAAGGACGGCCAGACCGTCAAGGGCACAAACTTCCTCGAGCTTCGGCAGGCAGGCGACCCCGTAGAGCTGGGCAAGCTCTACAGCCGCCAAGGCGCTGACGAACTGGTATTCCTCGACATCACAGCCAGCCACGAAGGCCGCAAGACCTTCGCAGACATGGTGCAGAAGGTGGCAGCAGAGATAGACATCCCCTTCACAGTAGGCGGCGGCATCAGCGAGATAGCCGACGTGGAACGCATGCTCTCCGCCGGGGCCGACAAGATAAGCATCAACAGCGCCGCCCTGCGCCGCCCCCAACTCATCGACGAGATAGCCACACGCTTCGGCAGCCAAGTCTGCGTCGTCGCCATCGATGCAAAGCAAGAACTCCCCCAAAGCGGAGGCGAAGAGGGAACATGGACCTGCTACCTCAACGGCGGACGCATCCCGACGGAGCGAAACCTCTTCGACTGGGCACAGGAAGCATGCGACCGCGGAGCAGGCGAGATACTCTTCACCAGCATGAACCACGACGGAGTGAAACAAGGCTTTGCCTGCAACGCCCTCAGCCGACTCGCCTCGCAACTCACCATACCCGTCATCGCCAGTGGCGGAGCAGGCTGCATGGAAGACTTCCGCGACGTCTTCGCCCTCGGACATGCCGACGCAGCACTCGCCGCCAGCGTCTTCCACTTCGGACAAATCGGCATTCCGCAGCTCAAAGAGTATCTGAGGAAAGAAGGAATAAACGTAAGACCCGCCACTCCCCTTCAGGAGAAGCATAATAAAGAACTGTGAATTATGAATCGTGAACTGAACATAGACTTCGAGAAATGCGGCGGCCTCGTGCCCGCCATCATTCAGGATGCAAAGACAAAGACCGTGCTGATGCTCGGCTACATGAACAAGGAAGCGCTGGAAAAGACGCAGCAGACAGGCCTCGTCACCTTCTTCAGCCGCTCGCGCCAATGCCTTTGGACAAAGGGAGAAACAAGCGGCAACTGCCTGCACCTCGTCAGCATCAAGAGCGACTGCGACGGCGACACGCTCCTCATTCAAGCCAATCCCGACGGCCCCACCTGCCACACAGGCACCGACACCTGCTGGGGCGAAGAGAACAAGCCCAACCCTTTGCTCTTCCTCTCCGAGCTGAGCGACTTCATCGAACAGCGTCACCGCGAGATGCCGGAAGGCAGCTACACCACTTCCCTCTTCCGCGACGGGCTGAACCGCATGGCACAGAAGGTGGGCGAGGAAGCCTTGGAACTCGTCATCGAAGCAACCAACGGCACCAACGACCGCCTCATCTACGAAGGTTCCGACATGCTCTACCACCTCATCGTGCTGCTGACGAGCAAAGGCCTACGCATCGAAGACATGGCAAGAGAACTCATGGAACGGCACAACCCCGGCTGGAAGAAGCACTAAAAGGCCTCTCCCCGACCCTCCCCAAAAGGGAAAGACCCCCTAACCCCCTTTAGGGGGAATGTTCAATGATTAAATAGTAAATGAAAAGGTGATACTCCATTATACTGACGTCGATATATATCAAGGCGAACACCTTGTCCTTGGCAAAGTGAACTTCCTTGTGGAAGAGGGCGAGATGGTCTATCTGACAGGCCCCGTAGGCAGCGGCAAGTCGTCGCTCCTGAAGAGCATCTACGGCGAAGTGCCTATCGGAGGCGGAAATGCCGAAGTGCTTGGCTTCGACATGTCGCGCCTCAAGACAAAGCACCAGCCTGAACTGCGAAGGCAGATGGGCATCGTCTTCCAGGACTTCCAGCTTCTGCCCGACCGCACCGTACACCGCAACCTCGACTTCGTGCTGCGTTCTACTGGCTGGAAGAAGCAGTCGGAACGCGACAAACGCATCGTAGAAGCGCTCGAAATGGTGAAGCTTGCCGACAAGCGCGACAAGTTCATCTACGAGCTGTCGGGCGGCGAACAGCAACGCATCTGCATCGCTCGCGCCATCCTCAACAATCCGAAAGTCATCCTGGCCGACGAGCCGACCGGCAACCTCGACTCCGAGAACGGCGAACTCATCCTTGCCCTGCTCGACGAGATACGTCGGCAGAACCATACCGCCGTCATCCTCAGCACCCACAACCTGCAGTGGCCCGAGTACTTCCCGGGCACCGTTTATCGCTGCATCGATGCACGGCTCACTAAAGACAACTGAGAAAAAACATTTGTGGTATCTTTCCTAACACATAACTCTTAACAAAGACAAACATGAAAGTACTGAAGTTCGGCGGCACATCCGTTGGGTCGCCACAGAGAATGCAGGATGTGTCGAAGCTCATCACCAACGACGGGGAAGCGAAGATCGTAGTCCTCTCCGCCATGTCCGGCACGACAAACACGCTGGTGGAAATCTCCGACTACCTCTACAAAAAGAACCCCGAAGGAGCAAACACCATCATCAACCTGCTCGAACAGAAATATGCAGAGCACGTCCTAAGCCTCTACAAGACCGAAGAAATGAGGCAGAGAACCACGGATTTCCTGCAAGAGGAGTTCAACTACCTGCGTTCCTTCACCAAAGTCCACTTTACGTCGTTCGAGGAGAAGGTCATCCTGGCTCAAGGCGAGATAATAAGCACCAACATGGTCGCCAATTACTTGCAGGAATGTGGGGTAAAGACGTTGCTCGTCAACGCACTCGACATCGTCCGCACCAACAAGAATGCCGAGCCTGACATGAACTACATCAAGGAAAAGACTACCAAGATGCTCGAGGCCAATCCCGGCTACCAAATCTATCTGACTCAAGGCTTTATCTGCCGCAACGCATACGGCGAGATAGACAACCTCCAGCGGGGCGGCAGCGACTATAGTGCCTGCCTGCTCGGAGCTGCTATCGATGCCGAGGAGATACAGATTTGGACCGACATCGACGGCATGCACAACAACGACCCGCGCTTCGTGGAGCACACGGAACCCGTGCGCCAGCTCTACTTCGAGGAAGCGGCAGAGCTTGCCTACTTCGGTGCTAAGATACTGCACCCCACTTGCATCCAGCCTGCCAAGTTCGCTCGTGTTCCCGTGCGGCTCCTCAACACGATGGACCCCACGGCTCCCGGCACCATCATCAACAACGAGTTCCAGCGCGGCACCATCAAGGCTGTGGCTGCCCGCGACGGCAACACCTGCATCCAGATAAACAGCAGCCGCATGCTTCTGGCCTACGGCTTTCTGCGCAAGGTGTTCGAGATATTCGAGACCTACAAGACCAGCATCGACATGGTCTGCACGAGCGAAGTGGGCGTCAGCGTCACTATCGACAACCCCACCCACCTCACCGACATCGTGGGCGAACTGAAGAAGTACGGCACGGTGGAAATAGAGGAGAACATGTGCATCATCTGCGTCGTGGGCGACTTGGCAAGCGGCAACGTGGGCTTCGAAACGAAGGTGGCTCTGGCGCTCAAGGACATTCCTGTCCGCATGATAAGCTATGGAGGGTCGGCACACAACATCTCGTTCGTGGTCAAGGCTGACGACAAGAAGCGCACCCTGCAGGCACTCAGCAACACGCTGTTCGGGCAATAACAGAGGTTAGAGGTTAGAGGTTAGCTGAAAAACCACCAACTGCCAACGACTCATCACAAAAGACTATGGACCAAAAACTCTTCTCGGGGCTTCGGACGCCCTTCTACTACTACGACACGACATTGCTGGCCGAGACGCTCGCCGTCATCAAGAACGAGACGGACCAGCACGAGGGCTGGCATCTGCACTATGCCGTCAAGGCTTGTGCCAACCCGAAGGTGCTCCGGCAGATACAGCAGGCAGGCTTCGGAGCCGATTGCGTAAGCGGCGGTGAAATAAAGACTTGCCTCGAGAACGGCTTCCCTGCCAGCGAAATCGTCTTTGCCGGCGTTGGCAAGGCCGACTGGGAGATAGAGTTGGCGCTGCAGGCAGGCATACAGTACTTCAACGTGGAAAGCATTCCCGAGCTGGAAGTCATCAACGGGATAGCAGGACAGATGGGCAAGGTGGCAGACGTCAGCTTCCGCATCAACCCCGATGTAGGAGCACACACACATGCCCACATCACTACGGGACTGGCCGAGAACAAGTTCGGTATTGCCAAGGAGGACATGCTCCGCGTTGTCCGCATTGCCGAAGGGCTGCCCTATGTACGCTTCGTCGGACTGCACTTCCACATCGGCAGCCAGATTCTGCAGATGGATGACTTCGAGGCTTTGTGCCATCGCGTCAACGAGCTTCAAGACCAGCTCGAGGCCGAGGGCATCGAGGCGAAGAACATCAACGTGGGCGGCGGACTGGGCATCGACTACGAGAACCCCGACCTTCACCCCATTCCCGACTTCCACGCCTACTTCTCCACCTATGCGCGCCACCTGAAGCTTCGCCCCGGGCAGCACCTCCACTTCGAGCTGGGCAGAGCCGTGGTGGGACAATGCGGGTCGCTCGTCACGCGCTGCCTCTACGTCAAGCAGACGGCCACAAAGCAGTTCGCCATCGTCGATGCCGGCATGACAGAACTCATCCGGCCTGCACTCTACGGTGCCCGCCACCGCATAGAGAACCTCAGCAGCGCGGAGACGACGGCAAACGGCGAACCGACATGCAGCAAATACGACGTGGTAGGCCCAGTCTGCGAGAGCAGCGACACCTTCATGAGCGACTGCCCCCTGCCCACGACGAAGCGCGGCGACATCATCGTCCTTCGCTCGGCCGGCGCCTACGGCGAGACGATGGCAAGCCGATACAACTGTCGCGAACTTCCCAAAGCATACACCACAGAAGAACTGAACACGCTAAAAAACACTACCCCCTAAGAGGCACCGTTTTACACAACGTGGAGCGTAGGCCGATGCTCCGTGGAGCGTGAGCCTTTGCTCCGTGGAGTGTAAGCCGATGCTCCGTGGAGTGTAAAACGACACCCCTTGCCGTGTTTTCATCCACCGCCTTTTACCAATGATAAACATACTCTTTTCCATAACGCTCCTGCTCTGCCTCGTCTGCCTTTTGCAGACGTTGCGACTGCGTAGCTTGGGACTGATTGCCCGCCGACAGAAAGAGGCGAAGACCAGTGCGGCGGCAGCCGATGTCAGCATCATCGTCACCTGCCAGGAGCAGCAGTCGGAGCTGAAGCGTCTGCTCCCCTTTCTGCTTTCGCAGCACTACGGAGGCGAATACGAGGTGATTGTCGTCGATAAGCAGGGCGACAAGGACACGATAGAGTGGCTCGAATGGATGGAGGAACAACATCCGCACCTGAGCCATACCTTCTGTCCGCCCACGGCCCGCGACATCAGCATCCAGCGCCTTGCCCTCTCGCTCGGTGCCAAGGCTGCCAACTACGAATGGCTCGTGTTCCTCTCCGTCGAGGCGCAACCGACGGGCGACAACTGGCTCAGCCAGGTCACAGCCTTCTGCAACGACGAAGCCGACGCCGTGCTCGGCATCAGCAGCTACGAGGGAGGCCGCGGATGGTACGGAGCAAAAGTCCGCATGGTGCGTACCTGGGAACAGCTTTCCTGGTTGCCCTACGCGCTCCGCCACGCTCCCTTCCTGACACACCCCGAGCTTGTCTGCTATCGCCGAAGCCACTTCCTTGCCCATCAGGGCTTTGCGTCGTCCGGCCTGCTGGCAGGAGGTGCCGTGGAACTCCTGGTCAACCACAATGTCCGCAAAGGGCGATGCCACGTCAACCTCTTGCCCGGAGCTGCCGTAAAGCTGCCTCTGCCAACGCCTTATATATGGAAGCGCGAACAGCTCTACAACGTCGAGACGCACCACCACCTACGCCACAGCTTCCTGCCCAAGCTTGTCAACGTCCTCTGCCTGTTGCCGTTCCCCCTCTATACGCTACTGACGGCCTCCTTCTTCTTCCTTTCCGAAGAAGAGGAGACGCTCGTAGAAGAAAGCATCCTGCAAGCCGTGGCGGGAAGCGCCTGGCTGCTGGTCTGCCTCATGCAGTACCTCATGCTCCGGAACACCTGGAAGGCACTCAATCCCCCCTCCGAGGGCTTCCGCGGAAAATGCCCGGCATTCCTGCTGCCGCCGCTCATGCTCTGGCTGCCGCTCAACAGGCTTATGACATTCCTCCGCTGGCGTTTCACGAAGAAAGAGATATTCAGAAAGAAATTCTTCGCCTCTCCCCATCCGCAATAAAAGGAGGGAAAGTGAGAAGGTGAACCCTCATTTACAACCCACAAAACCAAACATGGAATCCATACCCTTCATTGCCTGGTGCCTCGAGCACCTGAACTACTGGGTCATCACACTGTTGATGGCCATCGAAAGCAGCTTCATACCGTTCCCCAGCGAGGTGGTCGTACCACCTGCCGCCTACAAGGCAGCCACGACAGGCGAACTGAACGTAGTGCTCGTGGTGCTTTGTGCCACGGCCGGAGCCTGCATCGGAGCCTTGGTCAACTACTACCTGGCCCTCTATCTCGGGCGTCCGCTCGTCTATCGCTTCGCCGAGAGTCGGCTGGGACATATCTGCCTCATAGACAAAGAGAAGGTGGAGAAGGCGGAACGATACTTCGACGACCACGGAGCCGTCGGCACCTTCTTCGGCCGCCTGGTTCCCGCTGTCCGCCAGCTCATCAGCATCCCCGCCGGACTGGCACGCATGGGTCTGGGCCGCTTCATGCTCTACACCACCCTCGGAGCAGGCATCTGGAACAGCATCCTCGCCGGCATGGGATGGTACATCGGACATTACTACAGCGGACAACTTGAAGAGAAAGTGGCTCAGTACAGCAGCGAACTTAAGATAGCCATGCTCGTCCTCGGTGCTGCCGTCGTGCTCTACTTCGTATATAAAGGAATAAAGAAATAAGAAAAGACATGAAACGATTCATCCTATCCACAGCATTGCTCCTGAGCATGACTCTGTGCTTTGCTCAGAAAGTCTATCAGGGAATGTCGTCCTACAGCGCCGACGTAGTCTGCAACTTCCGCAACGGAAAACTCTACAAAGGCAACTCCAGCTACTCGGGCGACGTGTTGGCCAGCTTCGACGGCAGCAAACTCTTTCGCGGAAACAGTTCCTATTCGGCCGACGCCCTGTTCACCTACAAAAACGGCAAGATATATCGCGGGCTGTCAACCTATTCGGCAGACGTCGTAGCCACATGGCGCGACGGCAAGATGTACAAAGGGTCGTCGTCCTACCAAGGCGACATCCTGTTCAACTATCGCAACAATAAGGTCTATAAAGGCAACAGTTCATACGTCGGCGACGTGCTCCTGAACACCTCCGCCCCGCTCCATCCAGTGCTCCTCTACTGGGTTCTCAACCGCTCAGACCAGTGAACGACAGCCGCCACAGGCAGCAGCAAAACGACTTTCGCTCACATTAGAAGAAAATTCTGAAGCGCGGACTATGAACTATGAACTATTTTTCGTATCTTTGCACGCGTTTTTAGGAACCACACATTATTATATATATTATGGAGCTGAACATGCTCACAGCCGTATCGCCCATTGACGGACGCTACAGAGGCAAGACCGAAGCCTTGGCCTCCTACTTCTCGGAGTACGCACTCATCCGCTACCGCGTCCGCGTCGAAGTGGAATACTTCATCGCGCTCCTCCACTTGCCCTTGCCGCAGCTGACAGGCTTCCCCATCGACGACGACCGCCTGCGCAACATCTACCGCGACTTCACAGAACAGGACGCACAGCGAGTCAAGGACATCGAAACCGTGACGAACCACGACGTGAAGGCCGTGGAGTACTTCATCAAAGAGAAGTTCGACGAGCTTGGCAGCAACCTTCAGCCCTACAAGGAATTCATCCACTTCGGCCTCACCAGCCAGGACATCAACAACACCAGCGTGCCCTTGAGCATCAAAGAGGCTCTGGAACAGGTCTATTACCCCCTCATCGAGGAACTCATCGAGCTGCTTCAGCAGTACGCAGAGGAATGGAAGGACGTGCCCATGCTTGCCAAGACACACGGACAGCCTGCAAGCCCCACACGTCTGGGCAAGGAAGTGATGGTGTTCGTCTATCGCCTCAAACGCCAGCTCGACATGCTCCGCGCCTGTCCGCTGACAGCAAAGTTCGGCGGCGCAACAGGCAACTTCAATGCCCACCACGTAGCCTTCCCGCAGTACGACTGGCGCGACTTCGGCTGCCGCTTTGTCAGCGAAAGCCTCGGACTTGAACGCGAAGAATATACAACCCAGATAAGCAACTACGATTGCCTCGGTGCCGTGTTCGATGCCATGAAGCGCATCAACACCATCATCATAGACCTCGACCGCGACTTCTGGCAGTACGTCTCAATGGAGTACTTCCGCCAAAAGATAAAGGCAGGCGAGGTAGGCTCTTCGGCAATGCCGCACAAAGTCAATCCCATCGACTTCGAGAACTCGGAAGGCAACCTCGGCATCGCCAACGCCATCCTGGCACACCTCAGCCAAAAGCTGCCCATCAGCCGCCTCCAACGCGACCTGACGGACAGCACCGTGCTCCGCAACGTAGGCGTACCAGTAGGGCACATGCTCATCAGCATACAAAGCACCCTGAAAGGCTTGCGCAAGCTCGTCCTGAACGAAGAAACCATCCGCCGCGACCTCGAAGGCTGTTGGGCTGTCTGTGCAGAGGCCATACAGACTATCCTGAGGCGAGAAGCCTACCCGCATCCCTACGAAGCACTCAAAGCCCTTACCCGTACAGGAAAAGGCATCGACGAGGAAACCATCAAGAACTTTATAGAAGAACTGAACGTCAGCGAATCCGTGAAGGAAGAACTGCATTCCATTACTCCTTATAACTACACAGGTATATAAACAAAAACACTAAAGAAAAACATGATGAACGAAGAAAACTGGAGAGACAAATTCTCCGAATCAGAGAGTGGCGAACGCCGGGATGGCTATCGTCCACGTTACAACCGTGACAACAATCAGCGCGAAGGGGGCTATCAGCCTCGGCCACGCATCAACAGCGAAGGCGGCTACCAGCCCCGCGAAGGCGGCTATCGCCCACACATCAATCGTGAAGGAGGCTATCAGCAACGCGAAGGAGGCTATCGCCCACGATATAACAGAGAAGGAGGCTACCAACCCCGTGAAGGTGGCTATCAGCAAAGAGAAGGAGGCTATCAGCCCCGTCCCCGCTACAATGCGGAAGGAGGACATCAGCAACGAGAAGGCGGTTACCAGCAGAGAGAAGGAGGCTATCAGCCCCGTCCGCGATACAATCGCGAAGGAAACGGCTCCTACCAAGGCTCTTCATCAAGAGGAGGATACAAGACAGGCTACGCATCTTCGGGCGACCCGAAAGGAGGATTCCGTCCACGCACCTCTGGCTACAATCCTCATGCCAAGTACAGCATGAAGAAACAGATTGAGTATAAGGAGACACACACCGACCCAGATGAGCCAATCCGCCTGAACAAATATCTCGCCAATGCCGGCGTTTGCAGCCGACGCGAAGCCGACGAATTCATCGAGGCAGGCGTCGTAAAGGTCAACGGAGAGATTGTTACCGAACTTGGCACAAAGGTAAAACGCTCCGATACCGTCCTCTTTCACGATCAACAAGTTAACATCGAGAAGAAGGTCTATGTCCTGCTCAACAAACCCAAGGATTACGTCACCACAAGCGACGACCCCCAGAACCGCAAGACCGTAATGGACCTCGTGAAGGGTGTCTGCCGCGAACGCATCTATCCCGTAGGCCGACTCGACCGCAACACCACAGGCGTGCTCCTGCTCACCAACGACGGCGAACTGGCTACCAAGCTCACACATCCCCAATTCCTCAAGAAGAAGATCTACCACGTCTTCCTCGACAAGAACGTGACGGCAGCCGACATGCGTCAGATAGCCGAAGGCATCGAGCTTGAGGACGGCGAGATACATGCTGATGCCATAGAGTATGCCAGCGAGACAGACCGCAAGCAGGTAGGCATCGAGATACATAGCGGCAGGAACCGCATCGTGCGACGCATCTTCGAACACTTGGGCTACAAGGTTCACAAGCTCGACCGCGTCTATTTCGCCGGACTGACGAAGAAGAACGTCCGCCGAGGCGACTGGCGATTCCTCACTGAGAAGGAAGTCAACATGCTCAGGATGGGAGCCTTCGAATAAAGGCTCCTCCGTCCCCCACCCTTTAGGGAGTAACTAACAAATAACCTAAACGAAATTAATTATATGAAAAGAACTAAAGTAATAGACGCCCTGAACATGGCACTCCCCAAAACGGAGAGCGGCGAAGGGGCTTCCATCTGCGTCAAGGGCTGGGTGCGCTCCAAGCGCGGCTCGAAGGGCATCTTCTTCATTGCCCTCAATGATGGAAGCACAATAAAAAACATACAGATAGTAGGCGACGATGCCAAGTTCGACGAAGAAACGCTGAAGCGCATCACGACGGGTGCCTGCCTCTGTGTCGAAGGCAAGCTCGTGGAAAGTCCAGCAGCAGGTCAGGCTAGCGAGATACAGGCAACAGCCATCGAGATTCTCGGCGACTGCGATAACACCTATCCCCTGCAGAAGAAGGGTGCTTCATGGGAATACCTCCGCACGGTAGCCCACCTACGTCCGCGCACCAATACCTTCGGAGCCGTCCTCCGCATACGCCACAACATGGCGATGGCAATCCATACGTACTTCCACGAGCACGGCTACTTCTACTTCCACACACCGCTCATCACGGCCAGCGACTGCGAGGGAGCAGGCAACATGTTCCAAGTGACAACCAAGAACCTCTACGACCTCAAGAAGGACGAACAGGGCAAAATCATCTATGATGACGACTTCTTCGGCGAACAGACATCGCTCACCGTCAGCGGACAGTTGGAAGGAGAACTGGGCGCAACAGCCCTCGGAGCCATCTACACATTCGGCCCGACATTCCGCGCCGAAAACTCCAACACGCCCCGACACCTGGCCGAGTTCTGGATGATAGAACCAGAAGTGGCCTTCATGGACCAGGAAGAACTGATGGACCTCGAAGAGGACTTCATCAAGTACTGCGTCCGCTGGGCTCTCGACAACTGCAAGGACGACCTGGAGTTCCTCAACAAGATGGTTGACAAAGGTCTCATCGAACGTCTCGAAGGTGTCCTAAAGGAAGAATTCATCCGTCTGCCCTACACCGAAGGCATACGCATCCTACAGGAAGCAAGGCAAAACGGCAGGGAATTCGAGTTCCCCTGTGAGTGGGGCGACGACTTGGCAAGCGAGCACGAACGCTACCTCGTTGAGGAACACTTCAAGAAGCCCGTCATCATGACCGACTATCCACGCTCCTTCAAGTCGTTCTATATGAAGCAGAACCAAGAGACAGCCGACGGCGGTAGCATCGGCTACAAGGGAGCCGTTGCTCCGGGTCCCACCATGCAGGGCACCGACGTCCTCTTTCCCTCTATCGGCGAAATCATCGGTGGTAGCGTTCGCGAAGAGAGTTATGACAAGCTGATGCAGGAAATCAACCGTCGCGAAATGGACATGACCCACCTTTGGTGGTATCTAGATACCCGCAAGTACGGCAGTTGCCCGCATGCAGGCTTCGGCCTCGGCTTCGAGCGTCTCATCCTCTTCGTTACCGGCATGCAGAACATCCGCGACGTCATTCCCTTCCCTCGCACACCTCGCAACGCCGAGTTCTAAGCAAAGTATCCTCGACATTAACACTTCGTAAAAGCGGAATACACATCGAGCAAACAAGCCAGCATTCCACAGAAGGAATCATCGAAGTATAATCATAAGAATAGAGCAACGGATTAATTAGCCCCAACGGATTAAAGCCATGCTGAGAATTAGCCATTAGATAATCCTTCGGAGCTTATTAATCCGCTTTCTTTTAACCCAAACCGCTCATAAGGCTCTATTGCCATATGCCTTATCCGTCCCTTATGTTGCGATGTCATCGCAACCTGCCCGCGCTTTCCGCCCTCTTTCCGCCTGTTGCCCGAGCTTCCCGCGCATTCTCGCTCCGTCCGTCTGTTTCCCGTCTTGCTTCCCGCCTGCTTCCTGTCTTTCCCCGTCCGTTCCTCCGCTTTCCCGTCCCGTATGTTGCGATTCCATCGCAACCTGCCCGCGCTTTCCGCCTCTTCCCGCCTGCTGCCCGCTCTTCCAGCTCTTCCAAAACGGCGGCTACCTACTCTCCCACGGGTGTGCAGTACCATCGGCGCGGGCGGGCTTAACTTCTCTGTTCGGAATGGGAAGAGGTGGAACCCCGCCACCATAGCCACCTGAATCTCTGTCCCTTCCGCCTGTCTCTCCCCCTTCTAAGGGGGGAACGGCTGTCAGGGACGTATAGTGTTGACATATCGTGCGAAAGCTCATGCCGAGCGTCTCTCTCTTGTCAAAGCTGCAAATATAACAACCTGCGTGCATGCCTGAGCTTCCCTCTTCCGTTCTTAACTCACTAGGAGGCAACGGGGGGAGGCTGCAAGCTTCGAAAGTTTCGGGCAATTAGTAAGGCTCGGCTTTGACGTCACCGTCTTTACACCTGCCTCCTATCAACGTCCTCGTCTCGGACGACCCTCATAAGGAGATCTAATCTTGTGGCCGGCTTCGTGCTTAGATGCTTTCAGCGCTTATCCGATCCAGACGCGGCTACCCGGCGGTGCCCCTGGCGGAACAACCGGTCGACCGGAGGTCTGTCCAACACGGTCCTCTCGTACTAGTGTCAGAGCCACGCAAATCTCCTGCGCCCACGATAGATAGAGACCGAACTGTCTCACGACGTTCTGAACCCAGCTCGCG